>NZ_JABBWY010000043.1:0-542 GCF_014161415.1 Microbispora sp. H10885 | reverse complement strand
GGTGGGGCTGGCGATTGGGACGAAGTCGTAACAAGGTAGCCGTACCGGAAGGTGCGGCTGGATCACCTCCTTTCTAAGGAGCACCGGCCGGCTCGGATCCTCGTTGGAGGGTCGGGGTTGGTCCATGCCGGGTTCAGGGACGCGTGTTCCCTGCTCGGTGAGCTCATTAGTGGAGCACTGGTTATTCGGATCGGCCGGGTTCGGCTGCCGGGGTGAGTACCGCCGCACTTGTGTGCGGAGTGGGAAAGCGTTCGGCGGGGCTTGGTGGGTTCGGGCACACTGTTGGGTCCTGAGGGAACGGACTGTTCGCCGGCCACTGCTTTTGCGGTGGCCGCTTGCGAGTGGGTTTGGTTTTCTCTTTGGGGCTGGTCTCCTGCCATACCGGCTTCTGCTCTCCTTGTGGGGGGTGGGGGTTTTTGGTGGTGGGGTGGGCTGGTTTGCCTGGTTGTTGTTTGTGAATTGCATAGTGGACGCGAGCATCTTTGTGGCCAAGTTTTTTAGGGCACACGGTGGATGCCTTGGCATCAGGAGCCGATGAAGGA
>NZ_JABBWY010000042.1:0-547 GCF_014161415.1 Microbispora sp. H10885 | reverse complement strand
CTCCGTTACCTTTTAGGAGGCAACCGCCCCAGTTAAACTACCCACCAGACACTGTCCCCCACCCGGATTCACGGGCGCGGGTTAGACGTCCAAAACGACCAGAGTGGTATTTCACCAATGACTCCACCCCGACTAGCGTCGGAGCTTCCCAGTCTCCCACCTATCCTACACAAGACGCTCCAAACGCCAATGTCAAGCTGTAGTGAAGGTCCCGGGGTCTTTCCGTCCTGCTGCGCGAAACGAGCATCTTTACTCGTACTGCAATTTCACCGGGCCTGTGGTTGAGACAGCGGGGAAGTCGTTACGCCATTCGTGCAGGTCGGAACTTACCCGACAAGGAATTTCGCTACCTTAGGATGGTTATAGTTACCACCGCCGTTTACCGGCGCTTAAGTTCTCACCTTCGCACCCCAAAAGGATGCTAAGCGGTCCCCTTAACGTTCCGGCACCGGGCAGGCGTCAGTCCGTATACATCGTCTTACGACTTCGCACGGACCTGTGTTTTTAGTAAACAGTCGCTTCCCCCTGGCCACTGCGACCCCCACCA
>NZ_JABBWY010000041.1:0-596 GCF_014161415.1 Microbispora sp. H10885 | reverse complement strand
GCCTCCCACGTCCTTCATCGGCTCCTGATGCCAAGGCATCCACCGTGTGCCCTAAAAAACTTGGCCACAAAGATGCTCGCGTCCACTATGCAATTCACAAACAACAACCAGGCAAACCAGCCCACCCACCACCAAACACCCGAGCGTCAACACGCCCGAACCGGTATGGCAGGAGACCAGCCCCAGAAGGACAACAGGCCCTCCACCAAGCAGCCACCGCAACAACCACGGTGGCCAGGCGAACGGTCCGTTCCCTCAGGACCCAACAGTGTGCTCAACCAGTCCCAACCCCCGGCACCCGCTTTCCCACTCCCCAGACCCCCGATGAAGGGAGGCTGGGACGGTACTCACCGACCCGGCAACCACGACCAGCTGACTAACCAGTGCTCCACTAATGAGCTCGCCACGCACCGGACACTCGCCGGTGAACGCGACATGGACCAACCCCGACCCTCCAACGAGGATCCGAGCCGGCCGGTGCTCCTTAGAAAGGAGGTGATCCAGCCGCACCTTCCGGTACGGCTACCTTGTTACGACTTCGTCCCAATCGCCAGCCCCACCTTCGACCGCTCCCCCCACAAGTGGTTGGGCCACGG
>NZ_JABBWY010000040.1:0-597 GCF_014161415.1 Microbispora sp. H10885 | reverse complement strand
GCGGCGACGTCGACGGGGGTGCGCAGGGCGAGGTCGGCGTTGACCTTGGAGGTGCCGATCTCGGTGGCGGAGTCGGCGGTGGAGACGAGGAGTTCCTGGCCCTTGAGACCGACGGTGGGGGCGCCGGAGCCGTCGGACACGACGGAGGAGACCGGCTCGCCGGCGGCGACGGCGCCGGTGGTGGTGTCGGACAGCAGGCGGGGCTTCCAGCCGAGGTATTCGGGGCCGATGGGGGCGGTGCCGGTGGCGGTGGCGGTGAAGGCGCTGGCCTGGCCGACCACGGCCCAGAATTCGCCGTCGGGGATCTCGGCGGGCGTGCGGGTGTCGGTGACGGTGACGGTGGGCAGGGTGCCGACGAACTGGCGGGCGGCGGCGTCGGAGCCGTTCTCCTGGAGGGAGACGCCGTTGTTGTCGGCGACGGTCATGGAGATCTGGCCGGGGGTGGTGGTGGGGGTGATGGTGACCGAGACGTCGATGCCGGCGCCGGGGTCGTCGGCGAGGGCGGGGGAGACGCCGATGCCGGTGAGGGTGAGGCCGAGCACGGAGGCGGCCAGTATCTGGGTGGTGCGGGTCATTCGCATGGGGTGATCACTCCGA
>NZ_JABBWY010000004.1:0-646755 GCF_014161415.1 Microbispora sp. H10885 | reverse complement strand
AAAACTCCACGAACATCCCCGGCGACGCCATCACCGCCGCCCCACCCGCCAACGCCAGCCCGCACTCCCCCGACCGCACCGCACGCACCGCCAGATCCAACGCCACCAACGACGACGAACACGCCGTGTCCACCGTCAACGCCGGACCCCGCGACCCCAGCACATACGCGATCCGCCCCGACGCCACGCTGACGCTGCCCCCGGTGAGGAGGTAGCCGTCGGTCCCGCCGCCGCCCTCGTGCAGGCGGGGCGTGTAGTCCGACGCGGTCGCGCCGACGAACACCCCGGTGCGGGTCTCCTTCAGCGACAGCGGGTCGATGCCGGCCCGCTCCAGCGCCTCCCACGACACCTGCAGCAGCAACCGCTGCTGCGGATCGGTGGCCAGCGCCTCCCGAGGGCTCATCCCGAAGAACGCCGGATCGAACTCCCCCGCGTCACGGAGAAAGCCGCCCCGGCGCGTATAGGAGGCGCCGGGCCGTTCCGGGTCGGGATCGAAGAGGGCGTCGAGGTCCCAGCCCCGGTCGTCGGGGAAGTCGCCCGTCACGTCCGCGCCACTGGCCACCACCTGCCACAGGTCCTCCGGCGAGGCCACCCCGCCCGGGAACCGGCACCCCATCCCCACGATCACCACCGGGTCGTCGTCCACCGCCACGACGTCCCGTACGGCCTCGTGCGCAGCATCCTGCGCGGCGTCCTGTTCGGCTTCCCCGGCGAGGTGGCGGGCGATGGAGGCGGGAGTGGGATGACTGAACAACGCGGCGGCGGGGAGGTCGGCGCCGAAGGCGGCGCTCAGGCGGTCGCGCAGCTCGACCAGGCCGAGCGAGTCGAGGCCGAGGTCCTTGAACGTCGCCTCGGGGTCGACGCGCCCGGGGTCGGCGAAGCCGAGGACGGCCGCCACCTCCTCGATCACCCGCCCTTCCCTGTTCGCCGTACGGGCGGCGTGGGCGGGCGACACCGGGGCCGTGACCGGGAGCACAGCAGGGGACACAGCGGGCGGAGGGGTCCCGTCCGCGGCAGCCGGCGTCAGCCAGTGGGGCTCGCGCTGGAAGGGGTAGGTGGGCAGCGGGACGCGAGGGCTTCCCGGCGGGAAGACGGCGTCCCAGTCGAGCCGCACCCCGGCGGTGAACAGCCGCCCGACGGCGAGGTCCAGGTCGTCGTCCTTGCCGAGGACCGGCACGAACGGCGCCACCGAGCCCAGCGCCTCCCGCCCGGCCGCGCTGAGGGCCGTCCCCGGCCCCGCCTCCACGAAGATTCCGGCGCCCAGCGCCCGCAACCGGTCCAGGCCGTCGGCGAAGCGGACCGTACGGCGGGCGTGCTCCACCCAGTAGTCCACCCAGTAGCCCGCCGAGAGACCCGCACGGGTGTCGGCGTCGGTGGGGCCGGCGAGTTCCCCGGTCACGGTCGACACGAACGGAACGCGGGCCGGGCCGAACGCGAGCCCCGCGAGCACCGCACGGAACTCGTCGAGCACGGGGTCCATCAGGGGCGAGTGGAAGGCGTGGCTCACCTGGAGCCTCCGGGTCTGGTGGCCGCGCGCGACGGCGACGGCGGCGACGGCGTCGAGCGCCGGGTCCTCCCCCGCGACGACCACGGACCGGGGACCGTTCACCGCGGCGACGACCACGAGGCCGTCCACCTCCGCGATCAGCCCCCGCACCTCCTCCTCGGGCGCGCCGACGGCGAGCATGCCGCCGCCGGAGGGCAGCGACTCCATCAGCCGCCCCCGTGCCGTGATCAGCTCGGCGGCGGACGACATGTCGAGCACGCCCGCGACGTGCGCGGCGGCCACCTCGCCGATGGAGTGGCCGGCGACGAAGGACGGCTCGACTCCGAGCGACTCCAGCAGGCGGAAGGTCGCCACCTCGACCGCGAAGATCGCGGGCTGGGTGAAGGCCGTGCGGTCGAGCAGCCGGGCCTCCTCACCGTCCGGCTCCGCCCAGACGACCTCCTCCAGAGGACGCGGCAGCCGCTCGTTCAACGCAGCGGCGGCCTCGTCGAACGCGGCCCGCCAGACGGGGTGATCCTGGTGGACCCGGCGGCCCATGCCCGGCCGCTGACTGCCCTGGCCGGGGAACAGCACCGCGACGGGAGCGGAGGTGGCCTTGCCCGTGACGAGCCCGGCGGCGGGGCGGCCCTCGGCGAGCGCCGCCAGCCCCGCTGCCACGTCCCCAGTGACGGCCGCCCGGTGCTCGAAGGCGGTTCGCGTGGTGGCCAGGCTCCGGGCGAGGCCGGCGGCCCGAGCCGCGCCGGAAGGATCCTCGCCGCCGGACATGCCGCCCCCGGCGGCGAGGTCGAGCAGCCGGGCGGCCTGGTCCCGCAGGGCGGCACCGGTGCGCGCGCTCAGCACGAGAGGGGTGCGCGCCGGTGCGGCCTCCGGCGTGCCGGGCGCGGCCGGAGGCGCCACGGGGACGGCCGGAGGCGCCGCGGGTGGCTCTGCCACCACGACGTGGCAGTTGGTGCCGCCCATGCCGAACGAACTGACGCCCGCGACGAGCCGCGCGCCGTCCCTGGGCCACTCCCCGCCCGCGACCCGTACGGACAGGCCCCAGCCGTCGAAGTCGATCTCCGGGTTCGGCTCGGCGTAGTTGAGGCTCGCGGGCAGCCGCCGCCGGGCGACGCTGAGCACGGTCTTGATCAGACCGGCGATCCCGGCGGCGCCCTCCAGGTGTCCGATGTTCGTCTTCACCGATCCGACGTGCAGGGCCGGCCCGTCGCCGGGGCGGGCGAGACCCAGGGCCCGCGCCTCCACCGGGTCGCCGACCCGGGTCCCGGTGCCGTGCAGTTCGACGTACTGCAGGTCGGAGGGCGCGACGCCGGCGGCCGCCCAGGCGTGCCTGAGCACCTCGGCCTGGGCGCCGGCGCTGGGGGTGGTGAGCCCGTCGGTGCCTCCGTCGTTGTTGACCGCGCCGCCGAGCAGCACGGCGTAGACGGAGTCGCCGTCCTCGATCGCGGCGTCCAGCGGCTTGAGCAGCACCAGCCCGGCGCCCTCGCCCCGCACGTAGCCGTTGGCCCGGCGGTCGAAGGTGTGGCACCGGCCGTCGGGCGACAGCCCGCCGAACCGGGCGACCGCCGCGGTGCCGGCCGGGTCGACGATGAGGTTGACGCCGCCCGCGAGCGCCAGGCGCGACTCGCCGCGCCGCACGCTCTCGGCCGCGAGGTGCACGGCCACCAGCGACGACGACTGCGCGGTGTCGACCGCGATGCTCGGCCCGCGCAGGCCGAAGGCGTACGACACGCGGTTGGCGATGATCCCGCGGGTGGTGCCGGTGAGAGTGTGCCGCCCGATCGCGGAGGGGCGCGACAGTGCGGCGTACTCGTCGGCGATGGACCCGACGAACACGCCCGTCGGGGTGTCGCGCAGCGTCTCGGGCAGCACGCCGGCGTCCTCCAGCGCCTCCCAGGCCAGTTCCAGGACGAGCCGCTGCTGCGGGTCCATGGCGGCGGCCTCGCGAGGGGAGATCCCGAAGAACTCCGCGTCGAATCCGGCGATGTCGTCGAGGTAGGCGCCGTACCGCACGCCGGGGTTCTCCCGGGCCAGGGCGTCCAGGAGCGGGGACGGCGCTCGGCCCCCGGGCACCTCGCGGACGGCCGAGCGGCCCTCCTCCAGCAGCCGCCACAGGGCGTCCGGGTGTGGCGCGCCGGGCAGGCGGCACGCGACTCCGACGACCGCGACGGGCCGGGACACCTGCGGGTCGGGGCTGATCACGTCGTGCCTCACTCTCGGTCATGGTGAGCAGGATGAGCGTGGTCGGGCGCGGACGGCGCGGGAGGGGAGGCGGGTCAGGCCCGTACGGCGAGCCCGTTCCGTACCGCCGCCGCGACGTCCTCCAGCCGCGGGGTCAGGTAGAAGTGGCCGCCGGGCAGGACCGTGAGACGGAACCCGCCGTCGGTGTGGTCCCGCCACCGGGCGGCCTGGTCGACGGTCACCCGCGGATCCCGGTCGCCGACCAGCGCGGTGACCGGGCAGCGGACCCGCGCCCCGGGATCGGGCAGATAGGAACGCAGTGCCCGGTAGTCGGCGCGCAGCGGGGGCAGCACGAGCTCCCGCAGGTCCGCGCTCTCCAGCACCTGCCGGGAGGTGCCGCCGAGGAACAGGGCCTCCTCCAGCAGCGCGGCGTCGTTCCGGAGGATCACCGGATCCACCCGGGTGAGGGCGGGCGCCCGCCCGCCGGAGACGAACAGCCGCTCGGGCGCGGCGCCGGCGCCCCGCTCGCCGAGCAGCGCGGCCTCGAACGCCACCAGCGAGCCCATGCTGTGCCCGAAGAAGGCGAGGGGGCCGTCGTCCGGTTCCCGGGCGAGCACGTCCGCCACCCTGCGGGCCAGCTCGCGCACGTCCTCGACGGGCGGCTCGCGCCGCCGGTCGAGGCGCCCGGGGTACTGCACGGCCAGCACGCGCACCTGCGGGGCGAGCGCCCGCGCGAGCGGGATGAAGAAGCCGGCCGAGCCTCCGGCGTGCGGGAACACGACCAGGCGGGGGGCGCCGGGCGCGGCGGGAGCGAACTCGCGCAGCCAGTCGCCCCGCACCCGCGCTCCGGCGAGAGGGGCGTTCACCCGGCCGCTCCCGCCCGGGCGGCCTCCAGGGCGGCGGCCAGCGACGCGGTCACCCCCGGGTCGGCGCCGGGCCGCATCCGCTGCACCGCGAGCAGGCTCCACACGCGGGTCTCCGCGAGGTGGGAGGGGGCGCCGTGCACGTCGTCGTGCTCCATCAGCCGCAGGTCGCGCACCGAGCGCTTCAGCCGTTCGGTGTCGCCGGGAGGGATGATCTCGTCCCGCTTCGCCGTCACCGCGGCGAGGGGCACGGTGAGCGCGCGCAGGTCGGCGTCGTCGAGCGCCCAGTCGCGCACGTGCGCGAAGACCGCTTCCGGCGGCACACCCGCCAGGTGGGCCAGAGTGTCGCGGGTGACCTTCGGCACCCGGGCCTGCCAGGCGGCGTCGGTGAAGAAGTCGTGGACGGGCGGGCCGTTGGCGACCACACCCCGCACGCGGGGGTCGCGCAGCGCGGCGGTGATCGCGGCATGGCCGCTGAAGCTCAGCGCGAGCAGGTAGGTCTCGCGCACCTCGGCCCGTCCCTCCAGGGCGTCGAGGATCGCCGGAAAGAGCCGCCACGCGTCCGGGCCGTACCGGAGCGGGCTCTCGCCGACGCCGGGCAGGTCGGCCACGACCCCGGCCATGCCGAAGGCCGCGATCTGCGGGAGCACCGGCCCCCACTGCTCCTTCGGGCTCACGATGCCGCCGGTCATGACCAGCAGCGGCCGGGGCTCGTCGGCGGACAGGCCGGCGGCCCACACCCGCACCGGGACTCCGTCCACGTCCACGACGACGGGCTCCAGGCCCGGCACCCCGCGCCGCCACCGGTCGAAGGCGTCGAGGCAGCGGGCGAGCGCGCGCTTGCGGCCCGGGCCGTCCACGTACGGAAAGCGGCCCATGGTGTAGTACTGGCAGGCCAGGGCCGTCTCGCCGGCGGCGTCCCACTCGTCCCCGGCGCGGATCCACTCGTACGGCCACGAGCCCGGCTCGTCACCCGCGTCCGCGGTGATGCGGTCGAGCAGGGCGCCGTAGTGGTCGGCCGGCAGGTTCTGCGAGATCGCGTGCGCCACGACGAAGCGCTTGAGCTCGGTCAGGTCGTTCATTCCTCGTACGCCTCCAGCGCTTCCTTGATCTCGGTGAGCACGTCGGCGGCCTCGGCGCCGTCGATCACGCGGTGGTCGAAGGCCAGCGAGAGCCGCATGACGGGGGCGACCACCACGGCGCCGTCCCTGACGACCGGGCGGTCGGCGATCCGGCCCACGCCGAGGGTCACAGTGGTGCCGCCGACCGAGTGGAAGCCGTCGACGGCTCGGTGGCCGAGCGAGGTGACGCTGAACGTGCCGGTGACGGCGGGCCGCCGGTCGAGCAGCCCCGCCATCTCGCGGAACCGGTCGAGCGCCTCCTGCCAGGCCAGTCTCCGCAGCGCGCGGATGCCGGCGAACTCCTCGGCCGTGCCGGGATCGGCGGCGGCCGCCCGGTCCAGGTGCGCCTGTACGTCGGCCAGGGACGCGGACTCCAGCGCGGGGATCACGGTGGCGAGCACGACGCGGCGGCCCTCCCAGGTCTTGTCGAGGGTGACCTTGGCCGCCACGGTGTCGAAGGAGGCGACGACCGGGTCCAGCCGGCCGTGTATGGCGGAGTTGGCCTCGGGGTGCTTGGCCAGGACCCCGGCGGCCGCGTGCACGACGTAGGAGACGACCGAACGGCGCTCCCCCGCCTGGTGCGCCCGCGCCCGTCCCGCGACGATCGCGGTGGCGTCCACCTCGGTGTCGAGGAAGACCGGGGAGAAGTCGCGGATCTGGTCGAGGAAGAACAGGGTGTGCCTGCGCTGGGAGGGGAACGGGCGGCCGGTCATCGGTTCACCAGCTCGTAGACCGACTCCAGGCTCGCGGCCTCGAGGAAGTCGGGCAGCGACAGCGGCCGGCGCACCCGCTTCTCCAGCAGGACGAGCATCGTCAGCAGGTGCAGCGAGTCCCATCCGGGCACCTCGTCGAGGGCGCGGCCGAGGTCGTCGCCGCCGACGGCCAGGCCGATCTCGTCCTGGAGCAGGTCCACGAACTCCTCCCTGCTGATCGCGGCCATCAGGCACGCTCCAGGGCCAGGCCCGACTTGATCCACTTGCTCGACTCGATGGCCACCGCGATCGCCCGCGACGGCCGCGTCATCCGCGGCAGCAGGCGGTCGAGCTGGAAGAAGACCAGGGCGTTGCCGTTGTTGCCGGTCTCCGCGACGCAGGAGACCTCCTCGGCCGCGGGGAAGGCGAGCCGCGCGGTGATCTTCCCGGTCATCGCGACGGACAGCTGCGGGGGCAACAGGTAGTCGACCTCCGCGCGGTCCCAGCCGAGGTCGTCCAGCAACTCGTCGGCCGTCTCCTCGGCGAGGACGGGAACGAACTCCTCGATGGCCTTGTAGTCCTCGCTGGCCGGGGCCTCGGTCGCGTCACGGTCGGCCAGGCCGTACCAGCGCAGGATCTGGCCGGGCGCGCGGTCGAGGCCGGACAGCCGGGTGAGCACCGACCGGAGCACCGGCGCCTCCGGAGGGCCCGCGGTGCTCAGCACGGCGGCCCCGGCCCCGTCGCCGAACAGCACGTAGTTGACCAGCTCGTCGGGCGGCAGTGCCGTCAGGTCGGCCTTGACGTCGTAGTGCTTGGCGATGACGTCGCCGCCGACGACGAGCGCGGTGCGGTAGCGGCCGGTGGCCAGCAGCGAGGCCGCGACGTCGAACGTCTGCACGGCGCCGGAGCAGCCCGACTGGAGCTGGAACGCCGGCACGCCGTCGATGCGGAGCCGCTCGGCGACGACGTTCACCGTCGCCGGCATCAGCGTGTCGGGAGTGGCGGTGCCCAGCACCACCACGTCGATCTCCTCCGCGGAGATCCCGGCCCGGCTGAGAGCCTGGACGGCTGCGCGCTCGCCGAGGTCGGCCAGGCTGTCCCGCCGTTCGCCGGTGGACAGGTCGACCGCGAGATGACGCGTCCGTGTGCCGATGAACGTGTCGACCCACTGCCGCCACACCTGGTCCATGCCGAACGCCCCGGCAAGGGCGGCCGTGTCGATGGGAGGTCCCGGCAACGCCGTTCCCACCGACAGAAGTCGTACCGGTGTCTCCGCCATACGCTCCTCCAACGAGCCGCGTCCGCGCCACCGCGCCCTGCGCGCAGCGGATCGGGACGCGAGCCCCGGCACTGCTGATGACGGTTCAGACGCTAAGAGCAACCCCTAAAGCAGCCCTAAGCCCCCGATAACGGGCAGGAACCGCCGACAAGATCACCAAGGGAGGAAAGCCGCACATCCCGTTGGGCCGGATTGCCGGTAACTAAAACGTCCTAGGGAATCTTTCGCTACGACTAAACGCTACAGTTAACATGTGACAACTTTTGCTACAGAGCTTCATCTCCCACGGGTCGCCGCGGGAGAGGTACGAGCAGTGGAGGGGGCTCGATGACGGTTTCGCTCCGGCGTCAGCGAGTGCGTGACGCCACGTTGCGTGAGCTGATCTCCGTGAGCCGCGGCATCCTGACGGACCAGGGGGCCGAGGCGCTGACGATCCGGGCGGTCGCCCGCGAGATGGGCATGACCCCTCCCGGGGTCTATCGCTACTTCGACAGCCACCGCACCCTGCTGGACGCGGTCGTCGTGGCCGTTCTGGAAGAGCTGACCGAGCACATCGTCAGCGCCGTCGATCACGTCGACGCGGCCGACACGGCGGGCCGGCTCATCGCCGCCAGCAGGGCGCTGCGGAACTGGGCCGTCGGACACGGCGCGGAGTTCCACCTCTCCTGGTTCGTGTCCTCGCCGGACGAGGGCGCGTCGGCCGGCCGGGCACGACGTCAGGTGGGCAGGCTCTTCGCGGACGTCTTCTCCGGCGTCTGGCGCGACTACGGGCCCGTACCCCTGCCGCCCGGACAGCCCTCCCCGGCGACCGAAAGGCCGGCCCGGCGGCTCCTCGAACAACTGGAGACCGAGCTCCCCTCCTCCGCGGCCGCGGTCGCGTTCACCCGGTGCTGGCTACGGCTGTACGGCATGGTCAGCGTCGAGTCGCTCGGCCTGACCCGGGCCATCGGCGACGACGCGGGCGAGCTGTTCGAGGCGGAACTCGCCGATCTCGCGCGGACGCTCGGTCTTCCCGCTACCGCGCTGGGCACCGGCCGGTGACCGGTCTCCGCGGCACTTCCTCCCCTCGGGCCGTACGCGGCCCCGACCCCCGACCGGCAACCTCTGCCACAGGAGAGCCATGACCCCCCTGCAGCTCAGCCAGGAGACCCGGTGGATCGCGGGCGTCGTCCTGCTGACCATCGTGACCATCGAGTTCGGCGGATGGTTCCTCTCCAGAATCGTCCGCGGCCAGGTGTCGATGACCCCCTTCCAGCAGGCCTTCGCCCGTGCCGGGCACGCGCACGCGGGGGTGCTGGTGACCCTCGGGCTCGTGTGCCTGCTCTTCGTCGACGCCACCGGTCTGAGCGGTGTCCCGGTGTGGATCGCCCGGCTCGGCGTACCGGCCGCCGCCGTGCTGATGTCCGCCGGTTTCTTCCTGTCCTCGCTGGGACAGGGAACCACTCGCCCGAACCGGTTGATCGCCCTGCTCTGGATCGGCGCGCTGTGCCTGGCCGCCGGGGTGCTCTCCCTCGGAATCGGCTTGCTGACGAGCTGAGCGTCTCCGCCACTCACGGGAGCAGCAGGCCCCAGTAGAGGGCCCACGGGAGGAAGGCGACGCCGCCGGCGAGCAGGAGGCCGAGGCGGACCCGCTCACTCCTCGCCCCGGCCCTCCGCCACGCCCGGACCGTCCGTACGGCGGCGACCACCGTGGTCAGCGCCAGGGCCTGCAGGCCCAGCCAGACGATCGGGCGACCGAACAGCACGGGTCCCGGCGCGGCCAGCTTGCCCCCGGTCATGAGCAGGTAGAACAGGAAGACGAACGACCCGAGCAAGGCGATCAGCCCGGCCGCGCTGAGCACCCGCGGCGCGGCCGGCAGGGCCGTACGGGACCGCCCGCGCAGCCGGCGGACGAGGGCGGTCAACGGGTAGGCGGCGAAGACGGCGATCAGCAGCAGCGTCACGGCCGCCTGCGCCGGGGCCGACTCCCACGGCGCCGGACGGTCCACCGGCACGGTCGGCGTCGCCTGCTCGGGTGCGGGGCCCGAGATGCTCGCCAGCGGCGGCCGTCCCGAGACGGCCTCGCGGACCCAGGAGCCGACCAGGTCGGCGTACCCGGGAGCGAGGGCGGGCAGCCGGGTGACGCCGCCGTCGGGCGTGAGGTGGGCGGCGTGGTCGGCCCCGGGGAAGAACCGGAACGTGTAGTGCCGGTTGCCGCCCTTCTCCAGCGCCCGCGCGAAGATCGGCGGGGTCTCCTTCGGCGGGGTCAGCAGGTCATGGACTCCCCAGATCGCGAGCACCGGCTGCCGCACCGCGGCGAGGGCCGGCTCGGGGTCGTACCAGGGCTCGGGGAACATGCCCCCGTCGGCGATGGTCCGGTAGAGGTTCGGCTCGGCCCGGTCCACCAGCGACCCCGCCACCCCCGCCTTGCGCAGGCCCGCGGCGACGGCCCAGGTCTGCTGCCGCAGCGGCGTGAGCGCGTTGGCGCCGACGACCACGACGAACGCGACGTCCCGCGAGCGGGAGGCCGCCAGGGGCGCGACCCAGCCGCCCTCGCTGAGCCCCCAGACGCCCACCTTCGCCGGGTCCACGCCGGGCTGCGACCGCAGCGTGGCCACCGCGCCCAGCGCGTCGTCCGCGAGCGTCGAGTAGGAGCGGCGGAAGAGCGAGTAGCCCTCCGACCTCTTGTCGTAGACCAGCACGGACATGCCCCTGCGGGCGAACTCCACGGCCTCGCCCATGAGTTTGGCGCGTGGCGTGCCGGTGCCGGCCCCGTGGACGAGCACCACGCCGGGCCGCCCCGGCGACGCCTTCGCGGGCGACAGCACGGTGCCGTACAGAGTGAGGCCTCCGCCGCCCGCGAAACTCACCTCCCTTCCGGTCAGGTCGGCGGGAACGGCGACCGCCTCCCCGGCGGCGGAGGGCGGTGGAGCGGCGGCGGCCACTGCGGGGGCGGCCGTCAAGGTGAGAGCGAGGCCAAGGGCCAGGGCGATTCGACGCATGTTGCCGAAACTAGTCTGCAGAGAAGTCTCGGCAAAGACATCTCTGCAGATATCGTTCTGGAGGACTAGGGTGATCCTCATGAAGGACGAGGAGCCGTTCCTGCTCGACGACCCGGGCCGTCTCAAGGCTCTGGCCCACCCCATGCGGCGCCTCATCCTGCGCCACCTCAACATCCACGGGCCCGCGACCTCCACGACGATCGGCGAGCTGCTCGGCGCGAAGACCGGCACGACCAGCTACCACCTGCGCCAGCTGGAGAAGTACGGCTTCATCGAGGAGATCCCCGAGAGATCGACCGGCCGGGAGCGGTGGTGGCGCAGGGCCGAGGTCCCGCGCGACATGCGCGCCCCGGCCCCCGGACAGCTCGCGCCCGAGGACCGCCCGGTGCTGGAGGAGTTCCACCGCGTCGGCTTCGAGGAGGACCGGGCACTCATGGAGCGCTTCCCCGAGGCGTACCGGCGCGACCCCGACTGGGCCAAGGGTTCACGCGGTCTCGGCCGGATGACCAAGGAGGAGTTCGCCGAGTTCTTCGACGCCTACATGGCGCTGCTGCTCAAGTACAGCCACCGGGCACAGGACGCGCCGCCTGAGGCGCGGCCCATGTACGTCCGGATGTTCGCCTTCCCCGCCGACGAATCCTGATTCGTGCTCGTGGCAGCCTCGGCGCTTAAGGCCGGCTACGGGAGCGGGCGGATGAGGCCGTCCTCCAGGTAAGCGGTATGCCCGGCGTCCGCCGCCGAGACCACCGCGTTCATCCTCCGCGTCAGGCCTGGCGGCAGGAGCGTGCCGAGGTCCGTCGGAGGAACGAACTTGTAGTCGTCGAGTTCCTCGGGCTGCAGGCGGAGCGCCGCGATCTGGGGATCGGTGAGCACGCCCGCGTCGAAGACGAACATCAGCCCGGCGTCCCACGGCGGTGCCGGTGGCACCCAGTCGACACAGGCAAGCCGGCCCACCGACGGCGCGATGCCCAGCTCCTCCCGCAGTTCCCGAAGTAAAGCACCGACAGGGGACTCCCCCGCCTCGACGATTCCGCCGGGGATGTCCCACTCGTCCTTGTAGACCGGGTGCACGAGAAGCACCCGTCCCTCGTCGTCTCGGAGCAAGGCGCCTGCCGCGGCACGAAGGCGCGGTACGGAGGCGACGTAGGCCAGGTATGACGCGGAGTCACTCATGACGGCTCCGACACTACGAGCCGCGCACGTCCCGGCGCCGGCGTATCTCCAAACCTCACACGGAGGCGGTTCACCCACCACCGGCCGGGATCTCACGGTGGACTCGGCTGTCGTGGCCCGGCATCACCCGACGCGGGTGGAGTCCATGATCCAGTTGGTCTCCCAGGTCTGGCCGCCGTCGTAGGAGAAGGCCTGCTCCCAGTGGCACGAGTCCGGCGTGATCCCCGACCAGGTGAACCGAACGCGGATCGGGCGGCCGTCGTCGGTGTCGTCGGCGTAGAAGGTGCCGACCCCGTCGACGAAGCGGCCGACGACCGGGACCGGATCCAGGCCGCGCCTGCTGTTGATCCAGTAGATGGACCACTCGTCCCGCTCGGCGTCGTACGTCCGGACCGTCGCGCCGTCGAAGTCCTTGGTGGGCAGCGTGAGCGTGTCGAAGCTGCCCGCGCCGTCGAAGAAGCCGTACGCGACGCAGCGGCCGGGAAACTCCTCCCACTCGTCGCTGCCGACCCCCCGCTTCAGCAGCCTCCGGTTGGCCACGTCCCACGTGCCGACGAAGAAGTCGAAGTCGTTCACCGTCCCGCCCCTTCCGGCCGGGCGCCGGCCAGGTGGTCGCCGCGGTCCGGGGATCCGTCCCCCGGCTCGGACGCCCGCCCGCGCTGGTCGTCGTGGTACCGGCCGTCGGCCGCGATCGGGCCGAGCGGCCGCGTGATCTTGTGGATGAATGCCATGCCCGGGACCGTACGGCCCCTCCACTGACACCTATTGTCAGTGGATGTGCGCGCGTCCCGGCTGTTGTCCATCCTTCTGCTGCTCCAGTCGCGGGGGCGCCTGACGGCCCGCCAGCTCGCCGAAGAGCTGGAGGTGAGCGTCCGCACGATCTACCGCGACGTCGAGTCGCTCCACGCCGCCGGCATCCCGTTGTACGGCGAGGCCGGGCACGAGGGCGGATACCGGCTGATGGACGGCTTCCGCACCCGGCTCACCGGCCTGACCCCGCGGGAGGCGGAGGCCCTGTTCCTGGCCCCGCTGCCGGGACCGGCCGCCGAACTCGGGCTCGGCTCCCTCGCGGCGGCTGCCGAGCTCAAGATCGAGGCCGCGCTGCCCGCCGCCCTGCGGGACGGTGTCAGGCGGATCCGGGACCACTTCCTCCTCGACGCGCCCGGCTGGTACCACGACGGCGACCACGTGCCGCACCTGCCCGACGTCGCCGAGGCCGTGTGGAACGGCCGCGTCATCGAGGTGCTCTACCGGCGGTGGGCCGCCCCCACCGAGGTCGAACGCCGGCTGGAGCCGTACGGGCTGGTGCTCAAAGGCGGGAAGTGGTACCTCGTGGCCCGCTGTGACGGCGCCCTGCGGACCTACCGGGTCACCCAGATCCTGCGGCTGCGGGTCACGGACGACACGTTCGAGCGCCCCGAGGGCTTCGACCTGGCCGGGCACTGGCGCGAGCACCTGGCGGGCTTCCGGTCGCGGCTGTTCCAGGGGCACGCGGTGATCCGGCTCTCGCCGGACGGGTGTGAGCGGCTGCGGGAGACGATGAGCTCGGCCGTGGTGACCGCCGTGGACGACACGGCCGAGGGCCCGGACCCGGACGGCTGGATCAGGGCCACCGTGCCGATCGAGTCGCTGACGCACGCCCACTCCGAGTTCCTCAGGCTCGGCGCCGAGGTGGAAATCCTGGAGCCCGCCGAACTGCGGCGCAGGCTGGCGGACACCGCCGCGGCCCTGGCCGTCCTCTACCGGTGACGCGCGCCCGAGCGGGCGGATGGCAGGATGCTTGCGGTAGGGGTCACGACGGTCACGGCGCGACGGGACGCACCGCACCGTGGAAGAGCCGAAGGAGGCGGATGAGCCGGAAGAACCATCGCGTCGCCGTGCTCGTGCTGGAGGGCGCGAAACCACTCGACGTCGGCATCCCCGCGCAGGTGTTCTCCAACCGGCCGAGCATGCCGTACGAGGTGCGGGTGTGCGGCGCCGCGCCCGGACTGGTGACCGGCGGCGACGGCCTCTCCTATCACGTGGCCGAGGGCCTCGACGCCTTCGAGCACGCCGACACCGTCTTCATCCCCGGCTATCGGGAGCCGGCGGCCACGGAGCCGCCGGCCGCTGTCCTCGGCGCGCTCATGGCCGCCCACGAGCGCGGAACCCGGCTCGCCGCCATCTCGACGGGGGCGTTCGCGCTGGCGGCGGCGGGCCTGCTCGACGGCAAGCGGGCGACGACCCACTGGCACTACACGAAGGCCCTCGCCGGCAAGCATCCGCTCGTACGGGTGGACGAGAACGTGTTGTTCGTGGACGAGGGCGACGTGCTGACGTCGGCGGGCGCGGCCTCCGGCATCGACCTGTGCCTGCACCTGGTGCGGCGCGACCACGGCGTCGGGCTGTCCAATCACGTGGCGAGACGGCTGGTGGCGGCGCCCTATCGCAGCGGCGGTCAGGCGCAGTACGTTCCCCGCAGCGTGCCCGAGCCGCTCGGCGACCTGTTCGCGAACACGCGGGAGTGGGCCCTGGCGCACCTGTCCGAACGGCTGACCCTCGAGACCCTCGCCCGCCACGCCCGCGTGTCGGCGCGCACCTTCTCCCGGCGGTTCGTGGAGGACACCGGCCACACGCCGATGCAGTGGGTGCTCCGGGCACGCGTGGACCTGGCACGCGAACTGCTCGAACGCACCGATCTGGGCGTGGAGCAGATCGCCGACCGGGTCGGGCTCGGCACCGGCGCCAACCTGCGCCTGCACTTCCAGCGCATCCTCGGCACCTCCCCGACCGAGTACCGCCACACCTTCTCGGCCTGAACCCGGTCGGGCAGGGTGTGGCGAGATCCTTGCGGACGGTGGCGAAACTTCTGGCTTGATTCTTGCGCGTGCTGTCATTCGGGCCACTGTCGGCCCGGCGTCCGAGCGCCGACCATGGAGCCCAGAACGAGCGGAACGAAAGGAACGCCCATGACTCGCATCGCCATCAACGGATTCGGCCGCATCGGACGCAACACCCTCCGCGCCCTGCTCGGACGCGACAACGACCTCGAAGTGGTCGCCGTCAACGACCTCACCGCCCCGGAGACCCTCGCGCACCTGCTCAAGTACGACAGCGCGCTCGGCCGCCTCGGCCTCCCCGTCGAGGTCGACGGCGCCGACCTCGTGGTCGACGGCCGCCGCATCCAGGTGCTCGCCGAACGCGAGCCCGCCAAGCTGCCCTGGGCCGAGCTCGGCGTCGCCCTCGTGCTCGAGTCCACCGGCCGCTTCACCGCGGCGCGTGCCGCCCGCGCGCACATCGACGCGGGCGCCAGGCGCGTGCTGGTGAGCGCCCCCTCCGACGGCGCCGACGTCACGCTCGCCTACGGCGTGAACACCGAGGCGTACGACCCCGCCGAGCACGTGATCGTCTCGAACGCCTCGTGCACCACGAACGCGCTGGCTCCGCTGGCGTCCGTGCTCGACGACCTGGCCGGCATCGAGCACGGCTTCATGACCACGGTGCACGCCTACACCCAGGAGCAGAACCTGCAGGACGGCCCGCACCGCGACCTGCGTCGCGCCCGCGCGGCCGGCGTGAACATCGTGCCCACCACCACAGGGGCCGCCAAGGCCATCGGCCTGGTGCTGCCGAACCTCGACGGCAAGCTGTCGGGCGACGCGATCCGCGTGCCGGTCCCGGTGGGTTCGATCGTGGAGCTGAACACCACCGTCTCACGCGAGGTGACCCGCGACGAGGTGCTCGCGGCCTACCGCGCCGCCGCCGACGGCAGGCTCAAGGGCATCCTCGACTACGCCGACGAGCCGCTGGTCTCCAGCGACATCACCGGCCAGCCGGCGTCGGCGATCTTCGACGCCGCCCTCACCCGCGTCGAGGGCAGGCATGTCAAGGTGGTGGCCTGGTACGACAACGAGTGGGGCTTCTCGAACCGGGTCGTCGACACGCTGGAGCTGCTCGCCCGCGACTGAGCCCGCCGTACGCGCAAGTCGCGGATCTTCACGTCACTCACCCCGTGGCCGGCGGTCCCGCTCCTCCCGCCGGCGGGCGCCCGAGCAGTTTGTCGATGCTGCGGCGCTCGCGTTTGGTGGGACGTCCCGCGCCCCGAGCCCGGACGGCCACCGTCACGGCCTCCTCGCGCGGAGGGGGCGGAGGGCTCTTGTCGACGTAGCACTCGGCGGCCACGGGGGCGCCGACGCGCTTGGTGATGACGCGGGAGACGACCACGACGCGTTCGCGCCCCTCGAGTCGCAGCCGGACCTCGTCGCCGGCCCGGACGACGTGCGCGGGCTTGACCCGCACCCCGTTGACCCGGACGTGACCGCCCCGGCAGGCGTCGGACGCGATCGAACGGGTCCTGGTCAGCCGTACCGACCAGATCCAGATGTCCACCCGCGCACTCACCTGCTCACCCGGCACCCCGCCACTCTACTGAGACCGGCGCGTGCCGACGTGCGAGCGCGGGCTTGGTCGATGCTGGGCACGTCGAGGTCGATGGCGGCCGAGCCGTCAGCGGGCGTCAAAACACAAGGTGGCGATGCGGCACTCCGTACGGGTGGCAGGACGGGCATGGGGAATCGCGCTGCCGCGAAGAAGCACCATTCCCCTCCATGGCAGGTCCACGGTTACCGGTAGCCCCTGCGTCACCCGCGCCACGGGGGATGTGGGCGTCTATCGCATGGGCCCAGGTGACAGGACCCTCGCCGCGGTGGCCGTCTTCTACGGCGGCCGGCTGCCGGCCACCGACATTTTCCGATCGGCCGACTCGAGCCGACGCTGTCGCCGACCTCGCGGATCATCGGGCATGTGCTCTTCCCCGTCGGAGACAACGACCACGTCGTCCCTTCCGGACAGCAACGAGAGATCGCGGACGCGCTGCGCGAGACCGACGTGCGTCACGAGGTCGTCGTCTCTCCAAGCGGCGGCTCCGCGTGTACTGGAGCGCACGCGCCCCCGGGTCGGCTCCTCAGGGCCGGGGGCACGTGCGTTTCACGGGGTCACGTGTAGAGGAAGTAGTAGCGGTACCGGCTCTCCCACACGCACGAATAGCCCTCCCACCAGCCCTGGGCGACGCCGTGGCTTCCGATTCGCTGGCACTCCGAGTAGTCCCTGAAAGCGCCGACCAAGCTTGCGGCTTGCGCCGGGGTGGCGCCGATCGTTGACGACACTCCAAGGACCATGACGGCCGAGATGAGAACAGCGCGTGCCTTTCGCATTCGTCCTCCTGCGACTGGGGAGATCATGACGGTGGACATTATCACTCAACTACGCGCCAGAGAGATTGTCACGTCCGGCTCGGTCGCGGGGAAGAGCGTGAAACTTTCACCGGCCTTCTCGTGGAACGAGACATGTTTCACGGGTGTTTACCGCCGGTAACGCCGCCGTTGCCTCCGAGATCGGCTGACTACCGGCAATCTCTGCCGTTGTCAATTCGGGGCTGGGCGGCCTTGAAAGACCTCGTGGGTACGTATCCGACTGCCTGTGCATGCCATAGGTGATCTGAGACCCTAATCGCACTTCGTGTCCATAAAGCACGATTTATGCCGCGTTCCCTGTTCGATTAGAGCGATACAACGAAAATTTTGACCATCGTCACGACGTGTCATATCGTCGCCCCGCCCATATCGATGTGAGCCGCGACACTCGAGCAGGACGTTGTTCTCGCAGCGCTACGGTCGCGTGCTGGTCGCGGCCGCCCCGGCGCCGGAGGAGACATGGACGGCCACCACGGACGCGGCGATCATCCGACCAACGGAGTCGCACCATGCAAGCTCGAATCACCAAGGCAATGATCGTCGGCATGGCGATGACCATGCTGGCCGCCGTCGGTGTCTCAGCGGTCTTCGCGCCACCGGCTCACGCCGCGCAGGTGATCACTGATATCTCTTACGCGCCCGCGCAGCCGGCCGGCAGCAGGGGGCACATGCTGGACCTATATCTGCCGTCCACCGGCATCACGCCCCGGCCGCTGCTGATCTGGCACAGTGGCTCCGCGTGGTCGAGCGACGACGGCAAGACCGGCGCGGACGCGATCGCGGCCGTCTTCAATCCTCTTGGTTTCGCCGTGGCCGGCGTCAGCGTCCGGTCCAGCGCTCAAGCGATCTTCCCGGCCCAGGTGCACGACATCAAGGCGGCCATCCGCTGGCTGCGCGCGAACGCCGCCACGTACCAGATCGACCCCAATCGCATCGCGATCATGGGTGACTCCTCGGGCGGCTGGCTGACGGAGATGGCCACCCTGTCCGGCGGCGTGGCGGCGCTGGAGGGCACCATCGGCACGACCGGCGTCTCCAGCGCCGTGCAGGTGGGACTCGCCTTCTACAGCCCGACCGACTTCCTGCAGATGAACGCGCAGAACCTGCCGACCGGCGGGCTGGACCACAACTCTCCCGCCTCCCCGGAATCCCTCCTGGTCGGCTGCCCGATCCAGACCTGTCCGGCCACGGTGGCCCAGGCCAATCCGATGACCTACGTCGACAGCAACGACCCGCCGCTGATGTTCCTGCACGGCCAGGCCGACTTCCTGGTGCCGCACGGGCAGAGCGTCCTTCTCTACAACAAAATCAAGGCCCAGTGCGGCGACGCCACGTTCATCTCGGTGCCCGGAGCGGATCACATGATGCCCCAGGTCATGGACCCTGCCCACTACGGCACGCAGACGGTCCGCACCACCACCGACTGCACCGAGACCGTCGGCACCGGCACGTTGAACCCCACCTGGGCCAACTTCGCCACCTTCCTGCGCGGCGGGCTCAAAATGGGCACCTCCTGCGAGGTCACCTACGCCCGCGGCTCCGGGAGCGGCACTTTCAACGGCAGTGTGACCATGAGGAACACCGGCACGACCCCCATCGACGGCTGGACCGTGACGTGGACCTGGCCGGGCAACCAGCAGATCACAAGCGCCTGGAGCGCCACGGTGACCCAGTCCGGCACCCAGGTGACCGCACGCGACCTCGGCTACAACTCCTACATCGGCCCCGGCTCCAGTCAGAGCTTCGGCTTCACGGCGAGCTTCACCGGCACGAACGGCATTCCGGCCCAGTTCAAACTCAACGACATCGCCTGCACGACAGTGCCCGCCTGAGACGACGCGCGCGCCGGGCCTGAGCCGAATGGCGACGGCCCGGCGTCGTTCTCCCGCCGTCCGGATCGCGGCCTATTGCATTCGGGAAACCGCGACGTGAAGCGGAAAAGCGATGTCCAAATTCAAACACGATCCGTCCGGCCTCGATCACGTAATGTCGCTGACCAGATCGCGGGCTTTCATATTGCTTCACCCGAGGGCCGCCCCTATCCTTGCCCGTGGCGGCTCGCCGGCTTATTCCACGCTTGCAGTGACCGGCCGGGAGTCACGTGATATCCCGGGACCCGAATAAACCGGGTAAGCCGCCTTCTCCTGTCGAAGGCCGTTGTCCGGGATCGTCGATGAGTTAGGGGACGTGTGCGTACATCCAACATGTTCGTCAGGAGCCTCGGCGTCTATGTGCCTGACAGCGTGAGCGTCGAGCGGGCGGTTCGTGAGGGCTGGTACCCGGCCGACGAGGCCGAGAAGTTCCAGCAGATCGGCGCGGCGGTGGCCGGCGACATGCCCGCGCCCGAGATGGCGCGGCTCGCGGTCCTGGACGCGTACGACCGCTGGGGTGAGTCCTCCCCGCGCGATCTCGACCTTCTGCTCTACCCGTCGGTTTGGCACCAGGGCCCGAACGGTTGGCAGCCCCAGCACTACTTGCAGATGCACCTCCTCGGCGGGAACGTGCCGGCGTTCGAGATCCGGAGCGGCTGCGTAGGGATGATCAGCTCGCTCGAGCTGGCGGCGAGCTACCTGCAGGCCGACGCCGACCGGGAGACGGCCATGGTCGTCTCCTCGGACAACCACGGCACCCCGCTGGTGGACCGCTGGCGGATGACCCCCGGAGCGCTGATCGGCGACGCCGCGGCCGCGCTCCTCCTCGGCAAGGAGTACGGCATGGCCGAGCTCCTGTCGGTGAACGCGACGGTGATCCCGGAGGCCGACGCGGTCAACGACGGCGCCTACCCCCTGTTCCCCCCGGACGCCACCGTCGGCAGGGGGCTGAGCTTCGGAGACCGGCACGAGGAGTTCCGCCAGCGGCTGCTCCAGAGGCAGGGAACCGGGATCCACCTGACGATTCAAAAAACGATGATGCAACAGGTCGAAAAGACCTTGGACGAGGCTGGGATCGGACTCGCCGACATCACACGGGTGGCATTCCCGCACGGCCGTCGCGAGGACCTGGACGGGCAGATGTCCTGGCTGGGCGTCGACGAAGACCAGACCACCTGGGACTACGGGCGGCGCGTCGGCCACTGCGGCGCGGTGGACCAGTTCATCGCCTTCGAGCATCTGATCGCGACCGGCGGGCTCGTAGCCGGCGATCACCTGCTCATGGTCGGGTTCGGCTCCGGAACGTCCGTCGCCGCTGCGGTGTTCAGGGTCCTTTCCACCTCTCCCGTCAAGAGAGGAGCACGCGCATGACCGAGATCACCCAGAGGCTGATCGACTACATCCAGGAGAACCTCGTCCTGGAGGGCGACGACATCAAGGTCGACGAGACGACCCCGCTCCTTCAGTCGGGTCTCCTGGACTCCCTGCGGACGGCGCGGCTGCTGAACTTCCTCCGGAGGGACATCGGCGTCCCGATCCCCGCCGCGAAGCTCGACCCCGAGAACTTCAAGGACGTCCTGACCATCGTGGCGATGGTCAGAGAACTCGAATCCGTCTAGCGGAGCGAGGGCAGAGTCATGCAGTGGGCGGACACGTACATCAGCGGAGTGGGAGCCTTCCTCCCGCGGACCGTCGTCAGTGTCGAGAAGGCCGTCGCCAAAGGCTGGTACCCGGCTGAAGAGGCCGAACTGCACAACCTGGCGGGGACGGCGGTGGCCGGTGACCTGCCGGCTCCGGAGATGGCCCTGCACGCGGCGCAGAGCGCGCTCAAGCGCAGCGGGCGGGCACCGGCCGACCTGGATCTCCTCCTGTACGCCTCGACGTGGCACCAGGGACCGGACGGCTGGCCCCCGCACTCCTACCTGCAGCGTCATCTGGTCGGCGGGGACGTCCTGGCCACCGAGATCCGGCAGGGCTGCAACGGGATGTTCATCGCCCTGGAACTCGCGGCCGGCTACCTGGGCGCCGCTCCCGGCCGGCAGGCCGCCCTGCTGGTCGCCTCCGACAATTACGGCACGCCGCTGATGGACCGGTGGCGGATGGGCCCCGGCTACATAGGCGGGGACGCCGCCAGCGCGCTCGTGCTCACCAAGGAGGCGGGTTTCGCGCGCCTGATGTCGGTCTGCACCACGACAGTGGCCGAGGCCGAGGAACTGCACCGGGGCAGCGAACCCCTGTTCCCCCCGGGCGTCACGGTCGGGCGCCGGATCAGCTTCGCGGCCCGGAACGAGCAGTTCCGGCAGCAGGTCATGCCCAAGGGCGAGGCCACCTCGGCGCTGTTCAACATCCAGCGGGCCCTCATGGAGGTCGTCGAGCGCGCGCTGGACGAGAGCGGAATCAAGGCCGGCGATCTCACCCGGGTGGCGTTCATGAACTACTCCGAAGAGATCGTCGAACAGCGGTGCATGGCCGTGCTCGACCTGCCCATGTCACGCTCGACCTGGGATTACGGCCGCACCATCGGCCACTGCGGGGCCAGCGACCAGGTCCTTTCCCTCGATCACCTGCTCATGACCGGGCAACTGCGCCCCGGCGACCACATGCTGATGCTCGGCACAGGGCCGGGAGTGACCGTCTCCAGCGCCGTGATCAAGATGCTCGATCTTCCTCAATGGGTCGGAAATCGAAGGGAAATGAACGCAGATGGTCGATAGTCCGCGCGGAGCCCGGGTGGAACCAGTGGCGGTGATCGGGATCGGATGCCGTCTTCCCGGCGACGCCCACTCACCGGACGAGTTCTGGGACCTGTTGTGCGACGGCCGGAACACGACCCGATCGCTGCCCGCCGAACGCTGGCGCCGGTACGAGAACCGGAGCCCCGAATACGCCGCCGCGCTGCGCGGCGCCGTGCGTCACGGCAGCTTCCTGAGCGACATCGAGGGCTTCGACGCGGAGTTCTTCGGCCTGTCGCCCCGCGAGGCCGAGTTGATGGACCCGCAGCAGCGGATCCTGATGGAGACCGCGTGGGAGGCCCTGGAGAACGCCGGCCTGCCGCCGCACGAGCTGGCCGGCACCGACGCCGGGGTGTTCATGGGGGTCTGCACCGCCGACTACGGGGGCCGCCTCCTGGAGGACCTGCCCCAGATCGAGGCGTGGACCGGGATCGGCGCCGCGACCTGCGCCGTCGCCAACCGCATCTCCTACTCCCTGGACCTGCGCGGGCCAAGCATGGCGATCGACACCGCCTGCTCGGCGTCGCTGGTCGCGCTGCACCTGGCCGCGCAGAGTCTGCGGCTCGGCGAGAACGACGTCGCCCTCGCCGGCGGCGTCAACCTGCTGGTCTCCCCGGGCCAGACCCTCACGCTGGGCACGGCCGGAGCCCTGGCCCCCGACGGGCGGTCCAAGTCGTTCGACGCTTCGGCCGACGGCTACGGACGCGGCGAGGGCTGCGGCGTGGTCGTGCTCAAGCGGCTGTCCGACGCGCGGCGCGACGGCGACCGGATCCTCGCGCTCGTCATCGGCAGCGCCGTGAACCAGGACGGGCACACCAACGGCATCATGGCGCCGTGCGGGGAGGCTCAGGAACACGTGATGATCCGGGCCTGCCGGCAGGCGGGCGTCGAGCCGTCCACCGTCGACTACATCGAGGCGCACGGCACCGGGACCCGGCTCGGCGACCCGCTGGAGGCGGGGGCGCTCTCCTCCGTGTACGGCACGCGGCGGCCCCCCGGCGACCCGTGCCTCATCGGCTCGGTCAAGTCCAACATCGGTCACCTCGAAGGCGCCGCCGGCATCGCCGGCGTCATCAAGGCGGTGCTCGCCCTCGACCGGGGTGAGATCCCCCCGAGCGTGCTGAACAGCCCGAACCCGGCCATCCCGTGGGAGACCTCGGGCCTTCGCGTGGTGACCGAGCGGTCGGCCTGGCCCGAGCGCGACCACCCCCGCCGGGCGGGCGTCTCCAGCTTCGGGTACGGCGGCACGGTCGCGCACATCGTGCTGGAGCAGGCTCCTCCGGCCCAGCCGGTGCCCCGGGACGAGGAGACGGGAGAGCGGCTGTTCCCGCTGTCGGCCGCGTCGGAGCAGGCTCTGCGGCAGTACGCGGGCAGGCTCGCCGACCACTTCGAGAAAGGGCTCGACCTGGCGTCGGCGGGGCACACGCTGGCGCTGCGGCGCACCCATCTGCCCCGTCGCGCCGTCGTGATCGGGGCGGACGGGGACGAGCTCGCGGCCGGCCTGCGCAGGCTCGCGGACGACGTACCGGCCGAGGCCGTCCTCACCGGGGACGTGCTGCCCGAGCTCGGTCCCGGTCCGGTCTGGGTCTTCTCCGGGCAGGGATGCCAGTGGCGCGGGATGGGGCGGGAGCTGCTCGCCGTGCCGGAGTTCGCGTCCCTGGTCGACGAGGTGGCGCCGATCTTCGCTGAGGAGATCGGCTTCTCTCCCCGGCAGGTCCTGGCCGACGGCGATCTCGACACGATCGACCGCGTGCAAACCATGATCTTCGTGATGCAGCTGGGCCTCGCCAGGCTGTGGAACGCGTACGGGGTCGCTCCGAAGGCCGTCATCGGCCACTCCGTCGGTGAGATCGCGGCGGCGGTGACGGCCGGCGCGATGACCGTCGCCGACGGCGCCCGCCTGATCTGCCGCCGCTCGCGGCTGCTGCGTCAGGCCGAGGGCAAGGGGGCCATGGTGATGGTCGACCTGTCCTTCGAGGAGGCGGCCGACAGGCTGGCCGGCCGTACCGACCTGGTGGCGGCGATCTCGTCGGCGCCCGGCTCCACCGTGCTGGCCGGCGACGTCGCCGCGGTCGAGGTGGTGGTGAACGAGTGGCCGGCCGAGGGCATAGTGGTGCGGCGGGTGGCGTCGGACGTCGCCTTCCACAGCCCGCACATGGATCCTCTGGCCGTCGAACTGGCCGCCGCCACCACCGATCTCTCGTTCGGCGCACCCCGCATCCCCATGTACACGACCGCGCTGGCGGACCCCCGGTCCACGCCCGTCCTGGACAGCGCGTACTGGGCGGCGAACCTCCGGGAGCCCGTGCGGCTGGCCGCGGCGACGACGGCTGCGGCGCAGGACGGCTACCGTGTGTTCCTGGAGATCTCTCCCCACCCCGTGGTCGCGCACTCCGTCACCGAGACGCTCTCGGAGAACGGGTTCGAGGACGTTTTCGTCGGCACGTCACTGCGCCGCAACCAGCCGGAGCTACAGACCTTCCTCATCGCGGTGGGCACGGCGCACTGTCACGGCGTCGATGTGGACTGGAGCCGGCTGCAGCCGTCCGGCGGCCTGACCGATCTGCCGCCGTACGCCTGGCAGCACCGCCGCCACTGGCGCGAGTCCTACAACGAGGAAGGCAACGGAGGGCATGACGTGCACTCTCACACCCTGCTCGGAGCCGGGACCAGCCTCGCGGGCAGCCGTACCCGGGTGTGGCGGACCTGCTTGGAGGACGCCAACCGGCCCTACCCGGGCAGCCACGCCCTCAACGGGGTCGAGATCGTGCCCGCCGCCGTGCTGGTCAACACGTTCCTGCACGCGGTCGAGGACGAGGACGTCACGCTCACAGACGTGGAGATGATGCATCCGCTGATGACCGCGCAGCGCAGGCAGATCCAGGTCGTGCACGAGCCTCCGGCGATACGGCTCGCGGCCCGTACGCCGGCCGGCCCCGACGAGCCCGAACCAGCCTGGCTGGTGCACGTCACCGCGGACGTGGCCGCTCCGGGACAGGTGAAGCCCGACGTGCTGCCGGACGCCGGTGGTCTCACCCCGATGGACCCCGGCTTCGTGCACAACCGGCTGGCCACCGTCGGCGTGCCCTCGACAGGCTTCGACTGGACGATCGAGACGCTGCTGAGCGGAGACGGCGTGCTGCGGGCCACGGTCCGCACCGAGAAACCGGGGGGCTGGGCTTCGGCTCTGGACGCGGCGATGTCCGTGGCGCCCTGCGTGTTCCCCGGCGATCCGGTGCTGCGCATGGTGGTGCACATCGACGAGGTGGTGCTGACCGGGACGCCGCCAACAACGGTGATCATCGACGCGGCAGTGGACCCGGCCGCCGACGACACCGTGCGAGCGCTGGTGGCCGACCTGGACGGCCGGGTGGTGGGACACCTCTCGGGGCTCCGCTATCCGGTGATCGACGCGCCCGCCCCGGACGAGGAGGATTTCCGGCAGCCCGCGGAGTCGTTCGGCGGCCTGGCGCCCGAGGTCCTGCACGAGCGCGTCCTGCCCGAGGTCTGCGCGGAGATCGCGGCCGTGATGAGGCTGGCCCCCGAGGACCTGGCGATCCGGCGTCCCCTTGTCGAACAGGGGCTGGACTCGGTGATGACCGTCATGGTCCGGCGGCGCCTGGAGAAGCGCTTCGGCTGCCGTCTCCCCACGACCCTGCTGTGGCAGCAGCCCACCATCTCCGCGATCGCGAATCACCTGGTGGAGCTTCTCTCGACTTCGAAACAGGACGCGGCGGCGGAGACCGTTCCCGAGAGCATGCCCGCGATCGGGGGATGAGGCCGCCGGCCGGGCGGCCCGAGGGACGATCCCCTCGGGCCGCCCGGCTGTCGTCGTCGGCTCTGGTTCCGACGGCTCAGCGGTTGGTCCACAGGTGCCAGACCTTGATGCACTACGCACTACAGGACAACTACCTGGAGTGACAGGCTTGACTGCCGTCCGGGAGCGCCCGTGCGCTCTCGTGGCAGCGGCCGTCCCGGGACGCCGGCCGCTCGTGGCGATCGGCGTCCGTGGAAGCGAGGCGGCGCCGCCGGCCCCCGGCTCTGGATCAGCGTGCGCTGGTCCCCTGCAGGATGCGGTCGACCACGTCGGCGGCCGAGTAGTCGTCCGGCAGACCGCTGAGGAAGCCGGTGTCCTGGCCGAGAGTGAGCAGCGGGGGCTCGAGATAACCGTCCGGACGGCGCTGTCCGAGACCGATCGCGGCCAGCAGCCCGTTGCACAGGCACCGGCGCCCGGCGGTCTCCTCCACGCGACCGCCCTTGCGGACGTAGGTCTCCACTGGTTCCGCCGGGCAGCGGTAGCCGACCGCGCCGTCCGGCTTCTGATAGGGCGTGCGCAGGTGGCCCAGATCGCACAGCCGGGGCCGCTCCGCGTGGACGCCGGCATCGGACAGCGTGCCGGGCACCTGGGCGACCTTGAAGGGAAAACCGGCAGGGGATGCCTGCGGGTCGTTGCGGACCTCCAGGGCGCCGTCGGCGGCGTCGCGCAGCAGTCGCCGCCTCAGCTCGTCGTCCAGGCCCGACTCCCGGCACAGCGCGAACGCCGACCCCACCTGGATCCCGGCGGCTCCCGTCTCCAGCGCTCTAACGAGCCCGTCGGGCGTGCCGTACCCACCGGCGAGCCAGAACGGCAGGCTGAGCGCCGCGACCTTGCCGAGGTCCACCTCGTCACGCGGGCCGTACACGGGTTCGCCCGCCTCGTTTAGCCGCACCCGGCCGCGCGGCGGCGCGCTGTGACCGCCCGCCGCCGGAGACTCGATCACGAACCCGTACGGCCTGGTCACGGCCGAGCGCGCGAGGTAGGCGGCCAGGACGTGCGAGGAGACGATCGCCAGCAGCCGGGGCCGTGCCAGAGGCGCGAACGACCGGCCGAGCAGTGCCACCGGGTCGAGGCCGACCGTGTGCGGCGTCTCGCCCCCCGTCACGGTCACCGAGATCTCCGCATTCCGTTGCGCCGCGAGATCGTCGAGCAGCCGCGGGATCTCCGCCGGGATGCCGGCGCCCATCAGCACGTAGTCGACTCCGGCGAGCATGGCCCCATAGACCGCGGCCGGCGTGGCCATCTGAATCTTCTCCAGATAGTTGACCCCGATCAGACCGTCGTGCCCCTCCTTCGCCAGCAGGACCTCGGCGAAGTTGGCGACCACGGCCAGCTCGTCCGCGGCCTGGCCGCGCCGCAGCCCCAGACGCGGCACCGGCCGGTACGGCCTGTCGCCGACGGCCCCGCCGGTGACGAAGTAGCGGGCCAGGACCCGCTCGGCGATCTCGGGGACCGGAAAACGGGCCAGCGCACGGCGCAGATGCCCTCCGGGATCCCCCTGCTGCAGCCGGCGGGCCAGCGTGACGTCGAGCGCCGTGCCCGACACCACGCCGAGCTGACCGGTGCCCGCCACCGCACGGGCCAGCCTCCACCCGGACACCCCCACGCCCATCCCGCCCTGTATCAACACGGGCGGCGCCGCCCCCGCGGACCCGGTCCGCGCTGTCGGGAATCCTTCCGTACCGCCATCGGCGTCGGACAACCCGCATCCCCCCAAAGTCCCAGGTTCTCGCCTATGGCCCGCCGGCGGCGGGGCCGATCAGGAGTCCACCACGGCCCGAGAGGGGGCTGTAGTGACGAAGGTCCCCCGGCAGACGGGCCGCCGGTCCCCTCCTGCCCCGTGGGGGCGTCAGCGGCCGAGGCGTGCGGTCGCCTCGCGCACGGCGACCGGCGGGGGCGGAGCGGCCGGGAGCGGCCCTCGGCGCGCACGGTAGACGACGTACGGGCGCCACAGATAGGCCAGCGGCGCCGACCAGACGTGCACGAGCCGCGTAAAGGGCCACAACGCCAGGAACAGGAAGCCGCCGATGGCGTGCACCTGGTAGACCAACGGCGCGCCGATCATCAGGTCTCTACGCGGGGAGAACCAGAACACACTGCGGAACCAGACCGCGATCGTCTCCCGATAGTCGTACCCGTCACCGAGCAGGTTGACGGCGACCGTGGCGGTCATCCCGAACGCGATCATGGCTGTCAGCGCGAGGTAGAGCACCCTGTCCATCGAGGTGGTCCTGCGCCGCACCCGCCCGTCGATGAAGCGGCGGACGATGAGCAGCACCAGCCCCGCGACGAGCATGGCCCCGGTCAGCGTGCCACCCCAGACCGCGGTCAGGTGGTAGAGGTGCTCGGGGATCCCCAGCGCCGCGGTCACCGAGGCCGGCACCAGCAGCCCCACGGCGTGCCCGCCGATGACCCCGAACGCGCCGAGGTGGAACAGCGGCGACCCGAGGCGGAGGATCCGGCTCTCCAGCAGCTGGCTGGTGTGCGTGGTCCAGCCGAACTGGTCGTGGCGCCACCGCCAGACGTGGCCGCCGACGAACACCGCCAGGCACAGATACGGCAGGACGATCCAGACGACGGTGTTCATCGGGCCTCCGACGGGGAGCAGGTGGGGTAGGGAGCGAGACCGACGCCACCCGGAAAGTCCAGGCCGACGGACTCGACGGGCGGGCCGTCGAGGGCCAGTTCCGCGACGGCCTTCCGGTCGGCGTCGGTCAGCTCGGGCAGGATCGCGGTGACGGCGTCGAGGAGCAGGCGGTACGGCGTGCCGAGGTCGGCGAGAGCGGCGCGCAGCAGTTCGATGCCCCGCCGGTGCTGGCGCAGCGGCGCCTCCCCCTCGCCGGGGCCGACCGTGGCGGCGAACTCGAGCACGATCGGCAGCAGGTCGGGCAGTTCACCGGCGGCCAGCCGCAGGCCGTGGGCGCGGTAGCGCTGCTTGAGGATGAGCAGCGCCATCCCCCGCTTGCGGGTGTCGCCGTGTAGGTAGTACGTCAGGTACAGGCCGGATCGGCGGCGCAGGTCGAAGGTCTGCACGTAGTGCCGCTGCACGTCGATGGGCGCGGTGCCGGTCAGCCAGGCGAGGAACTCCTCGACCTGCCCGCGCGGCCACGGGTGCTCGATCAGGGCGGCGGCGCCGCGCAGCTCGTCGTGGGCGCCGAGCAGATCGGCGTCCGGGTAGGTGAGCAGCACCGACGCGAGCCGGAACAGCCGGGTCCGGTCGGCCGCCGTCACCAGGGCGGCGTCGATCGGCGGCACGATAACAGGCGCGGTCATGGGCGTGCTCATCGACGTGGTCGTCGGCATGGTCATGACCGCCCCCTCCGCACCGGGTCGACGGACAGGCCCGTCCGCCCGTCGGACCGCCGCGACGTGAGCCCCCGCCGGCCGGCGTGCACGTCGTCGCCGCCGCTGACGAGGTGGAAACGCTCCGCGGCGGCCGGCTCGGACCCGCCCATGCCCGGGCCGCCCTCGCAGTCGAGCGAGCAGCCGCCCGCAGAGGCCGCCTGCGCCTCAAGGGCGGCGGCGTCCTTGCCGTACGCGGCCGGGATGACATACCGCTCGTCGTACTTGGCGATCGCGAGCAACCGGTACATCGACTCGACCTGCTCGGCGGTCATCCCGATGCCGTCCAGCAAGCCCTGGGCGACCGTGCCGTCCAAGGTGCGGGCCCGCATGTACGACCGCATCGCGGCCAGTTTCATCAATACCCCGGCGGCGGCGTCGGCGTCACCGGCGGTGAACAGTTCTGCGAGGTACTCCACCGGGATGCGCAGGTCGCGGATGGTGTGGAAGACGTCGTCGGCGTCGGTGTCGTCGCGGCCCGCGGCGCCGGCCGCGTCGAGCACCGGCGACAGCGGCGGGACGTACCAGACCATCGGCAGCGTCCGATACTCCGGGTGCAGCGGCAGTGCGATCCGATACTCGCCGATCAGCCGCCACACCGGGGACAGCCGCGCGGCCTCGACCCACTCCTCCGGCATGCCGGCGTCGCGGGCGGCCTGTTGCACGGCAGGGTCGTGCGGGTCGAGGAAGACGTCACGCTGGGCGTCGAGCAGATCGCGCTCCTCCTTCACCGACGCGGCGGCGAGGACGGCGTCCTCGTCGTAGAAGACGATGCCGAGGTAGCGCAACCGCCCCACGCAGGTCTCGGAGCAGATGGTGGGCTGGCCGGCCTCGATACGCGGGAAGCACAGGGTGCATTTCTCGGCCTTGCCGGTGGCGTGGTTGACGTACACCTTCTTGTACGGGCACGCCGACACGCACATCCGCCAGCCCCGGCATTTGTTCTGGTCAACCAGGACGATGCCGTCCTCCTCCCGCTTGTACATGGCGCCGGAGGGGCACGCCGACACACAGGCCGGGTTGAGGCAGTGCTCGCAGATGCGCGGAAGGTGGAACATGAAGGTCTTCTCGAACTCGAACCTGACCTTCGCCGCGGCCTCGGCGGGCATCCGGGCGATGTTGGGGTCGCGGCCGGCCCGCTCGTGCGCGCCACCGAGGCCGTCCTCCCAGTTCGCTCCCCACTCCACGGCGGCCGGCTCACCGGTCAGCGCGGAGTACGGCCGCTTGACCGGCGTGTCGGTGAGGCCGCCGGGTGCGCTCACCAGGATGTCCTTGTCGAACGTGACCGGCTCGTAGTAGTCGTCGATCGACGGCAGGTCCGGGTTGGCGAAAATGCGCGCCAGCCGCTTCACCCGGCCTCCGGATCGCAGGGTCAGCCGACCCTTGCCGTCGAGCTGCCACCCCCCGTGCCAGCGATCCTGGTCCTCGTAGTGCTTGGGATATCCGATGCCGGGTTTGGTCTCGACGTTGTTGAACCAGACGTACTCGGTGCCCTCGCGGTTGGTCCAGGTCTGCTTGCAGGTGACGGAGCAGGTGTGACAACCGATGCACTTGTCGAGGTTCATCACCATCGCGACCTGCGCGCGGATCCTCATCAGTACTCCACTTCCTGGGCACGGCGGCGGATCACCGTGATCTCGTCGCGCTGGCTGCCGATCGGGCCGTAGTAGTTGAAGGCGTAGGTGAGCTGGGCGTGCCCGCCCGCGAGGTGGGTGGGCTTGACCAGCAGCCGGGTCATCGAGTTGTGGTAGCCGCCGCGCCGGCCGCTCTTCTCGGCCTTGGGCACGTTCACCGTCCGCTCCGGCGAGTGGTATTGGAACACCGTGCCCTCGGGCATCCGGTGGCTGACGACGGCACGGGCGACGACGACGCCGTTGCGGTTGTGCGCCTCGATCCACTCGTTGTCCCTGACACCGATCTTCGCGGCGTCCTCCACGCTCATCCAGATCACCGGCCCGCCCCGGGACAGCGCGAGCATCAGCTCGTTGTCGTGGTACATCGAGTGGATCGACCACTTGGCGTGCGGGGTCAGGAACCGGACCGTCACGCCGCCGTCGACGAGCTCGCCGGGCTTGCCGAAGTGGCGCGCCATGTTCAGCGGCGGGCGGAAGGCGGGAAGTTGCTCGCCGAGCTCGGCGACCCAGTCGTGCTCGACGAAGAAGTGCTGCCGCCCGGTGAGGGTGTGCCAGGGCTTCGACCGTTCGACGTTGAGGGTGAACGGCGAGTAGCGGCGGCCGCCCTTCTCCGACCCGGACCACTCGGGGCTGGTGAACACCGGCTGCGGTGCGGCCTGGGTGTCCGGGTAGGAGATGTGGTCGGTCTCGTGGCCCTCGATCAGGTCGACGAACCGCTGACCGGTGCGCGCTTCCAGGGCGGCGAAGCCGGCGGCGGCCACCCGTCCGTTGGTCGTGCCGGACAGCGCCAGGATCGCCTCGCACATCCGGTCGGCGGTTGCGAGCGACGGGCGTCCGGCGAACGGGCCGTCGGCGACGACGCCGTTCTGGTGGGCGAGATACTCGATCTCCGGGGTGACGTCGACGGTGATCGCCTTGGTGGTGGTGCCGAGGGTGTCGAGCAGCGGGCCCACCGCGCGCATCTTGGCGCCGATCAGCGTGTAGTCGCGTTCGATCTCGACGAGCTTCGGCATCGTCACGCCGGGCACGGGCGGGCACTCCCCCGCTTTCCAGTCCCGCACCCGGCCACCGGGCGTCGCGAGCTCGTCGGGCGTGTCGTGCTGCAGCGGAACCGCGAGGACGTCACGGCGTACGCCGAGGTGGGTGGCCGCGAGCTCGCTGAACCGGTCGGCGAGGGCGAGGAAGGTGTCGTAGTCGGTGTGCGCGTCCGCCGGCGGCTCGACGGCCGGGCTGAACGCGTGCACGAACGGATGCATGTCCGTGGTCGAGATGTCGTGCTTCTCATACCAGGTGGCGGCCGGCAGGACCACGTCCGCGTGCAGCCCGGTGTTGGTCATCCGGAAGTCGATCGCGGTGAGCAGGTCCAGCTTCCCGGTCGGCGCCTCGTTGCGCCAGACCACGTCGCGGGGCCGCCGGCCGGGGTCGCACTCCTGCGCGGCGGCGAGGGAGTCCACACCGAGCAGGTGCCGCATGAAGTACTCGTTGCCCTTGCCGGAGGAGCCCAGCAGGTTGGCCCGCCACAGCGTGAGGCAGCGGGGGAAGTTCGCGGGGTCATCGGGGTCATCGGCGACCGCCTTGAGCCGTCCGGCTGTCAGTTCGTCCACGATGTGCTGCTGGACGCTGTGGCCCTTCTCGGCCGCCTCGTCGGTGAGGTCGAGGGGGTTGCGGTTGAACGCCGGGTGGCCGGGGCTCCAGCCCATCCGCTGGGCGGCGGCGATCGTGTCCGCGAACGTCATGCCGCTGAACCGGCCGGTGCCCAGCGGCGAGGACAGCTCGTCGGCGGGCACCCGCTCGTAGCGCCACTGGTCCGTGTGCAGGTACCAGTACGGCGTGGCGGCCTGGTGGCGCATCGGGCGCTGCCAGTCGAAGGCGAACGACATGTGCTGCTGGCCGGTCAGCGGTCTGGCCTTCTCCTGACCGACGTAGTGGGCCCAGCCGCCGCCGTTGACGCCCTGGCAGCCGGTCAGGGTGACGAGCGAGATGAAGGCCCGGTACGTCATGTCGGAGTGGAACCACTGGTTGGCCCCGGCGCCGAGGACGATCAGGGAGCGGCCCCGGCTGCGTTCGGCGTTACGCGCGAACTCGCGGGCGATCCGGGCGGCGAGCGCGCCGGGAACCCCGGTGATGTTCTCCTGCCAGGCGGGGGTGTTGGGCTCGCCGGCGTCGTCGTACCCGGCCGGCCAGCTGCCGGGCAGGTCGCCGCGGCGCACGCCGTACTGCGCCATGAGCAGGTCGAACACGGTCGTGACGAGGTGGCCGCCCATCCGCGTGACCGGGACGCCCCGGCGCATCGTGGCGCCGCCTTCGGTGTCTCCGACGTCGAACCGGGCCAGCTCGACCTCGACGGCGTCGCCGGTGAGTCCGAGCAGGCCGAGCGCAGGCACCACCTCGCCGAGGTCGAGGTTCCACCGGCCGGCGTCCCGCTCGCCGTAACGGAACCCGAGCGAGCCGTTCGGCACGACCGGCTCGCCCGTACGCTCGTCGACGAGCACCGTCTTGTGCGCCGCGGCCCGGTCCGGGTCGTCGTTCCGGTCATCGTCCTCGCTGAGGTCCTGCGCGGTGAGGAAGCGGTCGGGGGTCCAGACGCCGTTGTCACGCCGCCGCAGCGTGACGAGGAACGGCAGGTCGGTATAACGGCGGACATAGTCGGTGAAGTAGGGCACCTCGCGGTCGCGGAAGAACTCGGTGAGGATCACGTGTCCCATGGCCATCGCCAGGGCGCCGTCGGTGCCGGGGTGTGGCGCGAGCCAGTCGTCGGCGAACTTGACGTTGTCGGCGTAGTCGGGGCTCACCGCGACGACCTTGGTGCCCCGGTAACGGGCCTCCGCGAGGAAGTGCGCGTCCGGCGTCCGGGTCACCGGAATGTTGGAGCCCCACATCATCAGGTAGGTGGAATTCCACCAGTCGCCCGCCTCGGGCACGTCTGTCTGGTCGCCCCAGATCTGCGGGGACGCCACCGGCAGGTCCGCGTACCAGTCGTAGAAGCTCAGCAGGGTGCCGCCCAGCAACGCGTGGTAGCGGGTACCGGCGGCGAACGACGCCATCGACATCGCCGGGATCGGCGAGAACCCCACGACGCGGTCCGGGCCGTACGTCTTCGTCGTGTAGACGTGGGCGGCGGCCGTCATCGTGATCGCCTCGTCCCACGAGGCGCGCACGAATCCGCCGCGGCCCCGCCGGGTCTTGTACACGCGTGCCTTCGTCGGGTTCTCGACGATGTCGGCCCAGGCAAGCACCGGGTCGCCGAGGCGCCTCAGCGACGCGCGGAACATCTCGGCCAGCTCCCCGCGCACGTACGGGTGCCGCACCCGAGACGGCGAGTACTCGTACCAGGAGAACGACGCCCCACGCGGACAGCCGCGCGGCTCGTAGTCCGGCGCGTCCGGACCCGTCGTCGGATAGTCCGTGGCCTGGTGCTCCCAGGTGATGAGGTCGTCCTTGACGAACACGTTCCACGAGCACGAGCCGGTGCAGTTCACGCCGTGTGTCGACCGGACCACCCGGTCGTAGCGCCATCGGTCCCGGTAGAACGTCTCCCAGGCGCTCCGGTCGATCTGGTGCAGCGTCCGCCCGCTGTCGCCGACCGTCTCCTTCGTCAGGAAACGACGTGCGGCCAGCAGCGGAGCCGCACCGGGCACCGAGTCCGTAGCGGGAGTACCGGTGGCGTCCTGGGGCGGGCGTGATGACACGGCGGTGCACTCCTTCGAGGGGAACACGGGGATGCGGCGCACAGCGCGGCGCACATCCCAGGCTCCTCCGACGCCGGGTCACCCGGCAGGTGCCGGCCGTCCCTGCCGGCCGGGACCTTGGTCCTGTAATGATCGAGCGCCCCGCGATGACCGGCAGGGCTCGGTGGCCGGTTCAGCCGCCCGAAGGCGGCAACAGCGTGCCGACCCGGGCCCGGACCTTCTCGACGGCCTCCCACTCATCCGTGCTCAGGCCGACCAGCGCCGCCGGGAACACCCCGTCCTGCTCCTTGAGGATGTGGGAGCGCAGGAGGTTCAGTATGTCCAGGAGCCTGAGGGGCCAGCCCGGGTCGGCGGGCGTGCCGTCGGCTGCCTCGCGCAGGACCGCCTCGATGCGCCGGTGCTCGGCTTCCAGCCCGGCGACATGATCGGGGAAGTCCTCGGCCAGTGCGGGGAACAGGCCGTACTCCTCGACCTCCATGTGCGGGCCGAGCACCGCGGCGATCCGTCCGGCGACCGCGCCCATCGTGTCCACGTCGCCCGCGGTGTGCGCCGTGCGCGCGTCCCCGATCAGGTCGACCACCAGGTCGTGCTCACGGGTCAGTTCGCCGATCGTGGTCACGGCCTGGCAGCCGCAGTACTCACACATGTGCCTTCGATCCTTCGGCCAGACCCGGTCCGAGCGCGCGGCGAGCCGTCCGGATGACGGCGGTGGTGTCCAGCAGCAGGGCGGCCAGCGCGACCAGGGCCAGCAGCGCCAGCCCCAGGGCGTAGGTGCCGTACCGGCCGTAGACGAAGCCCATGAGCAGTGGCGGTACGAAGCCGCCCAGGCCGCCCGCGGCGCCCACGATCCCGGTGACCGAGCCGACCTTGTTCGCCGGAGCGAGCAGCGCCACCAGGGCGAACGTCGCGCCGCTGCCGGCGCCGAGCGCGGCGGCCATGGACAGGAACGCGACCGTACCGACAGGTGCCAGCGCGGGCGTGAACGCCTGGACGGCGGCACCGGCCACGACGACGAGCAGCGTCCCGGCGAGCACCCCGGTCGGCGGGAACCGGTCGGACAGCCACCCGCCCACCGGGCGCATCACCACCGCCAGCAGCACGAATCCGGCCATCCGGTTGGCGGCATCGGCCTGCGCCAGTCCGTACGCGGTCTTGAGGTAGGCGGGCAGGTAGACCGAGAACGCCACATATCCGCCGAACGCCACCGCGTACAGCGCCGAGGCCTGCCACGTCATCCGCAGCCGCAGCGTGGCCGCCAGCCGATGGGCCAGCGACTCGGCCGGCACCGTCCGGCCAGGCGCGTCCCGCAGCAGCAGGGCCGCCACCACCGCGTACGCGGCGAGCACGGCGGCGGTGACCGCGAACGGGGTCGCGGTGCCGCCCGCGTCGGTCAGCCTTACCGTTGTCAACGCGCTGATGGCGGTGCCGCCCATGCCCGCACCGAACACGCCGACGGCGAGGCCGCGCCGCGTGGGCGGGAACCAGGCGTTGACGAACGGCACGCCGATCGCGAAGGCCGTGCCGCCGACGCCGAGGAAGAAGCCGCCGGCCAGCAGCCCGGCCAGCGATGTCTGCCCGGCCAGCCCCAGATAGAGCACCGGCACGACGGTGGCCAGCGACACCAGCGGGAACATGACCCGGCCGCCGTACCGGTCCGTCAGCGCACCGACCGGGATGCGGCCCAGCGACCCGACCACCACCGGCACCGCCACCACCAGCGCCTGCTGGAAGGGGCTCAGGTGCAGGGCCTCCTTGAACTTCGGCGCCAGCGGGCTGAGCAGCGCCCAGGCCCAGAAGTTGATCGCGAAACCGACGGTGGCCAGGATCAACATCAACGCCGGACGGCCGGCGGCCGGTCGGGCGTCCGGATGCCGGGCAGGCGCGTCCCCCGCACTCATGGTTGCCTCCACTGTGTGTCGCTCCAGGCGCGGTGACCGGAGATGTCACCGCCGCGCTCACACAGCGTCCCCGGCTGCTTGATCAACGGGACAGGGACCTTGGACCTCTCCGTACGGGCCCCGTGTCACCCCTCAACGCCGCCGGGGCCGGCCACGAGGACCGGGCCGCGTCCGCCGACCCGGCTTCCCCGCGCGCTCACCGATCGAGGCCGTCACGCCGCCGATCACTGGGATGCCCTCGGGAAGTTCCAGGAGTTCGGCTTCCTCTACGGTGGGCGGTCGTACAGAGACGCTGTCAGTAAACTCACGCTCCGGGTAGCCGAGGTCGGCGAGCAGGGCCGGCGCGCCCCCTCGGATACGTCCTCAACGGCTGAGCGCGGTGCCAGCGGTCCAGCTGTGCGGGTAGTACGACCAGGACACCTAGACGGGTTCCTCGTCGCCCAGCATCAACCGGTGTCGCAGTACAGGCCGCTTCTCCCCCAGCTCGGCCTCGACGGCCGCCAGGAGCGGAACAACCGCCGCATGGACGCCGCGCTGACAGCCTGACGTGGCCCACGTTGGCCCACAACCAGCGAGATGAGCGGATCGATCGACGCATTGAGACGACCCTCAAAAAGTGATTAACCGGTCCACAACAGGGCTACACTCCGTGAGCGCTAATGGAAACGGGCGGATCTCGATGTCAGAAGATCCGCCCATTTTGATACTTCACGTGGTCGGCTGCGAAGATCGTGCACAGCTACCAAACGCGACCTTTATCGCATTGGTTCGGTGAGGATCATCGTCGCCGACCTGGGCCTTCCTCGTGCTATATACCAGGCGCACCAGCGAGCGGATCGAAGACGCCGAGCAGACCTAGAACGGTGAGGCTCAACCCCGTCATAGTGACAAAGGCCCCGCCTACCCAGGCGAGCACAGTGAGGCGGTCTCCTCCACAGAGGTTAGCAGCTATCCCGGCAGCCATGCCTATATTGGCGCCGAACTGCACAGCGATGACTATCCAGAGAACTGGGGGGGATTGCACACGAAACTCCCGGTCATATGACCCGGGGATTTCTCTGTTCAACGAGGGACCACGAATCAGTCTTCGCACACAGAAAGTCCCCGGGAACGCATATAGAGCGTTTCCAGTGGTCTGTGTGCGTGATGATTCACCCCTGAGACTCAGGCGAGTCTCGCTGGTTCCCCGGTTTAGAGACGCCCATCGCCTCTAATTCGGCATATCTTCCCTGTGGACTCATCAGGGCTAGCGTGACGCATCTAGCACTCCACGAGTGCGAGGCGATGCTGTCGAGTCCGCGTCAAATCAGACCTACAAGGTGTGGGTGCCAGCCACTTCTAGCCGTTCCCTCCATGATTCCTCGTGCTCTACCTACCGGGTTAGCTGACGGGTTCGGGCCTGGAACGAAGCCCTACACGCACGCACTTTGGAAGGCATCGTAGTCGACTGGCCCTGCTCCGACATGCATGAAGCAAAGAAACTGTCAACCCGCTGGCTTCTCGCCCTCGTTGCCCAGAGTGACGCGCCCTGCCAGCAATTATGGCCCACAGTTGGCCCACAACCAGCGAGCGCCAATGAGAACGGGCGGGACTCCGTGAGACTGGAGACCCGCCCGATGATCTGTCGTTCGCCCTGGTCAGCGGCTTGATCCGCTGGTCAAGGTCTGGTGCCCCCTGCAAGATTCGAACTTGCGCTCCCGGCTCCGGAGGCCGGTGCTCTATCCCCTGAGCTAAGGGGGCTCAACCGGGAACAAGGCTACCAGCACTTGAGGGCTGTTCGTCACACCAATACGGCTGTCCCGAGGCCGGGGCGGGCGGATCGGCGAAAACCGCGCGCCCGCCCCTCCTCATTGGCTAACTTGGCGCCCGTGGGTGAGCTTCTGGGACGCGTGCTGGTGGTGGATGACGACGAGGTCATCCGGCAGCTCATCGCGGTCAACCTGACCCTTGAGGGGTTCGAGGTCGAGACCGCGTACGACGGGCAGAACTGCCTGGACCGGGTGGGCGACGTCGCCCCCGACGTCATCACGCTCGACGTGATGATGCCGCGCATGGACGGCTGGGAGACGGCGACCAGGCTCCGCCGGGATCCGAGCACCCAGCACATCAAGGTCATGCTGATCACGGCCCGCGCGCAGGAGGACGACCGCAGGCGGGGGTTCGACATCGGTGTGCACGCCTATCTCACCAAGCCCTTCGACCCCGCCGAGCTGATCCAGACCGTACGGGACCTCGTCGAGAGTCCAAGACCGCTCTGACCCGACCAAGATGTACGGCCTCGGGCTGATCAGGCCGGGCCTCAGGAACGCCCGCCCGCCGGCCCGATGCCGATCATGCACATGCTCGCCGGGGCCGGCCGGCTGCGGGTCGTATTCCGGCAATCGCCTCCGGACGATGGCTTTACCGATCACGCGGTGACCGCCGTACTCGACGGGGTAGGGCGGCGAGGGGATCCGAGGGCGGGCCGACCGGCGCAGACCGGCGGCTGACCGGACGGATCGCGGGCGGCCCGGCCAGGTGTGCCGGGCAGCCCTTCTGGGCGAGACCGCGTGCGCCGCTCTGCGATCAGTCGCGCCATGTGCGGGCCGCACACACCGGACACGCGACCTTTCGCCACGGGCACAGCCGCCCATGTCCGCGCATATCCGAGCCACGCCGGCCACTTCATACCGCGCTGCGCCGCGCCCGAGGGCGGCGTGGCCCGCGCCGCCTGGAGGCCGAGCGGAGGGAGCGAACCGATGACCAGTCCCGAATTCCGCAGGAACGCGGAGGAGAAGCCATCGTCACCGCGAGGAAAACGGCCTCGTCTTCTCCTCGGAGTCGCCGCGGCGCTCACGATCGCCACCGGTGCCGGCCTCGCCGCGGCCTACGCTCCCGGCGACCACGCACCGTCCCGTGCCGTACCAGCGGGTCAGGCTGGTCAGGTGGAACACGCGAAACAGGAGCGGCCCGGCCCGATCCAGTTCGGCGCAGGCCAACTCGGCCTGGCGGAGCTCGCCTGGCTCCGGCAGGGGCAGCCGCAGCCCGGGCGGCCCGGCCAGGACGACTACCAGACCTTCACGAGCCAGACCGGCGCGGTCGACTCGGTGCGGAGCGACTCCATCTCCGTCGGCGGCCGGGCCTACGCCGTGGACGAGTCGACCAGGATCGTCTCCGACTACAAGGGCCTGCAGGGCATCCAGCAGGGCGATCAGGTGTGGGTGATCGGCACACCGGGTGACAACCCGCGTGCGGTCCTGATCGCGGACGCCAGCCGGCCGCCGCTGCCGGGTCACGGCGGAGGCGGCCCGGGGGCGCCGTCTCCGCCCGGTGCTCCGGGTGCTCCCGGCGCTCCGGGCGAGGCGCCGGGGCAGTCGCCCGGCGGCTCCCCTCCCGCCACGCCGACCGAGTCGGAGTCTCCCGCGACCGTCCAGCCCACCGGCTGACAGGGCGAGCACGGGCGGGGACCCTCATGGTCCCCGCCCGGACGGCTCAGGACGTGGCGAACGTGAACCAGTTGAGGTTGACGAAGTCGGCCGGCTGGCCGCTGCTGAAGGTGAGGTAGACCGTGTGCGTGCCGGTGACGCCCGTGATGTTGGCCGGGACGGTCTGCCAGCTCTGCCACCCGCCGGTGTTGCCGACGGCGAAGTCGCCGATCGGGGTCGCCGTCGGGCTGTCGAGCCGCACCTGGATCAGGCCGCTCACGCCGGCCGCCGCGCCGGACGCGACCCGCGCCTTGAACTGCCGCGCCGCCGTCGAGCCGAAGTTCACCTTGTCGTAGCGCAGCCAGTCGCCGTTGCCGATGTAGGCGACGTTCTGCCCGCCGCCGGCGTCCTGGGTCGCCTCGAGCTGCGTGCCGCTCTGCGCCTGGTACGCCTCGGCCTGGATGGTGGAACGGGCGTCCACGCCACCCGACGGGCTGCTCGGGGTGGCCGACGGCGACGGGTCGCTCCCGCCGCCGCTCTGCCAGACCGCGACGTAGTCGACGAGCATCGGCCGCCCGGAGACGGTGGCCGAGGTGGGCGTGGAGAAGCCCGCGACCCCGTTGGGGAACCCGCCACCGACGGCCACGTTGAGCAGCAGGAAGTAGCCGGAGTGGGACGTCATGTTCGACCAGGTCGTCGCGTCGAGCTGGTTCTGGCTCACGCTGAAGAACTGCTGGCCGTCGACGTACCACCGCAGCTGGTTGGGGCTGACGCTGCGGTCCCACTCGAAGCGGTAGGTGTGGAACGCCGACTGGCAGGACGAGCCGGGGCAGGCCCGGTTCGTGCCGAGGCCGTTGGTCTCGTTGCACGGCCCGCCGGGGTTCACGCCGCAGTGGAGGGTGCCCCAGACGGCGTTGACGCCGTTGACGTTCTCCATGATGTCGAGCTCGCCGATGGACGGCCAGTTCTGGTAATTGCCGCGGTACGGCGAGCCCAGGGCCCAGAACGCCGGCCAGTAGCCGAGGGCGGCGTTGCCGGTGACGTTCGGCATCTGGATGCGGCCCTCGATGCGCAGGACGCGCCCGTCGGCGGGCTTGAAGTCGGAACGGCGCGTCTCGATGCGGGCGGAGGTCCAGTTCTGGCCGCTGCCGATCGGGGTGATGCGCAGGTTGCCGCCGCCGTCCAGGCTGAGGTTCGCCGGGTCGGCCGTGTAGTTCTGGATCTCACCCGTTCCCCAGTTGCCCGGGCCTCCGGGGTACGCGTGACCGGTGTCGATGATCCAGTTGCTGGACGACGGCAGTGATCCCGACGAACCGTTGAAGTCGTCGGACCAGACGAGCGACCAGCCGGAGGGCGTCGCGGGCACCGACGCGTCGGCGGGCCGTACGGCGAGGGCCGCGACCGCGGCGGTGGCGGCGAGCAGCGCCACGATCGAGCGCCGCCATGGGGAGTGGAGCACACGCATGAGTACCTCTCTCCTCGGTCCGGTCGTCGCGGCGAGGGGATGGGGGGTGCGGGTGGGCCTCACGGGCGGAGACGAATGCACGTCGGTACGGCCGGACGGCGGCGTCCGGCGAGGAGCCGTGAGGGCCCGCGCACCGCGACCGCGGACCACTTGAGCGCCACTGTCCCCTTCGAATCTCACTCGCGTCAAGAGGATCTGTGAAATCTGAGAGAGCGTTCTCTCCCGTTTAAGGTGCCCATAAAGGCGGATAAGCGAGAGCGCTCTCTGCTCAGATGCCCGCCCGGATCGGGGTGCCGCGACGGACGGGAAAGCGCCCTGTCAGGAGCCCTGTCCCCAGCGGTAGGCGCCGTACCCCGTCAGCAGCAGGCTGACCGCGCCGGCCGCGGCCCGCAAGGTGTTCCAGGTGGTCCACCGGGCCGCGTAGTCCGACCAGATCCTGGCCGCCTCCGCCGGGTCACCGTGGACCGCCACGGCGGCGAGGGCGTCGTTCATCGGCACGTTCACCACGGCCGTCGGCAGGATCACGCCGGCGGCGTACACCGCCGCGGCCGCGAAGAAGGGCCAGGCCGCGCCGGAACCGGAGCGGGTCAGCAGCAGGGCGCCCGCCGCGGCGGCGGCGACCGGGGCGAGGACGAACGCCGCCAGGAACACCGGGTTCTGGATCCTGGCGTTGACGGCGTTCATCGCGTCGATCGCCGAGGAGGCCGGCGCGGCGTTCAGGCCCGGCATGACACCGACCGAGAAGCCGAAGAAGGTGCCCGCCATCCCGGCGGTCATGAGCATGGACAGGGCGGCCGGAACAGCGACCGGGATGTCCGGTGTCGTCGTCATGGTGATCAGTCAATCGGCGGACGGCGCCGGGCGACATCGCCGAGAAGCTCGTCCGCATACGTGGCCGTCTACGATCTGGCCATGGACGCGCTCGCCGACCTCCTCGACGGGCCCCGGGCGCGCGGGGCCTTCCTGCTGCGGGCGACGCTGAGCCCGCCCTGGTCGGTACGGATCCGGGACGAGGCGCCGCTGTGCCTGGTGGCGATGCTCCGCGACCAGGCGTGGATCACCCCGGACGGGGACCGGACCGTACGGGTGGGACCCGGCGACGTGGCGGTCGTGCGCGGACCGGGCCCCTACACGGTCGCCGACGACCCGGCGACCCCGCCACAGGTCGTGATCCATCCCGGGCAGGTCTGCACCACCCCGGACGGCCGAAGCCTGTCGGCGGAGATGGACCTGGGCACGCGCGGCTGGGGCAACGACCCGGACGGCTCGGCCGTGATGCTCGTCGGCGCCTACCAGGCGCGCGGCGCGGTCACCCGGCGACTGCTGGCGGCGCTGCCCACGCTGCTGGTGCTGCCCGGCGACTCCTGGGACGGCTCCCTCGTCACGCTGCTCGGCCGGGAGATCGGCAGGGACGAACCGGGTCAGGAGGTGGTGCTCGACCGCCTGCTCGACCTGCTGCTGATCGCCGTGCTGCGCGCCTGGTTCTCCCGGCCGGACGCGCAGGCCCCGGGCTGGTACCGGGCGCACGGCGACCCGGTGGTGGGGCCGGTGCTGCGGATGCTGCACGCCGAGCCGGCCCGGCCCTGGACGGTCGCCGAACTGGCCGGCCGGGCGGGAGTCTCCCGCGCCGCGCTGGCGCAGCGGTTCGGGAGGCTGGTCGGCGAGCCGCCGATGGCCTACCTGACCGGGCTGCGGCTGGCACTGGCGGCCGACCTGCTGCGTGAGACGGACGCGACGCTGGAGGCCGTGGCCCGGCAGGTGGGGTACGGCACCGCCTTCGCGCTGAGCACGGCCTTCAAGCGGGAACACGGCATGAGCCCTCAGCGGTACCGGGAGAGCCTGCGACACTCGGCCGGTTGAGGAGGGCCGCGAGGAGATCCCTGCCCCGGCCTGCGCAGGCGTCCGCCGCCTCGGGCCGCCGGGACGCCGGGGAAGCGCGCCGTGGGCGGGCGGCACGTCGCTCGGGACGTGCCGCCCACCGCGGGTCGTTCGTCAGGACGTGGCGAACGTGAACCAGTTGAGGTTGACGAAGTCGGCCGGCTGGCCGCTGCTGAAGGTGAGGTAGACGGTGTGCCTGCCGGTGACGCCCGTGATGTTCGCGGGGATCGTCTGCCAGCTCTGCCACCCGCCGGTGTTGCCGACGGCGAAGTCACCGATCGGGGCCGCGGTGAGGCTGTCGAGCCGCACCTGCACCAGGCCGCTCGCCCCGCCCGCCGCCCCGGAGGCGACCCGCGCCTTGAACTGCCGCGCCGCCGTCGAGCCGAAGTCGACGTTGTCGTAGCGCAGCCAGTCGCCGTTGCCGATGTAGGCGACGTTCTGCCCGCCGCCGGCGTCCTGGGTCGTCTCCACCTGCGTGCCGCTCTGCGCCTGGTACGCCTCGGCCTGGATGGTCGAGCGCGCGTCCACCCCGCCGGACGACGGAGACGGCGACGGCGACGGAGAGGGCGACGGAGACGGCGACGGCGACGGAGAGGGCGACGGAGACGGCGACGGCGACGGAGAGGGCGACGGAGACGGCGACGGCGACGGGGAAGGCGAGGGCGACGGGGACGGTGATGCGGACGGTGACGGGGACGGGGAGGAGGACGTGCCCGCGCTGGTCGCCGTGGACCGGGCCGGGACGGTCAGCGTCCTGCCGTCCGAGAACGTGACGACCCTGGCCGACGAGCCGAAGTTGTGCGCGACGTACGTCCACGCCGAGCCGTTCACGAACACGGCGGCGGTCGGGCTGTCGGCGGTCACGCCGGGGTCGACCACCCCCATCCTGGCCAGGTTGTAGATCCAGTGGTAGACGTGCGCGAGCGACTCCCCCGGCTCGGGCGTCAGCGTCGTGTATCCGGCGTCCCACGCGCTCTTGGCCGCGGCCGGGTCGGCGAGCGCCCGGAACTCCCAGATGACGTCCTTCCACTCGACCGCCGGGCCGCCGTTGCCCGCCTCCATCTCGGCCAGGTTCTGCTTCACGTCGGCCTGGTACAGCCCGTGGTAGAGCGATCCGCCGGTGACCGGCAGCACGTTGATCCCGTGGATCTCCTCCGGGTTGGCGGTCCACCAGGTGGAGTACGCCGCGCCGGAGCCCCAGATCATGCCCGCCGTGTCGTGCCAGAACCCGGCCGGGAAGACCGCGTCGTCCTTGTCGAACCAGTACTGCGCGACGGCCGACGTCTGGGTCGTGTGGAGGTAGACGCCGAGGTCGCGCAGGGCAGTGTCGCCCGTCGCCGCGCCGAGGAGGATCGCCCCGGCCGCGAAGTTCATCGCCTCCGACGACGACTCCTCGTTGTTGCCCGCCGCGAAGCCCTGGTGCCCGGACGCCCAGCCGTTGCCGGCGTACGGGTCGAAGTTGCGCAGGAACGGGAACCGGGTCTCCGACCTGTCCCAGTTGTTCGCGTCGGCGGCCAGCAGCTTCGCCATCGGCGCCCAGTTCGCCGCCCAGGCCGCGTCGTACCTCGCCACGGTCGCGGCGGCCATCAGGTAGTAGCCGTAGTGGAAGTGGTGGTCGTTGACCTCGGTGTCGCTGCCGTACGAGGCCGGGTAGCCGGTGAGCACGCCCCAGGTGGAGTCGTAACGGAACTGCTCGGCGCCCCCTGCGGTGAACCAGCTCTCCAGCTCGCCCTTGAGCAGCCCGAGCAGCCGGTCGCGGGAGGCCGTGTCGCCGAGCTGGTCGGCGATCGGCACGAGCTGGGCGAGGCGGCCGAGCGCCTTGCCGGTCCAGTAGGTGTCGGTCGCGCCCTTCCACGGGTCGGCGGCGTTCGCCTCCTGCCTGACGTAGTCGCCGAGCCTCGTCCTGTCGTACGCGCCGAGGTCGGGCAGCGACGGCAGTACGCCGTGGAACGTCTGGGCGGTGGTGAACGACGTGCCCTCGCGCAGCTTCATCGTGCCGCGCGGCGAGACGTACGTGTACGACGTCAGCGGGCTGCTCGTGGCCAGCCACTGGTGGCGGTAGAGCGCCAGCAGCGTCCCGGTCTGCGTGCCCTCCTTGGCCGCCGTCGTCGCCGTGTAGGTGGTGGTGAGCCGCGCCACCGCCTCGTCGTACGACCAGGTCACCCTCGTCCCCGTGACGAAGCTGAACGCGTACTTGGCGAACAGGTCGAGCGTCGAGGCGGCGGCGTCGGGCAGCACGGCGACCGAGAAGTAGTTCCTCCCGCCGAGCGCGTCGGTCGCGACCGTGCCGCCGAGGCTCCAGTCGGTGCCGGACGGCCCGAAGATCCCGTAGTGGTGGCCGTTCACGGTGACGCCGAGGACGTTGCCCCGGTCGGCCCAGACCGTCGGCGTCGCCACGAACGCGACCCGGGCGTCGCCGCCGCTCGGCGTCGCGTAGACGTACGGCAGGCCGTGCCCGATGGTGGCCCTGAGCGAGCGCGCGCCGTCCGACCAGTACGGCGTGACGGTCCAGTCGGACCAGTCGTCCACCCTGGTGTCGGGCGAGTTGAGGCCGGTGACGCCCAGCGTGAGGTCGCGGGCGTGCGGGAACTCGTACTGCCGCCCGTCGGAGCTGATCAGCGGGGTGGTGGGATAGCTCACCTCCAGCCCGCCGGCCACCGCGTGGAAGGCCAGCGGGTGGCCGTACATGTTCTCGGAGTACGGGTTTCCGGCGTACCGCTGGAAGGCGAGCGACGACCACCAGTCGTTGGTGGGCACCTTGCGGGTGACGTTCGAGGTGACCTTGGGGGTGACCGGGGCTCCGTCGGAGTTGGCGGGCCCGCTCGCGCCGGCGGGCAGGTCGGTGGTGTAGCCGCCCGCCCCGACGGGGACGGTGGCGGCGCCGGCGGGCGTGGCCGGGAGGACGGGCAGGGACAGGGCGAGGGTGGTCAGGACCGCGAAACCGAGTGTTCTGAGGGGAAGGGTTCTGAGGGGACGAGACGGCATGGGCGACCTCCGCTGGGGGGTTCAACGACTGCGGAGGCGGAACCCGGGTCCGGGACCCGGCGGAACGACCTCGGCAGCATTGCTGGAAGCGCTCTCAGCGTGGTTGACGCTAGGCGTGCTGAAATAGGCTGTCAACGCGTGAGGAAAGTTTCACGACGAGTGCGAGAGCGCTCTCTCTAGGAGGAATCGTGCAGGGAGCTGTGAAGCGTTGACCACGGAGACCACCACCACGCCGGGAGCCGGTTCGCCGGGACCGGTGTTCCCCGGCGGCTTCGTCTGGGGAGCCGCCACCGCCGCCTACCAGATCGAGGGCGCCGCCGCCGATGACGGCAGGGCCCCCTCCATCTGGGACACCTTCTCGAAGGCGCCGGGCAACGTCGCCGACGGCCACACCGGCGACGTCGCCTGCGACCACTACCACCGCTACGCCGACGACGTCCGGCTGATGGCGGACCTGGGCCTGGCGGCCTACCGCTTCTCGGTGGCCTGGCCGCGGGTCATGCCCACCGGCGCGGGCACGGTGAACGCCGCCGGTCTCGGCTTCTACGACCGCCTGGTGGACGAGTTGCTCGCCCACGGCATCACGCCGTACGTGACGCTGTATCACTGGGACCTGCCGCAGACCCTGGAGGACGCCGGCGGGTGGGCCGCACGGGACACCGCCGCGCGCTTCGCCGACTACGCCGCGGTCGTCCACGGGCGGCTCGGCGACCGCGTCCGGACCTGGACGACGCTGAACGAGCCGTGGGTCGCGGCCTTCCTCGGCTACTGCTCCGGCGTGCACGCGCCGGGCAGACGCGATCCGGCCGCCGCGTTCCGGGCCGCCCACCACCTGCTGCTCGGCCACGGACTGGCGACGCGGGCCCTGCGCGCGGCCGGCGCCGCCGAGATCGCGCTCACCCTCAACCTCTCGCCCGTGATCCAGACGGACGGCGGCGAGAGCGAGGCGAGGGTCGTGGACGGGCTGCTGAACCGGCAGTTCCTCGACCCGGCCCTGCGCGGGCGCTACCCGGAGGAGGTGCTGGAGATCGCCGCGCGCCACGGCGGTCTCGACCACGTCCAGGACGGCGACCTGGACGTCATCCACCAGCCGATCGACCTGCTGGGCGTCAACTACTACAACCCGACCTTCGTGTCGGCGGCGCCCGGCGAGCCGGCCGCCCCGCCCTTCCCCGGCAGCGAGGGCGTCCGGTTCGATCCACCGCCCGGCCCGGTGACCGCGATGGGCTGGCCCATCGATCCGGCCGGTCTGGAGACCCTGCTCGTACGGCTGTCGCGCGACTATCCCGAGGTCGGGCTGCTCATCACCGAGAACGGCGCGGCCTTCGACGACCACGCCACCGGCGACGCCGTACACGACGACGACCGCGTCGCCTTCCTCGACGGCCACCTGCGGGCGGCGCACGCCGCGATCGCCGCGGGAGCGGACCTCAGGGGTTATCTCGTATGGTCGCTGCTGGACAATTTCGAGTGGGCCTACGGCTACCACAAGAGGTTCGGCATCGTGTACATCGACTACGAGACCCAGCGGCGCGTTCCCAAGGACAGCGCGCTGTGGTATCGCGAGGTCATCAGGCGCAACGGGCTGTAGGGGCCGTAGGGAACAGAGGGCCGCATGAGACTGTGGACCGCATGAGACTGGGGACCGCATGAGACTGGGGGACGCATGAAACGACCCACGCTGGAGGCGGTCGCGGCGCGGGCGGGAGTGTCCCGCGCGACCGTCTCCCGGGTCGTCAACGGGCAGCTGACGGTGACCCCGCAGATCAGGGATGCCGTCATGCGCGCCGTCGACGAGCTGGGATACGTCCCCAACTCGGCGGCGCGCAGCCTCGTCACCCAGCGGACGGACTCGGTCGCGCTGGTCGTGTCCGAGCCGCCCACCCGGGTCTTCTCCGAGGACCCGATGTTCTCCACGGTCATCCGGTCGGCCAGCCTGGAGCTGGAGGCCGCCGACAGGCAGGTCGTGCTGATGCTCGCCGGCTCTCCCAAGAGCCACGCGAGGATCGAGCGCTATGTCGCCGGCGGCCACGTCGACGGGGTCATGCTGATCTCCATGCACGGCGCCGACCCGCTGCCCGCCGCACTCGCGCGGATGGGCGTCCCCGTCGTCTCGTACGGCAGGCCGGCCGTCCCGGTTCCCCTGCCGTACGTGGACAACGACAACGTGGGCGGCGCGGAGAAGGCGGTGCGCCACCTGCTGGACAGCGGCCGGCGGCGCATCGCCACCATCGCCGGCCCGCAGGACATGATCGGCGGCCAGGACCGGCTCACGGGTTACCGCGACGCGCTGCGCGACTCCGACCGCCGCTCGATCGTCGCCGTCGGCGACTTCACCCGGCAGTCCGGCGCAGTCGCCATGCGCCACCTGCTCCAAGACGACCCGCACCTCGACGCCGTGTTCGTGGCCAACGACCTCATGGCGATCGGGGCGCTGCAGGCCCTGCGCCAGGCGGGCCGCCGGGTGCCGGACGACGTGGCGGTCGTCGGCTTCGACGACATCGAGGCGGCCCGCTACACCGAGCCTCCGCTCACCACGATCAGGCACCCGGTCAGCGAGCAGGCCGCCGCGATGGTCCGGTTGCTGCTCGACCTCCTCCGGGGCGGCCCGGCCACGTCCGTGGTCCTCCCCACCGAGCTCGTCGTCCGCGACTCCGCCTGAACTTCCCGAGACCGGTCAGGACGCCGTGGTCAGGGACTCCACCGGCAGGCCGGCCTCGACCCAGTCCTGGATGCCTTCCCGGTACTTGCGCACGTCGGTGTATCCGAGCGCGGTCAGCCGGTTGGCCACGGCCTGGCTGTTGGGGCAGGAGGGGTTCGAGCAGTAGGTGACGATCGGGGCGTTCTTGTCCGGGAGCAGTTCGGCGGCCCGCTCGGCGACCTCCGCCTCCGTCAGCGGGATCGCTCCCGGGAGGTGCTGCTGGGCGTGGTACTCGCCGCCCAGCGCGTCGACGACGGTGACGACGCCGGCGTCGATCGCGGCCTTGAGCTCGTCCCTGGTGATGAGCGCGGTCATTGCGTCCTCCAATTAACTGGACTACAGTCCGTTTGTGTGAACGCCTCAGAAATTACCGGACCACAGTCCGGTTCGTCAAGGGACCTCACCTCTCTGCTGGCGGACCCGCCCCGCGAACGCGCGGACGCCGCCCGCAACCGGCTACGGGTGCAGGAGGCGGCGGCGAAGCTGTTCCGCGAGCACGGCGTCGAGGCCGTCTCGATGGACGCGGTGGCGGCGGAGGCCGGGGTGGGCAAGGGCACGCTGTTCCGCCGGTTCGGGGACAAGTCGGGCCTGGTGGCCGCCCTGCTCGACGACAAGGAACGGGACCTGCAGGAGCGCATCCTGTCCGGGCCGCCGCCGCTGGGGCCCGGCGCCCCGGCGGGCGATCGGGTGCGGGCCTTCGTCGCGGCCTACACCGACTACCTCGTCGAATACCTCGATCTGCTCCGCGTCTCCGAGACCGCGAGCCCGGGAGCCAGGTATCGCATCGGCGCCTACCGTTTCTGGCATCGCCACCTGGCGATCCTGCTCGCCGAGGCACGTCCCGGCGCGGACGCCGACTACCTCGCCCACGCGCTGCTCGCCCCGCTCGCCGCCGAGCACGTCACCGCCGTACTGCGCGAGTGCGACGCGGCGCGGGTCGCCGCCGGTCTGACCGTCCTCGCGGACGCCCTGGTCACGGATCGGCCGTAACACCCCGCTTGGGCTTGGCGTGCCCGGGGATGACGGGCCTTCGCTTCCGGGTCCCGGCTCACGTGCCACGGTCAGGGTGTAGCGGCGAGTCCATGCCGCGGAGCCCGCGAATGATGCGTTGCCCACCATCCGGCGCGGCAGATATGGCAGCCTTGCTCACGCAAAGCTGTGCCCCGGCTGCTTACCGTAGCAGAGGCAACACCGGGGCTTATGTCACACACAGTAGCACAGGGGGCACGGGCGCGAAATGGAGGAGGCCGAGGCCATGCGGCTGCGGGAGGTGCTGTCGGTCGCCCGTATCGCTGAGTACGAGGCGCTGTGCGACGGGCAGACCAGAGCCGCACTACGCCTGCACTGCTGGAACACCGAGATCTGCGCGGCGTTCTACGGCCCCCTGCAGTACCTGGAGGTCGGGCTGCGCAGCGCCCTCAGCCGTGAACTGGTGAGGCTTTTCCAGCGGACCAACTGGTGGGAGGAGGCCGACCTGCACTTCGGCGCCCAGCGCAAGATCAGCGAGGCCCGCGATCTACTGCGTAGGCAAGGCCGCGCGGCCACCCCCGAGCAGATCGAGAACGAACTGCCTTTCGGCTTCTGGGCCTCCCTGCTCGGCCCCGGCAACAACTACGACCAACGCCTGTGGCGTACGGCCCTGCACCGGGCCTTCCCCGGCTATCGAGGCGGACGCAGGGAACTGCACCGCTATCTCGACCACCTACGCGTGCTACGCAACAAGATCGCTCACCACTGCCCTATCCACCACCGCCACCTGCAGGCCGACCACCAGACCATCCTGCGGTGCCTCGGCTACATCGACGCCGACCTCGCGTGCTGGGTCGACCGGTACAGCCGCGTGCCCGGCGTTCTCGCCTGCCGACCGTGACCCTTGAGGTAGGTCCGCACCCGTCCGGAGAAGATCACCGCCGCGGTGAGCGGCTTGTCGCCGGCCGCGTTCGGAGGACGCGACACCTCGGCTCGGGCTTCAGGCGAGCGCGCCGGTGATGCGGGTGAGCGCGTCGAAGGAGGCCAGGCCGTACGCGTGGAAGTCCACGGCCCCGGCCCCGGCCGTACGGGCGGCGCGGACCTTGGCGGCGAGCCGGTCGGCCGAGTCGGTGTCCGGGGCGCCCGGACGCAGCACGACACGCAGTTCGGGGTTCTTGCCTATCGAGCGGCGGTAGGCGGCGACGTCGTCGGCGATCCGGGCGGGATCCCGGGCGTAGCCGAGGACCGCGAACGACGGGACGAGGTCGCCGAGCGCCACGAGGTCGATCCCGAGTTGCCAGGAGTCGTGCGCGGCCAGCGCGGCCGAGGGCAGCCCGTGGGCGTAGCCCTTCGCCGCCCCCGTCGCGTCCGCGAACGTCAGCCGCGCGCCCTCCGCCGTGACGGCGGCGGCGACTTCCCCCACCAGTGAGGTGACGCTCTCGGAACGGGCCCGCGCGTACGCCACCGCCTCCGGGCCGGCGTAGGCCGTCAGCGCCGCCCGCGTGACCTCGCCCTCCGCGGGGGGATCGCCGTCCAGCACGCCCCCGACGATCCTCGCGCACTCCTGCCTGGCCGTCTCGGCGTTCACCCCGAGGTCGGCGGCCCGGCTCATGCAGTGGGGGCAGAAGCACAGGCCGAACAGGAAGGCGTCCATCGGACCGAGCGGCACCGAGCACCGCTCGTAGCCGAAGGCCGCGAAGTGCAGCGACTCGGCCACGACCGTGTCCACCCCCTGCCGGGCGACGGCCCGGGCCAGCGCCACCGCGTACGCCCGCACGTCGGGGTGCGCGGGACACAGGTCCGCCGGAGCGCCGCGGTCGCCGAAGCAGTTCTCCACGGTCACGTCGGGGTGGGCCAGGCCGATCGCGCTGTTGCGCAGGAAGACGGCCCAGCCGTGCAATCGCAGCCCCCGTTCGGCGCAGGCCGCGCGTAGTTCCTCGATCGGCCGGTCCTCCGCTCCCGGCTGCACGGGCGGGGCCAGGCGTAGCCCGCCGAACAGGTCCTCCGGCGGGGGGAAGTGGACGCCGTCGCGGCGCAGCGTCAGCCGCGTGGCGCCGTGCGGGGTGACGTCCCTGGCCTGGTGGTAGGCCGCGGCCACCGCGACGCCGCGAACGCCGTACGCGGAGGCCCGGTCGAGCAGCCCGCGCACACCCTCGGCGCGCAGGTCCTCGACGAAGACGTACAGAGCGCTGTCCATCGATCAGCGGCCCCCCTCGCCCTCTCCCGACCACCTCGGTGGATCGTACTGGACACCGTCCCGGGAGTAGACTCGCGCCCTCGCACCGATGATCACAGAGGGGATCGGGCATGAGCGGCGACCCACGAATCGAACGGGCCGGCACGCTCTACGAGCGGGCGGTCTTCGGCGGCGACGCCTCGGCCCTCACCGAGGCCGACCGGGAACTGGACGCGGTCGAGGCCGATCTCGCCCTGGCTCGGGGGCGGGTCGTCCACGCGCGGTCCCTGGAGGGCGGCGAGGAGGACCCTCGCGAACCGGACCTGTTCGAACGGGCCGCCGATCTCTACCGGCGGCTCGGCGACCTGCGCGGCGAGGGCGAGGCGCTCTTCTGGATCGGCTGCTTCCACCAGGTCGTACGGCGCGACCACGAGGCGGCCGGGACCGCGTTGCGGCGGTCGTACGAACTCGCCGAGGCGACCGGCGACACGCTGACGATGTCGTACGCGCTGAGGCACCTGGGCGTCGCCGAGCACATGGCCGGACGGCTGGAGCCGGCGCGGGAACTCCTGGAGGAGTCGGCGCGGCTGCGCCGGGAGATCGGTTTCCAGCCGGGCGTCGCCGCCAACCTGGTCGGGCTGGCCTACATCGCCGCCGCGCAGAACCGCGGGGAGGACGCCCTGCGGCTGCTCGGCGAGGCGGCCCGGCTCGCGGAGGAGAGCGGCGCCGAGGGCGTCGCGCGGCAGGTCGCGGAGGCCCGCGCGGCCCTCTGACGACCGCGGCGCTCCGATACGCCGCACGTGCTGCGTTCGATGAAGTGTTCGATATAGGGTGTGACCGACGGTGATGGAGAGCTCTCGCTTTCCGCCGGCCTGATCCCGCCTGCCAAGAGGAGCGAGCACGTGACCGAACCCAGGACGCACACCCTCGAACTGCCCGGCTGCGTTCTCCACTACGACGTGCGGGAGGCCGGGCAGAGGGACGCGCCGATCCTGCTGATGATCGGCTCGCCGATGGACGCCCGGGGGTTCAACGCCCTGGCCGGGCACTTCCGGGATCGTACGGTGGTGACCTACGACCCCCGCGGGATCGAGCGGAGCACCCGGACCGACGGCGCCGCCGAGTCGACGCCCGACCTGCACGCCGACGACCTGCACCGGCTGATCGACGCGCTCGGCGGCGGCCCGGTGGACGTCTTCGCCAGCAGCGGCGGCGCGGTCAACGGGCTCGCGCTCGTGGCCCGGCACCCGGAGCAGGTGCGCACGCTCGTAGCGCACGAGCCCCCCATCGCCCAGGTGCTGCCCGACCGGGAGCAGGCGCTCGCCGCCGTGGCCGACATCCGGCAAACGTACGACAAGGAGGGCTTCGGCCCGGCGATGGTGAAGTTCATCGCGGTCGTCGGCCACCAGGGCGAGATCCCGGCCGACTTCGCCGACCAGCCCAGGCCGAACCCGGCCGAGTTCGGGCTGCCGGCCGAGGACGACGGCACCCGCGACGACGCGCTGTTCGCGCAGAACCTCGTGACCTGCACCCACTACGAGCCCGACTTCGAGGCGCTGCGCGCGGCCCCGGCCCGCGTCGTCGTCGGCGTCGGCGTCGAGTCGGAGGGGCAGCTGGCGTACCGCGCGGGCGTGGCGGTCGCCGAGCGGCTCGGCACCAAGCCCGTGACGTTCCCCAGCAACCACGGCGGGTTCCTCGACGACACGTTCGGCATGCCCGGCGACCCCGACAACTTCGCCGTCACGCTGCGCGAGGTCCTCGCCGGCTGAACCACGCCCAGGCCACGTCCGGGCCCGGCCAGGCCGTGGCTTGAGCACGGCCAGAGCCGGGCCCGCACACCACTGGCACGGTGTCGGTCAGGCACGGTGTCACTCGGGCACGGTGTCACTCGGGCACGGTGTCATTTGGGCGTGGTGTCACTCGGGCACGGTGCCAGCACGGTGTCAGTCGGGCGTGGTGTCAGTCGTAGGCGTATCCGCGGTCGGGGGCCGGGCAGTCGCCGCCTTGCAGGACCGGCCGCTTCGCCAGCACCTCGCGGGCGCGGGCGCGGGCGAGGTTCCAGTCGTTCCAGGAGTCCGGCCGGTCGAGACGGTTGACCGCCACGACGTCCCGCAGCACGCAACTGCGGTCGGGCTCGGGCAGTCTGTCCAGGATCGGCACGGCCTCCGCCCCGAGATCCCCCAGGTAGCCGTGGTCGAGCCGCTCCACGCCGCGGATCGTGAGCTGGGTCTCGGCCACCCGCGCGTCGGGGTCCGAGACCGCGAACGCCAGCAGCGACACCCCGGTGAGCAGCACCAGCCCGCGGAAGAACCATCCGGCGCCGCGGCCGGCCAGGCGGACCGCCCCGGCCGCCGACACCAGCACGAACACCGCGCCGAGCCACCAGATCGTCGCCTCCACCGAGGCCCGCAGCCGCGACAGGCCGTACGCGTCGGTGTAGAGGCCGAGGCGGTGCAGCGCCGACGCGAGGATGACCAGCGTGAACGCGCACAGCAGACCGAGCAGCACGGCCAGCAGCCGGCGGTCGGTCCGGCTCTGCCGGCGCAGCAGCGCTACCGCGCCCGCGACGATGCCGAGCACGAAGACGCTGACCGTGACGAGTTCGAAGAAGCCGGATCTGGCGTACTCGGCGTAGGTGAGGCCGGCCGTCGACAGCACCCTGCGGCTTCCGCCGAACAGCACCGTGATCTGCACGGTCACGAACGCCGCGAACAGCAGGTTCAGCCCGATCAGCGGGATCATCCACACCTGGCGGCCGAGGGACATCCGCAGGTCGGGCGGGGTGGGCTCGGCCACCGGACGCAGGCCCACCAGCACCGCCGCCACGGCCAGCACGGCGAACACGCAGAAGACGAAGATCCGGTACGGCAGGTCCCAGGCCCAGTCGGGCGTCCGCAGCAGGTCGCTGACGAACGCCGAGAAGACGGCGTCGGCCGAGGCGAACAGCAGGCCGAAGACGGCCAGGAGCACGACGGTGACGGCGGCGCCGACCAGGGTGGGCAGCACGCGGCTACGCCGCGCCAGGTTCCTGACGGGCCCGGCCAGGAACCACGGCACCGGCAGCATCGCGAAGACGACCGAGATCCCTCCTCTGATCACCCCGAGCCAGCCCCGCCCGCCGCCGGACAGCGCGAGCGACCCCACGGCGAACGCCGCCAGCAGCACCGGCGCGACCAGCCATTCCGCGTCGCGGAAGAGGGCGACGGCGACCAGCGCGTACGCCAGCAGGCCGAGGGTCACCGTCCACGGGGTGAGCCGGCCGCGCCGCCGCGGCAGCACCGCCGGGAAGGCCGCCGCCCCCAGCGCGACCGCCGTCAGCACGGAACCGAGCCCGGCCGACGCGTACGGCAGGGCGACGGCCGCGACCAGGCCCGCCGCCCCGGCGGCCGGCAACAACCACCGGGGCGCGTCCGGCAGATCCGGCCGGGGGAACAGCGGCGGCGGCACGTACGCCGGCGCCTCGCTCCACGGCGTCTCCCCCCACGGTCTCTCGCCCCGCAGCGCCTCCCCCGGCCGCCTCTCGCCCTGCGGCGGCTGCCCCTGCGGTGCCCCGGCGTACCGGTGGACCGGGGACGAGCCGAAAGCGGCGCCCGCGGCCGCGCCTCCGACGGTGAACAGCAGGATCGCGGCGGCTCCCAGCAACCCCTCGCCGTACACCCCGAGGACGGCCGCCGCGATCAGCCCGGCGAGGAAGCCGCCCACCATGCCGAGGCCCGCGCCGAGCGCCGCCCTGGCCGAGCGCCCGTGCCGGGCCTGAGCGAGCGCGGCGTACGGCCAGGTCACGGGCGGACTGACGGGTGGATTGACTGGCGGACCCGCGGGCCCCCCGCGCCCCTCTCCCCATGACGCCGAGACGCCCCGCCAGTGCTCCTCCCCGCGCTCCACGCCCTTCATGTCGTCCCGCGTGCCGCCACTCGCGTTGCCCCTCGCGTCGCCCCTCGCGTGCTCCCGAGCGGAGTCGTCCGCCGGACGCACCGAACTCACCGGACGCACTGGAGGCACAGGGTGCGCTGGCGCCAGGGGCACGGACGCCTCGGGGTGCGTGCCTCGCACCCCAGCCGGGACAGCGCCGCGCCCCTCCGCGTGACCGGCCGGGCTCGCGGTGTGCCACTCCGCACCACCATCCACAAGCTCGCCATCCGGAACCCCGGCCTCCGCAGGCACGGCGTCCACAGGCACGGCCGAGACCACGCCGTGCCGCTCCGCGCGACCGCCCGCGACCACCCCGCGCTCCGCGCCACCGTCCACAAGCCCGCTGACCCGAAGCCCGGCCTCCGGAACCCCGGCGTCCGCAGATACGGACGGAACCACGCCGTGCCGCTCCGCGCGACCGGCTGCGGCCACCCCGCGCTCCGCTCCCCCATCCAGCAGCACGCCGTCCCGAAGCCCGGCGTCCCGAGGCGCGGCCGGAGTACCGGCATCCCGTATTCCCCCGGTGGGTGGAGCCGGCAGACCGGTCCCCTCGCGCTGATCGTCGGATCGGCCTCCGCGGGCCTGCCTCGAGTTCATGGTCCCCCTTCGCTCATCGGCGTGGACGGGCGCGTCCACGCCCTCGCCCGCCGCCGGTTCCCGGTGCCGTGGCAGCGCGACGACCATCCGGCATCCCCCGGCCGGTCCGTGACCGTCTCTCACCGACGGCGGGTCGGCCACGCCGATCGTCCCGCCGTGCAACTCGGCGATCTCCTTCGCGATCGCGAGGCCCAGCCCCGCGCCACCCGCGTCCGCGGCCCGCCCGGCGTCGAGCCGGGAGAAGCGCTCGAACACCCGGGCCCGCTCCCCCGGTGGGATGCCGGGGCCGTCGTCGATCACGCTGATCTCCAGGGCCGGCCCGGCGGCCCGCGTCTCCACCCGGACCCTCCCGCCCGGAGGGCTGTGCCGTACGGCGTTGTCGAGCAGGTTGGCCAGCACCTGCGCGAGCAGGGCCGGATCGGCGGCGAGGACGGTCCCCGGCGGCACCGCGCTCTCGACGGTCACGTCGTCACGTGCGATCGACGCCTCCGAGACCGCCTGGCGGCACAGCGACGAGAGGTCGAGGTCTTCCGGCTCGATCAGGCGCGCCCCCGAGTCGAGCCGCGAGAGGTCGAGAAGCTGGGCCACGAGACGGCCCAGCCGCTGCGTCTGGGCGAGGGCGGTGCCCAGGGTGTCGAGGTCGGGCGGCGACACGCCGTCGACGACGTTCTCCAGCACCGCCTGCAGACCGGCGATCGGGGTGCGCAGCTCGTGGCTGACGTTGGCCACCAGGTCGCGCCGCTGCCGGTCGACCTCCGCGAGGTCGGCCGCCATCGCGTTGAAGGCGCGGGCCAGTTCGCCCACCTCGTCCCGGGAGGTCGCCGTCACCCGCAGGCCGTACCGGCCCTTGGCGATCGTCTGCGCGGCGGCCGCCATCTCGCGCAGCGGCCGGATCATGCCGCGGGCGAGGAGCTGGACCATGATCATCGCTAGTGCGACGGCGATCGCGATCCTCAGATCGCGGGACAGGCCGGAGTTGATGCCCACCTCGTTCACGACGAACGCCGCGACCACGGCGAGCACGATCACGATCCCGAGCTTGACCTTGATCCGGCCGAGGAAGTCGAGCGGCCTCATCGCCTGGCTCTCCCTTTCGCGGCGCGCGTCATGGGCGGACGAGCGCGTAACCGACGCCGTGAACGGTGCGGACGACCTCGGACCCGAGCTTGCGCCGCAGGGCGCGGATGTGGCTGTCCACGGTCCGGGTCGCGGCGGCCTCCGAAAAGCCCCAGATGTCCGAGAGCAGCCGCTCCCGCTCGAAGACCTGGCCGGGACGCTCGGCGAGGCGCCGCAGCAGGTCGAACTCGGTCCGGGTGAGCTGCGCCTCGGTCCCGCGCACGAACACGCGGCGCTCGGCGGTGTTGATCTCGACGTCGCCGATCCGGATCACCGTCTCCTCCTGCGCCAGCAGGCCGGCCCGCTCCACCCGTCGCAGCAGCGCGTGGATGCGGGCGACGAGTTCCCGCATGCTGAAGGGCTTGGTGATGTAGTCGTCGGCGCCCACGCCGAGGCCGACCAGCACGTCGGTCTCCTCACCGAGCGCGGTCAGCATGAGCACCGGCACCGGGCGGGCGGCCTGCATCCTGCGGCAGACCTCCAGGCCGTCCAGGCCGGGCAGCAGCCGGTCGAGGACCACCAGGTCGGGCTCGGCCTTGGCGTAGGCCGCGAGCGCCCCCTCGCCGTCGCCCGCCACCCGCACGTCGAAGCCCTCCGCGAGGAGCCTGAGGCGTACGGCGTTCGCGATGGTCTGGTCGTCCTCGACCACGAGCACACGGCGTTGCTGGGGGAAGGCCATGCACGAAGCGTAGGACCCGCCTGTGCAGAAGCGCCGTCCGCGACTGTGCAGATCCCGTGCAGCGCACACCGCGGAACCCCTGCGGCGCACACCGCGATCCCCTGCGGCGCACCTCTGCGGATCCCCCTTGCGGCCCATCACGCCGCGGCGGGCGGGCGTGGTGAGGCGTCCGCACCCCCGTGACCTGCGGCGGCATCCGCGCCGATTCCGCCGGTCGTGGTTTCGGGTCCCGGTTCCGGGTAGCCCGGATATGACCAGGAAGGAGGCGCTATGGACCGCCAGTCAAGGCCGGAGACCATGCGGGAGAACGACGTGATCGATCTCCTGATCCAGCAGCACGCCCTCATCCGGGAGCTGTTCGACGAGGTGGACAGATGCCGTGGGAAGGAGCGCAAGGAGGCCTTCAGCCGTCTCGCCCGGCTGCTCGCCGTACATGAGACGGCGGAGGAGGAGATCGTCCACCCCTTCGCCCGGCGCAAGCTGGTCGGCGGGGACGCGATCGTGGACAACCGGCTGCAGGAGGAGGAAGAGGCGAAGGAACTGCTCAGCCGTCTCGACGAGATGGACGCGACGGCGCCGGGGTTCACGCAGGAGCTGGAGAGGCTCAGGGCCGCCGTGTTCGCGCACGCCGCCGCCGAGGAGCGCTATGAGTTCTCCGAACTGAAGGCGTGCACGTCCGAGGGCCAGCGCAGGGCGATGGCCGTGGGGGTCAAGGCCGCGGAGGCCATGGCACCCACGCACCCGCACCCTGGGGTCACCTCACCGGCCGAGAACATCCTGATGGGCACCCCACTCGCGATCATGGATCGCGCCCGCGACCTGATCCGCAAGGCGATGGGCAAGCCCGAGTCCGGCGAGGGCTGAGCTCCCCGCCGGGCAGTGCGGAACTCGCCGCCCGCCCCGGGCGTTGTCCTGGCGACGCGGACGATCCCCCACTGGGGATCCACACGAAAGGCCTGACGATGTCGCCACTGGGCAAGTACTACGTGGGCGCGGCGGTGGTGGCCGTGCTGGTGTTCATCCTGCCGGTGCCGACGATCCTGGCCTGGCTGATCACGCTCGGCGTGCTGGGTGCCCCGGTCGCCGCCTACTTCATGCTCGACGAGTCACAGCGGACGCGCCTGCGGCGCATCCGGCGGCGTCAGATCGGCGGCTGAGGCCCCGGCGCCGGAAGGTCCCGGCCGCTCCCCGTGCGGGATGCGGCCGGGACCTTTCACGCGCTCACGAGGTGGCGGCGATCGTCCTGCGGACGCGCTCGGTGACGCTGCGCTCCAGCACGAAGGACAGGAACGGGATCGTGCCCGACACGAGCACGAGCAGCAGGTAGCCGATCGACCAGCGCGCCTTGATCAGGCCCAGGTTGATCGCGGCCACCAGGTAGACCATGTAGAGGAAGCCGTGGATCGGCCCGACCACCGCGACCATCGTGCCGTTGTCGAAGCCGTACTTGACGACCATGCCGACACAGAGCACGAGCAGCATGACGCCGACGACGTACGCCATGACGCGGTAGAAGTTGAGCGCGGACTCCACGTCGATCAACACCTCTGCTGGGGAAACGGTCACCACACGATATCCGTGCCGGCCGCCGGTTCCGGCCCCAGGGCCCGGAGCGGGGAGCGTCAGGCCTCCATGGGCGCGGCCGGCCCCGCGGACTCCGGCGTCGCCGGCTCCTGCCGCCGCCCGCGCAGGGTGTCGCGGACGAAGTGGAACCACATGTACACGGCGAACAACGCGAAGACCCACCACTGGAGCGCGTAGGCGAGGTTCCGCCAGGTCAGGCCACCGCCGATGGTCGGGGCGGGTACGGCCACGGGCGTCGCGCGGGAGGGCGGCTCCTGGGCGGTGGCGACGACGAATCCGTCCCGCACCCGCGCGTCGGGCCACATGTTGATCAGCTCCGCCGTCGACACGGTCGCCACCTGGCCGCGCGGGAGCAGCCCGGTGCGCTGCACGTCGTCGGTCTGCTCCGCGGGCCGCAGCCGTCCGCTCACCGTGACCGGGCCCTCCGGCACGGCGGTCGCGGGATCCCCGGCCGAGGAGACCCAGCCGCGTACGACCGGGACGACCGTGCCGTCCGCGAGCCGCAGCGGGGTGAGCAGCCAGAATCCGTCTCCCCGGGCGGCCCGCCCGCCGGGCGCGGCGACGTCGGCGACCCGGTCGGCCACCAGGAGCTGGTTCGCCGCGTCGTAGGCGCCCGTCGCGGTCACCTTGCGGCCCACGGCGTCCACGCCGACGTACCGCCCGACCTGGGTCAGTTGCGTGACGGCGACCGGAGCGGGATCGGGGGCCCGTCGCGGCGCGCCCGACGACTCGAAGACGCCGAGCTGCCAGCGGCCGAGGAACGTGAACGACACGAGCACCCCGATGACCAGCAGGTGCAGGGCCACCAGCCGGGGAGACAGAAGGGTGCGGAGCATGGTTACCACGCTATCCGCCGCCTGCGGCGGTCCCGCACGCGCGCCGTGGTCACCCGGCGACCGGCGGGAACGCCCGTCCGTCCGCGCCCCGGCACCGGGAGAGCGCGAAATCCGACAAATCGCGGCCAGGGGACCGCACGTGTCGCTAGAGTCGTGCCATGTCCGACCCTCAGATCGACCCGGCCGGAAACACTCAGGCTTTCCGGGTGTTCGCTCAGCAGCAGGACGCGGAGATCTCCAAGGAGCAGCCGTCCCGCCTGCCGATGTGGATCGCCGTCGGCGTGGCGCTCGTCGTCGTCCTCGCCGTAGTGGTGTACCTCCTGGTTCGCTGACATACCTGTACCAGCCGCCGACGACCGCGCCCGTCGGCGGCTTCACCATGCCTGGACAATCTCTCGGGCGCGGTCATCCGGTGGTTCAGCGGTGGGTGGAGACCACGAGGGCGCTGCCTCCGCCCCGCCGTGCGGGCTCGGCGACGGCCTGGACTCTGCCGTTCCGGAGGAACTCGAGGCCGGTCGCCGCGCCGATCTCTCCCGCCGGGGGCCCGGGGACGTCCGTCAGCGTGTGACCGAGCGCCGTCAGCTCCGCGCCGTACCGCTGGGTGAACGCGGGCTCGGCCTGGGTGGCGGCGCTGTTGCGCTGGGAGGCGCGCGGCGCGGCCACGGCGTCGGGCAGGGACATGCCGAAGTCGAGCCGGTTGACCAGGATCTGCAGCACCGTCGTGATGATCGTGGCGCCACCGGGCGAACCGACGGCGAGCAGCGGGCTGCCGTCCTTGAGCACGATCGTGGGGGCCATGGACGACCTCGGGCGCTTGCCGGGAGCGGGCAGGTTGGGGTCGCCGGGCGCCGGGCCGAAGGTGAAGTCGGTCAGCTCGTTGTTGAGCAGGATGCCGCGTCCCGGGACCACGATCCCGCTGCCGCCGGTCTGCTCGATCGTGATGTTGTAGGCCGCCACGTCGCCCCAGCGGTCGGTCACCACGAGGTGGGTGGTCTCCGGGCCCTCCTTCTTCTCCTCCGGCGCCGAGGCCGCGGGGGCGGCAGGGGTCGTCGGAGTGGCGCAGGCCGAGTAGGAGCCGTCGGGCGATCCGGGCGCGGCGGGGTGCGGCATCGCCCGCGGGCCGATCAGGCAGGCGCGCTCCTTCGCGAACCCGTCCGACAGCAGGTCCCCGAGCGGCACCCGCGTGTACGCGGGGTCGCCGACGTAGGCGTTGCGGTCGGCGAAGGCGAGCCGGGAGGCCTCCAGGTACTCGTGCAGGCCGATCTTCGGCAGCGCCTCCAGGATGTTGAGCGCCTCGCCCACCGTCGATCCGCCCGAGGAGGGCGGCGCCATGCCGTACACGTCCAGGCCCTTGTACGTGACCTTGGTCGGCGGCCGTTCGAGCGCGCGGTACGCCCTGAGATCGCCCACCTCCATGAGCCCGGACCGGACGTTCCGGGTGGCGCCGTCGCGCACCGGCGGCTTCTTCACCGTGGCGACGATCTCCCGGCCGAGGTCACCGCCGTACAGCCAGGCGGGGCCGCGGATGCCCAGCTCACGGTAGGTGCGCGCGAGGTCGGGGTTGCGGAAGGTCGACCCGACCGGCGGCGGCTGCCCGCCCGGCAGATAGAGCGCGGCGGTCGAGGTGAAGTCGGCGAACCGTTCGGCGTTCTGCTGGGTCTGGTCGTAGAACGTCTGGTCGACGACGAAGCCCCTGTCCGCGATCTCGATCGCGGGACGCAGCGCCTGCCGCAGCGACATCGTGCCGTACTTCCGCAGCGCCAGGTCCCACTGCGCGACGCTGCCCGGCACTCCCACCGACAGGCCGCTGCTGACCGCCTCGGCGAACGGGATGCCCTCCAGGGCCGTCGAGGTCATCGCCCGGGGGGCGGTCTCGCGGCCGTCGATCGCGGTCACCTTCCGGTGCCGCGCGTCGTAGTAGACGAGGAAGCCGCCGCCCGCGAGACCGGCCGAGTAGGGCTCGGTCACGCCGAGCGCGGCCGCTCCCGCCACCGCCGCGTCCATCGCGTTGCCGCCCTGGCGCAGCACCGTGAGCGCGGCCTTGCTGGCGTCGAGGTCCACGGTGGCCACCGCGCCGCCGTACCCCTCCGCGACGGGCCGTTTGACCTCCTTCGGAGGTGGCGTGTGTACGGCTGGAGCCGCCTGGGCGGGCGGGGCGAGCAGCCCTGCCAGCGTGAGCACTCCCAGCGACGTGACGACGACACTCCTCATGCGCCCGGCACCTCCACCACGTGAGCGATCACTCCAGCATGACTTACCGGAGTAAAACCGAAGCGGGAATGTCCACTTTTGGACGCCCGCCCCGGCTACTCCCCCGGACGTACGGGGCCATGCGGCCACGGTCGGATGCGACCATCGGCGGGGAGGGCCTAGCGTGCGGATGTGCGCTCCCGTTCCGACTTGTATCACCGCGTCGATCCCGTTCTGCCGGTCGTCGTCGGGATCGCCCAGGTGTTCCTGACGGTGGCCGCCCAGTATTGGCAGTTGCGCAACCCGGACCTCGGTCGGGTGCCGCTGACCTGGTGGGGCTGCCTGTTGCTGCTGGTCGGGCCGGGCGCCATCGCGCTGCGCCGCCGCGCCCCGGTCGTCGCGCTGGTCGTCACGCTCACCGCGACCTCGGTCTACATGCTGTTCGGCTACGCGTACGGACCGGTGTTCCTCAGCCCGATCATCGTGATCGTCAGCGCGGTGGGGAACGGGCACCGCCGCGCGGCGTGGTCGGCGTCGGGGGCGTTCTTCCTGTTCGTGGTCGCCTACGCCACCTGGTTCATCCCCCACCGGGCGGGGCTCTTCCACCACACCGCGGTGGCCGCGTACCTGCTGCTCACGCTGACCGTCGCGGAGTGGCACCGGGTGCGCCGCGAGCGCCTGGCCGAGCGCCGGCGGGTGGCCCGCGAGGAGGCCAGACGGCAGGCCAGCGAGGAACGGCTGACCATGGCCCAGGAGCTGCACGACGTGCTCGCCCACAACATCTCGCTGATCCACGTGCAGGCGTCCACCGCGCTGCACCTGCTGGACGATCATCCGGAGCAGGCCCGCACCGCGCTGACCGCGATCAAGCAGGCGTCGCGAGACGTGCTCACGGAGATGCGCGGGGTGCTCAGCCTGCTGAAGGACGGCGCGCCGCGGTCCCCCACGGCCGGGATGGCCCACCTCGACGGCCTCGCCGCGGGCAGCGGCCTGCCCGTGACCGTGGAGGTCGCCGGGGAGCCGCGCCCGCTGCCCCCCGGCATCGACCGGGCCGGTTACCGGATCGTCCAGGAGTCGCTCACCAACGTCTCCCGGCACGCGCCGGGCTCCCGCGTGACGATCAACGTCGCGTACGCCGCCGAGGAGCTGCGCCTGGTGATCGAGGACGACGGCGCCGGGACGGCGCGCGCGGTGGCGGGGCTGGGGGGCGGCAACGGCATCCCCGGCATGCGCGAGCGGGCGGCGGCGCTCGGCGGATCGCTGTCGGCCGGTCCCCGGCCGGGCGGCGGCTTCCGCGTGGCGGCCCGCCTCCCCCTGCCGCTGGCACCCCCGCCATCAGTACCCCTGTCCACGGAACCGGAGGAACCGAAGTGATCCGCGTGCTGCTCGCCGACGACCAGGCCCTGGTGCGGGCCGGGTTCCGGGCCCTGCTCGACGCGCAGGAGGGCATGACCGTCGTGGGCGAGGCGGGCGACGGCGAGCAGGCCGTCCTGCTGACCCGGGACCTGCGCCCCGACGTGGTGCTGATGGACATCAGGATGCCCGGCACGGACGGCCTGACCGCCACCCGCCGCATCGCCGGCGACCCCGGTCTCGCCGACGTGAAGATCATCATGCTCACGACGTTCGAACTGGACGAGTACGTCTTCGAGGCGCTGCGCGGCGGCGCGAGCGGCTTCCTGGTCAAGGACACCGAGCCGGCCGAGCTCATCCAGGCGGTCAGGGTGGTGGCCGGCGGCGACGCGCTGCTGTCCCCCGGTGTGACACGCCGCCTCATCGCCGAGTACGCCGCCCGGGCCAAGGAACCGGGCGTCACCACCGGCCTCACCCCGCTGACCGAGCGGGAGCGGGAGGTGCTCGCCCTCGTGGGCGCCGGCATGACGAACGACGAGATCGCCACCCGTCTCTACATGTCGCCCGCGACGGCGAAGACTCACGTCAGCCGCATGATGACCAAACTGCACGCCCGTGACCGGGCGCAACTCGTCGTCATCGCGTACGAGTCGGGTCTGGTGAAGCCCGGCTGGCTCGTGTGAAAGGGCTTGAGTCTCCACCGACTGGAGGGTCCAGGCTGTGGATGTGAACGACCGCAGCGAGTCGAATCCGCTCACGATCGGGGAACTGGCGCGCCTGACCGGCGTGCCGGTTCGCACGATCCGGTTCTGGTCGGACGCCGGGGTGCTCCCGGCGGCCGGCCGGTCGGCGGGCGGTTACCGGCTCTACGACACGCAGGCCGTGGCCCGGCTGCACCTGGTGCGTACGCTGCGCGACCTCGGGCTCGACCTGCCCACCGTGGAGCGGGTCGTGACCAGGCGGACCGGCCTGACGGAGGTGGCGCGGACGCACGTCGCCGTGCTCGACGCGGAGATCCGCGTCCTCCAGGCCCGGCGCGCCGTCATGCGGTCGGTCGCGGAAGGCCACTGCACCGCTGAGGAGATGAGACTGATGCACGAACTGTCCCGGCTGTCCGCACGAGAGCGGCGGCGGATCGTCGACGACTTCGTCGAGGAGGTGTTCGCCGGCACCGACCCCGCCGCGCCCGGCGCGGGGATCGCGCAGTCGATGCGCGGGCTGCCCGAAGAGCTGCCGGACGAGCCCACCGTCGAACAGGTGGAGGCCTGGATCGAGCTCGCCGGGCTGGTCGCCGACCCCGGCTTCCGGGAGCGGGTGCGCCAGATGGCCACCAGTCAGGCCGAACCTTCGGTGCCGCATGACTCGCAGGCGATCCTGACCGAGGCCGGGCGGGCCCTGGACCAGGGGATCGACCCGGAGTCGGCGGAGGGCGGGCAGATCGTCGATCGGCTGGTCGGGCCCGGCCTGTCCGCCGACGAGCGCGCGCGGCTCGCCGACGCGCTGGAGAGGTTCACCGACCGCCGGGTGGAGCGTTACTGGCAGCTGCTCGGCGTGCTCAACGACCGGCCGCCGTTCGCGCCCGCGGTGCCGGCGTTCGAGTGGTTCATCGCGGCGCTGCGCGCCGCACGCTGAGGCGGGCCCCGGCAGGGCCGTCAGCGCGTGGGACGGCGCCCGCCTGTCCGCATGCGGATGATCCGGGGCGGCGCGGCGAGCGGAGCGGGCAGGCGGAACGGGCCGCGGCCGGGGGTGAGTGAGCCCAGCACCCGCGGCCCCGACGCGCCCGTGCACGCGGGCACGGTGCCCGGCAGGCCGTGCGCGGTCAGCCAGCCGAGATAGGAGAACGCGACGGCCTCCTTGGCGTCCGGCGGCACGCCGAGGCGGTCGCTCGGCAGCAGCCGCACTCCGCCGGACCGCACGCGCAACTCCCGCATCAGGACCGGGTTGCGCGTGCCGCCGCCGGAGACGACCACCGTGCCCAGCCGGTGCCGCCGGATCTCCGCCGCGACCGTCTCGGCGGTGAGCGCGGCCAGCGTCGCCGTCAGGTCGGGCAGGCCGAGCCCGTACGGCCCGGCCACCCGGTCGAGGTACCCCGCGTGGAACAGTTCCTTGCCCGTCGTCTTGGGCGGCGGGCGGTGGTAGTACGGCTCGGCGAGCAACTCGGCCAGCAGGCCGTCGTGGACCCGCCCCGCCGCCGCCAGCCGGCCGTCCTCGTCGTACGGCCTGCCGGTGGCGGCGAGCACGGCCGCGTCCATGAGCGCCGAGGCCGGTCCCGTGTCATAGGCGAGCGGCCGCGCCCACCCGGTGGAGTCCTCGGCGTGGTCCGCGTCCCGGCTCACGGCGTGGTTCCCGGCGTGGTTCGCTGCACGGTCCTCGGCGTCGTCCGCGTCCCGGCTCACGGCATGGTTCTCGGCGTGGTCGTGCCGGCTCACGTCGGCCGCCACGGTGAGGTTGGCGATGCCGCCGAGGTTCAAAGCGCCGAGCCGCCCCACCGGCCCGGACCGTCCGTCCGACTCGCGCGACTCGCCTGGTTCGGCCTGCTCGGGTGACTCGGCCAGCCCGGCCAGCAGCGGCAGGTCGAAGGCGGACACGAGCGGGGCGCCCTGCCCGCCCGCGGCCACGTCGCGGGCCCGCAGGTCCGACACGACCGGCACGCCGAGCCGTTCGGCGATCCAGGCGGCCTCGCCGAGCTGCAGCGTGCCGCGCACCCGGCCGTCCTCCACCCAGTGGTACAACGTCTGCCCGTGCGAGCAGACGAGGTCGGCGGGCGGGCAGCCCGCCGCCGCCTCGGCGAACGCCCGGCCCACCAGCGTGTCGAGCCGGCAGACCGCGCCCATGTCCGTGGTGTTCGGCGGCAGCGCGGCCAGGATCGCGGCCCGTGACTCGGGCGTGTACGGCGTCGTGCCGGTGTGCTCGACGACCCCCTCCACGACGCCGGTGAGCACGTCGCCGGTCAGAGCCCAGTCGACGAGCGCGGTGTCGATCCCGTCGTGGGAGGTCCCGGAGATCAGCCCGAGCACCCGCACCTGCCCACCTCCCGCACGTCCTGTACCGGCCAGGCCATGGCGGAAACCTCCCCGCGAATCAGCGGCGATAAAAGAAAGCGTCATGGCCGTGTAATCTGCCCCAGGAGGTCTTCACTCGGACGCGTCACCCGTGCCCGTCACGGCGGACATGTATCGGAATATGAGCTTCCGGTGCCCGTTGTCGCGCCTGGGTGAGTCTGCGGGTCCTAAGCTGATCGCGCACAGGAGAGGCTCTGACGTGACCAACGAGAACGAGGGCGCCGCGCCGGTCAACCCGATCGCGACGGTGCGTGCGGTGCTGCCCTCGCTCACCCCCGCCGCCCAGACGATCGCGCGCCTCATCCTCGACGACCCCGCCTCGGTGGCCCGCAGCACGATCACCGAGGTCAGCGCGATCTCGGGGATCAGCGAGGCGACGATCGTGCGGACCGCGCGGTCGCTGGGCTTCGCCGGCTACTCACAGCTGCGGTTCGCCCTGGCGGCGGCCGTGGCCAGGGACACCCCCGAAAGGCTCGTCCCCGGCGACCTCTCCCCGGACGACCCGCTGACCGACGTGATCGCGAAGGTCACGCGGGCCGAGTCGCAGGCGCTCGCCGACACGGCGGCCCAGCTCGACCCGGACGACCTCGCCTCGGTGGTGGACGCCGTCGCCGCCGCCCGCCGCGTGGACGTCTACGGGGTCGGCGCCTCCGGCCTCGTCGCCATGGACATGGTGCAGAAGCTGCTGCGCATAGGGCTGCCCGGCCACCACTTCACCGACGCGCATCTCGCGCTCACCAGCGCCGCGCTGCTGCGCGAGGGCGACGTCGCCGTCGGGGTGAGCTGCACCGGCGAGACCCCTGACGTGCTGGGCCCGATGCGGGCCGCCCGCCGGGCCGGCGCGACCGTGGTCGCGATCACCAACAACCCGCGGTCGTCCCTGGCCGGGCTCGCCGGCCACGTCCTGATCTCGGCCGGGCGCGAGTCGGCGTTCCGCCCGGGCGCGCTCGCCAGCAGGATCAGCCAGCTGCTCATCGTCGACTGCCTCTTCGTCGGCGTCGCCCAGCGCACCTTCGACGCCTCGGACGCCGCCCTCCGCGCGACCCGTGTCGCGCTCGACGACTACCTCGGCGACGCCCACCGCCGCGCTCGCACGGCCTGAGCGCTTCCGGTCACCCCGCCGGCCCACCCGGCCGGCTCACCCCGTCCGCTCGCTCGGCCCCTTCATCGGGGCCGGCCGTGGCGCTGTTGTCTCTCCCCTGCCTCTGCCCTGTCTCTGGCAGGTCAGCGAACTGTTACTGGCCGAGTCCATTCGATCACATTACGTTGCGAGCAAAGGCCCCGCCGTACGAGGAGGACTCGTGAAGTCCATCGCCCGATTCTGTGGCAACTGCAGTTGTGGCTGTCCCGAGCTGTTCGTGGACGTGTCCGCCCCGGCCGAGCGCCGTGTCGTGATCACCGACGACTTCGGCCAGAGGGTGGAGATGAGTCTCGACCAGCTCGGTTCGCTCGTCGAGGCCGCGAAGACCGGCGTGCTGGACGAGCTGGCGCTCACCGGCTGACCGTGAACCCGGCCGCCCTGTTCGCCGGGGGTCTCGTCGCCGGTCTGGCCGCGGGTACGGCATCGTGCGCCGCGGTCCAGGGCGGTCTTCTCATCGGCCTCGTCTCCCCCGGCCCCCCCGGAGCCACGGGCGCCGCCGGAACCGCCGGAACCGGCCGTGCCAGCCGTACGACCGGTGCCTCCCGTACCACCCGGGACGTTCGGGACGCGCTGCCCGCGGTGGCGGCGTTCCTTACCGGGCGGCTCGCCGCCCACACCGCCCTGGGGGCGCTGCTGGGCCTGGCCGGTTCGGCCGTGCGGCTCGGCCCGCAGACCCGGGCGGCCCTGCTGGTCGCCGCCGGGATCGCGGTGACCGTCCTCGCCGTACGGATGCTCGCCCGGCGCGGCCGCGCCGGATGCGCGGCCGCGCCGCCCGGCCACCTCGGCTGCTCAGACGGAGACACGCAGGACACGGCACACGCGAGCACGGCGCGGACGAGCACGGCGCACACGAGCACGGCGCACACGAGCACGGCACACGCAGGCACGGCGCGGGCGGCCGGGCTCGGCCTGACCACGATCCTGATGCCCTGCGGGGTCACGGTGAGCCTGGAGGTCGTGGCCGTCTCGGCGGGCTCCGCGCCGGGCGGCGCCGCCGTGCTCGCCGGGCTCGCCCTCGGCACCGCTCCGGCCCTCGCCGCGCTCGGGCTGCTCCTGCGCGGGCTCGCCACGACCCGGCTCGCCGCCCTCGGGGGCGTCGCGGCCCTGGCCGCCGGGCTGTTCACCGCCGGGTCGGGGCTGCGGCTCGGCGACTGGCTCCCGGAGATCGGGTCCCCGGCCGCCGCCGCGGCCCGCGCGTCGATCGGCGCGGACGGGGTCCAGCGGCTCACGATCTGGGCGACCGACCGGGGTTTCCGGCCCGGCGTCGCCGTCGCGACCGCCGGGCGGCCCGTCGAGATCGTCTTCAGGACCTCCGGCGACCGCGGCTGCACCCGCGCCGTCGCCGTCGACGGCCGCGACGTCGTGCTCCCCGTGACAGGCGCGCGTACGGTGCGGCTGCCCGCACGGCCGGAGGGACGGCTGCGCTACGCCTGCGGGATGGGGATGTACGTGGGCTTCATCGAGTTCGAGCGTCCCTTGACGTCAACGTCTTCCCGATAACGCTCCGTGACGTCCTGGTTACGTGTCACCCTGTCTGGCATGACACTAGTGGGAGCAGCGGAGACGACCGCGTGGATCGGGATACCGGTCTCGCGCATCCCCGGACCCCTGGAACCGAGCGAGGCCGATCTGCTCGGCAGAGCCCGTGACGGCGACCGCGAGGCGGCGCACCGGCTGGGCCGGCTGTGCGCGGAGCGCGACGACCGGCTGGGCGCCCGGCACTGGTGGGAGCGGGCGGCACAGGCGGGCAACGTCGACAGCGCCTACAACCTGGGGCTCTGGCACCGGATGCACGGCACGACCGAGGAGGCCGTCGGCTGGTTCGAGGCCGCCGCGGGCACCGGAGACGCGGACGCCGCGACCAACCTCGCCTCGTTGCTGCTGGAGCGGCGCGGCGACACGGCCGGTGCGCGGCTGTGGTTCGAGCGGGCCGCCGAGAACGGTTCCCGGCACGCGGCCCGGCGGCTGGCCCTGCTGTGCGAGGACCAGGGCGACGGCATGGGCGCCCGGTGCTGGCACTTCAGGGCCGCCCTGGACGGCGACCTGCGGTCCGCCCACGACCTCGGCTTCCTCGGCTACACGGCGGGCGACGAGGCCGAGGCGTCGCACTGGTGGGAGTACGCGGCGCGCGGCGGCCACGCGGAGGCGGCCTATCACCTGGCCCTGCTCCTGCACACGGCCCGCGACGAGAAGGGCGCGGAGGGGTTCTACCGGCTCGCCGCCCGGGCCGACCACCCCGGCGCCGCCTTCCGGCTGGGCGATCTCGCGCTCACCCGCGGCGACCTGCGCACGGCGCTCGCCTGCTTCGAGCGGGCCGCGCACACGGGCAGCCAGGAGGCACCCCGGATGGCCGGGCTGGTCTGCCTGCGGCTGGACGACCGTCTCTCGGCGGCGCACTGGTTCGGGCGGTCCGCGGCGGACGACCCAGAGGCGGCGTACCGGTTCGGGTCGCTGCTCGTCTCCGAGCACAACGACCTGAAGGGCGCGCGTCACTGGTTCCGGCGGGCGGCCGAGCGCGGGCACCAGGCCGCCCAGGCGGAGCTGCGGAAGGTGCTGCCCCTGACCGGCGGCTGCGTGGAGACCGAGGGCTGCCTGCTGGACCCGCCCCCGCCGTACTGGACCCGCCCGGCGGAGCCGGAGCAGGCGGCGCGCGCCGAGCTGGCGGTGGCGGCGGCGCGCAGGCGCGGCGACGCCGCGGCCGAGCCCGCCGCCCTGGTCGAGATCCTGGGCACCTGGGACCTGGTCGCCCGCGAGTCGCTCAGCCGCGGCCTGACGGAGGGCTGCACCGGCGGCTCGGCGGGCGGCGTTGCGGGTGGTGTGGTGGGCGGCATGGTGGAGTTGCTCGCCCGGATGAGCGGGCTGCACCTGGCCGCCATCGAGCATCTCGGCCTGGTGCGCGCCACCCTGATGCGGCCCGGCACGGCTCCGTGGCCCACTCCCGCCGAGGTCGAGCACGTCCTCGGCACCGCGCGGGACCTGCGCGGCCACTTCGGGCTGCGCTGACCTCCACTTCCCGGCCGCGCCCGGCACGCCGGTCAGGCGGCGATGACCTCCGGGACCGGCGTGTACGACAGGCCGTGGGCGACCGCGACCGGCTCGTTGGTCAGCACCCCGGCGTGGGTGTTGAGGCCCAGCGCGAGCGCCTCGTCGCCGCGCAGCGCGTCCCGCCAGCCCTTGTCGGCGAGCTTGACGACGTAGGGCAGGGTCGCGTTGGTGAGCGCGAAGGTGGAGGTGTTGGCCACCGAGCCCGGCATGTTCGCGACACAGTAGAAGACCGATTCGTGCACGCGGAACGTCGGGTCGTCGTGGGTGGTCGGCCGGGAGTCCTCGAAGCATCCGCCCTGGTCGATCGCGATGTCGACGAGCACGGAGCCCGGCTTCATGCGGGAGACGAGCTCGTTGGACACGAGCGTCGGGGCCTTCGCGCCCGGGATGAGCACCGCGCCGATGACCAGGTCGGCCTCCAGCACGGCCCGCTCGACGGCGTACTGCGTGGAGACCAGCGTCTTCAGCCGGCCCTGGTAGATGGCGTCGATGAAGCGGAGGCGGTCGATGTTGATGTCGAGGATCGTCACGTCCGCGCCCATGCCGACGGCGATCTGCGCCGCGTTGAGGCCGGAGACGCCGCCGCCGATCACGACGACCTTGGCCGGGGCCACGCCGGGCACGCCGCCGGGAAGCACGCCGCGCCCGCCGTTGAACCGCATCAGGTTGTACGCGCCGACCTGCGGGGCGAGCCGCCCGGCGACCTCCGACATCGGGGCCAGCAGCGGCAGCGTGTTACCCGCCTGGACCGTCTCGTACGCGACGGCCGTGGTGCCGGCCGCGAGCAGCGCGTCGGTGCAGGGCCGGGAGGCGGCCAGGTGCAGGTACGTGAACAGGATCTGGTCCGCGCGGAGCCGGTGGTACTCCTCCTCGATCGGCTCCTTGACCTTGAGGATCATCTCCGACTCGGCCCACACCTCGTCGGCGCCCTCGACGAGCTTGGCGCCGGCCGACAGGTACTCCTCGTCGGTGATGTGGGAGCCGAGACCGGCGCCGCGCTGGACGCTGACCTCGTGCCCGTGACGGACGAGCTCGTGGACGCCGGCCGGGGTGGCGGCGACGCGGTATTCGTGGTTCTTGACCTCGGCGGGCACACCGATCTTCATGGAATACGTCCTTTCAGGCGGTCACTCGTCACGGTCGCCCCCTACCCGGCCGAACGAGCTTGATGGTCTAAAGGCGGGCCCACGCCTCGGTGAGCACCGAACGGAGGATCGACTCGATCTCGTCGAACTCCTTGGGGCCGCAGATCAGCGGCGGGGCGAGCTGCACGACCGGGTCCCCGCGGTCGTCCGCCCGGCAGTACAGGCCGGCGTCGAAGAGCGCCTTCGAGAGGAAGCCGCGCAGCAGGCGCTCCGACTCCTCGGCGTTGAAGGTCTGCTTGGTGGACTTGTCCTTGACCAGCTCGATGCCGTAGAAGAAGCCGGAGCCGCGGACGTCGCCGACGATCGGCAGGTCCCGCAGCCGGTCGAGAGTGGCCCTGAACACCGGCTCGTTGGCCGTGACGTGTTCGAGCAGGCCGTCCCGCTCGAAGATGTCGAGGTTGGCCAGGGCGACGGCGGCCGACACCGGGTGACCGCCGAAGGTGTAGCCGTGCGCGAAGGTCTCGGACCCGTGCTTGAACGGCTCGAACAGCCGCTCCGAGACGATCATCGCCCCGATGGGCGAGTAACCGCTGGTCAGACCCTTGGCGCAGGTGATGATGTCCGGCACGTAGTCGAACTTCTGGCCGCCGAACATCGTGCCCAGCCGGCCGAAGGCGCAGATCACCTCGTCCGAGACGAGCAGCACGTCGTGGGTGTCGCAGATCTCGCGCAGGCGCTGGAAGTATCCGGGGGGCGGCGGGAAGCAGCCGCCGGCGTTCTGCACCGGCTCGACGAAGACGGCGGCCACGGTGTCCGGGCCCTCCATCTCGATGGCCTTGCCGACCTGGTCGGCGGCCCAGCGGCCGAACGCCTCGGGGTCCTTCTCCAGGCCGGGGAAGCCGGAGATCTCGTCGGCGCGGTAGAGGTTCGTGTTGGGGGCCTTGATCGCGCCGGGGACCAGCGGCTCGAAGATCTGCTTGAGCGCCGGGATGCCGGTGATCGACAACGCGCCCTGCGGGGTGCCGTGGTAGGCGATGGACCGGCTGACGACCTTGGTCTTCAGCGGCTTGCCCTTGATCTTGAAGTACTGCTTCGCCAGCTTCCAGGCCGACTCGACGGCCTCGCCGCCGCCGGTGGTGAAGAAGACCCGGTTGAGGTCGCCGGGGGTGAGCTCGGCGAGCCGGGCGGCGAGCTCGGCGGCCTGGGGATGCGCGTACGACCACAGCGGGAAGAACGCCAGCTCCTTGGCCTGCCGTGCGGCGGCCTCGGCGAGCTCGGCGCGGCCGTGCCCGACCTGGACCACGAACAGCCCGGCCAGGCCGTCGAGGTAGCGCTTGCCGTGGATGTCGTAGACGTAGGCCCCCTCGCCCCGCACGATCATGGGCACCTCCCCTCCCTCGTAGGAGGAGTGGCGCGTGAAGTGCATCCACAGATTGTCCTGTGCGGCCTTGAGAACGTCGGGGCGCGTCATCGCAACCTTCCCTGAAGTGATCCGTGCTGCCCACAGTGTGCACGCCGCTTCTGCGTTTTGCCAAGTGATTACGTGGCTTCACTATGCAAGAAGTTCGGATTCCGCGACATCGTGTTGTAACGGCAACGAAATCCGTCAAGGTAGATTGAGGCAGCCGAGACGTCGGCGGAGGGTCGGCGGGCCGTGTGGTCAAATGGGGTCCATCGGTCGGCCGTAACGACCGAAACCACGCACATCGGGAGAACGCCGTGACACCTGAGGAGATCGAGCGCGCCGTCGAAGCCGGCATGCCGCAGACGGTCGAGGACCTCAAGCGCCTGGTCGCCATCCCGTCCGTCGCGTTCCCCGGCCACGCCGAGGCCCCGGTCCTGGAGGCCGCGGCGCTCGTGGAGCGCCTGCTGCGCGCGGCCGGCCTCCCCCACGTCAGGCAGATTCCGGTCGAGGGCAGCTTCCCCGCCGTGTTCGCCGAGGCGCCCGCCCCCGACGGCGCCCCGACCGTGCTGCTGTACGCGCACTACGACGTGCAGCCCTCGGGCGACCTCGCCCTGTGGCGCACCCCGCCCTTCGAGCCCACGATCGTCGACGGAGCCGTGTACGGCCGTGGCGTCGCCGACGACAAGAGCGGCGTCATCATGCACGTCGCCGCGCTGCGCGCCTTCGGCGGCCGGTTCCCGGTCGGCGTGAAGGTCATCGTGGAGGGCCAGGAGGAGTACGCCGGGGAGCGTCTGGAGGACTTCGTCGCGGCCAACCCCGAACTGCTGCGCGCGGACGCCATGGTCATCGCCGACGTCGGCAACCCCGAGGTGGGCGACCCCGCCCTCACGACCTCGCTGCGGGGCATGGCCGCGTTCACGATCGAGGTCCGCACGCTCGCCGAGGCCCTGCACAGCGGCGCCTTCGGCGGCGCCGCCCCCGACGCGCTGGCCGCGCTCATGCGCATGCTGAGCGCGATGCACGACGACAACGGCGTGGTACGCGTGCCGGGCCTGGAGCCCGGCGCCTTCCCCGGCGAGGCACTGGCGGAGGAGGAGTTCCGCGGTCTCGCCGGTGTGCTCGACGGCGTCTCGCTCGTCGGGGACGGCTCACTCGCCGACCGCCTGTGGGCGTCGTACGCGATCACGGTGACCGGGCTGGACGTGCCGACCGTGAGCGGCGCGATCAACGCGGTCCAGGCCGTCGCCCGGGCCCGCGTCACGATCCGCATCCCGGCGAGCGGGAGCGCCAGGCAGGCGCTGGACGACGTGATGGCCTTCCTGGAGAAGGTCGCGCCCTGGGGCGTCAAGGTCTCCTTCGGCGACTTCGTCACCGGCTCCGGGTTCCAGATCGAACCGGGCGGCCCGGCCATGAACGCCGCCGAGCGGGCGCTGGAGCGGGCGTTCGGGCGGCCGCCGCGGCAGGTCGGCCAGGGCGGGTCGATCCCGCTGGTCGCGGCCCTCGCCCGGCAGTTCCCCCAGGCCGAGATCCTGCTCTACGGCGCGGAGGACGACGGCGCCTCGATCCACGCCCCGAACGAGCGGCTGGTGCTGGAGGAACTGCGGCGGACCATCGTCACCGAGGCCCTCTTCCTCGCCGACTACGGCGGCTGGCACGGCGCTTCCTGACCACGGCGCTTTCTGACCACGGTCGGTAGCGCGGGTGCGGGAAGGCCCGGCGGCTGAGGGGGGCCGCCGGGCCTTCCGTTTCCCTCGCATTCCCTCGCACGTGCCTCCTCGCACGTGCCGGAACGTCCTACTGGTAGTGGATGTCTGAGGCGCTGTAGAGGCAGTTCGTCCCGTCGGCGCCGCTGCCGATCTCCGTGGGCTCGCTGCCCTTGGGCACGCCCTTGTACTTCAGGCAGACGATCATCTTGTGGTTCGGGTCGTTCTTGATCGTGATGTTCGAGAAGCGCGCGGTGTCGCCCCAGTTGGTGTTGATGCCCGCGAGCGCCTTGCCGGGGTAGGTCGCCACGATGTTCGACATCTGCACGTGCCGCTGGTAGGAGTTCGTGCAGTTGCCGCAGGCGCGGTAGAGCTTGCCGAAGTTGTCCACCTGGAAGTTCCTGATGACCATGGTGCCCGGCCCGTTGTGCTGGAACACCTTGTCGGAGGCGCTCCTCGCCCCACCGCCGTCGATGGTCATGACCTGCGACGACGAACTGCCCAGCAGGGTCGCGGCGTCCTCGCCGACGTCCTCCCACCAGACGTTCTGCAGGGTGCAGCTGCCCAGGCAGTGGACGCCGTCCGCGCCGGGAGAACCGATGATCACGTTCTTGAGCGTCGCGCCGTTGGCCAGCTCGAAGATGGGCTTCTGGCTCTCGCTCTGCCCGCCGTCACCCATGGCGCCACTCGCGTAGTAGCGCCTCAGGTTGCCGTCCATCGTGCCGGAGACGCTGATCGTGCTGGTGACCGCCTGCGATCCGTTCGCGCTCGGCCAGCCGGACGGCGGCGTCGGGTTGCTCGTGGGGGTCCCCGTGGGGGTGGAGGTCGGGGTGCTGGTGGGGGTCCCGCTCGGGGTGGAGCCGGTGGGCTGGAGGGTCCATTGTTTGGTGGCGACCGAGTCGCAGGAGTTCTGCTGGACGAGGGCGCCGGAGGTGGTGGAGTTGTCGGCGGTGTTGAGGCATTTGTCGCTGTTGGCGTTGACGATGCGGTAGGTGGATCCGGAGGCGGTGAGTTCCCAGGTTTGGGAGGTGGCGCCGGTGCAGGTTTCCTGTTGGACGGCTTTGCCGGCGGAGGTGGAGGCGCCGGTGACGCCGGCGCATTTGCCGCTGTTGCCGGCGGTGAGGCGGACGCCGCTGCCTTGGGCGGACAGGGTCCAGGTCTGGTTGGTCGTGCCGGTGCAGGCCGAGACGGTGAGTTGTACGCCGTCGGAGCCGCTGCTGCCGGGGACGGTGAGGCACAGGCCGCTGGCGCCGTTGACGATGCGGTAGGCGCCGGTGGTGGGTGCGGCGTTGGAGACGCCGGTGAACACGCCGCCGACCAGGGCGACGACCCCGGCGACGGCGCCGGCCACCCCGGCTGCGTTTCTGGTGCTCCTTCTCAAGGCCGAGCTCCTTGCGTGTCGTGCAGGACCCCTGACCGAGGGGATGAATCCTGGTCCCACGAGGAATTCATGGACGTGAACGACATTCATGAATCGGAACTGACTTCAAGTTACGGAGCACGCGGATACGGGTCAATGCACCGCACCGGGCATCTCACCGCCCGCTCCGGCCGCCCGCAGGTCTGACCAGGTGAGAGCCGAAGTGCCGCGGCCATCGCGGTGAAAGTTTCATGAAACACGCGTGTGACGCTCCCGGCGGGCGCGCCCCCGCAACGACCACCGGCCGCCGTCGTGGACACGACGGCGGCCGGTGTGCGGGAGGGCTCAGCGCGCGCCGGCGCCGGCCGTGACGACGGACTTGACGCTCGACGGGGTGTCGAGGGAGTAGGAGTAGGGGATGGAGGCCACGCTGCCGCCGGCGTCCCCGCTTCCCGAGCCGACCAGGTAGTTGTTGCGCGCCACGAGGTTGCCCGGGGCCGACGACCCCTCACCGCGGTGGTAGGGATCCTGCACGTTCTCGAAGTAGTTGCTCTCGACCAGCACACCCGCCCCCTCGGTGGAGGCGACGCCGTACCCGCTGTTGCGGTTGTAGTAGTTGTTGAAGACATGCACCGGGTTGCCGAAACGCACGCGCGGATGCCGCTGGGTGGTCCCGTCGAACCAGTTGTGGTGGTAGGTCACCCGAAGGTGCCCGCGGTCCTCCGCGCCGTTGTCGTCGCTGTGACCGAGCAGCATCGTCTTGTCGTGGTTGAAGAGGCGGTTCCACGACACGGTCACGAAGTCGCTGGCCCGCTTGACGTCGATGGCGCCGTCATAGCCGTGTGACAGTGTGTTGTGGTCGATCCACACGTTGGTCGAGTACTGCACGTTGATCGCGTCGTCGCTCCAGTCCCGGAAGATCAGGTTCCGGATGATCACGTTCTTGGCCTCCGACACGTTCAGGCCGCAGCCGACGATCGTGGCCCCGGAGGCGCCGACGATCGTCTTGTTCGACCCCACCCTGAGCATGCCCGAGCACGAGATCGTGCCGGACACCCGGACCACGGAGGCGGTGGTCCCCTGGATCGCGCTCGTCAGGGCCGAGGCGCTGCTGACCGTGACCGTGCCCGCGTTCCCGCCGCCGGTGGTTCCGCCGTTCTGAGTGGCCCATCCGACCAGGCCGCCGCCGTTGCCGCCCGGGGTCTGGGACGGGCTGGGCGACGGACTGGGCGACGGACTGGGCGACGGGGTGCGTGACGGACTCTGCGACGGGGAGGGCTGGCCGGACGGCGATCCGGTGACCCCGCCGGTGCAGGACACCCCGTTGAGGGTGAACGCGGTGGGCACGGGGTTGGACGAGCCCGACGTCCCCTGGAAGCCGATCGAGGTGCTGCCACCGGTGCCGATCGACCCGTTGTAGGAGAGGTTCGTCGCGGTGACACCGGCGCCGCTCTGCGCGTACGTGGCGCCCCAGCCGCTGCTCACCGTCTGGCCGGCCCCGAAAGACCAGCCGAGGGTCCAGTTGGACAGCGGGTCGCCGAGGTTGGTGATCGCGATGTCCGCGACGAACCCGCCGTCCCACTGCGAGGCGACCTTGTAGTCGACCCGGCAGCCCGAGGCGGCGTTCGCCGCCGAGGAGGTCACCCCGACGAGCCCGGCGGCGGCCGCGGCCACCGCGGTGACCGCTCCAAGCAACGCCGCGTGATGTCTGCGCACGGACATCTTCCTGTCCCCTTTCGACCCAAGGATGATGAGGACACCGGTCCAGCCGACCGGCGTTCGAGCAGGCAGCGCCGAGAGGAGGCGCGCGGATCCCAGGCGGCGACCTCGTTCGGCTACATGGATGCGGTTTACATACGGGTGGTGGTGGCGTGAACGTAACCACGAGGACGGGACGGGTCAACGAAGCGCTTCGACAGCGCGGCCGCATCCCGCGAACTGCCTGACAGGGGGCCTCATCGGCCGGAGCGCGCACCTGAAAGTTGCAGGTTCGAGACGCGAAGCCGCGCCCGGCCGCGTACGGGAACATGACCGTGGTGTTAGCGGGGCGAGATGATCGGCAACTAAGGTGATCCGCCGTTCGTCGGGATTAGTACCGGTATCCCGTTGACATGAAGGAGATCCGTGTATCCCCCACCGCAGCAGAAGCGCCGCCGCAGCGTGGCCCCGTTCATCGTCGCGGTCATCGTGGCGGGAGCGCTCATCGTCGGCCTGAAGACGGTGTTCGGCGGGATGCCCGACGTCGGGAAAGCCTTCCGCGGCGACGCGGGCGGCGACTCGGCCGGACGCGCCTGCGGGGACGACGGGATCACCCTGACCGTCTCCGCCTCCAGCGACAAGGCCGAACTGCTCCGCACGATGGCCAGAAGCTACAGCGGCCACGAGGTGGACGGCCGGTGCGTGGATGTCGTGGTGAGCTCCAAGGCGTCCGGTGACGCGATGCAGGCGCTGGCGCGCGGCTGGAACGCGCGGCAGGACGGGCCGAAGCCGGACGTGTGGGCGCCCGCGTCCGCCGGGTGGGTCGCCCTCCTGCGGCACCGCGTCGAGGGCGGCGACCGGCAGTCGCCGGCCTCCGCCGACAACCCCACGATCGCCAAGTCGCCGCTGGTCATCGCGATGCCCAAGCCGATGGCGCAGGCGCTCGGCTGGCCGTCGAAGAAGATCGGCTGGTCGGACGTCCTCGATCTCGCCGACGACCCGAAGGGCTGGGCGAAGTACGACCATCCCGAGTGGGGCCGGTTCCGCCTCGGCAAGACGAACCCGAACTTCTCCACCTCGGGCCTCAACGCGACCGTCGGGGCCTACTTCGCCGCCACCGGGCTGTCGGGCGACCTCACGGAGCGGGACGTCACCGGGGCGAAGGCCCGCGACTTCGTCAAGGGCGTCGAGCGGTCCATCGTGCACTACGGCGACACCACGCTGACCTTCCTGACGAACCTCCAGCGCGCCGACGACGCGGGAACGGCCATGTCCTACATCTCCGCGGTGACCGTGGAGGAGAAGTCGGTGTGGGACTACAACCAGGGCAACCCGACCGGCGACCCGAAGACGCTCGGCGACCACGCGAAGCCGAAGGTCCCGCTGGTGGCGATCTATCCCAAGGAGGGCACGCTCTTCTCCGACCATCCGTACGCCGTGCTGTCCTGGGCGGACGCGGCGAAGAAGGCCGCGGCGGCCGACTTCCTGAAGTACCTGAAGGCGTCCGACCAGCAGAAGGAGTTCGCGAAGTACGCGTTCCGGTCGTTCGACGGCAAGCCGACCGGCCACATCACGGCCGCCGACGGCCTCGACCCCAAGCAGCCGGCGACCACGCTGAGCACCCCGACCCCGCAGGTGCTCGACCGGATGCTGCGAAGCTGGGCGGAGCTGCGCAAGCCCGCCAACGTGCTGATGGTGATGGACGTCTCCGGCTCGATGGGCGCCGACGTCTCCGGCACCGGCAAGACCAAGCTCGACCTCGCGAAGCAGGCCGCGGTCAACGCGCTGCCCCAGTTCGGCCCGAACGACCGCGTCGGCCTGTGGATGTTCTCCCTCAAGCAGGACGGCGAGAAGGACTACCGCGAGCTCGTCCCCATGGGCAGGAACAACCAGTCGCGCCTCAAGAGCCGCATCCAGGGTCTGATCCCCAGCGGCGGCACGGGCCTGTACGACACCGCCCTCGCGTCGTACCAGGAGGTGCTGCGGCACCAGAGCGGCGACGCCATCAACGCGGTCGTGTTCCTGACCGACGGCAAGAACGAGGACAACAACTCCATCTCCCTCGACGACCTGCTGCCGCAGCTGCGTCAGGAGACCGGCCAGGACACGGTGCGCATGTTCACCATCGCGTACGGCGGCGACGCCGACCTCGACGTGCTGCGGCGCATCTCGCAGAGCACCGACGCGGCGGCCTACGATTCCCGCAAGCCCGTGAGCATCGACCAGGTGTTCACCGCCGTCATCTCCAACTTCTGACGATCTCCGACTTCTGACCGGGAGCCCCCTTGTCCCGCTTCACCGAGGAACTGCGCGACCCCTGGGCGCTGCTCCTGGGCGCCACGGCCGCCGGCGCGGCCTGGGCGGTCGACGTCCATCCGGCGGGGGCGGCCGTCGCCGGCGTGGCGGTGTGGCTCACCAAGGCCTTCGCCTCCGCGTGGCAGTCCACGGGAGACGAGAGCCGCCCCGAACCGCAGGAGCCGCCGGTCGCACGCGGCAGCGTGGAGGAGGCCTGGCTGCGGCGGGCCGAGCGCGCCGCCGGGTCGTTCGCCGACCTGGCCGGCTCGATGCGCGGGCAGATCCTGCTCGACCGGATCGCGGACATGCGCCCGCAGGTGGACGACACGGTCGGCACGTTGCGGCGGCTGGCCGGGCACGCCTCCGTCACCGGGTCCGCCCTCGCCCGTTTCGACCCCCGTTTCCTCGACCAGGAACGCGCCCGGCTCACGCAGGCCCGCCGTACGGCACGTCAGGAGGTCGCGGGCGAGCTCGACCGGTCGATCGCCGCGCTGGACGCGCAGCGTGAGGTGTACGGCCGGCTGTCGGGCGCGCGGGAGCGGGTGCTGGCCCGGCTGGAGTCCGGCGCCATCAGCCTGGAGGGCCTGGTCGCGCGGGCCGTCGAGATCTCCGCCATGACCGCGACCTCCGGCGGCGCGGACGGCGGCGGCCAGGCGCTGCACGACCTGACGACGGAGCTCGAACTCACCCGGCAGAGCCTGCACGAGGTCGAGGAGGCGACCCGCCGCGACCTCGGCCCCTGACGAAGGCTCAAAAGGGCGGTGCGAAGGGCGGCTCAGAGGGCGGCGCGAAGGGCGGCTCAGAGGGCGGCGAGGAGGCGGGCGAGTTCCTTCGGGCCCGCGTTGCCGCCCGTGCAGACGACGGCCACCCGCCGCCCGGCGAACTCCTCGCGCCGGGCCAGCAGCCCGGCCAGGGCGGCCGCTCCCGCTCCCTCGGCGAGCGTGTGGGCCTCGCCGAGCAGCATCCGCTGGGCCCGCAGGATCTCGTCGTCGCCGACCAGGACGAAATCGTCCAGCCGGTCCCGCATCACGGCCTGGGGCGTCGCGAACGCCGAGCCCGTGGCAAGGCCCTCCACGACGGTCTTGACCGGCCGGTTCACCAGGGCGTTCAGCCGCCACGAGTCGTGCGCGGCGGGGGCCTGCGCCGACTGGACGGCGATCACCCGGCAGCCGGGCGCGAGCGCGGCCGCGGCCAGGCACGCCGCCGCGGCTCCGGTGCCGCTGCCCACGGGCACGAACACCGCGTCCAGGTCCGGCCGGGCGGCGAACATCTCGGCGTAGAGCGTGCCGACCCCGGCGATGATGTCCGGCTCGTCGGCCGGGCCGATCAGCCTGCGCCCGGTGCGCTCGGCGAGATCGCGGGCGTGCCCGGCGGTCTCCACCATCGTCGCGCCCCGGACCTCGACGGTCGCCCCGAGCGCCTCGACCGCCGCTACTTTGGCCGGGTTCGGGTTGTCCGGCATCAGCACCGCGCAGGGCACGCCGTACAGGCGGGACGCGTACGCGATCGACTGGGCGTGGTTGCCGGTGGAGTACGTGACGACCCCGCGACCGCGGTCGGCCATCCGGGCCAGCAGCGTGATGCCGCCGCGCACCTTGAACGCTCCCGTGGGCTGCACGTTCTCGTGCTTGACGTACACCTCCACGCCGACCGCCGCGTTGAGCACCGGATAGGACCACATGGGCGTCTCAGGGAGTTGGTGGGCGATGAGCCGCCTGGCGTCCAAAATGTCGCGAATGCCTGTCATGCGTACCAGCGTGGCCCACGGCCCGATGTCAGGTCCAACTCATGTTCCGCGATGATTCCATCGACGGGATCGATGGGTTCAGATCCCGGCGAGGTAGCCGGTGAGCTCGGCGACGGACGACGTGTCGATCCCGATGTACCCGTCGGGCCGCACCAGGACGTACCCGGTCTCGCCGTAGGCGGCGCGGATGTGCCCGCCGTCGTCGAGGAGGTCCCGGCCGATCCGGTAGGCGGGCACTCCTCCGGGTACGGGTCCGGCGCCCAGGCACAGCAGGGTGGGCTGAGGGCCGCGGAACACGTCGAAGAGGCGGATCCGCCGGCCGTCTGCGGTCGCGCATGCCGCGTCCGGAGCGCGGTCACCGCCCCGCGCGCCCGCCGCCAGCGGGCCACCGCGGTAGGACAGGTCCAGCTGGCTCGTCCGCTCGTCGTGCTCGATCTTCCTGCCGTCCAGCAGTTCCGTGCTCAGCCCGAGGGCCCGGCGCGCGACCGGCCGCCGTTCCGCCTCGTAGGTGCCGAGAAGCGACTCGGGCGCTCCGGACAGTACGCGGGCCAGCTTCCAGCCCAGGTTGTAGGCGTCCTGCACGCTGGTGTTCAGCCCCTGGCTGCCCGCCGGGGAGTGCACGTGCGCGGCGTCTCCGGCGATGAACACGCGACCGGAGCGATAGCGCTCGGCGAGCCTGATGGCCACCCGGTACACCGAGGGGGCGGCGAGCCCGGTGACGGTGAGACCACGGCGGCCGGTCCGCTCTCTGAGCAGGCGCTGGAACCCCGCGAGCGTCAGATCCGGCCTCTCGTCCCGGGTGATCGGCGCGCTGAACCGGAAGCAGGCCGAATGGGGCACCGGCCACACGCTGGCCCTCACCTGCTTCCTGATCGGGTTGACCCAGACCTGCCAGGCGTCGCGGCGCAGCCCGCCGACCTCGACGTCGCCCAGTAGGAGGCGGGTGTCCTCGCGCGTCTCCCCGGCGAAGCCGATGCGCAGCGTCTTCCTGACGACGCTGCGTCCGCCGTCCGCGCCCACGAGATAACGGGACCGGATCGTCTCGCCGGAGCCCGTGACGGCGGTGACCTCGCCGGCGTTCTGGGTGAGCGCCGTCACCTCGGTCCCGTAGTCCACCTTCCCGCCGAGCTCGGTCAGCCGGTCGCGCAGGATCCGCTCCGTACGCCACTGCGGCTGGATGACGACCGACGGGTACGGCACGGCGGGAGACGGGGCCACGGGCTTGTGCGCGTGCTTCCTGAACACCGGCACCCTGCCGACGTACACGAGGAGGGGCGGATGCGCCCCGGCGGTCTCCAGGATCGGGCCGACGACGCCGAGATCGTCGAAGACCTCCAGGGTGCGTGGCTGCAGTCCGTTGCCGCGGGTGCCGACGGAGAAGCCCTCCGGCCTCTTGTCCAGGACCCGGACGGCCACACCGCGGCGGACCAGGTCGATGGCGAGCGTCAGTCCCGTCGGGCCGGCGCCCACGACGACGACGTCCGTGGTACTCGCGCCCGGAGCGGAGGACGGCCGGTTCACCGGCGGCCCGCCGTCACGGCGGGCGCCGCCGCCTGCTCGTCCTGCCAGGTGAAGGAGTGCGTGCCGGAGCCGGTCCGCTCGCGGCGGCCGTCCCCCAGACGCACCCGGGCGGTCGCGCCCGCGGGAATCGTGACCTCCAGCGTGACCGTCCCGCCGTCCCGCCGCCAGGAACTGGACGCGGCGCCGTACGGCGTCTCCACCGTCGCGGAAGCGTGGGTGAGGCCGCCTCCGGCCAGCGGGCGGACGCCGATGACGCGGTATCCGGGCTCGTCGGGTGTCAGGCCTGCGACATGTTCGGTGAGGAAACCCGCCACCGCGCCGTGGGCGTAGTGATTGTGGGACAGGGTGCCCCTGCCGTGCCTGTCGTATCCCTCCCAGGTCTCCCACACGGTGGTCGCGCCGCGTTCGACCTGTGCCAGCCACGAGGGGGGCGTGTCCTGCAGGAGCAGGGCGTAGGCCAGGTCGGGGCGTCCGCCGTCGGCGAGCACGGGAAGCAGCATGGACGTGCTGAGGAGGCCGGTGCCGGGATGCGCCCCGGCCCTCTGGACGAGCTCCACCAGACGGGCGAAGGCGGCCGGGCGCCGCTCCTCCTCCAGCAGGTCGAACGCCAGGGCGCGGACGTAGTCGTCCTGCCCGTCGGCGCCGACGCGGCCGTCGGGACGGACGAAGGCGGCCTGCCAGGCCGTGCGCACCCGCCGTGACAGCTCGGCGTAGTGCGCGGCGTCGGTGTCGTGGCCCAGCACCTCGGCGATCCGCGCCATCAGCCGCGTGGAGTGGGCGAAGTAGGCCGTGGCCACGACCGGGCGGTCGAACAGGAGGCGGCGGAGCTGAGTGGCCGTCCTGTGCTTCGGCCTGAACCACTCTCCCAGGTGGACACCCGAATCGAGAACGAACCTCTCGTGGCGCCCCACCCGCCTGCCGAACCAGCGCGCCCAGCCCGCCCGGGTGCGGGCGGTGCGTTCCAGGTGGCCGATCCAGCGGCGCATGGAGCCGTACTGGCGATCGAGGACGCGCTCGTCGCCGTAGTAGCGATAGAGGGTCCAGGGGAGCAGGACGCTCGCGTCGCCCCAGCCGACGGACCCGCGGACGACCCGGGCGAAGGCGGGAGGGCCGCCGCTGAAGACGGACGTCTCGCTGGGGATCATCGGCGGGATCCGCCCGTCCTCGAACTGCTCCAGGGCGAGGTTGCGCAGGTAACGGCGCAGGTAGGCGTGCGCGTCGACCAGGGTGGCGGCGGTGGGGGCGAACACCTGGGCGTCGCCGGTGTATCCGGACCGCTCCCGCGTGGGGCAGTCGGTGGCGGTGTCGGCGAAGTTGGCGCGCACGCTCCACAGGACGTTGCGGTGCAGCCGGTTCAGGCGTTCGTCCGAGGCGTGGAAGACGCCGGTCTGGGGCACCGCCGTGGACAGCACGAGGGCTTCGACGTCGTCCGGCGCCACGTCGTGGTCCAGGCCGTCGATCTCCAGGTAGCGGAAGCCCCGGGTGGTGAACCACGGCTGGTACCAGCTCCGCCCGCCGCCGAGCGTCACCTCGTCGCGCTGCTCGCTGACGGTGCCGTAGAGCACCACGTAGCCGGTGTCGAGTTCGCCGTCGGGAGCGAGCAGTTCGCTGTACGTCAGCCGCACCCGGACGCCGGAGGGCCCGGACAGCCGGACGCGGGCGACACCGGCGAGGTTCTGGCCGAAGTCCACCAGTTGCCGGCCCGAGGGAGAGCGCCAGATCCGCCGGGGACGGAGCCGGTCGATCAGCCGGACCCGTTCGACCTCCTCGGCCACCAGCCCGCGCGCCGCCGTGGGGAGCACCCGGGCCGGCCCCATCCGCGCCGGCGGCCGATCGCCCGTCAGCCAGTCGGCATCGGGGACGCGCAGGTCGACGCGCTCACCCGATTTCGGATCCGAACCCAGGATGCGCCCCGGTCCGGCGTGCCAGCTCCGATCGGTGACGACGACCACGCTGCTGCCGTCCGCCAGTTCCAGCTCGATCTGCGCGAAGCCGGCCAGTTGGTCGCCGTAGACCGCGCGGCGCTCCGCGACACCCAGATGACCGCGGTAACGCCCGTCCCCGACGGCCATCGCCACGATGTTGGCGCCGGCCCGGAAGTGCGCGGTGACGTCGTACGTCTGGTATTCGACGATGTGGTCGAGCGGTGTCCACCGGGGCACGAGGGCGTCACCCGTGACGTCCTGGCCGTTGACGAAGAAGCGATACCAGCCCAGCGCGCTCACGTACGCCCGGCCTCGCACCACCTCCGCGGGCAGTTCCGCCCTTCCTCGCAGGTAAAGCACGGCGTCGTCGCCACGCGGAGCCGGTGGGCCGCTGATCCAACCGGCTCGCCACCCGGACGGATCCAGCATGGCCGTCTCGAACCAGGCCGGCTCACTCCACGCGCCGCCGGCGCCCGAGTCGTCGGTCACCCGCACCCGCCAGAAGTAGCGGCGGCCCGACTCCAGCGCGGGCCCCGCGTAGACCGCGCCGAACGGCCGGTCATCGGCGATCCGGCCGGAGTCCCAGAGCACCCCGTCGTCGAATCCGTCGCGGGTGGCGACCTGGATCAGGTAGCCGGTCTGCCGGACATCCGCCCGAGCGGCGCTCAGCCGCCAGGAGAACTCCGGGGCAGGGGTGCCGAGGCCCAGCGGCAGGGTGCGGGCGTCGGTCTTCAGGTCATGGATCCGGAGCGGCACGATGCTCCCAAAGAATGCACAGCGGTCACGGGCAGGCACTTGCTGAAACGAACCGTCCACGAGCCTGGAAATCGGGTTCCGCACGGAAGCTAGCACAGGCCGCCCCCATTCCCAATACGCAGGCCTCGCCAATTGGATTCTGCAGGTATTTCAGCAGGAGATTCTGCGGATATTTCTGCGGGAAACGGCCGCCGGCCGATAAGCGAGCCGTTGACGACCTGGCAGGACACACCTAACATGCCGCGGATGAACAGGTATCTGCAGGACACGGAGCGGCCGGCGGACAGTCGCGAACACCCGGACCCCCCGCCCGTTCGAATTTCGAATGCAATTGCTCTCCGTATCGCGGACCGCACCTGGTATGCGGCCTGCGTACGCGACTATGATCCGGACCAGGGGCACACCGGAACCGATCACCTTCTGCTGCTCTACACGGAGGCCCCGCCACCGCCGAAAGGAATGCTGCCCGCCCTCCCGCCCGGCGACCTGCCTTTCCGGATTCATTCGGAATGCCTTTTCGGGGATGTCTTCTCGGGCGACCGGTGCGACTGCGGCGGGCAACTGGACGCCGCGAGGCGGGACATCGTCGCGCACGGGCATGGAATGATCTTCTACCTGCGTCAGGAAGGCCGGGGCATCGGCCTTTTCGACAAGGTACGTAGCCTGCTGCAGGACGGCGACACCTATCAGCGGAACCTCGCGGTGGGCGCCCAGGAGGACGCCCGGCGCTACGATCTGGCCGCCCGGGTCCTGCTCCACCTCGGCGTCGGGCGAGTCCGCCTGATGTCCGGGAATCCGGAGAAGGGCTCGGCCCTGACGCGGGCCGGAATCGAGGTGTCGCTGCACACCGAAATCGATCGGCCGCTCTCCCATGAGGCCGCGGGGGAGGTCAGCGCGAAGATGGCACGGGGATATTCGTACAGTTTCAGGGGCACGTTCGGCGGCACGGCGGAGACCTCGTGACAATCGCGCGTCACCCGCTTCCGGCCGTGACGTCCGCGGACGCGCGCCGTGACAGGAGCCGCGTCGCCGTCCTGCCGGTCGGCAGCTTCGAACAGCACGGGCCGTACCTGCCCCTGTCGACCGACACCGTGATCGCCCAGGCGATCGCCGACCGGATCTGCCTGGACTACGACCTGTTTCCTCTCCCTCCCGTCACCATCTCGTGCTCGCACGAACACTCCGCTTTCCCGGGGACGCTCAGTCTCCAGGCGACGACCCTGCACTCCGTGGTCTCGGACATCTGGAAATCGCTGGACCGGGACGGATGGACGGGACTCGTCATCGTGAACGGGCACGGCGGGAATCACGTTCTCTCGAATCTCGCCCAGGAACTGAACGCGGACGCCCCTCGTGTCGTGCTCTTCCCGACCGGCCCGGACCTGGAGGCCGCCGGCCGTGCGGCCGCACTGCAGGCGGAGGTGGGGAGGACCGACATGCACGCCGGGGAGTTCGAGGTCTCGCTCCTTCTGCACGTCGCGCCTCATCTCGTGCGCCCCGGCTACGAGGCCGCCGACTGGGAGACCGAGGAGTGGCGGTCCGGGCTGCACCTACGCGGGATCGAGCCCTACGCGCCGCAAGGGGTGATCGGCCGGCCCTCCGCGGCGTCCGCCGAGAAGGGCAGGGTGATCCTCGACAGTCTCAGCTCGTCATGCGGGCGCCTGCTGGCGTACCTTTCCGGCAACCCCGTCGGAAGGCGTTCGAGGAGACCGACAGACATGGCCGACAGATGACGATCGACGTCGTACGACTGCGTGTCCTCGTCGCGCTGGCCCGGGCGGGCACGGTGACGGCGGCGGCCCACGAGCTGCACTACTCGCAGTCGTCGGTGAGCCACCACCTCGCCCGGCTGGAGGCGGAGACCGGCGCCAAGCTGGTGCAGCGGGTGGGGCGCGGCGTCCGGCTGACGGAGGCGGGCCGCCTGCTCGCCGAACGCGGCGCCGAGATCCTCGGCCGTCTCGACGCGGCGTCCGCCGAGCTGTCCGCGCACGTCGGGCTGCGGGCCGGGCGCGTACGGCTGGCCGCCTTCCCCTCGGCCCTGGGCACGTTCGTCCCCGCCGCCGCCCAGCGGCTCGCCAGGGAGCATCCCGGGCTGGACCTCCGCCTGATGGAGGCCGAGCCGCCCGAGGCGCTGCGCCTGCTGCGGGCGGGCGAGGTCGACGTGGCCGTCGTCTTCCGGTACGGCGGGACCGGCCCCGAGGACGACGGCGTCCGGCTGGTCCACCTGCTCGACGATCCGAGCCTTCTCGTCACTCCCGGCCTTGTCTCTTCAGGGGCCGCCACGGGAAGCGAACTGGGCGCGGACCTGGCGGCGTACGCCGACGCCCCCTGGATCGCGGGCTGCGAGCGGTGCCGCGCCCATCTGCTCGCGCTGTGCGGCGAGGCGGGCTTCGAGCCGCGCGTCTCGTTCACGACGGACGACTACGTGGCCGTGCAGGCGATGGTCGCCGCCGGGCTGGGCGTGGCGGTCCTCCCCCGGCTGGCGCTGTCGGCCCATCGTCATCCGGACGTGCTGACCTCCGAGCTGCCGGGCCCGGCCCGCCGGGTCCACGCCGCCACGTACGGCGAGCCGCCCGACCCGCCCGCCACGGCGGCCCTGGTCGCCGCCCTGCTCCGGGCTCAGCTCGGCGCGGGCGACGGCGCCGGGGACGGCGTGGGGCCGTCGTTGTCCAGCTCCGTGGCGCTCCAGACGGCGGTCCCGGTGCCGGGCAGCTGACTGATCTTGGACAGGAACGTGGCGGTGCCGTTCGACGAGTCGGCGTCCTCCTCCGCGAAGACGAGGAGCGTCTGCCAGGTGCTCCACGTGTCCGCGGGGAAGAGCAGCCGGGGGCCGATCAGCAGATCGGAGTCACCGGACAGCCGCTCGCTGTCGACGGTCACCCAGCCGTACGACGGCCGGCCGCTGAGCCGTACGTGGATGACGGCCGAGCCGCCCTCGGGCACGGCGATGTGCGACGGCGAGACGATGACGCCCGGCGTGGGGGTGACGGTGGGGGTCGGCGACGGGCTCCACGAGGAACTGGAGATTGTTCCCTGAGCGGCGACGGCCGCACCCGGACCGGCGAGCCCGGCCGCGGCGGACGCCGTGGCCACGACGGCCGCGAGAACGGCCGCACGACGCAGGCGGGCGGGGGCGAGTCGCATCGACACCTCCACGAGGAAGACGCAGGACCATCCGGCGATCACCGGCGGTGCTCCCAGCGTCGTTTCTTCTCCGCGGCATGTACAGGAACCGCGGCCTGGCGCTCTCGTCCCACCGGCCGCCCAGCGCGCCGCCGGGCCGGTCCACCTGGGCGAACGCCGCCCGAGACGGTCGCAGGCGGCCGGGCGACGCGGCCGCGGGCCGGTGAAAGATTCAGCCGGCCCGGCGAAACTCCGCCGCGGCGTTCGGGCCTTCCGCACAGGCGGCGGCGAGTTCGTCCAGGGACAGGCCCAGCGCGGCGGCGAGCGCGGCGACCGTGAAGAAGGCCGGGGTCGGCGCGCGGCCGGTCTCGATCTTGCGCAGCGTCTCCGCCGACAGCCCGGCCGCCGCGGCGACCTCGATCATGCTGCGTTCGCCACGCGCCTGCCGGAGCAGGGCGCCGAACCGCTCCCCCCGCTGCCGCTCCTCGGAGGTCAGGGGCACTCTCACCATGACTGTGATACTAATACCGGGATACTTATACCGGTATAGTTATTGGTGCCACTTGGAGGGGTGCGTCATGGTGGAGATCAAGACCGACGCCGCGCTGGACGCGATGCGGGAGGCGGGGCGCGTCGTCGCCCGCGCGCTCGACGCCGCGCGCCGGACGGCGGCCGTCGGGATGCGGCTCAGGGAACTGGACGAGACGGCGCGGGAGGTGCTGCGCGAGGCGGGGGCGCGTTCGCCCTTCCTCGGCTACCGGCCGCACTTCGCGCCGAGCCCGTTCCCCGCGGTGATCTGCGTGTCCGTCAACGACGCCATCGTGCACGGCGTCCCGGGCGACTACCGGCTGCGTGACGGGGACGTCGTGGGCGTGGACTGCGGGGCGGAACTGGACGGCTGGACGGCCGACGCCGCCGTCACCTTCGTCGTCGGCACTCCCCGCACCGGTGACGTGGAGCTGATCGACACGACACGGCGGGCGCTCGACGCGGGGATCGCCGCCGCGACCGTCGGCAACCGCATCGGGGACATCTCCGCGGCGATCGACGCGGTCGCCCGCGACGCCGGGTACGGCATGCCGAGGGACTTCGGCGGCCACGGCATCGGCCGCCGGATGCACGAGGACCCGCCGGTGCCCAACCACGGCCGCCCCGGGCGGGGTTATCCGCTGCGGCACGGCCTGGCGCTGGCCATCGAGCCGATGTTCATCGCCGGCGGCCGGGACGGCTACCTCACGGCGGCGGACGGCTGGACGTTGCACACCACCGACGGCAGCCGGGCCGCCCACATGGAGCACACGATCGCGATCACCGAGGACGGCCCCCGGGTGCTCACCCTGCTCTGACGGGGCGCCTGGCCGGGCACTCTGACCGGGCGCTCTGACCGGGCGCTCGCGAAAAATCGGGATGCCCGCACGAGGGCGGCGTCCGTACGATCCGGACATGCCTACGCTGCCCGCACTCGCCCTCTTCGCCGCCGCCACGCTCGCCCTGCTCGTGGTGCCTGGACCCGCCGTGCTCTACATCGTCACCCGCAGCGTCGCGCAGGGCCGTACGGCGGGGCTGGTGTCCGTCCTCGGCGTCCACGCGGGCTCACTGGTGCACATCGCCGCCGCCGCGCTGGGGATCACCGCGCTGCTCGCCGCGTCGGCCACGGCGTTCGCCGTCGTCAAGTATCTCGGCGCCGCCTACCTCGTCTACCTGGGCGTACGCAAGCTGCTGCGGCGGTCGGAGACGGAGGCCGCCGAGGTCAGGGTCGCCTCGCGCAGCCGCCTGTTCGGCGAGGGGTTCGTGGTCAACGTGCTCAACCCGAAGACCGCGATGTTCTTCCTGGCGTTCCTGCCGCAGTTCGTCGATCCCGCGCGCGGGCCGGTGGCGCCGCAGGTGCTGGTGCTCGGGGCCGTCTGGGTGGCGCTCGGCATGGCCAGCGACGGCACGTACGCGCTGCTGGCCTCGGTGCTGGCCGGGCGGCTGCGGTCGTCGGCGCGGGCCCGGCGGCGGCTCGACCGGGGCAGCGGCGTCGTCTACCTCGGTCTCGGCGTCGTCGCCGCCCTGGCCCGCGAGGGCGCCGCGAAGGCCTGACCAGCAGGTCGTACGACCCGGGACATTTGTACTGCCGGAGTCGGGATCGGCGAATCTGTCCGGCGGAACCGGGTTCCGGGAGGCTTGAGGCGCGGGAAGACACCAGCGCCCACCCCCGGAGGAGCCGCGCCGATGACGCAGACCCTGACCTCCCCTGCCCCCGCGGCCTTGTCGCCGGACACCGCTCAGCCGCAGAGCAACCTCCGCCGGATGCTCGTCCCGCTGGCGCTGGACATCGCCGCGCCGCTCGCCTGCTACTACGTCCTGCACGGCGCGTTCGGGCTGAGCGAGGTCGCCGCGCTCGCCGTGAGCGGGGTGATCCCGGCCGTCCGGGTGATCGCCGGGATCGTCCGCGAACGGACCCTGAACGGCATGGCCGCGCTGACGCTCGTGGTCAACGTGGCGGGGATCGCGCTGAGCTTCCTCACCGGCGACGCCCGGATGATGATCGCCAAGGACTCCGGTCTCAGCGGAGTGCTCAGCCTGGCGATCCTGCTCTCGGCGTTCACGCGGCGGCCGGTGATGACCGCGGGCATGCGCCCGTTCGTCACGAAGGGGAACGCGGCGAAGGAGGCGGCCTGGGAGCGGCTCGCGGAGGGCTCGGCCCGGTTCCGCCGGGCCGAGCGGAGGTTCAGCGCGATCTGGGGCGGCGTGCTGCTCGCCGAGTGCGTGGTCCGGCTGGCCGGCGCGTTCACGCTGCCGGTCGCCACGATGATCTGGCTGTCCAACGTGCTGCTGATCGCCGCCATCGCGCTGGGGCTTGTGCTCGCGGGCGCGTTCGGTTCCGGGCCGATCATGGGGATGGTCGGCATCGAGGCCAGGAGTGGGCGATGAGAGGCAGAGGCATCAACTACGACACCGGTTTCCTCCCGGGCGGGCACACCTCGCGGGAGCGCTTCGACCCGGAGACGGTCCGGGAGGAGATGCGGGTCGTCGCAAGGGAGCTGAACTGCACCGCCGTACGCGTCACGGGGGGCGATCCGGAACGGATCGGCGTCGCCGCCCGGCACGCCGCCGACGCCGGGCTTGAGGTGTGGTTCTCGCCCTTCCCGTGCGAGCAGACGACGCGGGAGCTCGGGCCGTTCTTCGCCGAGTGCGCCGAACGGGCCGAGGACCTGCGGCGTGACGGCGCGGAGGTGGTGCTCGTCACCGGTTGCGAGCTAAGCTTCTTCGCGGCCGGGTTCCTGCCAGGGGAGGACTTCTTCGACCGCATCTCCCGGCTCGGCGGAGGGGACCCGGAGACGCTCGCGCGCTTCGCCGAGATCCCCGGGCTGCTCAACCCGTTCCTGGCGAAGACCGCCGAGGCGGCCCGGAAGGTGTTCGGCGGCCGGGTGACCTACGCCTCCGGAGACTGGGAGGACGTCGACTGGGGCCCGTTCGACGTCGTCGCGGTGAACGCCTACCGCGACGAGCGCACCGCGGGCACCTACCGCGAGGATCTCCGCTCCCGGTTCCGGCACGGCAGGCCGGTGGCCGTCACCGAGTTCGGCACGTGCGCCTACACAGGGGCAGGCGCACGTGGCGGCATGGCGTGGGCCATCGTCGACGACACGGCCCAGCCGCCCCGGCTGAACGGCGACTACCTCCGCGACGAGGGCGAGCAGGTCCGCTACCTGCGCGAACTTCTCACGGTGTTCGAGGAGGAGGGCGTGGACACCGCCTTCTGGTTCACCTTCGCCGGCTACAACCTGCCGCACCACCCGGATCCGCGCCGGGACCTCGACCTGGCCTCCTACGGGGTGGTCCGCGTCCTGGAGGACGGCCGCCGGGAGCCCAAGGAGGTCTTCGGGGCGCTCGCCGCCGCCTACGCCGCCTCCTGACCCACCTTGTGAGCGCGGCGGCCCTGGATCATGGCGTGGGTGCCGCTGGTACGCCAGGCGCGGCCGGTCGCGTCCAGCTCGGCCACGGTGTGCTCGGGCACGCCGACGAGCGCGTCCGACTTCAGCGTGCGAAGCGCGACGACCGGACCGGGGAAGTAGCCGGTGACCGCGGCGAACGGGGTGGCCGGGGGCCACATCCGGTCACCGGTCAGCCTGCGGTAGTTCAGGTCGCCCTTCATGATCGTCAGGTCGGCCGCCGCGAACTCGCCGCGCAGGTCGTCCGGCATGTCCGCGTACGGCAGCGGGGCGCACGCGAACGGATGCGCCCGCAGCGTGAGCCGCCCGTCCTCCGTCGCCGCCCAGAGCCGGGCGCCGGCCTCTCCCGCCCGGCCGGGGGCCGCGGCGAGCCGTCGCAGGCACGCGAGCACGTCGGACGGCGTGGCGTCGGACACGAAGTAGGGGACCGGCTTGACGTGCAGCGCGACCTCGCTCGCCTGCCCGTGGGCGAGGAGATGGTCGGCCAGCACGAGATCGGGCAGCAGCTCCCGCCCCGCGTTGTCGGCGACCAGGCAGATCCTCGCCGGGGCCAGGTCGCCGAGCAGCGCGCGGAGCAGGGGGCCGTCGTCCACGACCAGGCCGGTGGCCCGCTCGCCGCCGCCGGCGCCTGTGGCGCCGTGGGAGAGGTCCGCGCGGTTGCCCCAGAGTGAGCCGAGCAGGAGCGCCTCGGCCCGCTCGTCCGGGGACAGCGCGGCGGTCTCGTCGAGCGCGGCGAGCTCTCCGTCCACGTCCGGCCCGTCGAGCTCGGCCTGCTTCAGGGGGCCGAACGGGTCGACCCCCCGCCACGGGCCGTCGCCGAAGTATCCGGTGGCCTCAAGCAGCTTCCGGTAGAAGTAGCTCTCGGCCCACAGGAACGGCGCGTCGACCCAGCGGCCGCCGATCTTGCCACGGCCCCACTCGGCCCAGGCGGCGCCGTCGTGCGCGGACGGCTCCAGCGGCTCCATGACGTCGCGCTCGACCTCGCCGAGGAGCCGGTCGAGCGCGCGCCGCCGGTCCGGTGTGTACGGCAACGCCTCCCTGACCTGCTTGATGAGGACGGGATGCCGCTCCCGGAACACGCTCAGCGCGTACGAGCCCGGGACGTTGCCGAGGATCGGCGCGGCCTCCGGCGTCTCGTCCAGGGCATCGTCTCGGGCATCGTCCAAGGCACGGCTCATCCGGCGTCCTCCCCCGCTCGTGACACTCCACCGTCAGTAAAGCGCAGGGGGCCGCACGAGCCGCATCGCCCCCTCTGCTCACGCGTTAAAGTCAAATTTCATGACAATGTGGGATTGCGGCCATACCACTGTCGCCGTAGTTTCCCGGTATGGATCTGGAGATCCGCCACCTCAGGATCGTGCACGCGGTAGCCGAAGCCGGGAGCGTCACGAAGGCGGCCACCCGGCTAGGCCTCGCCCAACCATCCCTCACCGCCCAGCTCAAACGCATCGAACGCTCACTCGGAGGGCCGCTGTTCGAACGTGACCGCAACGGCGCCCGCCCCACTCCCCTCGGTGAGATGGTGCTGGCCCGCGCGCGGGTGCTGCTGCCCGCCGTACGCGACCTCCAGGAGGACGCCGTACGGTTCGCCAACACCTCGGTCAAACTGCCCGGCTACCGGCTCGGCGCCACGCACGGCCCCATACTCGGCGGGCTCGTCGAACGGCTGACCGCGGCGCAGCCCGGGATCCCGATCACCACCCGCACCTCCTGGTCGGCCGACGAGCTGACCGGGCTGGCCGCGGCCGGCCGGCTCGACTTCGTGCTCCTCGGCAGGTGCGGCGACAGCCCTCCGCCTCCGGCCGACGCGATGAGCTGGACCACGGTGGGCATGGACCCGGTCTTCGTGCTCCTGGGCGAGGAGCACCCCCTCGCCGGGGAGAAGGAACTGGAGCTGTCCCGCCTCGCCGACGAGCGCTGGGTGGTGGCCCCGGGGGACGGGTGCTTCTCCGACTGCTTCGCCACCGCCTGCGCGCGTGCCGGGTTCGTGCCCGAGTCCATCTACGAAACGGACGTGGGCACCTGCCTGCACCTGGTCGGCGTCGGCAAGGCCGTCGCCCTGTGCCAGGCCACGTTCCAGCTCACGTCCGGACTCGTGATGATGCCGCTGGCGGGGGCTCCGCTGGGCTGGCGGCACCTGCTCGGCTGGCACTCGGGATCGATCGGCGCGCGGGCCGCGCCGGTGGTGGCGGCCCAGGCACGAGCCGCGTACGCTGACGCCGTCAGGCGCAGCTCACGCTACGCGGACTGGCTCGTCACCAATCCTGACTATGGTGCCGTGCCGTGACATCCTTCGCGGAGGAGCTTTCCATAACGCCGTGATAGGGGCGAACTGATAGATCCGCGTGACGCGGATGGTCGGTTACGTTGACGGCACCCCCCGAAGACAAGGAGAGCCCCACATGCTCCGCAGACGCACGGTAACCGCCGCATGCGCCCTGGCCGTCACGGCCCTCGCCACGGTCGCCACCCCGGCCCTGGCCGAGCCGAGCAACTCCTCCGCCTCTTCCATCGGCACTCCGTCGCCCGGCATGATCGAGGCGATGCAGCGCGACCTCGGGCTCAGCGCCGACCAGGCCAACGCCCGCCTGGCCAACGAGGCCAAGGCCATGAACACCGACGCCAAGGTCCGGGCCACGCTCGGCGACGCCTACGCCGGATCCTGGGTCTCCGGCGTCACCTCCGACAGTCTGATCGTCGCCACCACCGACGCCTCGAAGGCGGGCGCCATCCTGTCCGCCGGCGCGCAGCCGACGGTCGTCTCCCGCAACCTGGGCGCCCTCGACGCCACCGCGGCCGCGCTGGACAAGGCCGCCGCCGGCGCGCCCGCCTCCGCCGCCTCCCTCTGGTACGTCGACGTGCGCACCAACAGCGTGGTCGTGCTGGCCTCCGACACCGCCGCGGCCGAGAAGCTCGTCACGGCCAGCGGCGCCGACAAGTCGGCCGTACGCGTCGAGCGGTCGGGCGAGGCGCCGCAGACCTTCTACGACGTCCGCGGCGGCGACGCCTACTACATCGGCAGCTCGGCCCGCTGCTCGATCGGCTTCTCCGTGCGCAAGGGCAGCACGCCCGGGTTCGTCGACGCCGGGCACTGCGCCACCGCCGGCAGCACCGTGTACGGCTACAACCACGTCCTCATGGGCACCTTCCAGGGCTACTCGTTCCCCGGCAACGACTACTCCTGGGCGGCGGTCAACAGCAACTGGACCGTCAGGCCCTGGGTGAACAACTACAGCGGCGGCAACGTCGTCGTGAAGGGCTCGTCCGTGGCCGCCGTCGGCTCCTCGATCTGCCGGTCCGGCTCGACCACCGGCTGGCACTGCGGCACCGTGCAGCAGCTCAACGCCAGCGTCCGCTACTCGCAGGGCACGGTCAGCGGGCTGACCCGCACCAACGTCTGCGCCGAGCCCGGCGACTCCGGCGGCTCGTTCATCTCCGGCAGCCAGGCCCAGGGCGTGACCTCCGGCGGCTCCGGCAACTGCTCCAGCGGCGGCACCACCTACTTCCAGCCTGTCAACGAGATCCTCTCCGTCTACGGCCTCACCCTGGTCACCGGCTGATCACCAGCTCAGGAAGGCTCCCCCGCCCGACCGGCGGGGGAGCCTTCCCGCGTTCCGCCGCCGCGCCAGACGGGCATCGGCCGCTCGCCGACGGCGACCTCGTAGGCCGCGCGGGCCAGCAGACGGGTCGAGTCGAGCGTCGGCAGGGCGGAGACCTCGGGCGTGATCAGCAACGGGATCTCGGTGCAGACGAGGGCGACCGCGTCGCAGCCGCGGGCGGCCAGCCGTTCGATGACCCGGAGGTACTCCCGGCGCGACGCCTCGCTGATCACGCCGTTCACCAGTTCCGTGAAGATGACCTTGTCGACCAGGTCGCGGTCACCGGCGTCCGGCAGTTCGGCGGCGATCCCGCGGGCGGCGAGCGCACGGGGATACAGCGGGCCGTCCATCGTGAACCTGGTGCCCAGGACGCCCACGCGCGTGCGCCCCTCGGCCGCCGCCTGGTCCGCGACGACCTCGGCGATGTGCAGGCCCGGCAGCGGCAGGTCCGGTCCCGGCGCCTCCAGAGCCAGGTGGGCGGTGTTGTCCGGGCAGACGAAGAAGTCGGCGCCGGCCCGCGCGAGCCGATCGGCGCTCCTGGCCAGGGTGGCGCGGACGGTCGCGTGGTCCCCCGCCTCCCAGGCGGGCATGCTGTAGCCGAAGGCGATGTAGTCCAGGGTGATGTCTGGATGCTCGTTGCGGCCGGTCCGGTGGAAGCCCTCCTCGCAGAACGTGAGGAAGCAGAGGGCGGCTCCTCCCGTGCTGTGCGCGAGAACGCCGAGATGCCTCACGACGGCTGCTCCGAATACTCGAACCGCTCCGGCCGCTCCGGCCGCTCCGGCCGCTCCGGCCGCATGAGCCAGCCGCCGACGAGGAGGAACGCGAGACCGACGATCAGCGAGACAAGCGGGATCGTGGTCTTCAGCAGCGCGATCTGGTTCATGTTGTCCCTGGCCGTGCGGACGAGCGAGCCGACCGTCTCCGGGGTGTAGGTCGCGGTGCCGACGAGGGCGGGGGTGCGCTCGACGCCGTCGCCGGTCTTCAGCACCTCGTGGCGCCGCTGCTCCTGCTTCACCGGCAGGCCGGTCTCGGGCTCGACCCAGAAGGTGGTCGTGCCGTCGTACACGCGCTCGGCCTGCTTGTCCCCCTTCCCCTTCATCCCGAGCACGGTGGCGGGCACCTTGAGCGTGTCGGTGACGGTCGGGGGGATCTTCTGCACGAACCGGTAGACCCGCAGCCCGTCCAGCACCTCCTCCCCGGCGAACTCCGCCGGGAAGGCCTGCTTGGCGGCGGGGTTGTAGACCGGGTAGGTCTTCTTCTCGACCCCGAAGGGGAACAGGAAGATCTGCCCCTGCAGCCGCACCGGCGTCTTGTCCACGTTGACCTGGCAGCAGTTGACCCCGGTGCCGTCGTACTTGTTGAAGGCGCTGCGGAACAGGCTGAAGGAGATGCCGCGGCGTTCGTTGGTGACGTCGTTGACGTTGGTGAACTGGTCCCACACGACGTGGTCGCCGGCCGACTCCGCCGTGTCGCCGCGGGTGGTCACGGTGATGGCGAGGTTCCCGGTGAGAACCTTCATGTCGGCGACGCTGAAGTAACGGGCGTTCGGCGCGCTCAGTTCCGTCGTGCTGTCCTGGTCCGCGGGCGCGTGCACGAGCCGGTCCGCCGCCCAGAAGCGGAGCAGCGGGGCCAGCACGACGAAGAACACCCCCAGCGCGAGGAGAACGAGTCCACCGGTCCGTCTCATCAAGTCCTCCGGGATCTCCCCAGTACGGCCTGGAACCTGTTATGCCGAATTCGTCTGGTTGGCCCGCGTATCGTAGTGCGGGCTCGTGACCGCCGCCAGCGACGGCCGCCAAATCGATAAGAACACGTTCTATTTACGGACGTCCGCGGCGCCGGGCCTGAGATACAGTGTGCCGATCGTACGCCTATGTGCCGGAGTGATCAGTTTTGACCGCCACGCAGGTCGACCTCGACACGCCCGCGGGACCGGTCCCCGGCGACGGCGGTCATCTGAACTCCCTCGACGGAATCCGGGCGGTCGCCGCGCTACTCGTGCTGACGCTGCACGTCGCCTCGGTCACCGGGGAGATGTACGGGGACACACAGTTCTCCTGGCTCGTCGCCCACGGCGACGTGGGCGTCGCGATCTTCTTCGTGCTCTCCGGCCTGCTTCTCTACCGCCCCTGGGCGGCCGCCCTCCTCGGCTCGGGGCGACGCCCCGACGTACGCGTATACCTGTGGCGGCGTGCGCTCCGCGTGCTTCCGGCCTACTGGGTGGCCGTGATCGCCGGGCTGGTCGCGTTCCATTCCGCGCGGCTGGGCTCGGTGCGGACGTGGGTCGAATGGCTCGGCCTGCTCTCGATCTACGATCCCGACCCGTGGTGGACCGGGACCGGCCCCGAGGGGCTCTACCAGATGTGGACCCTCCCGGTGGAGGCGACCTTCTACCTGGCGCTCCCGCTGTTCGGTGCGGGGGTCGCGTACCTCGCGACGCGCCGGGACGGTGACGTGGACCGGAGAGGTTCCCGCGCCCTGGTGGCGCTCGCCCTCCTCGGCTCGGTCTCGTTCGCCTACATCGCCCTGACCTTCTGGCCTGCCTGGAAGCCGACGATGGGCATGCACCTGCCGCGCTACCTGCTGTGGTTCTCCCTGGGCATGGCCATCTCCCTGCTCGCCGCCTGGGCGCAGGCGCGGCCGAGCGGCCGGGTGAGCGTGCTGTGCCGCGCCCTCGGGTCCTCCGCCGGCGCCTGCTGGCTGATCTCCGCGCTGACCTTCGTCGTCGCCAGCACCGAGCTGACCGGCCCCAGGACCCTGAGCGGGGACACGTTCTGGGCCTCGTGCTTCAAGACCGCGCTCTACGGGATCACGGCGGTCTTCCTCGTCGCGCCCCTGGCGCTCTCGGACGGACGGCCGAGCTTCGCCGACCGGGCCCTGGGCAACCCGGTGATGCGCTTCCTCGGCCGTGTCTCCTACAGCCTGTTCCTGTGGCACGTGCTGGTGATCGCCGCTCTCTACCGGCTCGCGGACATGAAGCCCCTAACGGGCGGGTTCTGGCCGGTGCTGCTCGTGGTCGTGCCCGTCTCGGTCCTGGTCGCCGTCCTGAGCCACTTCCTCGTCGAGCAGCCCGCCCGGCGACTCGGGCTTCAGCTCGGCCGCCGCGGGCGCCGCGAGCGCGACCAGTAGCGCCGCGACAACGGGAAGGCAGAGCAGTTGCGCGGCCCGCTGCTGCCAGGAGTCGCCCCACGAGAGGGTCGCCAGCACTCCGGCGGGCACGAGCAGTGACACCACCGACAGCGACACCACAGGCAGCGACACCACAGGCAGCGGCGACCGCAGGAGACGGCCGAGCACCGGTCTTCCCCACAGGGCGGCGAGAACGCAACCGGTGACCACCGCGAGGCCCGCGGGACCGGCGATCCACCACCCCGCCGCGGCCGCCGCCGCGGGCAGCAGCCGCCGGTCCACCGCCCCCGCCCGGGTCCGTACGGCCCGCGGGGCGCGCAGCCGGACCGGACGCGTCGCGAGGCACACCACCAGGAGCAGACCGGCGAGGCCCGCGACCAGCACGACGCGGTAGGCCCGGTCGGGCGTGTAGTCGAGCCGGACGACCCCCGACGTGCCCGCGGGGACCCGCCACGCCTGCCGCCAGCCGTCGATCCGCACGGCCGTCAGGGCGCGCCCCGCCACGGTGGCGGTCCAGCCCGGGTTGAAGTTCTCCCCCACCACCAGGTAGGCGTCGGCCTCCGCCGAGACGGACACTGTGCGGCGCGAGGCGCCCCAGGACTCGACCGAGACCCTTCCGGAGGGCTTCGAAACGGTGGGGGGTGCTGAGTCCGGTACGGCAGAGTCCGGTACAGCAGAGCCCAGCACGACGGAGTCCACCCGGAACGGGTCCAGCGGCACGGCCCGGATGCGGTTGGCGCCCGCGGCGACGCGCACCTCGCCGCAGGAGGTGAAGCGCAGCGGGCGCCCGGTCAGCACGTCACCGTAGACGCCCTCGACCCGGGTCGCGACCCGCTCGCCGCCGATCGTCAGAGCGGGCCCGAAGCCGCAGTCGAGCGTGAACGGAACCCCGGCGATGTCCGGCAGCGGCCGGACCCCGTCGACCAGCACGTCGGTGACCTGCAGCGGCGGGGCCGCCGGGGAGAACTGGATGCGCAGGCGGTCGGTCTTCACCGGGCGGAACCGCACCTCGCCCTCGTCGTCGAGCCAGCCGCCGCGCACGCTGCCGTCGCCCGCCGTGAGCAGCACCGACGTCCACGGGCGCGCTCCCCTGGGGCGCTGGACGACGATCCGGCCGACCGTCCTGGCCTTCGCCCACCGGATCGACAGCTCCGGATGGCGGTCGTTCTCGCCGCTGATCCAGGTGGTGCGCGCGTCGCCGTCGAAGGCCGACCTGGCCGCCGCCACCGGCTGGTCGACGGCCACACTCGACCCGCTCACCCGCGGAAATTCGGTCAGTCGCGCGTACCGGTCGATGGCGGCGGCGTCCCGCAGCACGGCCCGGCCGGTCAACGTCGGAGAGCCGGCGGCGGGGACGGTGACGGTGTGGTCGAAGGTGTAGCCCTCCTCTCCCTGCCGCTCCGCCGACGGCTGACACAGCCACCGGACCGGCCCGAGCACGCAGGGCGGCTCCTCTCCCGCCGCCCGCGTCATCACGTACGTCGTGGGCGTCCCGGCGGTCCGCCCGGACACGTCGGGCGACCGGTACGTCCGGCCGGGGGCGAGACCGGGAACGCTGATCTCCGCGATGCCGACCGAGCTGCCGAAGGGGGTGCCGGACGCGTCCTCCGGCTGGTCGGCCAGCCGCAGGACGCGCAGCCGCAGCCAGGACGACGGCCCGTCGGGCACCCGCAGGCTCTGGGCGTCACCGGTCTCCGACACATCCGTGAGGTCCTGCTCGACGCGGCCGGCCGCGGTCTCCACGGCGACCCGGACGGGCGGCGGCCCGAGGACCGGATCGGCGACGAACCGCACCCCGATCCGGGTGAGCCGCAGCGGCCGCTCGAAGTCGATCCTGATCCACTGGCCGAGCGGCCCGTCCGTGCCGCCCGACCGCCACATCGTCCAGGGGTTCCCGTCGAGGGCGGCGTACGGGAGACGGCCGGGCGACTGCGGCATGGCGATCGTTCCCGGGTCGGAGGCCGACGAGGAGGCCGACACTCCCGCTATGCCGGTGTAGGCGGCGGTGGCGGAGAACGGCGCCCAGCCCGGCTCCAGGTAGTCGTCCACGACCCCGGTCCTCGGCGGCGACTCCCCGTCGGCGAGCGTCGGCGAGACGCCCCTCCGGATGGTGCCGAAGTGCCGCTGCCTGCGGCGGAGCGAGTCGGTGACGACGGCCTCGCGGGCGTCGCCGGGGTCCGCGTTCAACACGGTGGGCCGCCCGCTCAGCAGGCCGTGGTCGGCCAGGTCGAGCAGCCCCTCCGGAGCGCCGTACACGCGCAGCAGGTCACCGGCCGGGAGCAGCGAGACGACGCCGGCGGCGCCGCCGACCTCGTACACCTCCAGCGCGGGGTAGGCCGGGTCCTGGCCCAGCACGGCGTCGTCCATGTCCCAGCTCGACCCGACGTCGGGGCCGAACGAGGCGACCCTGGAGATGCCGCCGGTGTCGGCGAGCGCCTGGTGCACGCGGGCGGGAAGGGTGCCCTCCATGGCGCGGCGGTCCAGGTCATTGCGCACCAGGAGGAACCGGACGCCGAGGCGGGCCAGCACCTCGCGCAGGCCCGGGGACCCGCGCCCGGCGGCCACCTGCCGGTCCACCGCGTCGAGCACCCTCGTGAGCCCGGTCGAGCCCGCCGCCCCGATCTGCCGCTCGGCCCAGCGCACCGTGAACAGCTGCTGCATGGGCTCGTCGAGCGGCCGTCCCCAGGTGTACTCCCCGAACGCGGACCCGGGCAGCGCCAGCACCGCCTGGTCGCCGGCCCGTCCGTTCAGCCATCGGGCGGCCTCGTGCCAGTAGCCGGGGATCTCCCGGAACGTCCCCGGCCCGGCCAGCCCGAGCTGGAGGACGGGCAGCGTGATCCCCGCCAGCGCGGCCACCACTCCGGCCATGAGGAGCCGCGCCCTGAACTGTTCCCTGAATTCGGGACGCCGTACGGCGGCGAGCGCGTGGGCGACGCCGAGGGCGAGCGGCAGCCGCACCACGGGGTCGAACTTGCGCAGGTTCCGCAGCGGCGCGAGGGGACCGTCGATCAGCTCGCGGACCGCCGGGGCGAGCGGCGGCTCCAGCGCGCCCAGGTGACCCGCCGACATGACGAGCAGCCCCGCGAGCAGCGTCAGCGTCAGGAACAGCCGGTGCGGGACGTCGGCCCGCAGCACGCCGGCCAGCCCGATCGCGGCCAGCAGGCACGTCGCTACGGCCGCCCAGGTCGCGTGCGTGAGCTCGAAGCCGACCGGCATTCCCGGGCCCGCACCACCCGTGATCGAGGCCACCCAGTCCGCGGTGCCGCGCAGGATGTTCGGCAGCGAGGTCACCTGGGTGGTCGTCGCCGCGCTCTCGGTGTAGGGCAGGAACGAGAACGCGTACCTGCCCATGAGCAGCAGCGGGACGGTCCACCACAGGGTCGCCGCGGCCACTCCCGCCAGCCACCAGGCCAGCAGCCGCACCCGCCGGACCTCCCGGTCGCGAGTGGCGACGAACAGCACCGGGACGACGAGGACCGCGCCCACCGCGACCGCGTTGACCCCGCCGCACAACGCCACCGCGAACGCCGAGCGGGCCGCGCAGACCACCCGGTTGCCGCCCCGCGCGGCGGTGACCAGAGGCAGCAGGATCCAGGGCAGCAGCGCCATCGGCTGCACCTCGGCCGACAGCACCCCGAGGTCGGACACCGCACGGGGCGCCAGCGCGAAGGCGAGCGCGGCGACGAGGCGGGTCTCCGGCGTCCCGATCCCGAGCCGGGCCGCGAGCCGGTTCATCCCGGTGAGGGCCGTCACGGCGAGCAGCGCCATCCACAGCCGCTGGACCACCCACCCGTCGAGCCCGAGCAGCTTCCCGCCCAGGAAGAACTGGCCCATCGGGAAGAGATAGCCGGAGACCTGGTTCTGCAACTGGCCGAACTGCGCCGGGTCCCACAGGCCGAGCGCCCGCCCGAGGAACGCCGCGGGCGCGACCGTCAAATCGATCTTCGTGTCGGCCAGCAGCTCACCGGGCCTGGTGCGGAACACGAGTGCGACGAGCAGGAGTGAGGCGGCCAGCAGACGCAGCCGGTTCCGCATCCGGGCGCTGCTCATGGGGCCGCTCGGGTGGCTGTCCGTGTGGCTGTCCGTGTGGCTGTCCGTGTGGCTGTCCGGCGGGCTGCTCATCGGCCCTTCCGTGGCGCGTCCGGCAGGAGCCCGGCGAACATCGCGGCGCTGCGGTCCCAGGTGAACCCGGCCGCCCAGGCGCGGCACTCCCGCGCGACGTCGGCCGCCCGCGCGGGGTCGGACAGCAGCGCGAGCGCCTCCGACGTCACCTTCGCCAGCGACCGGCCCTCCCCCGCCAGCCAGCCCGTACGCCCGTCGCGTACGGCGTCGCGCAGGCCGTCGACGTCGAAGGCGACCGTCGGCACGCCGAGCGCCGCCGCCTCCAGCACGCTCAGCCCCCAGCCCTCGCCCTGGGACGCGGACAGATGCGCCCAGGCCCGGCCGACGAGCCGCTCCTTCTCCTCCTCAGGGACGTGCCCGTGCAGCCGTACGACGTGGGTGAGCCCGCGCTCGGCCACCAGGGCGGTGAGGCGCCCGAGTTCGGGACCCCGGCCGACCAGGTCGACGGTGAGATCCGGCCACTCCGCGCGGAGCGTCTCGGCGAGGCCGACGACGAGCTCCATCCGCTTGTGGGGCACCATCCTCCCCACGCAGACGAGGGAGGGCCGCTCGGTCCGTTCGTGACGGGCCTGCCGGGGCGGGTGCCCGCCGTTGGGCACGACGGTGATCGGCCCCGTCCAGGCGAGCCTGCGCCGCATGGCCTCGACGGTGGACGGGGAGACCGCCACGCAGAGGTGCCGCCGGTAGACCCGGCGGGCCGCCGGGCCTTCGAGGAACCGTCCCAGCCGGGCGAGCCAGCCGGGGAAGTGCACGCCGAACTGCGCGTCGTGGACGTGGTGCACGACGCACAGCACCCGCACCGACCGCGGCACGAACAGCGGGGTGAAGAACGGGATCCCGTTCTGGCAGTCGATCACCACGTCGAACTCGCGGCGGTGACGCCACAGCCACGCCGCCGCGCGGGCGTACACGGTGAAGGTGCCGCCGCCGCGGACGATCCTGATCCCCGCCACGCTCTCGGCGGCCGCCTGCCCGGAGCCGCGCGCGGTGCGGAACGTGAGGTCCGCCCCCCGCTCCGCGAGCCGCCTGCCGATCTCCCAGGCGTACGCCTCGGCGCCCCCGGCCCGCTCGTGCCAGGGATCGCGCCAGTTGACGAGGGCGACACGCAGGCCGGCGCGGCAGGGGTCAGGCGGTGACGGAGGAAGCATGATCGGATGACGCGTGCTCGGAGGCTGTGTGATCAAAGGACAGGGAGAGACGGGGGCGGGCCGCGCGGCCGCCGGGCCGCGTCCTGACCCAGATGACCGCGATCTGCAGGAAGACCCCCCAGCTGTGCCGCCAGCACGAGAACGTCGAGCCGCCGACGTCCCTCCACGCCACCGGGATCTCCCGGACGCCGGCCCCGAGCAGGTGCACGTGGGCCAGCAGTTCCACGTCGAAGGCGAATCCGGTCGTGCGCAGCCGCCGGGCGGCCCGGCGGCCGAGGTCGCCGTGGAAGAACTTGAACCCGCACTGGGTGTCCCCGATGGGGCCGGTGACCCGGCGGGCCAGAGCCCGGAAGACCCAGGCGCCCAGCCTGCGCACCCGGCTGTGCCGCGCCTCGACGACCGAGCCCGGCGCGGCGCGGGAGCCGATGACCGCGGGCTGCCCGGCGCCGAGCAGCCGGACCACCGTGTCGAGGGCGGCGAGGTCGGTGGCCATGTCCACGTCGCAGAACCCGATGAGAGGTGCGGTGGTGGCGAGCAGCCCGGCCCGGACCGCCGCGCCCTTGCCGCGCGTCTCACAGCGGATCAGCCGGATCGGCGTCGTACGCGGGGGCAGTGCGCGCACGACGTCCGGCGTCGCGTCGGTGCTGGCGTTGTCCACGACGACGATCCGCGCGGGGTACGGCAGCGCGGCGAGTCTCTCGCACAGCTCCGTCAGTCCCCTGGCGATCCGCGCCTCCTCGTTGCGGGCGGGGACCACGATCTCCAGCAGGGGACGGGCCTCCTGCCGAGGCTGGGAAGCGGGCACGGCGGGGCGGTCAGCGGCTGCCGTAGTTGTACAGGGGTTTGTTCACCGGGCTCGGAGCCGTGTCGGCCACGTTGACCAGGCCCACCGTGGCACCCACGGCGAGCAGACCGCCGACGGCCACCGCCAGAAGCACGCGCATGGAAGGGCTCCTCACTCGACCGTTTCACCGACGTCTGACGATCGACGCCTGACGACACTAGAACCAGATTCTCTTACCATAAGGTAGATATACGAAAAAGAGACAAACCAGCCCAGGATAACGACGAAGGCCGGCGGGCCCGTATCCGGCGCCTGCTCAGGGGCGTCGACGGCGTACAGCGCGGCGTACCTGCCGGTGTAGACGGGCCGGGCGCCCCGGAGCCGCGAGTGGAACTCGTTCCAGTTCGATCGGTCGCCGTCGAGCACGACGAAGCGGAATCCGGCCCGCCGCAACCCCTCGGTCAGCGGAGCCCCCGACCGCACCAGCGGCGTCAGCTCCTGGGCACGCGGGTCCTCGGCGCCGACCACCCCGCCTCTCGCGCCGTCTCTCCCTCCGTCCCCCACCCGCACCATGTCGTTCCACACCACCCGCCGGGTCAGATATCGGGGCAGCGGGTCGAGCACCGAGCGCCGCGCGTTCCAGTCGTAGGCGCGGTACGCCTCCCACGGCAGCAGCAGCACGTCCCCCGGGACGGGGTCGGCGGCGACCCGGGCGCGCACCTCGTCGAAATCCCGCGGGTACGGCACCGCCGCGAGCCTGCCCAGACCACCCAAAGCCAGCGTGGGGAGCAGCAGCAGCGGCGCTCCCGCCGCCACCACGCTCGTCACCACACTGGCCACCGAACTCACCGGCGCTCCCCGTAAGCGGGCCGCGACCGCCCCGAGGCCGAGCGCCTGCGCCAGCGCGAGCGGAGCCACGTACTGCTGGGCGTCCCGGAGAACGGCGAACCCCGCCCAGTGCGTCACCAGCACGCGCAGGGCCGCCCGCCCCGCCTCGGTGACGCCCAGCGCGGCCACTGCGAACCCCGCCACCGCCGCCACCGCCAGACCCGGCCGCGCCGGAACCCCTCTCCCCAGGGCGAAACCGGTCAGCGTCACGACGACCGCCGCCAGGCGCAGGATCTGCGGCAGCGTCGCGCCGTACCCCGGTGGCACTGCCTCGGCGTTCCAGATCCCGGACAGCACGAGGAGGCTGCCGAGCGCCCCGAACGGCGTGTCCGCGCGGGCCGCGAACGCGTCGACGCCCGCCGGGTCGCCGGGCACCCCTCCCGGCCGCACCAGGCTCGGCACCAGCCAGGGCAGGCTCAGCACGACCCACGACACCGCGAACACGCGCAGTGGTCTCCAGGGTGTTCCGTTGCGGGCCCTGTCACGCGCGTACGCCGCCACGGGCGCGGCGGTCACGAGCGTGACGATCATCGCCATGAAGCCGCCGGCCGCCGCCGGCAGCAGCGCCACCACGATCGCCCGCCGCCCTCCGCCGGACACGGCGCGTACGACCCAGGGCAGCCCCGCGTACCCCAGCAGCAGCGCCCAGTGCCCGAGCAACAGCCGTTCGGCGACGAAGGGGTTCCAGGTGTAGAACACGGCGGCGGCCACCCGCGCGGTGGGCGGCCACCGCTCGGTCAGGGCCGCCATGCCGCAGCAGGCCAGCACGAAGATCCCCAGCAGGACGGCCTTCTGGACCAGCGCTCCGGGCAGGACGAGGCCGAGCGCCGCGACCAGCGCGTCGCTGGGGACGGCGCGGGGCAGCGTGCCGGACAGCCCGAAGGCCGCCGCGCCGAACCCCGGCTCCGGGACGAACACGAGGTCGTAGGCCAGCGTGAACCCGGGCCCGAGCACCGGGCCGAGAGCGAGCACGCCGACCAGCAACCCGCCCCAGATCGGCCAGCGGCGTCCGGCCGCGTCCCAGAAAGACATGTCTCCAGTTCCAGTAGCGGCCGGACGACGGGGACTACTTGCCCGGCTCGGGGTCGCGGGGCAGGCCCAGCAGGCGCTCGGCGATGATGTTCAGCTGCACCTCGGTCGTGCCACCGTAGATCGTCATCGCGCGGGTGGCGAGCACGGCCCGGTTCCAGTAGCCGGCGTCGCCGAGCCTCCAGTCGGCGGCGGTGACGGCGGCCGGGCCGATCAGCGACACCGCCGCCTCCGACACGTGCTGGGCGTGCGCGGTGGACAGCAGCTTGCGCACCGAGGCGTCGGCGCCCGGCTCGTCGCCCGCGAGCTGCCTGAGGGTCACCCGCAACGACAACGCGTTGATGGAGTGCGCCTCGCAGACGACCCCGGCGAGGTCCTGCCGTTCGGCGGGGGTGAGCTCGCGGCCGAGCCGGCCCGCTAGGCCGAGCAGGTCGGGCACCGACGCCCCGGTGCCGCCCGAGCCGGACGACAGGCTGACCCGCTCGTTCGACAACGTGTTCCTGGCCACCCGCCAGCCGTCGTTCACCTCTCCGACGACCATCTCGTCCGGCACGAAGACGTCGTCGAGGAACACCTCGTTGAACAGGTTCTCCCCGGTCATCTCGGTCAGCGGCCGTACGGTGACGCCGGGCGCCTTCATGTCCACCAGGAAGTAGGTGATGCCGTCGTGCTTGGGCCTGGAGGTGTCGGACCTCGCGATGCAGATGGCCCATTCGGCGACGTGCGCGACCGAGGTCCAGATCTTCTGCCCGGTGAGCCGCCAGCCGCCCTCGGCCCGCTCCGCCTTCATCTGCAGCGAGGCGAGGTCGGACCCCGCCTCGGGCTCGGAGAACAACTGGCACCAGACCAGCTCACCGCTCAGCGTGGCGGGCAGGAAGCGCTCCTGCTGCTCCGGCGTGCCGTACGTGACCAGCGACGGCACCACCCACGCGCCGATGATCATCTGTGGTGGCCTGATCCCGGCCGCCCTGACCTCCTGGTGGATGAGCACCTGCTCCAGCGGTGAGGCCGCGCGGCCCCAGGGGCGGGGCAGGTGCGGCATGACGAACCCGGCCTTCGCAAGGGCCCGCCGCTGCTCGGCGCCCTCCAGGGCGGCGATCCCGGCCAGTTCCGCCCGGATCGCCTCGCGCAACGGCCGCGACTCCTCGGGCAGGTCGATCTCCATCTCCCGGGTGACGCCCTTCAGCGCCAGGGCGGCCACCCGATCGGACCATTCGGAGGACGCGCCGAGCAGCGCGCGGATCGTCAGCGCGCGACGGTAGTACAGGTGCGCGTCGTGCTCGAAGGTGTAGCCGATGCCCCCGAAGATCTGGATTGCGTCCCTGGCGCACTGCACGGCGGCGTCGGGCGCCATGACCGCGGCGATCGCGGCGGCGTAGTCGCGCTCCGCGCCCTCGGCCCGGGTGGCGTCCCAAACCGTGGCGCGGGCCTGCTCCAACGCCACCAGCATGCGGGAGATCTTGTGCTTGACCCCCTGGAACTGGCCGATCGGCCGGCCGAACTGCACCCGCACCTTGGCGTAGTCGGCCGCGGCGGCTACGCACCAGGCGGCCACCCCCGCAGCGTCCGCGCCGAGGACGATCGCGGCCGCCGTGAGCACCTCGTTCCTGGTCAGACCGGTCAGCACGCGCTCGGCGGGCACCTCGAGCCCGGACACCTCGACCATCGCCACGCCGCGGGTGAGGTCGAGCGGCCGGACCACTGTGATCTTCGCCTGGGCGGCGTCGATCGCCACCCACTCCTCCCCGGTGTTCGTGGTCACCGGGAGCACCAGCACGTCGGCCACCCCCGCGCCGAGGACGTGCGCGGCGGTTCCGCTGATCGTGAGCCCGCCCCCCTCGCTCTCACCGGTCGCCTCACCGGTGATCTCTCCGGTGATCTCACTGTCGAGGGCCAGCGCGCCGGTCAGCGACCCGTCGGCGAGCCCGGGCAGCACATCCGCCCGCGCCTTTGCCTCGGAGGCGAGGATCGCGGCGCCGGCGAGGATGGTCGGCACCATCGGGCCGGGCATCATCCGCTCCGACAGCGCCTCGATCGCCACCGCCGCCTCCAGCAGGCCGTAGCCGGAGCCGCCGTACTCCTCGGGCAGGTGCAGCCCGAGCAGCCCCTGGCCGGCGAGGGCGGGCCAGAAGGCGGGACGCTCCTCCGCTCCCGGCTCGGCGCCCGGCTCCGCGCCCTGCTGGGCTCCAGGCCGAACTCCAGGCCGGGCTCCCGGCTGGGCGAGGACGCCGACCACGTTCCGTACGACGTCGGCGGGCACGGCCCGCTCGGCCCATCCGGTCACCGACTCGCGGAGCGCCTCATGCTCCTCGTTCAGCCCGATCGCCATGTGATCCTCCAGCTTCGACTCCGCGTAGAACCATATTCTAGAGGAATATTCGCCAACGGGTCCGGGGCCGGTCATGACCCGCCCGCACGGCGGCGCGCCGCCTTGCGGCCACGATCACCGCAGGTAGACAGGGGCTATGCAGCTCTCACGGAAGGTCCTCCGTACGGCCGCCGGCACGGCCGTGGCGGCGCTGGTCGTCGGAGGGTGCGCGCCGCGGACCCCCGGCGCCGAGACCACCCCGCCCCCTGCGGGGACGGCGCCGAGCACCCCACTCGCGCCCCCGCGGGCGGTGGAGCTCGAGTCGGCCTACGAGCAGGTCATCAAGAAGGTCCTTCCGTCGACCGTGCAGATCACCACCGGGCAGGCGCTGGGCTCCGGCATCGTCTACGACACGGAGGGACACATCCTGACGAACGCCCACGTCGTGGGTAACGCCACGGAGTTCCGGGTGACGCTGGCGACCGGCGGCAAGTCCAGAAAGGCCCGGCTCGTGAGCAGCTATCCGGCGGGCGACCTCGCGATGATCCGCGTGGAGGACGCCCACGGGCTGACACCCGCGACGTTCGGCCGCTCCGCGAACCTCAAGGTCGGGCAGATCGTGCTGGCCATGGGCAACCCCCTCGGCTTCTCCGGCAGCGTGACCGACGGCATCGTGTCGGCACTCGGCCGCACCGTGACGGGCGAACGGCACGCCGGCGGCGGAGCCGCGACCATCACCAACGCCGTGCAGACCTCCGCACCCATCAACCCCGGCAACAGCGGTGGCGCCCTGGTCGACCTGTCCGGGCAGGTCATCGGCATCCCCACGCTGGCCGCCGTCGACCCTCAGCAGGGCACCGCGCCCGGCCTCGGCTTCGCGATCCCGAGCGACACCGCGACCGACGTCGCCCGCCAGATCATCAGGTACGGCCGGGTCGTCAACACCCGCCGGGCCGCCCTCGGCGTACGGGTCGGCACCGCGGTCGACGCGAACGGCGACCCGATCGGCGTGGTGGTCGGCTCGGTGACCCCAGGAGGCGGCGCGGAGAAGGCGGGCATCCGCCCCGGTGACGTGATCGTGCGGGTCAACGGCACCGCGACCCCCACCGCCACCGCCCTGTCGCAGATCATGGCCACGCTCCGGCCGGGAGACAGCACGCGGGTCGAGATCCTGCACCCGGACGGCACCAGAAGCACGGTCTCGGCCGTGCTCAGCGAACTGCCCGCGGGGCAATAAGCCGTAATCCTGACAAAGTGGTGTGAGATACCGGGAAATCGCTTGGAGCGAGCCTCCGCGCGGTTGTTACGGTCGGGGGCGTGATCTCCCCCGAACTGACCCGGTTCATCGCCGGGCTGCCCAAGGCAGAGCTGCACGTTCACCACGTCGGCGCGGCGTCACCCCACATCGTGGCCGGCCTCGCGGCGCGCTACGAAGGCTCGACGCCCGTGCCCGCCGATCCCGCCCTGGTCGAGAAGTTCTACGACTTCCGCGACTTCGCTCATTTCCTCCAGGTCTATCTGCAGGTCGCGGACCTCATCAGGAAGCCCGAGGACCTGTGGACGCTCATCCACGGCGTCGGCGGCGACCTGGCCGCCCAGCGGGTGCGATATGCCGAGCTCACGATCACCCCGTATCCCCATCTGGCCCGCGGCTTCGCGCCCGAGGAGTTCTGCGAGGTGATCGAGGACGCCAGACGCCGGGCCGAGACGGACTTCGGCACCGTGCTGCGCTGGTGCTTCGACATTCCCGGCGACTTCGGGATCCCGGCCGCCGACCAGACTCTCTCCCTCGCACTGGACCAGCGGCCGGACGGGCTGGTGAGCTTCGGGCTCGGCGGTGGGGAGAACGGCGTGCCCAGGGCGCTGTTCGCACCGCACTTCGCCGCGGCCCGCGCCGCCGGGCTCCATTCGGTGCCGCACGCCGGTGAGGTCACCGACGCACAGTGCGTCTGGGACGCCGTACGGGATCTCGGTGCGGAGCGGATCGAGCACGGCATCCACAGCGTGCAGGACCCGGCGCTGCTGGAGCACCTGGCCGAGCACCAGATCACGCTGGACGTCTGCCTCACCTCCAACGTCCGGACGGGGGCCGTACCGGACCTGGCGCGGCACCCGCTGCCCACGCTGGTCGCGGCCGGGGTGCCGGTCACGGTCAACACCGACGACCCGCCCATGTTCGGCACCGATCTCAACCAGGAGTACGGCGTCGCGGCGGAACTGCTCTCGCTGGACGCCGACGGGGTGGCCGACCTGGCGCGCACCGCCGTCCGGGCGTCCTTCCTCGACGGCCCGGGCAAGTCGGCCCTGCTCAGGGACATCGACACCTACGTCGCTCAGAACTCGTCGGCGCCGCTCACCTGAGTGATCTCGAAGATGTGGCGAGAGGCGGCGCAGACGGTCTCCAGCACGTGGATCGGGAGATCGTCGGCCGAGTAGGCGGCGCGCACGATCCGGACCACCCACTCGCCGGGGCCGAGATCGAGCGTGACCGCCTCGTCCCCTTCCGCGGGCCGGGCGATCAGATGCTCCTCCGCCCGGCCGAAGCGGTGTCCCAGTGCCTCGATCGCCGCCTGAAGGCTGGGGCGCAGGAAACCGGGCTCCACCAGTGGCGTCCCCCCGAACAGGTCGAGCCGCAGGAAACTGGTGGCCACCCGCACCGGCACCTCGTCGGCGAGCAGCAGCTTGCGCCGGGCCAGCACCGGCGTCCCGGGCTCGACCCGCAGGCCCGCCGCCACATGCGCCGGCGCGGGCTCCGGCCCGACGTACAGCATCGTGCGGCCGGCCCGCACCCCCTGCCGCTCGGCCTCGGTCAGGAACAGCGAGGCCGAGGCCCGTACGGCGGGCTGCGACGGCAGTGACCTGCGCACCACCACCCGCGGCTCCCCCGCACGCTCCGCGCCCGGCTCTGCCAACCGCTCCCCCACCTGCTTCCCCTCCTGGCTCCTGACATGGGACTCCCTCCCACGCACGCCACGACTCTAGGCCCCTCCGCGCGGCCGCGCGGGCACCCGGGTGCCGGCGGCGAGGTGGTCCTGCAGGTCGGCGTGGCGGAACTGGTAGACCGGGCCGACCACCCGCAGCAGCCCCAGCCGGTGCGCGTCGTCCAGGAAGTCCATCAGGTCTCTCGGGCACTTCCCCTGTTCGGCCAGGTGCCGGCTGGTGATCAGGTACGCGGGCCACGCGCTGTGGCGGAGCATGGTGAGCCCGAACCCGAGCGCCATGAAGGCTCCGGACAGGACGCCGAGCCTGATCCCGAACCAGGGTCCGTTCGCCAGCCCGGCCACCAGTCCGGTGAACACCCCGCCCCCGGCTCCCGGCACCGCGGCGCACAGGACGGCGAGAGTACGACTCGCCCGCCAGGCGTGGTACGGCGTGGTCGCCGCCGTGAGAGGGGTGGGCTGCTGCATCCACTGGATGAGCACGAGGCCCGGGCCGAGCGCGAGGCCCGCCCAGATCCCGGCCTCTATCGCGAGTCCGGGCTGCGCGTCGGCCACGAGCGCCACGCCGGAGACGCTGACCATCCCGATCAGGATCCTGAGCAGGAGCACGATCGTGATCTGCCGTGCCAGATCCCGCACCCTGCCGCGGAACTCGACGCTGACGTGACCGGGTGTCCCGGTGAACCCGAGCAGGGTGGTGGTCATCACCCCCAGTCCCGCGCCGAAGCCCACCGGAAGGGTGACCAGCGGATGGAGCCCCGCGAACGCGGCGACCATGCCGAAGAGCACGCCGACGACCAGGCAGGTGGTGGTGGCCGCCCGCCTGCGCTCGTCGGCGTCGAGCACCAGCCCGCCCAGCCGCCACCAGGCCAGGTCGCGGGTGCCGTTCCTGGAGAGCACACGGGCCAGGTAGCTCAGGTGGCGGCGCGTCTGGCCGGCGTCCCACACATGCCTCGGCGTCAGTTCGGGCGGCCCGGCGCGGCCGGTCGGCGACGCACCGGGCGAACGCGCGGCGAGAAGCACCGGGATCAGGCCGTCCCACAGATGGCCCCGCAGTTCGTCGGGATCCTGCCCCAGCCGCCCGGTCAGCGGGGCCGGATCGGCCTGGGGGTCGATGTAGACGGCGCGCAGGAGCCACAGACCGAGAGGGGCTGCCGTCAGTTGTGACAACCCCTTCAGCTCTCCGGTACGCAGGCCGTCCAGGACGTTCTCCCAGACCGGGCCGGGCGCCGGCGGCAGGCAGGTGCGCAGGTACCCTTCGGCGTCGGCCGGGGTGAGCGGCGCCGGCGCGATGACGGCCGCGGACGGCAACGGCTGCTTCGCGTCCTCGACGGCCTCGGCCAGCTCCTCCGTACGGCTGGTGAGGATGTACGACTCGGCCGCGTCCAGGGAGGCGTTGAGCGCCCTGACGATCGCGGCCCGGTGCGGGCGGGGCAACTCGTCCAGGCCGTCCATGACGGGCAGGATGTGGCCGCCCCTGACGAGTTCGAGGGCGACCCCGGAGCCGAACTCCGCCGAGCCCAGCGCCTCGTAGTCGCGCTCCAGGCTCCTGGTCAGCCAGGAGTGCAGGTCCCCGGCCGCGGGATCCCAGCTCGACAGCGACAGCAGCACCGGCACGGGATCGGCCGGGTCGCGCCCCTTCCCCGTCAGTTCCAGCAGGAGCTGGATGGCCAGGGTGGTCTTGCCGGCACCGGGACCGCCGGTGATGACCAGACGACGACGCCGGAGCTTCAGGAAGTCTCCGGCCAGTTCCGCGACCGCGTTGCCGACGCCTTCGAGGCTCCCCTCGCCGATCAGGTGCCGGTGGTGCAGCAGGCCGGTGTCGTCGGTGAGCCGCCAGACCACCGGAATCGGGTCGGGCTCCAGTCCGCGGATCATCGATTCGGCCCGCCACGCGTTGCGCACCAGGGCGACGAGGGTGTCCTTGGCCGCGGACACCTGATCGGGACGGGCCGCACGGGGCGCGGCCCTGTTCCGCGCCCATCCCAGCACCGCCATCCCCGAGGTCACGGCGGCCAGCGCGACCGCCACCGCGTCGGCGACGTTCGGCGACTCCTTCGAGGACACGGCCCTGACCACCACGACGACGGCCGCGCCCAGGGCGGCCACGCTGAGCGCGGCGGCCGGGAGCACGATCCACGATCTGCGCCGGTTCACCCGCACATGATGGCGATCCCCTGGTGGACGGATCCGCCGATCGGCACTAACCGTTACCATCCGGATACTCCGGGCGGCAATTCGGCTGCCCGAAACACGGCCGGCCATCGCAGAAGTCGCCCGGACAACGCGAAGGCCCACGGGAGCGAGCATCCGCTCGCGGCCGTGGGCCCTCGTGTCCGGTGGAGGTGGCGGGAATCGAACCCGCGTCCTTCAACACCAAGACAGGACTTCTCCGGGTGCAGCCTGTTGTGCTTTTCTCAGCCCCGGCGATCACACAGGCGAGTCGCCGACGGGCTCAGTCACTGTTTGTTTTCCCGTACGGCCCCGTGACCGGGTCGGACGGTTGAGCCTCCTAGCGATGTCAGTTCCGGGCCGGAGGCACTCCCGGGCTGACAGAGGTTTTTCGCTGCTTAGGCGGCGAGAGCCAGGGAAGCCTGGCTCACCTCAGTGCTCTTCTTATTGGCACTTAATTGTCGCGGTCACAGTGTTGACGGGGTTATGTCCGCAGTCCCCGACCCGCTTCTCCTGACTTGCAATGCCGAAGTCGAAACCGGTCACCCCCTGGTCGAGATCTCAGGCTGAGAGCCGGACCCGAGAGCCCGGCAACACAAGCTTACTCATGACAACAGCCGCGACGCGACTTCGATTCCTCCCGCCGGAACCCGCCGCGCCTCACCGGGACCCGCCGGGACGCCGAGGCCCCCGGGGCGCGGCGTGACGCGGCGCCCCGGGGGCCGACCGGCAGGGTCGAGCCGGTCCGGATGGCAGGGCTCCCCCCGAGATGGAGCCCTGTCCTCATCACGACGACTGGGCCCGCAACCCCCCGAGCGGGTCCCAGTCACCTTGAAAGACGCCGGTCGGGCCCCCGATGGTTGCTCGCGCTCCCCGGTTTTTCTCAGGTAGGCACTGTCTCGGGTCAGCTCTGTCTCAGGTCTGCGGCTGGGCGCCCCGGAAGAAGCCTCCCGCGACCGCCGGAGCGGCCTGAAGGTCACCGCTTTCCACCAGGACGGCGAGCGCCACGTCCCCCTGCCAGCCGACGAACCACGACAGCCTCGTCCGCTCCTTCTTCTCCGCCTGGGTCACCTGGGCCGCCACTCCGTACACGGGTTCGCCGGGGGCGGTGGCGGGGGCCGCCGCGCCCGAGGTGACGCCGGCCCGCATGAGCGTGCGCAGCTTGGCCGTGACCGCCGGGTCGAGCGTGGCCGGCGTGACCGCGGCGGACCCGCCCGCCTCCTCCACCGCCGGGTCGGGGGCGGCGGGCGAGGTGACCAGTGTCGGGGGGCGCCAGGTGCCGGACTTGACGGCTCCCGCGACCAGGGCCATCGCGAGCGGGCTCACCTTGGCGCCCTGCCCGGCGATGATCTTCGCGACCGCCGCGTCGCCCTGGGCGGCGGGCACCGAGCCGCTGAAGGTCCGCAGCGGCAGCTTCCAGCCGGAGCCGATCCCGAACTGCTGCGCGCTGCGGCTGATCGCCTGGCCGTTGATCCGCCGGGCCAGCGACGCGAGCGCGGTGACGCAGCCCTGGGCGAAGTCGGTCTGGAAGCTGGGGACCGTCACTCCGTCCACACCGGGCTGCTGGAAGCGCGCCCCGCCCACCGTCCGGTCGGCGCTGCACGGCACCTTCTGCTTGGGGTCGAGGCCCGACCTGAGCAGTCCTTCGGCCACGACGATCGAGAAGGCGGTGCCGGCCGCGTACCTGCCCGCGAGCGCGTCCCGCTCCTGGTGAAGCTGGTTGGTGGAGACGGCGAGCACCTCGCCGGTGGACGCCTTGACGGCGACGAGAGCGGCCGGGCGGGACCCCGCGACGGCGGCGTCCCCGGCGCTCTGCAGACGGCTGTCGATCGTGGTGCGGACCGGCTCGTTCTCCCGCCCGGGCCACGCCTTGAGCTCCTTGACCTGCCGCCCGGTGGCGTTGTCCAGGATGACGACCCGGGTCTCGGTGGAGCCGGTGAGCTGGTCCTGGTAGGCCTTCTGCAGGCCGTCCCTCCCGAGGGTGTCGCCGGCCCGCTGCGGCCCGCCGAGCCGCTGCTCCGCCTCCGGGGTGATGGCCGTCACGACCCCGACGATCTGCGTCGGCGACTTGGGCGCCACCGGCGCGTTGTCGATCTCGAACCGCAGCCCGCCGATGGCCTCCAGCTTGGACTTGAGCTGGGCGAACTTCGTCCGGCCGAACGTCGCGAGCGGGACGAAGTCCTGCGGCGGCGACGACAGGATGCGGCTCAGCAGCCGGTCCTGGGCGAACCCGGTGATCTTCGACAACTGCTCGCACAGGTGGGCCGGGTCCTTGACCTCGGCCGGGGTGACCCCCGCGACGTGCAGCATCGTCTCGTCCTGCAGGGGCTCGCCCGCGCGGTCGAGGATGGGCCTACGGCCCTTGGGGACCGTGGCGACCGCGAGACGCTGCCCGGCGTGCAGGTCCGGGTGGATGACGCTCGGCGACCACCGCACCTTCCACTGGCCGCCGGCCAGGTGCAGGGGCAGGGTGCCGTCGTACTGCCAGAGGGGGTTGTTCTCCCCGAGGTCCACCTCGGCGTGGTAGGCGGCCTGCGCGGCCTCGCCGTCCTGGCTGATCCCCTTGAGGGAGAAGCGGACCGAGGCGGCGTCCAGCTGGAGGCGGGCGTCCTCCAGCGCCTTCCGTACGGCCGCCTGGTCGCCGTCGGCCCGCCGTGCGGCGGCCGCGTAGTCCCCGGTCTGCCAGCCGACGAGGAAGTCGCGCACCGCCTCGTGGGGCGACGGCTCCTCGAAACAGCCGGTGAGCAAGGGCGCGGTCAACCCCAGGGCGAGCGCGGCCCGTACCACTCTGGCGCGCACGGTCTAGCGGCCCCCCCGCCGGCGGACGGCGTTGGACATCGCCCGCGACATCTCCCGGCTGGCCTGCTTCTCCATCAGCGTCTGGCGCTTGTCGTAGTCCTTCTTGCCCCGGGCGATACCGATCTCGATCTTCGCCCGGCCGTCCTTGAAGTACATCGACAGCGGGATCAGGGTGAGGCCCTTCTCCTTGAGCGTCGCGTCGATCTTGCCGATCTCCTTGCGGTTCAGCAGGAGCTTGCGGGTGCGCCGGGCGGCGTGGTTGGTCCAGGTCCCCTGGCTGTACTCCGGGATGTACACGTTGATCAGCCAGGCCTCGCCGCCCTCGACCGAGGCGTAGCCGTCGGTCAGATTGGCCTTGCCCGCCCGCAGGGACTTGACCTCGGTGCCGGTCAGCACGAGCCCGGCCTCGTAGGTGTCCTCGATGAAGAAGTCGTGCCTGGCACGCTTGTTCTGGGCGATGAGCTTGCGCCCGGTCTCACGTGGCATAAGGGGAGCCTACCGTCGCCGAGAAGGGCGAAAACGAGCTACGGGAAGCTACGCGGTCCGCGGAACTCACACCCGCAGGTAGCGGCGCAGCGTGACGAACGACGCGAAGACACAGATCAGCACGCCGATGGCCATGGTGCCGGTGATCACACCGGCGACGGTGTCCCAGCCGAGGGGCGCCACCATGTACGTCTGGATCTCCTCGAAGATGAAGATCTTGACGAGGATCAGCAGGACGCCGGACAGGACGCCGCCGATCAGACCCGCGATCAACCCCTCCATCACGAAGGGAAGCTGGATGTAGATGTTGGACGCGCCGACCAGCCGCATGATCCCGGTCTCCCTGCGGCGGTTGTACGCCGACAGCCGCACGGTGTTGCCGATCAGCAGGGTGGCCGCGAAGACCATCAGGATCGCGATGCCGAGCGCCATGTTGCGCAGGGTGTCCATGAAGCCGAAGACCGACTGGAGCAGGTCGCGTTCGTTGACGACGTTGGAGACGCCGGGCTGCCCCTTGAGGTTGCTCGCGACGACCGCCGCCTTCTCCGGGTCCTTGAGCTTCACCCGGAAGGACTCCGGCATGTCCTCGACCTTGGTCACCGACAGCAGCAGCGTGTTGTTCTCGGTGTTCTGCCAGTTCTTGTACGCCTCGGCCTGAGTCTCGAACTTCACCGACTCGACCTCGGGCAGGCCCCGGATCGTCTGCTCCAGGCTGCCCTTCTCCTCCTGCGTGACCGCGCCCTTGTTCTTGCACGCGTCGAAGGGCGAGCCCTTCACACACAGGTAGACCGACAGCTCGACCTTGTCGCTCCAGAAGCCGGTGAGCTTCGAGACCTGAGAGTTGATCATCAGTCCGACGCCCAGCAGCGCCATGCCGACGGCCACGGTCACGATCACCGCGATGGTCATCGTGAGATTGCGCCGAAGGCCGATCCAGACCTCGGAGAAGATGAAGTTGGCCCGCATGGTCCCAGTTACTCCTAATACGCCTGGCCGTACACGCCGCGCGACTGGTCGCGGACGATCTTGCCGTCCTCGAGCTCGACCACGCGCTTGCGCATGGAGTCGACGATCGCCGCGTCGTGTGTCGCCATGAGGACGGTCGTGCCGGTCCTGTTGATTCGGTCGAGCACCTTCATGATGCCGATGCTCGTGGCGGGGTCGATGTTTCCGGTGGGCTCGTCCGCGAGCAGGATCATCGGCCGGTTGACGAACGCGCGGGCCATCGCGACCCGCTGCTGCTCGCCGCCGGACAGCTCCTCGGGCATCCGGTGGGCCTTGCCCTCCAGGCCGACGAGCTCGATGACCTCCGGCACGACCTTGCGGATGAACCGGCGCGGCTTGCCGATGACCTCCAGGGCGAACGCCACGTTCTCGTAGACGTTCTTGTTCGGCAGCAGCCGGAAGTCCTGGAACACGCAGCCGATGCGGCGGCGCAGGTGCGGCACCTTGAAGTTGGACAACTTCGCGAGATCCTTGCCGGCCACGTGGATCGAGCCGGAGTTGGGCCGCTCCTCCTTCAGGACCAGCCGGAGGAAGGTGGACTTCCCCGACCCTGACGGACCGACCAGGAACACGAACTCGCCCTTGTCGACATCCACGCTCACGTGGTCGAGGGCGGGCCGGTTTTGGTTCGCGTAGACCTTGGTGACATTATCGAAATGGATCACGGGCGCATCACGGCTAGCCAGTCTAGGGGGTGGGACGGCCGGTACGGGGGTCGCCGGTCACTTTGCTGTCGATCGACGTTCCGTTTGGCCGAAGGCCAGTCTAGGGGTAACACTGGCATGGAACGTCCATAACGGAAACAAAACGATTAGCCCTCGAGCGATGGGCCGGTAAAGCTGCTATGAGCTGCGAACATCTGATCTGCGCCGCCTGCGCGGGCCCCGTGGTGGAGGGCCGCTGCCCCGTCTGCCGCGAAGGCCGCGCCAAGCTGCACAACCACGGATTCCTGGGGCTGACGCCCCTGACCATCACGTTGATCGTGCTCCTCGTCCTGGCCCTGGTCGCGACGGTCGGACACGTCAGCGGTTATTAGAACCGCCGTCTCTACTGGGCGTCGCCGGCTTCCTGGCGGCGCATCCAGCGGATCTCGCCCTCGATGAACTCGTCGAGGTCGCCGTCCAGCACGGCGGAGGGGTTGCCCGCCTCCACCCCCGTGCGCAGGTCCTTCACGATCTGGTACGGGTGCAGCACGTAGTTGCGGATCTGCGTGCCCCATGACGTCGTCGACTCGCCGCGCAGCTCGTTCATCGCCGCGGCCTCCTCCTGGCGCTTGCGCTCCAGCAGCTTGGCCGAGAGGACGGCCATCGCCGTCGCGCGGTTCTGCAGCTGGGACCGCTCGTTCTGGCAGGAGACCACGATCCCGGTCGGGAGGTGGGTGATCCGCACGGCCGAGTCGGTCGTGTTGACGCCCTGGCCGCCCGGCCCGGACGACCGGTAGACGTCGATGCGCAGGTCGTCCTCGTTGATGTCGATGTGGTCGGTCTGCTCGACCACCGGGACGACGTCCACGCCCGCGAAGGAGGTCTGCCGGCGGCCCTGGTTGTCGAACGGGCTGATCCGGACCAGCCGGTGGGTGCCGTGCTCGCCCCTGAGCGTGCCGTACGCGTAGGGGGCCTTGACCGTGAAGGTCGCCGACTTGATGCCGGCCTCCTCGGCGTAGGAGGTCTCGTAGACCTCCGCCGGGTAGCCCTTGCGCTCGGCCCACCGCAGGTACATCCGCAGCAGCATCTGCGCCCAGTCGGCCGCGTCGACGCCGCCCGCCTGGGAGTTGATGGTCACCAGGGCCTCGCGGGCGTCGTACTCGCCCGCCAGGAGCGTGCGCACCTCCAGCGCGCCGACCTCGGCCCTGAGCGCGGCGAGTTCCTTGTCGGCCTCGGCCAGCGCGTCCTCGTCGCCCTCCTCGGCCGCGAGCTCGAACAGGACCGGGAGGTCCTCCAGACGGCGGCTCAGGCCGTCCACGCGGTTCACCTCGGCCTGGATGTGGGAGAGCCGGCTGGTGACGCGCTGGGCCTGGTCGGGGTCGTTCCACAGGTCGGGCGCGGCAGCCTGCTCCTCCAACTCGGCGATCTGCTTGCGCAGGGCGTCGAGGTCGAGCACGTCCTGGATGCCTCTCAGCGTGCCGCCAAGCTCGTTGATCTCTTCGGCTGGATCGATGACTGCCACGTCTGTAAAGGGTACGCGAACCGGAGACCCTGTCAGGCAGCGCGCCTCGGTAGCATGTGCATCGATCGCATCGGGAGGCTGGCGTGAACGGGGTCGTTCGGAGTGCGCTGGCCCTCGCCCTCCTGGCGTCCACGGTCCTCGCCTGCTCGGGCGGGGAGCCGCCGCGGGCCCCTGCCGCGGCCGTCTCCACCGTTCCGGGCGACGGGCACGACGGGCGTGGCGCGAGCCCCGCGCCGTCCCCCTCACCCTCGGCGTCGCCGAGCCCGCCCGCGGTGACGCTGAAGGACGCCTCACGGGCGCTCGACACGTTCCTGGAGACCGACGAGGTGCTCAGGGCGGCCCACGCCGACCGTTGGGCCTACCAGCTCACCCAGGACGGCCAGCGCCCGATCACGATCGCCGAGATCCGTACGCAGGGCGGCAGGCGGCCCGCCAGCTACCACTGGGACCACCGCACGGTGCTCGTGCCCCGGCAGAGCGGCGCGGCCCAGTGGTTCGCGGCCACCGCCGAACGGCACGGCGGGCCGGGCGGCGCCCGCACCGGCGTGTTCACCTTCGTCCGGCAGGGCCAGGACGGCCCGTGGCGCAACAGCTTCACGTCGCTGCTCAATCCCGGCGAGAAACCGCCCGCGGTCGAACTCGACGCGGAGGGGTACGCCATCGCCCTGGGGTCGCGCGACTCGTCGGTGGCGATCAGTCCCAACCTGATGGGCCCGCTGCACGCGACGGTCGCCGAGGAGGGCCCCAAGGGATACGCCTCCGGGCTGATCGCCCCCGGCCCGCAGACCACCGGCTTCTACGAAGAGATCGGCAGGACCAAGGCGAAGGCGAAGGCCGACGACTGCATGGCGTACGAGTCGATCTTCGCCTCCGCGCCGAACTACCCGATCTTCGCGCTGCGCACCCGCGACGGCGGCGCGCTGACGATGTACACGCTGATCCGGACGTCCTCGTGGATCACCAGCGCGCAGGGGCCGGGCCAGGGCCAGGGGGTGAAGTGCAGCGAGGGCCGCCCGGTGGCGGTCCCCGCCGCGGCCCGCTGGCTGCTGAGCCCCACGAAGGACCTCATGATCCACCAGAAGCGGCAGATCGTCGAGACCCAGCAGTACGTGAGCGCGGTGCCGCCCAAGGCGTCCACCGCGCCCGTGCACGTCGTCGGTTACCAGGGCGTCGTCACCGGCGGCTTCAACCGCTGACCCGGACCGCCGAAGGCGGCTACGCCTCCGCGTGCGGCAGGTTGCTGGTGGAGACCAGCGTCCGCACCGCGCGCAGCGCGACCGACAGCGTCGCCAGGTCGAAGGTGTCGCTCTCCCAGATCTCCGACAGCGTCTGCCTCGACCGGGTCACCGCGGCCTGGTTGGCCTCCGTCCAGCTCGCCAGCCGTTCCTCCGGCGACAGGCCCGGCCGGCTGTGGATCAGCACGTCCCGGGTCAGCGTGGCGTGGGCGGCGTACAGGTCGTCGCGCAGCGCCGACCTGGCCATCGAGTTCCACCGGCTGTCGCGCGGCAGCGCGATCACCCGCTCCCGCAGCCGGGCGAGCTGGAGCCGGTCGGCCAGGTCGAAGTAGACCTCGGCCACCTCGCTCACCGGCCTGCCGGTGTACGTCGCGATCTCCACGAGGTCGAAGGTGGAGTAGGCCGGCACCATCGCCGCGACCCGCTCGGCCAGCTCCCCGGGCACGCCCCTGGCCGTGAAGGAGTCCCTGCGCTCCTCGTACGCCGCCAGGTCGGGGCCGGTCAGCAGCTTCGGCAGGTGCGGCAGCAGGCCGCCCGCGCCGTCGATGAAGTGCCGCGCCGTGGAGGCGAGGTCGAGCGGGGGGCGGCGGTTGCCGAGCAGCCAGCGGGTGCCGCGCTCGGACAGCTTGCGGCCCTCCAGCAGCATGGCGAGCTGGGTCGCGGTGTCGACCTCGTTGTCCAGCGCCTCGACCTGCCGGACGAACGACGGCAGGTCGAAGACCTCGCGGGTGACCAGGTAGGCCCGCACGATGTCGGGCGCGGAGGCGCCGGTCTCCTCGCCGAACCGGAAGACGAAGCTGGTGCCGCCGAAGTTCACCACGTCGTTCACGATCCGGGTCGTGATGATCTCCCGGCGGAGCGGGTGGGAGTCCATGTACGGCCGGAGCCGGTCGCGCAGCGCCGAGGGGAAGTACGACACCAGCCACGACGCGAGGGACGGGTCGTCGGGGATGTCCGACTGCAGCAGTTCCGCGTCCACGACGAGCTTGGTGTAGGCCAGCAGCACGGCGAACTCGGGGTTGGCCAGCCCCAGCCCGGCCTGGCGCCGCTCGGCGAGCACCTTGTCCGACGGCAGGAACTCCAGCTCCCGGTTGACCAGCCCGGCGCGCTCCAGCCTCCGCAGGTAGCGGGAGTGGATGTGCAGCATCTCCGGCGCCTGGGCGCGGGCCGCCGCGAGCACCACGTTCTGGGCGTAGTTGTCCTCCAGCACCAACCGGCCGACCTCGTCGGTCATGTCGAGGAAGAGCAGGTTGCGCTGCTTGTCGGTCATCTCGCCGTCGCGGACGACCTGGTCGAGCAGGATCTTGATGTTGACCTCGTGGTCGGAGGTGTCCACGCCGGCCGAGTTGTCGATGAAGTCGGTGTTGATCAGGCCGCCGTTCAGCGCGAACTCGATCCGGGCGCGCTGGGTGAAGCCGAGGTTGCCGCCCTCGCCCACGACCTTGCAGCGCAGGTCGGCCGCGTTGATCCGGAGCCCGTCGTTGGCCTTGTCCCCGGCGTCCGCGTGGGTCTCCGACGACGCCTTGACGTACGTGCCGATGCCGCCGTTCCACAGCAGGTCGACCGGGGCCCGCAGGATCGCGTTGATCAGGTCGTTGGGGGCGAGCGCGGTGACGCCGTGGGGCAGGCCGAGCGCGGCGCGCGTCTGCGGGGAGAGGGGGATCGACTTGGCGGTGCGCGGCCACACGCCGCCGCCCGCCGAGATCAGCGACCTGTCGTAGTCGGCCCACGAGCTCCGGGGCAGCCCGAACAGGCGCAGCCGCTCGGCGAAGCTCCGCGCCGGGTCGGGGTCGGGGTCGACGAAGACGTGCCGGTGGTCGAAGGCCGCCACGAGGCGGATGTGCTCTGACAGCAGCATGCCGTTGCCGAACACGTCGCCGGACATGTCGCCGATGCCGGCCACGGTGAAGTCGGTGGTCTGCACGTCCACCCCGAGCGTGCGGAAGTGGTACTTCACCGACTCCCAGGCGCCCTTGGCGGTGATGCCCATGGCCTTGTGGTCGTAGCCGACCGAGCCGCCGGAGGCGAAGGCGTCGCCGAGCCAGAAGCCGTACTCCTTGGCCACCCCGTTGGCGATGTCGGAGAATGTCGCGGTGCCCTTGTCGGCGGCCACCACGAGATAGGTGTCGTCGCCGTCGTGCCGCACCACGTCGGGCGGCGGCACGACCTCCCCCGCGACCAGGTTGTCGGTCAGGTCGAGCAGGCCGGAGATGAACTGGCGGTAGCAGGCGACGCCCTCGGCCATCATCTCGTCCCGGCCGCCCCCGCCGTTTTTGAGCTGGGGCGGGTTCTTGACGACGAATCCGCCCTTGGACCCGGTCGGCACGATCACGGTGTTCTTCACCATCTGCGCCTTGACCAGGCCGAGGATCTCCGTGCGGAAGTCCTCCATGCGGTCCGACCAGCGCAGGCCGCCGCGGGCGACCTTGCCGAAGCGCAGGTGCACGCCCTCGACCCGGGGCGAGTACACGAAGATCTCGTACTTCGGCCGCGGCAGCGGCAGCACGCTGATCGCCTGCGGGTCGAACTTCAGCGAGATGTACGGCTTGCGCCTGCCGGTGACGAACTGGCTGCCGGCCGCCCCGGCGTCCCGCCCGTCCGTACGGTCCGCCTGGAAGACGTTGGTGCGCAGCGTCGCCTGGATCATCTCCAGGTACGCCCGGAGGATGCGGTCCTCGTCGAGGGAGGCCACCTCGTCCAGCGAGGCGAGGATCTCCTCGGTCAGCGCGTCGCAGACCTCCGGCCTGGCGTCGTCCGGCCGCCGGGGGTCGAGCCTGGCCTCGAAGAGCCGCACCAGCAGCCGGGCCAGCCGCACGTTGCCGCGCAGCACCCGCTCGATGTACGACTGGCTGAACGTGCTCCCGGCCTGCCGCAGATACTTGGCGTACGCCCGCAGGATCTCGGCCTGCTCCCAGGTCAGCCCGCCGGCCAGCACGAGCGCGTTGAAGCCGTCGTTCTCCACCTCGCCGCGCCACAGCACGCCGAACGCGTCCTGGAACAACCGCTTGAACTCGTCGCGGTGCACCTCGTCCGAAGGGGTGTAACGCAGGCCGAAGTCGTAGATCCAGGCGTCCTTGGTGGCGGGGTCGTGGTCGCGGTCGATCTCGTACGGCCGCTCGTCCACCACCTCGACGCCCATGCGCTGGAGCAGCGGCAGCACCCGCGACAGGGAGATCGGCGCGCCCAGCCGGTACACCTTGAACCGGCGCTCCCCCTCCGCCGCGCCGTACGGCTCGTAGAGGTTCATGCCGATGGCGTTCGGCTCGTCGCCGAGCGCCTCCAGCCGCTTGAGGTCGGCGACCGCCGTACGGGCCGGGAAGTCGGCCTTGTACCCCTCGGGGAAGGCGACGCCGTACCGGCGCAGCAGCGCGGGCGCGTCCTCCTCCGGGCACAGCTCGTTGATCGCGTCGGTGAGGTCGTCCTCCCAGGAGCGGGTGGTGGCGGCCAGCCGCGCCTCCAGCTCCTCCAGGTCGACCGGCGTCTCGCCCAGCGGCCTGCCCCGCTCGCCGCGGATCACCACGTGCAGCCGGGCCAGCGCCGACTCGCCGATCGAGGTGCTGTAGTCGAGCGAGGTGCCGCCGAGGGCCTTGAGCAGGATCCGCTGCATGTCCAGGCGGACCTTGGTGGTGTAGCGGTCGCGCGGCAGGAAGATCATGCAGGAGATGTAGCGGCCGTAGTCGTCGCGGCGCAGGAACAGCTTGACCTGCTTGCGCTCCCGCAGCCGCAGCACGCCGAGCGCGATCGGCAGCAGCTCGTCCACGGGGATCTGGAAGAGCTCGGCGCGGGGGTAGGTCTCCAGGATCTCGATGAGGTCCTTGCCGTCGTGGCTGTCGGGCGACAGCCCGGCCCGCTCCAGCACCTCCGCGAGCTTGCGCCGCAGGACGGGGATGCGGGAGATCGACTCGTTGTACGCCACATGGGTGAACAGCCCGAGGAACCGGCGCTCGCCGATCACCTCGCCCTCGGGGGAGAACTGCTTGACCCCGATGTAGTCGAGGTAGTGGGGCCGGTAGACGGTCGCCCGGCTGTTGGCCTTGGTGATGATCAGCGCCTGTTTCTCCCGCGCCTTCGCGCGGACCTCCGGCGGCAGGGCCGCGAAGCTGTCCGACCCGGCCTTGTCGGCCCGCAGGATGCCGAGCCCGGTGCCGGGCAGGGCGCGCAGCGCCGCGCCGCCGTCGGTGTCCTCAAGCCGGTACTCCCGGTAGCCGAGGAACGTGAAGTGGCCGTCGGCGAGCCAGCGCAGCAGCTCCATGCTGTCCTCGACCTGCGCGGTGTCGAGCGGCGGCGGCTCGGCCGAAAGATCGTCGGCGGTCCGCACGGCGAGCGCCCGCATCTTGGCGAAGTCCTCGACCGCGCAGCGCACGTCCTGCAGGACCCGCTGCAGGTCGCTTTCCAGCTCCTTGAGCACGGCGGGATCGGACTGCCGGTCGATCTCGACGTGTATCCACGACTCGCGGATGATCTGCCCGGTGACGTGCTCCTGGTCCGGGCCGAGCAGCTTGCCGGTCATGTCCCGGCGCACCCGAATCTGCGGGTGGATGAGCAGGTGCGTGCCGATCTCGTGCCGGTCCAGCTCGGTCGTCACCGAGTCGACCAGGAACGGCATGTCGTCGGTGACGATCTGGATCACCGTACGGCCCGGATCCCAGCCGTACTCTTCGAGCGTGGGGGTGTAGACGCGCACCAGGGGGCGGCCCTGCGGACGGTTCTGCGCCAGGTGGCGGTGGGCCGTCGCGGGCCCGTACACGTCCACCGGGTCGCGGTCGGCCAGGTCCTCGGGGGGAACGTTCCGGTAGTACCGCCGCAGGAAGGTCAGGGGGTCCTCCCCGTCCACGTGCGGCGCTCCCGGCGCGTGTGCGCAGGTGTCGGCGGCGGTGCGGAGAAGCGCGTCCAGCGCTTCATCCGATTCCTGCCGGTTCAGCGCCATCTCGAGCGGCATGTCGCTAACTCACTCCCTTGTGAGGATTTCAAAGCCAGGCCCGTAGTTCCCATAGGAGGGGGAAGAAGTGCAAACGCGTCCGCCCCCGGAGATAAGGTGCCCCAGACGAGCCGCCGGTACCGGATTTCGTCCCGATTTGGCGCTCGACCATCTGTACGTGTCGCATCCGCCACAGGGCGGTCGTCTCGTCATGGGTGAGGAGATCCTCGGCCAGGTCCCACAGATCGTCATGCGATCCCCGGTCGCGGGCCACGGCCAGCAGGGAGTCCATGATCTCCTCGTCGGAGACCGGCAGGCCACGCTGGGAGAGGGCGGTGAGATAAGCATCCCACAGCGTGGGCTCGGCGAGCCGACGCCGCAGCCTGGCGATTTCCGCGTCGCCCGCGCCCCGCAGCCTACCGAGGTACGAGGGGTCCTTGGCCCCCGACAGGAACTCGAGCTCCCGGAACTGCACCGACTGGAAGCCGCTCGCGGGGGCGAGCACCGACCGGAACTCCAGGAAGTCCTGCGGCGTCATGGTCTCCATCACCTGGACCTGGTCGACCAGGACCTTCTCGACCGCGTGCACCCGGCGGAACAGGTGCCTCGCCCGCCACAGGGCGCCCTCGGTCATCGCGTCCCTGATCCGCTCCAGCTCGTGCAGCAAGAGCTTGAACCACAGCTCGTAGACCTGGTGGACGGTGATGAACAGCAGTTCGTCGCTGGCCCCGGACCGCTGCTCCTGCTGGGCGAGCAGCTCGGGCAGCCGGAGGTAGCCGCCGTAGGACAGGCGCCCGCCCTCCTCGCCGAAGCTGCGCGGAGGGGGCAGCACGTCCCCGGACCCGGCCCGGCCGTACGGCGTCGCAGGCATGCGCCACTCCTCCACGATGGGCACGTCCCTTTTTCCGATCCCCATTGACCGAAAGCCCGGCACCACCGCACCCGATATCACCCCATGACATCACAGACGTCAACTCGGCGCGCACCGGACCTAGCTGGAGGTCCGGGCCCGGCCGGGGCGGCGGGAGACGGCCACCCCCACCAGGCACAGGGCCCCGCCGGCCAGCGTGAGCGGGCCGGGAACCTCGTCGAGGAGCAGCCACGACATGAGCACCACCAGGGCGGGCACGAGGTAGGTGGTCGCGCCCATCCGGCCGGCCGTCGTGCGGGCCAGGGCGAACGCCCAGGTGGTGAAGGCGACGGCGGTCGGGCCGACGCCGAGATAGAGCATGTTCAGCGTCGCCGGCAGCGGGGCGCGCGCCGCCTCGGAGACGAGGACCCCCGCGAAGGGCAGGCAGGCCGCCGCCCCGATCAGGCAGCCGAACGTGGTCACCTGCAACGCCCCCGCGTGCCGGAGCGCCGGCTTCTGGACGACCACCCCGCCCGCGTACGCCGCCGCGGCCAGCAGGCACAGCACCACACCGAGCAGGGAGGACCGGCCGCCGCCGGACATGGAGAGCCCGACGACCGCCGCGCCGGCGAACGACACCGCCATGCCGACGATCAGCGGGCGCGGCAGACCCTCGCCGAGCAGTCTGCCGCCGAGGAGCGCGATGAGGATCGGCCCGATGTTGACCAGCAGCGCCGCCGTGCCCGCGTCCACCTCCCGCTCGCCCCAGTTCAGCAGGACCATGTAGCCGCCGAACCAGAGGATTCCCGAGCAGACGATCCCCGGCCAGGCGGCACGGGCCGGCCACCCCGGCCGGCGGACCAGCGTGATCACGCCCAGCACGAGGGCCCCGGCGAGGAGCCGTCCCAGGGCCAGGGCTCCGGGAGAGTAGGCCTCTCCGGCGCTGCGGATGGAGACGAAGGCCGAAGCCCACAACAGGACCGTGACCCCCGCGGCCGCGAGGGCGGCGCGAGCCGCGGGACGGTGGAGCTCTTGGCCGCGGTCGACGCGCGTTTCGGTTCTCACCCGGCCAACGTTAGGACCAGGACGTTTCGCCCGATAACGAATTATCCGCGAGCCGGTTGGCAGCCCCAGGAACCAGACGAGAACCCCGAACCGGACAGCGGTCCCGGAAGCCGGACAGCGGTCCCGGAAGCCGGACAGCGGTCCCGGGAGCCGGACGGCCCGGCGTTCCGCCCAGTCGCGTCGCCGCGGGCTCTGTCGCCACGGACTCTTCGGTCGCGAGCGCAACGTGGGTGCCGCATCCTGGGGCCATGCCGTCCACGCCGTCCACGCCGTCCACGCCGATCATGCCGTCTTCCGGGCGGGTCACCTCCGGTCTGGCCGCGCTCGCCGCACTCCTCGCCGACGAGACGCGGGCGCGGTTCTGCCTGGCGCTGCTCGACGGCCGGGCCTGGACGGCGGGCGAGCTGGCCCGGCACGCCGGAGTGGCCCCCTCCACCGCCAGCGCGCACATCGACCGGCTCGTCGAGGGCGGGCTGCTCACCGCGGAACGGCAGGGCCGGCACCGCTACGTACGGCTGGCGGACGCCCAGGTGGCCCACCTGATCGAGGACCTCGCGGCGCAGGCCGCACCCGGGCACGGGCGGCCGGACCGGCCGCGTACGCTGCGGGCCGCGAGCGCGGCCGGGGCGCTGGCGCGCGGCCGCACCTGCTACGACCACCTGGCGGGCCGGCTCGGCATCGCCGTCACGGAGGCGTTGACCGAACGCGGGTTGCTGCGCCAGGACACCGGCTTCGCGCTCACGGACGCCGGTCTGCGCTGGTTCGCCGACCTGGGAGCGCCCCTCGCCCCGTCGGGCCGGCGCCCGCTGGCGCGCGGGTGCCTCGACTGGACCGAGCGCAGGCCGCACCTGGCGGGGCTCGCCGGAGCGGCGCTGTGCCGCCACGCGCTGGAGACGGGGTGGTGCGTGCGGATCGGCTCGACCCGCGCCGTCCAGGTCACCCCCGAAGGCGAACGCGCGCTGGCGGAGCTGCTCGGCCTCCCGGCGGCGGCTCTGCGCTGACCGGGCGCTGACGGGGGTAAGCGCTGACGGGGGGGGAGGCGCCGACCGGGGTGGGCGGAACGCCGGGAGCCGGCCGGTCAGGGAATGGTGCGTTCCGAGGGGATGGAGCCGTCCTTGAAGGCGTCGAGCATGCCGGGCAGGTCCTGTGTCTCCAGCAGTTCCGCCCGGCACGGCGCGCAGTCGTCGAGGTGCCGCTCGAACTCCTCGGCCTCGTCGTCGTCCAGCACTCCCAGGGCGTACGCTGCCACGTCGAAGTGCGGCGACGACGCGGACATCAGCTGGCCACCCCCCTCTCCTTCAGGGCCGTACGAAGTGCGCGCAGGGCGTAAAAGAGCCTCGACTTCACGGTACCCGGTGGGATGCCCAGAACTTCGGCCGCTTGGCTTACTGTCCGGTCGCGTAAGTATGTCTCTTCGATAACTTCCCGGTGCTGGGCGGACAGGTTCCGCAGCGCGTCCGCGACCACGATGGCCGCCAGCGTGCGGTCCGCGCCGTCCGGCACGGCAAGGCTGTCCTCCTCGGGAGCCTCCACCTCCCTGGGCCGGACGCCGCGCCGGCGGCGTCCGTCGATCACGATGCGGCGGGCGACGGTGAGGAGCCACGCCCACAGCAAGTGGGGCTCCCATGTCAGCTTCGCCGAGTTGCGCCAGGCACGCACCAGCGTCTCCTGGACGACATCCTCAGCCCATTGCAGGTCGTTGCCGGTCGTCTTGCGCACCTGACGCAGCAGCGGACCGCCGAACTCGCGGTAAAGCTCCCTGATCAGGAGTTCCTCTCGATCGGGGTCGTCGTAGTCATTGGAATCCAGACGCACGAACCGGCTGTCGAGTTGTCGACGCACGGCCACATATTTGCACCAGCGTTAGTTGTTCGTACACCACATCCGTAACTCCAGTTATTTCTGACTACGTCCTGAACCGCCCCCGGCGACGCCGCGTACCTCCGACCGAAGGTCACGAAAGGAGGCACGATGCGGTTCCGTTTCGGGGAACTCCTGGTGCTCGGCGTCTTCCTCTTCGCGGCGGCCGTCACGGTGATCGTGGTCGTCCCCAGGAGCGCGTCGTCGGCCCAGGCGGGCTGGACGCAGACCCCCTACGGCCCGCTGGGCCCGGCCGACCGCGACCTGCTGGTCAGGGTGCGCTGGGCGGGGCTCTGGGAGATCCCCGCCGGGCGCTGGGCCCAGGACCGGGCCGGCAGCGAGAAGGTCAAGGACGTCGGCAGGCACCTCGTGGAGGACCACACCAAACTCGACGCGCAGGTCAGAGAGCTCGCCGCCAAGCTCGGCGTCCCGCTGCCGGACCAGCCGAACCCGGACCAGCGGGGGTGGCTGGACGAGATGGCCGCCGCACGCGGCCCCGAGTTCGACCGCGTCTTCGCGGACCGCTTGCGTAACGCCCACGGCAAGGTGTTCACCTTCGTCTCCGCGGTCCGCGCGGGCACCCGCAACAGCCTGGTTCGCGACTTCGCCGGGCAGGCCGTCGACGTCGTGATGAAGCACATGACCCTGCTCGAAGGCACGGGTCTCGTCGACTACTCCACCCTCCCCACCCCCACCGTCTAGAAGGTGCATCCATGCGAAAACGGCTCATTCTCGCCATGGCGGGCGTGCTGCTCGGAGGCTCGCTGAGCCCGCTGAACCCGCTGATCGGTGGGGTCCGGCCCGCCCTCGCCGACCACTGCGATCCGTCCGTCCAGGGCGCGGGGTGCGAGGACGTCGGCCCGGCTCTGGAGGACTTCGCCGACATCCGGCGGGTGCCGCCGGGCGACGGCGGCGTACGCGCCGGGCGCGGCTCGTTCACCTCCCGCTGCGGACGCAACGAGAACGGCCACCGCAACTCCGACAACCACATCGTCGCGCCCGGGGTGTCGAACGGCGCGCACCACGTCCACGACTACGTCGGCAACCTCACGACCAACGGGTCCTCCACCGACGAGAGCCTCGCCGCGGGCGGCACGACCTGCCGGCTCGGCGACAGGTCCACGTACTTCTGGCCGGTGCTGCGCAGCCGGCAGGGCCTCGGCGCCCAGCCGTCCGCCTCTCCCTCCCCCTCCGCCTCCCCCGCCGACGTCCAGGACGCGACGGCGGAAGACGTGGCAGCCGAGAACCCGGCAGCACAGGACGTGGCAGCAGAGGAAGCGACGGCGGAGGACGTGACGGCGCGGCACACGGAGGAGCCGGGCGGCGCGGCCGAGGGCAACGTCGGCACGATCCTCCTCGCCCGGTCGGTCACGCTGCAGTTCCGCGGCAACCCCGTCAGCAGGGTCGTGGCGATGCCCCGGTTCCTCCGGCTCATCACCGGGGACGCGAAGGCGGCCACCAACGGCGGTGCCAACGCCCGCGCCCAGTGGACCTGCACCGGCTTCACGAACCGGCTGACCGGGAAGTATCCGCTCTGTCCCCGGGGCAGCCTGGTGCTGCGCGTGCTCGACTTCCCCAGCTGCTGGGACGGCCAGAACACCGATAGCGCCAACCACCGGACGCACGTCGTCTTCCCCGCCCGGAACGGCGCCTGCCCGGCGGGCACCCGGGCGATCCCGCAACTGCGCATGACCCTGGCCTACTCGGTGCCGGGCGGGCCGTCGTTCGCGGTGGACAGCTTCCCCGAGCAGCGGCACAACCCGATCACCGACCACGCCGACTTCGAGAACGTGATGCCCGACCGGCTGATGCGGTCGGTGGTCACCTGCATCAACCGCGGCCTGCGCTGCTGAGCCGCGCCCCGATCGTGCCGTTCCCCGCCCGGTCCTCACGCAGGCCACCCCCACCCGAGGGCCCCACCCAAGTGGGCGGGGAACGGCGCCTCCACACCCCCCAGGCAGTACGACGGAGGAAATCAGTGCCCAACAGAGGGGCTTCCCGGCACACCCGGCCGAATCCCGGCCTCGACCTCGAACGGCGCGGCGTACGCGTGGGCCTCGGCGTCGTGGTCGCCGTGGTCATCACCGGCGGGCTGGCCGCCACCCGGACATCCGGCGGCTCGGCGTTCCTGGCCGAGGCCCAGTCGTTCCTCACGTTCTACGCCGGCGTCTTCTCGCTGGTCGGCCTCACCACCACGGTCGCCCTGGGCCTGGCGGCGACCGACCGCGTGATCCTGCCCATCGCGCAACGGGTGCGCGTGCAGCTCGTCCATCGGGCCATGGCCCTGCTCGGCATCGGCTTCCTCATCGTGCACATCGGCATGAAGATCGCCGCCGGGCTGGTGCCGCCGTACGGGTCGGTGGTGCCGTCCACCAACGTGTACGTCTCGCTGGGGGTCGTGGCCTCCGACCTGTTCATCGTGATCGTCGCGACCGGCGTCATGCGGGGCAGGTTCGCCCAGGCGGAGCGGCCCTGGCTGTGGCGGGGGCTGCACGACCTGGCCTACCTCGCGTGGCCGGTGGCGATCCTGCACGGCCTGACCGCCGGCCGGGCCGCCGCACCGTGGGTCACCTTCAGCTACGTGGCCTGCCTGGCGGCGGTCGGCGCCGCCCTGCTGATCCGCCTCGCGGCCGCCACCCGGCCGGCCCGGCAGGCCGCGACCGACGAATGGAGCGCCGCCCCCGCCGCCGTCACCACCACCGGCACCGGGCGCCGTACGGTCCGCGAGGAGGACAGCCGGCGCCCTGGCGAGCGAACCGCGCGGCCGGTCAGGCCGCAGACGCGGCCCGAGGTGGCCGTCCTCGCCCGCACCGGCACCGATCCCGCCGCCCTCGACGTCCCCCGCTACATCCTGCGGGACGTCTCAGGCGGTCTCCCGCACGACGTCCTGAACGACGTCCTGAGTGATGCTCCGCCCACCCCCCAGGAACCCCGCCTCCGGAGGATCGTGTGATTCCCTACCGCGTCTCCAACGTCCGGCGGCTCGGCCCGTCCCGGCTGACCGCCGGGCTCGACGAGCATCGCAGGCTCGACCTCAACGCCCATCACAAGTACCACGACCGGCTGCCGGGCCAGACGGTCGACGCGCTCATCTCGATGGCCGAGGAGGTGGACCTGCGGGGCCGGGGCGGGGCCGCGTTCCCGTTCGCGCGCAAGCTACGCGCCGTGTCCGCCCGTGACGGCGAGACCGTCGTGCTGGTGAACGCCGCCGAGGGCGAGCCCGCGAGCCTGAAGGACAAGACCCTGCTCACCCGGGCGCCGCACCTGGTGCTGGAGGGCGCCCTGCTCGCGGCCAGCGCGCTCGGCTCCCGCGAGGTGGTGGTCGCGGTCGGCGCGGGCGAGCTCGCCGAGGCCTCGGTCACCGCCGCCGTGGCCGAGCGCGGCCTGACCGGGCTCGTACGCGTCGTGGCGATCGAGGAGCGGTTCATCTCCGGCGAGGGCGGCGCGCTCGTCCGCGCCGTCAACGGCGAGATGGGGCTGCCGCCGGGCCGCAAGGTCCGCTCCAGCGACAGCGGCGTGTACGGCCTGCCGACCCTGCTGTCGAACACCGAGACCTTCGCCCAGCTCGCCGTGCTGGCCGAGCTGGGGCCGGAGGAATACGCCGCGGTGGGCACCGTGCAGGAGCCGGGGACCATCCTGCTGACGGTCGGCGGCTCGGTGGGCGCCCCCGCGGTGGTCGAGGCCCCTCCGGGGGTGCCGCTGGCCGACGTGCTGGCCCTGTGCGAAGCGAAGATCGGTGACGGCCTCCTGCTCGGCGGATACCACGGCACCTGGATGTCCGCCGAGGCGGCGTGCGGCACGGTCCTGTCCCGGCGCGGCGCGAAGGAGGCGGGCGGCGAACTGGGCGCGGGAATCGTGGTCGTGCTGGGCGAGGACACCTGCCCGCTCGGCGAGACCGCACGCGTGGCGGGCTACCTCGCCGCGCAGTCGGCCGGGCAGTGCGGCCCGTGCCGTCTCGGCCTGCCCGACCTCGCGCGGGCCTTCCGGCAACTCCAGGACGGCGACCCGGACGGCCCCGAGGCAGTCCGCCGGGCGGCGGCCGCCGTGAAGGGCCGGGGCGCCTGCTTCCACCCGGACGGCTCGGCCCGGTTCGTGCTGTCGGCCCTGGACGCGTTCGCCGACGACGTGGAGGAGCACCGCTTCCACGGCGGCTGCGGACGGGAGACGAAGGGCGTGCTCCCCCTGCCCGTGGAGGAGGCGCGGGACGTCCGGCTCATGGTCGACTGGACCCGCTGCCAGGGCCACGGCCTGTGCGCGCATCTCGTGCCGGAGCTGGTCAAGCTGGACCACCACGGCTTTCCGGTGTTCATGGACACCGGCGTCCCCTCGTGGCTGCTCGGCGACGCGCAGAAGGCGGTGGAGATGTGCCCCGCGCTGGCCCTGCGGATCGGCGCGAAGTGAGACCCGACACGAGGGACGAAGTGATGACACTGTAACCAACCGGACCGGATCAGCACGCGTCTCACGAGGTAGATCACCACCTCGGGAGTACGACCATGATCGACAGACGGAGCTTCCTTCGTGTCTCGGCCCTCGCCGGGACCGCCGCCTTCTCCGGCGCCTTCTCGGGCACGGCGTTCGCCGCCGGTCCCCGTCCCGCCGACTGGTCCGCGCTCGGCCGGGGACTGGACGGCAAGCTGATCCGGCCGGGCGACGCGTCGTACGACAACGCGCGCCACGTGTTCAACGCGGCCTTCGACTCCGTACGGCCGGCCGGGGTGGCGTACTGCGCGACGGCGGCCGACGTGTCGGAGTGCCTGGCGTTCGCGCGGCGGTTCGGCGTGCCGGTGACCTCCCGGTCGGGCGGCCACAGCTACGCGGGCTGGTCCACGGGCGCCGGGCTGGTCGTCGACGTGTCGCGGATGAGCGGCGTGTCGTACGCGGGCGGCCACGCCACGGTCGGCGCCGGCGCTCGGCTCGTGGACGTGTACGCGAAGCTGGCCGCGCACGGGGTGAGCATCCCGGCGGGCTCCTGCCCGACCGTCGGCGTGGCGGGTCTCACGCTGGGCGGCGGCATCGGGGTGGTGTCGCGGCAGTACGGCCTGACCTGCGACGTGCTGGAGTCCCTGAAAATCGTCACAGCCGACGGGAAGACGCTGACCTGCTCGGAGACCGCGCACCCGGATCTGTTCTGGGCCTCCCGGGGTGGCGGCGGCGGCAACTTCGGCGTCGCGACGTCGTTCACCTTCCGCACGCACGGCACCCGTCAGGTGACGCTGTTCTTCCTGCACTGGCCCTGGTCGAAGGCGGCCGCCGTGCTCAAGGCGTGGCAGGCGTGGGCGCCGTCCGCGCCCGACGCGCTGTGGTCCAACTGCCACCTGAACCACGACCCGTCTCCGGACGTGATGGTCGGCGGCCTCTACCTCGGCGGCAAGGCGGCGTGCGAGAACCTGCTGCAGAAGCTCGCCGACCGCGTCGGCTCCGGGCCTAAGACCCGTTATGTCGCGGTCTCGGCGTACGACCACGCGATGATGGTGGAGGCGGGCTGCTCGTCGCTGACGGTGGCGCAGTGCCACCGTCCCGGCACGCTCCCCGGCCAGAACCCGAGCGGAAGGCTCGTCCGCGACTCGTTCACCGCGAAGTCGCACTTCGCCTACACGCCGCTGTCGTCCGCCGGGATCAAGGCGCTGCTGGCCCAGGTCGCCGCGCCGGGACGGCACTCGGTGCTGCTCGACGCGCTCGGCGGCGCCGTCGCCCGGGTCCGCCCGGACGCGACCGCCTTCCCGCACCGCAAAGCGCTGTTCAGCGTGCAGTACTACGCCCACAAGTCCGGCGCCGCCGCCTGGACCCGCGCCGCCCACGCCGCCATGCGGCCACACTTCGGCGACCACGCGTACGTCAACTACGTCGACCCGGAACTGACGAACTGGCGGCAGCAGTACTACGGCGCGAACGCCGCGCGCCTCGCCGAGGTAAAGGCGGCCTACGACCCCGGCCGCCTCTTCCGCCTCCCCCAGGGCATCTGACCAGGCCGACCGGGACGCGGGGCGACGGCTTCGAAGGCCGGCCAGTCCAGCGGCTCGTCCCACACCCGGTTGGCCATCGCGGCCAGGTGGATTCCCGTACGGGTGATCTCCGCCTGGGAGATGCCACGGCGCTTGGCGGCTTCCTTGATGACAGCGAGGTCTTCGGGATCGGCACGGACGGCGATCTTCTTCATCGGCATGGGCCACCTCTCATCGGATCACGTTGTCCGGCCGATCCAGCCATACATGTTGACCCTCCGAGGTGACGGTCAGCCCGAAGCGATCCCGGCCGGGGCTTCCCCACCCCACCCAGCGCAAGAAAGCCTCTTCCACCTCGTTCCACAGGTCGCGCGGCCCCCGCTGATGCACCGCCGCCCGCTTGTAGTCGGGCGAATAGTGCACCTGCGCGTCTGAGTCACCCGACCACACCCACAGGTGGAACTCGCCGTCGTCCTCATCGGTGTGTGTGGCGTCGACGCCGGGCAGCAGGCCCGCGACGGCGATGTCCGCCCCGAACGACGACCGCACCACCCGGCGTGGGTCCAGGTCGGTTCCCGAGTCCCGGAAATCGTCGGAGTAGGCGGGAAGCACAGAGCGCTGGGAACGCAGCATCATGAAGGCGCAACTTCCATGAAAGCGGCCCACCGCGGTGCCATCCCCGGTGACGGTGAGCTTGAGCATGTGTCCGGCCTCCCAGCCGGGCATCCAGGGCAGCACGATCACCCCGCCGGGCCGGGTCTGCTCCACCCACGCCTGGGGCACCTTCCGCACGCCACACGTGACATGGACGCCGTTGTAGAGCGTGCCCTGCGGCCATCCCTCCGCCCCGTCGCCGAGGACCAAGTGCGGCGCGTATCCCGCCGCCTTGAGGTTGACTGCCGCGGTGGCGTGAACGGCGGGATCGATCTCGATGCTGGTCACGTTGGCGTCGCCGAGCCGATACGCCAGCAGTGCGGCCGTCCAGCCCGTTCCCGTGCCGATCTCCAGAACCTCATCGCCCGCGTAGGGGCCAAGCAGATCGAGACCACGAGCGACGATGCCCGGAGCGGACGAGGAGGAGGTGTAATCCACCCCGCCCTGCCCCGCTTCGTCGATGTCCAGGTTCCCGTCATCGAGTTGCGTGATGATCGGGGCGTTCTGCTGGTAGATCGCCGCGAACCAGCCCTTCGGATCGCTCTGGCGGTCGATCACGAATCCCTCGTTGCCGTCCTCGGGAGCGCACCAAGCCCGGTCAGGGATGAACAGGTGACGCGGGACGGCTTCCAGCGCCTGCCTCCACTCCGGATCCAGGTCGCCCAGTCCCGCGAGCATGGCGGCGACATGCTCCTCCTCCAGCTTCATTTACCGCCGCCCTTCTCGTGCTTGCCGCCCTGCCCCGGGCGGACACCGTCTCCGGTCGGTTTGGGCGTCTCGACCGGGCGACTCGACGGCCGCTGACCCTCATGCTTGCCGCCACCCTTACCCTGATCTGCCATCGCGCGCTCCTCCCCGCAAGCGGCATGCCCCGAACTCGCAGGTCAGCCGTAGGACGTTCTTGGAACATCGATACGGCCCAAGCTTGAGGGAATGCGCTGGGACGTCGAAACTTCATCTGGGACGGATAGCGGGACGTCTTTTGGAGCTATAAACGTCCCCATGGCGGTGAACGAGCGCTTACGAACGGCCCTGCTCAACATGGGGATGACGGGCAGGCAACTGGCCGAGGTCATCGGCGTCGATCCCAAGACCGTCGAACGATGGGTCAATATCGGACGAACCCCGCATCCGGCCATCGCCCACAGAGCCGCGCTCGCGCTCCGGGAAGACCTTGCCTACCTTTGGCCCGAAACCGAGCAAGGACGCCGGAGAAGACAAGGCACGAGTGACATGGTGGTCGCATACCCGACGCGCGCCAACGCCCCCTTCGACCTGTGGCGCACCGTGTTCGAGCAAGCCGAGCAGGAGATCGGCATCCTTGTCTATGCCGCAATTTTCATCCACGAGTCATGGCCGGAATTTTCGGAGCTACTCACCACGAAGGCCCAGGCAGGATGCCGAATAAGGGTCATGCTGGGCGACGCGGACTCACCCGTCATCCGAACACGCGGGCAGGAGGAAAAGTACGGCGTCCAGGAGAGTGATCGTGGCTCGCACCGAGTACTACGACGACCCGGCGGCGCCCGAACCGAACAGCCTTGTCGTGGGCGTCTCCGCTGTGGTCAGCGATGAGAAGGGCCGCATTCTGATGCAGCGCCGGGCCGACAACGGCCTGTGGGCACTTCCCGGAGGCGGGATGGACCTGACGGAGTCAGTCCCGCAGACCGCCGTACGGGAGGTGAAGGAAGAGACCGGTTACGACATCGAGATCACCGGCATCGTCGGCTTGTACACGGACGCCCGCCACATCATCGCGTACACCGACGGCGAAGTACGCCGGCAGTTCAACGTCTGTCTCACCGCCCGCCGTACGGGTGGCGCCCTCACCGTCAGCGACGAGTCGACCGAAGTACGCTGGGTCGCCCGGGACGAGCTAGCACAACTTCCCATGCACGAGACGCAGCGACTGCGGATCACGCATTTCCTGCAGAACCGCAGCCAACCCCATATCGGATAATCCCGGCTCGGGGCGGAGCCGGGATCCGAGCACCGCGCCGTCGCACTGGGACGACGAAGGACGATTATGACGCGGCTCAGATTGTTTGATATCCGACCGATATCGGCCAGGAGCTGCTGCTGCATCTGGCATTTGATTTGACGGAATTGGCAACCCAAGGGCCGTAAACCGTGGTGTAGCCACCGCTACTGTCTTGACAGAAGAGCACGACCCGTGTCTGAGTCACTCCGGTTCCGCTGCACGTCGCCCAGCCGGTGCCGCCGACAACGCCAATCTGCGCGCTGGTGCTGCAGGTGGGCGCCGCCAGGGCGGGAGCAGTGGGTGACATCAGCGTCGTCGCGGCGGCGATCGCGGTCATCGCGGCCGCCGAAACGCCGAACTTCTTGATACGGCCCATTAGTTGCCTCCCTCGGTGCCGTGTTTGCTTCTTGATGGTAAGCACAGCTTTTGAGGGATATCCATAGGGGCTGGTATGCGATTTGAATGAGCGGTTTACGGGCTGGCTGCAGGGCCGAAGATTGAAGTCCGCAACGGGGAATCAATTCGTCGGTGGCCCGGCGGCGAGGCGGTCGAGCCATTCGCCGAGCACGTGGCGTTCTCCGTCCGTGAGGGCCGTGGCGTCCGGCAGGGTGGCGCGCAGCGCCATCGCCGCCGCCGCGGGCCCGGGGGTCTCGACGGCGGGGGCGTCGGTGGTGATGGCGGCTATCGCCGCGTCGCGGGCCACCTCGGACAGGCGCATGTCACGCCGTTCCTCCGGCATGGCGAGCAACGTGAAGACGACGCCGGTTCCGGCGGAGTGCACGAGGTCGGCCGCCAGGCGCTCGCCGACCTTCAACCGGCCTGCGGCGGCGATCGCGCGGATGCGCTCCCCCAGCATGCGGAAGGCGACGACCGAGGCGGGCGACCGGCGCCCCGGCTGGGGATCGCCGTACATGAGCGAGAACAGGGCGGGGTTGGCCAGCCCGAAGCCGACGTGCAGGTCCCACCCGGCCCGGAACTCCTCGACCGGATCGCCGGCGGGCGGCCGGGCCTTCTTGTCCCGCAGATATGAGGTGAAGCCGAACTCGGCGACCGCGTCGAGCAGGCCCTCCTTGTCGCCGAACAGGCGGTAGATCGTCGGAGCCTGGGTGCCCGCCGCGGCGGCCACCGCCCTGGTCGAGAGGGCGTCGCGGCCACCACTCGCGAGCAGCCCCGCCGCGACCGACACGATGTGCGCCCGCGTCCTGTCGCGGGCGGCCGTCTCGCTCCCAGGATCACTCATGCTTCCAACGATAGCAAGGAGTTGCTATCGGCGATTTTCCAGTGTTAGCGTTCCAGAGATATCACCGATAACACAGGAGCAAGTTGTGATCATCGTCACCGGAGCGACCGGCCAGCTTGGCCGCCTTGTCGTCGAGCACCTGCTCGCGCGGGTCCCCGTCGAACGGATCGGCGTCAGCGTGCGCGAACCCGGCAAAGCCGAAGACCTCGCTGATCGAGGCGTACGCGTCCGGCAGGGCGACTTCGACGACCCCGGGAGCCTGGCGTACGCGTTCGAGGGCGCGGCGCGGGTGCTTGTCGTCTCCGGCCCGGCGGACGCCGCCCCGCACCGCACGGCGATCGAGGCCGCCACGGCCGCGGGCGCCAAGCGCATCGTCTACACCAGCCACATGGGGGCGAACCCGGCCTCTCCCTTCCTCCCGATGCCGGCCCACGCCGAGACGGAGCGGGACCTGAGCGCGTCCGGGGTTCCGTTCACCGCGTTGCGCAACGGCTTCTACGCGGCCACCATCGTCCAGGTCATCGGCCAGGGGCTCCGGGACGGTCAGATCGTCGCACCCGCCGACGGGCCGGTCTCCTGGACGGCCCACGCCGACCTGGCCGAGGCGGCCGCCGTCGCGCTGACCGAGGAGGGCGGGCTCGATGGGATCACGCCGCCGCTGACCGGCCCCGAGGCGCTCGATCTCACGGACATCGCCGCCGTCGCCTCCGAACTGACCGGACGCGAGATCACCCGCGTCACCGTCCCGGACGACGAATGGATCACCGGCGTGGTGTCGCGCGGCGTCCCCGAGGGGCAGGCACGGTTCCTGCTCGGCATGTACGAGGCCAGCCGTCAGGGGGAGTTCGCCGAGGTCGGCCCGGCCCTCGGTGAGGTGCTCGGCCGTAAGCCGACGGCGTTCCGCGACGTGCTCGCGGCCACGCTCACGCCCTGACCGGCCGCCGTATTCGGCCCGTTTCCGCCCGTTCGGTTCGCGTGATCATTAGATTACGTCGGACCGAGCGTTTCCAGGGAGTGCGGACATGGGCAGGCGCAAGTACCGGGACGAACGTCGTCACTACAAGTACGTCGAGGCCGTGGTGCTCGACCGCGTTCTCGACGAGAACACGCAGTCGGTGCTACGGATGCTGCCCGGGCAGCCCCTCGTGACCGCGACCTCGTTCTCCGCGTCCGTGGACTGGGAGGACTACACGCGGGAGATGGAGCAGTTCGTCGAGCGGACCTTCGACGCCTGGCTCTTCTTCGAGAACGTCGGTCCCCGTTCGGTCGCCTTCCGGATCCCCGGCACGGCGCTGTCCGCGGAGGCGGTCGCGCCGTACGCGCACGGGAACATACTCGAAGGCCTGAGCGTGGAGACGAGAGACGACGACCTGCTCCTGCGGTTGCGCATGTACGCCGAGGACTCCGAGTTGTTCAACCTGCACGAGACCGGCGCGGGATGGCTCAAGGACATCCTCCCGGTCCGTGCGGAACTGATGTCGGGCACCCTCGACGCCCTGGAGCTGGCACCGGTGGTCGGCACCCACTGGGACGAGATCGAGCGCGACGTGTCCGCCGAGTATGGGCTGTCGAAGGCGTCCCGCACCCTGGCCGCGTACCTCCAGGTCGCCCCGGAGGAGCTGAAGCGCCTGGCCGCCAGGCGGACCCAAGCCCGGCAGACGGAGTTGCCCCCGGGGTGGCTGTCCAGCTGTTCCGATCTCGAACCGGTGGCCCGGTGGGAGTTCGCCGCCGCGGAACCACCCAAGTCCTTCCAGATCACCCTGGGCCGGCTGCCGAGCGGCTGCGAGTACGGCGACTGGTACGTGACGGCGACCGAGCCGCGTGGCAAGGATCTGGCCTTCCGCGCCGAAGACGACGCGCGCAAGGGTTATCACGACGAGGCGCTGCGGCTGCAACGGCTCAACGACCCCGGTCGCTGGCGGCAGCTCGACCAGACCGGGTGAGCCGCTCCGGGCCCGGAATACGCGGACCGTATCGGGAAACTTTCACCGGCCGGGGCCGCCCACCAGCGCGTCGATAGGGCCTGCGCCGCCGAAGCATGGTCAGCGGAAAACGGCGAATCTACGATGACCTCGCGCCCCAAGATCGTGCTCGTAAGCGGGGATCGGTTCCCGCCCTGTCGCTATTCACCAGGCCCTCATAGGAGGCGCGGATGGCTCAGCACGATGAACCGTACGGACAATCCCGGCGTGGTTCGCTCGCCGGCCGACTGCTGATACCGGTGGCGCTCGTCGCCATGGGGATCGGCCTCAGCCCGGCGGCGGCCCACGCCGACACCTGGCGGACGGCGACCGGCTCGGCATGGGGCCAGACGCAGTCCTCGGCTTCGGCGGCGGCCCAGGCGAGCGCGCGTACCGCCCTCACCCAGACGGCCGCCCAGCTCGGGGAGGTCTGCACGAACGTGACCTCCTCGGCGACCCTCTCGTACACCGTGCCCAGCGGGGGCGGCTACGTGTACGGCGGGACCGCGACCGGCCTGTGCGCTCCCGCGCCGCCACCGCCGTCCTACACCGTGCCGCGCACCGCGACGGCGCGCGGTGAGGCGAGCACCTACTCGGCGGCCGTGCAGAACGGCGCGGCGGCCGCCCGAGCCGCCATCCTCGCGGCCGGAGGCGACTGCACCGGCTACCAGACGACCGGCGCGACCAACGTGTACACGGCTCCCACCGGAAGCTGGTACATCTACGACGTCACCGTGTCCGCTCTCTGCGTGCACTGACACCTCTCGGCGATCGCGGGGCGCGAATCGTCGGCGAGAGGCCCCCATAGCTGGCGATTCGCGGCGTTATCAGGCGTAATCTTTTCCGGCGACCTCACCATGGCCAGATATAAAGTGTCAGGAAAACATGTGAGGAGGCCGAAAATGCTGGTCGAATGGCTGGCAGCGGTGGCCGCGGCGGGCGGGACCGCGGTGGTTCAGGCCGCGGGCACGGATATGTGGATGAGCGTGCGGCAGCGAGCGGCAAAGGTGCTCAGCCGCGACGATCCCGACCGTGAGCAGGCGGAACTGATGCGGCTGGATCAGACCGCGACGGAGCTCGCCTCGCTCGCCCCGGGGGAGGCGGCGCTGATACGGGCCCGGCAGGAGGCGTCCTGGACGGCCCGATTCGAGATGCTGCTGGAGAGTCTCGGCGAGGCCGAACGCGAACGGGTCGCCCGCGAACTGAACGACATCGCCGACCAGGCTCGTCAGGCATCAGTGGGGGGAGTGTCGGGGAACATCTTCCAAGGACCGGCCGCATTCCAGGTCGGTGACCACAACCGTCAGGACAACCACTTCGGGCCGAGGGCATGAGCCGCGACTCCGAATCAGGTGGAGACGGAGTATCGGGAAACATCTTCCACGGCCCGGCCCCCTTCCAACTCGGCGATCGCAACGTCCAGATCAATCACATTCACCAGGCGACGCCGCATCGCCGCCCGCTGGTCCTCGCGGGTGCGACGCTGTCGACCCGGGAAGAACTCGCCGCCGTCATCCGCCGCGACTGGGCCGCCGCGAGGCGTCAGTTCTTCGAGGGCGCGGCCACAACCGGCGCGCCCTCCGACGGTTGGCTCGGTCTTCTCGCCTGGCTACGCGATCTCGACGGTCTCACCGCCGGCGACCTGACCGCTCAGATAGAACTCATCGACCATCGGCTCCGGGACGACGCTCTCCCGGCCGACCTGAAAGTGCTTCACCTGCTGGGCTGGCTCGATCCGGAGGGAGAAGCCGTCTGGCGGGGAACGGTCGTGACCCCAGAGTCGCTTTCCGAGGCCTGCAGGATCGGTCGTTTGCGAGAAAGCGGCCCCGAATGGGAGCTCTACCGCGACCTCTGCGAGGGCGGCCTGCTGGACGCCCTGTCGCGGTTCAGCCGACTGAGCGCGCTGCGCGGAACGCAGCGGGCCTGGGACGAGGTCTGGGGTTCGTGGCGGCGGCTGGCCGCTCAGGTTCCCGGACTGCCGCCCGAAGGCCGGGAATGGGCCGAGAGCGGGGCGCGCGGGCTGTTGTTGGCTGCCCTTCTGCCCTACTCGGAGACCAGGACGTGGTTGCGCGCCGGCTGCGAGCGAGTGGCGCCACCCCCCACCGGCGAGATCGAGTGGTACGACTGGTTGCGGGCGCGGGACGGCGGCTCGGACACCCCTGTCGGATGGCTCGTGCGCGCCGACTTCACTGCTTTCGCCGCGGCCCAGGCGGAACAGCGACGTCGGCAGGCGGAAGCCGACCGGCAGAACCAGCGGATACGGACCACGCTGGACGCCGCCTCCGCTCTGCGGCAGCGGCAGTGGGCCGACTACGAGGGCCGGCGGCTCTCGCCCGCCGCCCGGCTGGAAGCGGTCGTCCGCGCGACGCTGTGGCTCGGGGCCTGGGGCGCGGCCACGATCCCGGTGGCCTGGATCATGTGGGGCTGGATTCGGCCGGATATCGCCGCGACGCTGTCCTGGTATCTCGTCACGCTGACCCTGGCCGCGTACGCGGGCTGGCTGCCAAGAGTCATCCGGCTCGGCGCGGCGTACCAGCCTCCACTGGGGCGCGTGCGCGAGTGGGCCGAGGAGGCCCGAGCCGACCGCGGGAGCATTCGGAGGGGTCTGTTCAGAGCCGGCCTCGTGGTCGGATTCGTGCTGTTTTTTGGGGTGCTCCTTCATGACGTCGGCGTCATCGTGACGACGATTCTCCTCACGCCGCTGCTGGGCGCGGCGTTTCATTTCGCCCGCATCGGGGCGATCCGCGACTGGGCGGACGATCACCGGGAACGACTGCGGGACTACCAGTCCGGGCGGGCAGGCTCCGGCGTTGCTCAGGACATCTCCGAAGGTGTTCGATCGCCGTCAGCCAGAGTCCGGGCCGACGCCTACCACGCGTTCATGCGCCAGTTCACCGGCCTCGACCACAACAGAAGAGACGAGTAGAAGACGAGCGCCTGGCTCACCGTGGCGGCGATCAATAGGATCCGTGACGACCTGATCTTTCGGGACATCTCAGCGGGGGCGAGCGATGTCGCACTCTGGTACAAACGGCGGCGAGGCGGGGAACTTACCCTCCGGCCTGCGTACGGGCGATCCCCGCGAGGTCGGGCCGTACCGGCTGGTGCGCAGGCTGGGCGAGGGCGGCATGGGCGTCGTCTACCTCGGCGAGGCGCCGGACGGCACGCGGGTGGCGGTCAAACTGCTCCACCACACGATCGCCGCCGACCCCGGCTTCCGCCGCCGGTTCCGGCGCGAGGTCGAGGCGGCCAAGCGGGTGGCCCGCTTCTGCACCGCCGCCGTGCTGGACGCGGAGGTCGACGGCGAGACCGTCTACCTGGTCACCGAGTACGTCCCCGGGCCGACCCTCCGGGAGGCCGTCGAACGGGACGGGCCGCTGCGCGGCTCCAGCCTGGACGGGCTCGCGGTCAGCGTCGCGACGGCGCTGCGGGCCGTCCACGCGGCGGGCATCATCCACCGCGACCTGAAGCCGGGCAACGTCCTGCTCTCCCCCATCGGGCCGAAGGTCATCGACTTCGGCGTGGCCCACGTGACCGACACCGGCACGCACAGTAGCGCGGTCGTGGGCACGCCCGCGTTCATGTCGCCCGAGCAGTTCGACGGCCGCGCGCTCACTCCCGCGTCGGACGTCTTCGCCTGGGCGGGCACGGTCACGTACGCGGGCACCGGCCGGGCGCCGTTCGGCAACGGGCCGCTCCCGGTCGTGCTCAACCAGGTCATCAACGGGGAGCCGAGACTGGACGGCCTGGACGGGCCGCTGCGCCCGCTGGTCGAGCGCGCCCTGGCCAAGGACCCGGCCGTACGGCCGACCGTGCAGGAGATCCTGGACGCCCTCACCGGCTCCCGGGCGGAGCCGGAGGCGTGGGTCACCACCCAACCGGGCGGGCGGAGGAGCCGTCGCGGGCTGGTGGCCGGGGCCGCGGCCGGGATCGCCGGGCTGGCGGTGATCGCGACGGTGGCCGCCGTACTGCTCACCGGGGACGACCCGCCCTCCCCGGGGACCTCGGTGACGTCCACGCGCTCCGCCGCGGTGGCCGGAGACGACTCCGCACTCCGGACCGGCGCGTCCTCCACCCCGGCCGCGTCACAGGCGCCTCAGGCGGACGGCGGCGACGACCCCGGAAAGGGAAACCCGCTGCGCGAGCCCGGCGTACGGTTCGCGTACCAGGCGGACCCGGACGCGCGGCGCCAGGCGAACATCTGGAGCGCGCAGGGCAGGAAGGCCGACGCCGCGCTGATGCGCGCCCTGGCGGCGGTGCCGCACCCCGTGAACCCGAACATGCCCGCCGACGAGGCCGGCCGTACGGTCGCGTCCGCCATGCGGGCGGCCACCGCGCGTCACGCCGTCGCGGTGATCGTGACCGACCAGGTGCCGAGGAAGGACTGCTCCCAGTGGGGAGAAGCGGACGAGCGGGCGTACCGCGCCTGGATCGACGTGGTGGCGAAGGCGATCGGCTCGGGCCGGGCGGTGGTCGTGCTGGAGCCGAACAGCCTGACCAGGATTCCGGGATCCGACAGTTGCCCGGCCGGGGGCAGGGCGGCGGCGGCCGAGCGCTATCGCGAGCTCGGTTATGCGGTGAACCGCCTGCGGAGGCTTCCGCACACGGCCGTGTATCTCGACGGCGGCATCGAGGGCTGGCCGGGCATGGCCGACATCGCCGACCGGCTGATGAAGGCCGGGGTGGGGCGAGCTGACGGCTTCTACCTGAACACCTCGGACTACCAGGAGACCGACCGGCTCCTACGGTACGGGGAGAGCCTGTCCCTGTGCCTTTATGTGAAGACGAACGACCCCGGGAGCTCCTGCACCGGCGCGGAGCTCGGCGCGGTGCCGGCCGGAGCGCCGCTGACCCACTTCGTCCTCGACACCAGCCGGAACGGCAGGGGCGGGTGGAAGCCGCCGAAGGGCAGGTACGCCGACCCGGAGAAGTGGTGCAATCCGCCGGGCGTGGGCGTGGGACCCCGCCCGACCACCGAGACCGGCGGCGAACTGGCCGACGCGTTCCTGTGGCTCCGCGCCCCCGAGATGTCGAACGGCCAGTGCACCCGCGGCGGCCCGGGCCCCGAGGACCCCGAGTGGCATCAGGTGGACCCGGTCGGCGGCACCTGGTGGCCCGCCCTCGCCCTCGACCGCGCGAAGAACGCCGTCCCCCCGCTGCGCTGACTCACTTATCGGTGCTGTTGACCTTGCGCAGCCGGGCCCGGACCGTACGGCGGACCAGCGGGCCCATGTCGTCCAGCGCCGCGACCAGGCCGGCGAGCTGCTCCAGGCTGTCGAACGCGCGCTTCGCGCCGTCCTCGTCGACCCCCTCGTACAGTTCGAGGCCGACGAAGGCGGCGGCGGTGGCGCGGGCGAGCCCGGCGACGTCCACGAACTCGGCGATCGGGGTGCCGGTCAGCACCCTTTGGAGCACCTCTTCGACCTCGGCGACCCACATGCCGAGGCCGGCCGCGGTGGCGGGGGCGAGCCTGCCGTCCATCTGGCTGCCCGCGAGCATCTGGGCGAGGACGGCGAGGTTCCCCGCCTCGCGTTCCTCGGCGTGCAGCGAGCGGCCCAGGTCGAGCAGTTCGCGCAGCGAGGTCACGGCCGCGAACCGCTCGCGGTAGACCGTCACCCGCTGCTCCGAGCCGTACCGGAGGGCCGCGGCGAGGAGGTCGTCGACGGTGCCGAAGTGGTAGAAGACCAGCGCCTGGTTGACCCCGGCGGCGGTGGCGACGGCCCGCGCGGAGGCGCCCGCGATGCCCTGCGTACGCAGGGTCTGCAGCGCTCCTTCGAGCAGCCTCGTGCGGGTGTCGCCCATCGTCACTCCCTCAGCGGCGTACCTCTTCGCGCCGCGGCTTCACCGTAGCGGGTACGCCGTGCTCCACGACGTCGACGTAGCGCGCCCGGAACGTCCCCCAATAGCCGAACAGCGGGCCGAGCTTCGCGTTGGAGACGGTGACGCCGACGCGGAACAGCCCGGCGTCGTCGTCGTACGACTCCCTGACGACGGCGGTCCCGGTCACTGAACCGGGGAGGCGGCAGGAGACGAGCCCCTCGTGCAGGCGGAACTCGCCGGACCGGATGACGAGGCCCCCGTGCTCGTCCACCGACATGTCCAGGTCGACCGCCAGGTGCTGGTGCGAGCCGAGGTAGTCGACGATGCCCCGCCTCTCGTGGTCGTACACCATCGTGGCGTCGAACCGCCGCCGCCGTCGGGGCAGGTCGAAGGTGCGGACGAAGGTGACGGTCTCGCGGCCGTGGGAGTCGACGTACGGGTAGTTCTCGATGGTGAACGGCACCCGCCGGCCCTGCTCGGGGACCAGGATGTTGCGCCGGGTGCCCAGGGCCAGGAACGGCCGGGTGAACGCGGCGTGCCAGATGTGGTCCATCGTTCCGGTGCCGACGCAGGCCCGCCCGCCGGTCACGCTGACGCCGAAGCGGCGGCGTAACTGCGGGTGCAGGCGGGCGAAGTCGGCGCCGAGGGTACGTTCGAAGATCGAGGTCATCGCGTCTCCAGTTCGGGCAGGAGGGCTTTCGCCGCCATTGGTTCGGGCGGGCGGCTGGTTGAGCTGGTTGGGCGGCTTGTTGGGCGACGTAGGCAGCGGCGGGCCGCGGGGGTTCCGGGCAGCGGCGGCAGGAGGATCGCCAGCGCCGCGACCAGTACGGCGGCTGCGGGCGGGGCCAGTGCTGTGGCCGTGGCGGTGACGAGCACGCGTACGCACACCTCGGCGAGGGCCTGCCACAGGGAGCGTTCGGGCGTTCTTCCTGTCTCCAGCCAGAGCCGGAGCCGGTCGAAGGACCACGCCGTCGCCCAGCCGATGAGCGGCCGGAAGACGAGGTCCACGGCCCGGCCCCAGCCGGGGCGGTAGCCGTACCGGGTGAGGAAGCGGACACCGTCGGGGGTCTGGACGTATCGCCAGTAGCCGGAGCCCGAGCGGATCGGCGAGAGCGGATGCGCCGAGGCGAAGCGCAGCGCGGACGTCCTGTCGTCGGGATCGCGGCGGTCCCCGGCCGTGACGCCGGCACCAGTGATGGCGAGGCCCGGCAGCAGCCGTACGGCGTACCGGAACCACTGGGGTTCGCCAGCGGCGCGCGGCAGGTAGTCGATCCCGCTGAACCGCAGATCCCACCGTTGATGCTGGTCAGGGGTCTGCGTCAATTCCCAGAGAGCACCCATGTCCGCCCGGACCAGACACTCGACGTACACGAAGCGACCCACAAGCCACCTCCACAGTTTTGAGCAGTCGCTCAAATGCGAGAGTAGGCCTATTTGAGCACTCGCTCAAGTTGCCTGGTCAAGGCGCCCTTACGCCAGGGCGAAGGCGGCAGGGTCGTCGGCCTTGCCGCCGCGCCCAGCTCTGAAAGCGCCTACCCGATCACGTTCGCCGGGGAGTCGAGCCATACGTGTTGACCCTCCGGCGTTACGGTCAGACCGAACCGCTCACGGCCCGGGGAACCGGAGGAGACCCACCACAGGAACGCGGCCTCCAGTTCGTCCCAGAGATCACGCGGCCCCCTCTGGAGAACGGCCACGCGCTTGTACTCAGGCGAGTAGTGCACCTGAGCATCGGAGTCGTCCGACCACAGCCACAGGTGGAACTCGCCGTTTTCCTCGTTGGCGTGCCGGCCGTTCAGGCCGGGAATCATGCCCGCGACCGCCACATCGGCACCGACCGAGGAGCGTACGATCCGGCGGGGGTCCAGATAGGTCGACGACTCCCGGTAGTCGCCCGCCAGCTCGGGTAGGCGCCGCCGTTGCGACCGCAGCATCATGAAGGAACAGCCCCGGTAGAACCTCCCCACAGCCGTGCCGTCCCCGGTCACGGTCAACCTGGTCAGGTGACCGGCCTCCCACCGAGGCATCCAGGGGAAAACGATCAGGCCCGCCGGACGCGTCTGCTCGACCCAGGCATGGGGGACCTCATCGACGCCGCAGGTGACGTGGACGCGGTCGTAGGGCTTGCCATCCGGGCACCCGGCGCTCCCATCCCCCAGGACGAGCCGAGGGAGACGCCCGGCGTTCTTGAGGTTCAAGGTCGCCGCGGTGAGGACGGCCTGATCTATCTCGACACTGGTGACATTGCCGTCGCCGAGGCGATGGGCCAGCAGGCCCGCCGTCCAGCCGGTTCCCGTACCGATCTCCAGGACTTCGTCACCGTCGTAGGGATCGAGCAGGTCCAGGCCCGCCGCGACGATGCTGGGCATGGAGCATGACGAGGTGTAGTCCCCGCTTCCCGCGCTCAGGTCGGTCGTCCCGTCGTCAAGCTGGGTGACGATCGCCGTGTTCGAGTAGACGGCGTCCATCCACCCGCCCGGGTCGGCGGTCCGGTCGATCAGATAGCCCGGCTTGTCGTTAGGCGAGCACCATGCCCGGTCGGGGATGAAGAGGTGACGCGGCACCGCCCGCATGGCGTCCGCCCATCGCGAGTCGAGGTCCTGGAGTTGTGCGATCAGATGCGCGCTGTTCGTCACTTGCCCTGGGGCTTCTCGTGCTGACCGCCGCCGGTGTTGGGGCGGTCGCCGTCAGGGGTCGGCTTCTCGGGCGTGAAGGGCTTGCTCGACGGTTTCTGCCCCTCATGCTTCGGCATGCGATGAACTCCTTCGTTCAGGGGGACCTCGTCGTCTGCCTGTCCGGAGCGCTCGGCCGACAGGTGGCGTACGTACATCTGAATGCGCTCGCGGTCCTCGGGGAAGACGCTCTCCCACTCGTCGTCGAGTTCGAACCACTTCGGCGGCTGGCCGGTCTGCCCTCGGAGGGGTACGTCACGGTCAGTGATCATGACTACGACAGGCCCAGCGCCGGCGACCAGTCCGCACGGTAGGAACGTACGGACACTGCTACCGCTACCGAAAAGTCGGAACAACGTCGAGCGGGGCATCGAGTCAGTCCTCCTGAGGTGAGGGCCCGAAACGGGTCACGAGAGCATCGAGCGACGCGCACAGTAACGGGCCGCACACACTTGGCGCTCCCGGTCAGGATGCTCCCCTATCGACGCCGCCAGCAACATGGTTGAGCAAACTGCTCGACGAGCGGTTGCAACCCCCTGTGGCGACTCGTCATGCCACGCCGGAAGCGTTCGATTGCGGTACCGGCATGTTTCGGGCGATAAGGGGAACACAGCCGCGCGAACTACTCGTCGGCGAACAACTCGCCGCGCTCGTCCCGGACCCGGACCGGTAGCGGCGGCTGCCGCCTCAACCGGTTCGCCGCTGCGAGCAATCGGTCCAGTTCCGGCCGCGACCGCGATACGGCTATCGCTGTAAGGGCGGTGCCGGGTGTAGAACCTTAGGGTGATCCACGACGGCAGCAGCCTCATCGAGAACGAGCTCGACTCACAGATCAGAAGAGCGGCGATGGCCTGGCTGGATCAGCGATGCACAGAGGACAACCCCTTGGTCCGCCGTGATGAACTGCTGAACGACTTCTACTTCGAGGGGACTCGTCTTCCGCTCGTCGATCCCAACCGTGGTATTCGGAAGCCACGATCGATGGTCGCGGCCCTGTCGATTCTCACGACCTTCACACCGCCAGGACGCCGTTCGCCCTACGAAGACGCACCAGCTAGGGATGGCTTACTTCGGTACAAATATCGCGGCGAAGATCCCCAACAGCCAGACAACATCGCACTGCGGCGGGCATATCAATGGAAGTTGCCTCTGATTTGGTTCTACGGCGTGGCGACTGGCATCTACTTGCCGCGCTACCCTGTTTGGCTCGTTGGAGATGAGCCACAGCACCTGCAATTCGCCGTCGCACTTGACCAAGCGCAGCTCTTCATTCCGCACAACGCGGAACTGGATGGCGACCAGCGGCGCTACGTCGAACGCCTCACCCGCCAGCGCCTTCACCAGCCCGTCTTCCGGGAACGCGTTCTTCAGGCGTATGAGAAGAGTTGTGCGATGTGTCATCTACGACACGTCCAACTACTGGATGCAGCCCACATCCTTCGCGACAGCCACCCTCAAGGCATCCCAGCAGTTTCTAACGGCCTCGCTCTCTGCAAGATCCACCACGCCGCCTACGACAAGAACGTCCTCGGAATACGGCCTGATCACATCGTTGAGGTTCGGGCGGACGTACTGGAAGAGATCGATGGCCCCATGTTGCGCTACGGCCTGCAGGAGATGAACGGGCTCAGCTTGAGCTTGCCCCGGTCGCGCCGGGACTGGCCTGATGCAGGTGCGCTTGAGGAGCGCTACGAGGAGTTCCGCCTGACGGCGTAGATCAAGCTTAGAGAGCTCGATCGCCTGGCCAAGCGAGATGATTGCGTCTGGTGAACGACCATGGGTCCCGGCAGCCGCTGGCCAAGATCGCGCACCTACTCTTCCCTCTTCCCTAGAACCTAAGTGTTCGCCAGAATGCCGGCATGGCGAAGGTCAGAGATTTTTTCGAGGACAAGAAGCGCTCCGACTCGCATCCCACGGTCGTGGACTGTGGGTATCAGGTGGTTCACACGAGTGAGGGCGTGTTCCTGCAGCTCAGCACTTACGGGTCCGACCAGCGGCAGACCCAGAAGAAGACCAGTCAGACCCTCCAGTTCGATCGCGACCACGCCGAGCAGCTTCTCCGCGTAATCATGTCCACCTTTCCCGGCCTCCAAGGAACTGCGATGGGAGAGCGCCCCTAACCTGCCGCCTGATCCGCCCAGGCTCCACGACCGGCCAACCACAGCTCGTTCACGTGATAAGCGAAGCGGTCGTAGAGGCCGTCGTCTTGGTAGCGCTTCAGGTGCAGCATTGGCGAGTCGTGGCCGACCAGCTTGGCCAAGTGTGGGGTGACGAGCATCTCGTCGTCGAACTGGAACACCGACAGGGCGATGTGCTCGTCGCCGAAGCGCGCCTCGATGCCGGACACACCCTTGAGTTGCTCCAGCTCGGCAAGAGTCATGCGGATGCGGGTGGACACCGTCAGCGGCACCGCTTCGATGTCCTCCCGACGGCGGGTCACGTCGCTTTCGGGGTTCCCGATCAGGAAGCGGATCTTGCAGCCCTGCTCGGCCTTGCGCTTAAGAAGCTTCGCCAGGTTGGGATGTTCCAGCCAGAGAAAGTAGTTGGTGTACCCAGCGAGGGTGATGTTCGACTGCGCTTCAGTAAGCAACGTCCGCCACACGCTCTTCGGACAGGCGGAACGGTAGGGGTAGACCGTAACTATCTCCCGATCAGGTCCAATCTTGACCGTGTTCCGTATCGCCTCGGGCCATAACACGGACTCATCCACCCCCAGAGCATCGGCCGCCGCCCACCGGTGACGCGGGTGCGGGACACGCGCTTCGTCAGCCAGCCAGCGGGACACCGTCTTGATGTCCACCTCGCACCGCAATGCGAGGTCCCTTTCGGTAAGTCTCGCATCGGTCATTGCTTGCCGTAGAGAGTCGTTTGACACGCGCGACCTCGAATCGAGAGGACGTTGAGGACGCATCTGGGCGGTAACGCAAAACGTCCCGCACGTCCTAAGAACGGAGTGTAAATGATCCGATACCAAACGTCACGCTGTGGCCATGCGCACGACAACCTTGAAGGAACTGCAGGCCGCGTTCCCCGGCTGGACAATCTGGCGAAGCTCCGCGGATCGCCTCTGGGCCACGCGCAATCGGCAGCTCACCGACGTGGAGTTGGACCACGGGCTGAGCCACACGATCGACGGAGACGACACGCACCAACTCGGTGAACAGCTCCGCGACCAAGAGCGACTCGCTTCGAAGATACCGCCCCGATGAGCGCCCCGCCGTCTGCCCTGCGAGCATCCGCCGTCAAGGCGCTCAAAGCCCTCAGCCAGTTCGAGAACGCCTGTCCGGGGCTGCACGTGGCTCCCGAGCAGCCCGGGCACCTCGTGATCCGGTGGATGTGCGAGACCCGGCGCAGTGTCTCTGTCCGGGTCGTGGCCCACACCTGCGACGACTGCTCGCCGGTGGCGTACGAACTGTGCGCCTCCGGCGGGCTACTGTTGGTCCGCCGTACGGACCGGAGCGGCGGCCAGCCGAAGATCCGCGAGACCGAACGCCTGCCGCACGCGCGGATGCGCCCGCTGTGGACGGAACTGCTACTCGGCCGCGCCCGATGACCCCCATTACCGGAACCGCACCGACTGCTCACGTAGGGTCCGAGCTGGCGTCGATCGACTGACGGCCGGCCCAGTGGCGTCCGCCGAGTCGAGGGCGCCCATACCCCGGACCCCGAATGGCCGGCCGTTACTGTGCGGTCAAGGATGATCCCCCTCGTTCTCTGAGGCCCGAGCCGGTTGGGCTCCCGACCGGACTCGGCTCGTCAGCACGACGGCAGCGTCGTTACCTGTTTGTTATCAACATGCGTTTCCGCCTACCGGGTGGCTACATGCGGGTGATTTGTCCTGATTTGGATCTACTTTCCAGATTCTAGAGGCAAGAATCAATATTAGTTCCAGTTGTACATCAGTGAGGCAGTCACTAGAGTGCCGAGCAGGCCGCAGCGGTGTTGAGCACGGACACAGGACGGCCTTCTAACCAAGAAGCCGTCCTGATAGGCCACCAGACATGAATGTCAAGGCGCGGAAACTTTGGGGCGCTCTCCCCCCAGCCGGGCTGGCCGTTGTTGTGAACCTCGCTACCGAGTGGAAGCACAACCTGCTTGCCTGGGCCGCCGTACCTGTCCTTGCAGTCCTGGGGGCATGGGTCGAAACGATGGTTGATAAGGGGCGACAGCACAGGGCCGCCAGGAGCAAATGGCAACCGCTTCCAGTTGTCCTGCACTACGACGAGCGGAACGGAAGTGCGCGCAGGACCGTGTCGACGACCAGTGAGAAGGTTGCGACCGAGTTTCTCAAGCGGGTTCCCCTTCCGCTTGAGACGCCTCTCGAATCGACAAAACAGCAGCTCAAGCAGCTTTAGACAAGGAGGTCTGGCCCTATGCCCAAGTCTCGCTTCCAGTACGAACTCCCGGACCATCGAGTTGAGTACGGCGTTGAGGTGGACATTGACTCACTCAAGATCGACGAAGATGCGCAGCGCGGACTCAACCTGAAGCGGGCAAAAGGCATCGCTGATGGCCTGATCGTGGACGCGCTCGGCTCGATCGTGGTCTCTGAGCGCACCGACGGCGGCCGGTACGTGGTTGACGGCATGCACCGCACTGAGGCCTGCAGGCTCCGAGGCCTCCGGACCATCAAGGCGGAGATTCACTATGGCCTCACCCAGCAGCAGGAGGCGACTCTCTTCCTGATTAAAAACCGAGAGTCTGCCAAGGTCAGCACGCTGGACGAGTACAAGGTCGGGCTGACCGCCGGAGACGCGCTTTGCGTGGACGTCGACCGAGTGCTCGACAGCCACGATCTCAAGCTGGGTTCAAGTTCCACCAATAGTGTGGGTGCGGTCTCGGCTGTCCTGCGCATCACCAAGCAGTACGGGCCAGAGGTTCTGGACCGAACCTTGAAGGTAGTTCAAGCCGCCTGGGGCAGGAACAAGGAGTCCTGGGACGGCGTGATTCTGGGTGGCGTGGCGATGTTCCTACATCGCCACGGTTCCGGCATCGATGACGATGATCTCGCGAAGAGGCTGCTCAAGCGGGGTATGGCGGCACGCTGGCGCTCTGAAGCATTGACGCGGGCCTCAAACGGCGGTTACAACAACAGCGGCACTGGATCGCGGGAGAGCCAGTGCTATCAAATGGTTGTTGAAGCTTGGAACAAGGGACGCAGCGCCAATAACCGCATCGGTTGATTCGCGACTGTTCGTCACTTAGTGAAGTACAGGTTGCACTGTGGGTCATCTGAGGCACGGCAGAGACGAGTACCTACCGGCGGCCTCAACCAGCCCTCGTACACTTCCTGGTGACCCACGGCCCTAAAGGCCGTTCCCATCGGCCGAAGTGCCAAGGGAGACTTCTGCGCGCGGGTGCCAGGCCCAGAGGTATTCGGGGCCGTCCTGGATGACCAGGCTGATGTGGTTAACCGTCACCTCGCAGTCCGGCAAGTGACGGCCCAGGGTTGCGATGACCGGTTCGGCGGGCTGTTCTGCGCTGCTGTAGGCGATGGTGACGTGAGGTGTCCAGGGATCGGTGCCCAGGACACCATCACGGCCGGTCGCGGTACGCGTCGCAGCCCGTACAGCGTCAAGCATCGGCGTCAGGGCCTCCGCAGGGCGTGCTTCCACGGCGATGGCCTCGGGGTGATAGAGCACGCGTCCGAGCGCCACGGTGATGGGCTGCACCCCCACCAGGAGCTTCCGGGCCTCGGCGACCAGGGTGGTGAGCTGCACGTCCGTGATCTCGTCCGTCAGGCCGACGACGAGCGTTGTCAGGTGCAGCCATTCGTACGGCACCAGATCGAGCCCGTCTATTCCGGCCAGCCGTCGATGGGCCTCGCTCACTATCGCCCGGACTTCAGGATGGTCACGAAACAGAACGTGCCAGTAGATCCGTCCCTTTCCGGGAGGGAGCATCTCCCGTCTCCCCCAGCGGTCGGCCATGAGCTTCGGCAGGGGGCTCAAGAGCCCTCCCCGGAGCCGACCGCCGACAGGGCGGCGGAGGTGAAGTCGCGGATCTGCTCCCGGAGGGACGCTACGACGCCAGAGCCGAGGAAGCGCCGGTCATCCAGCCGCGCGTCCAACTCCACCAGGTAGTTCGTCACCGTGGACATGCGGAATTCCGGCGGCATGTCCATCACGGGCGCGATCTGCTCGGCGGCGCCGTAAAGGTCGCCCATCATCGCGTAGGCGTTGGCCGCTCCGAACCTGATCTGTGCCCAGGTGGCGGGTACGCGTGGATCCCCGGAGGCCCACGCTGACTCCGCCATACCGGCGGCCTGGAGAGCCTCCTCAGGATTGCCGGCCTGGAGAGCCACCGAGAGCGCGTACAACGCCTGCCGTGGGCGGGGGCATGACCATGGCGATACGTCCGAGTCTCGGGTCTGCTGGCCCTGGGCGGCTTCTTCGGCACGCCGAAGGGCTTCTCGTGCCCGTGCCCGGTCGCCGAGCAGGCCCGCCGCGTTGGCCTCCTGGCTCGCGAGCAGCACTCGCAGCGGGGTCGGCGGGCTGCACTCGTACCCTCGCCGCGCGAGGTCAGCCGATGCAGCGAAGCGACGCCGCCACCGTTCGGTCTTCGCCTGTGCGCTCAGCGCGACGGCCGGGCTCGTGCCTGCTTCCTCGGCACACATGACAGCGGCCGTGCCGTGAGTCATGGCCGCAGCGTTCCGGCGCAGATCCCCGAGGAGGATGCAGGTGTGCGCCAGGAGATCGGCCTCGATGCGGAACAGTTCGCGCGTCTGACGAAGCCTCTGCCTGCCACCACACAGCAGCGTGCGGGTGTGCCGCTCAAGGCGGACAACATCAGAAAGCACGCGTTGAGGAGGAACGTGGGCGTGAGTTTCGCCGACGCGCTGCGTCTCCTCGGCGAGCACGCTGATGGTCCCGTCGCCCGCGTTGGTCTGCTCGGCCCAGGCGACGAGATCGATCACATCGCTTCCGCAGGGCGAGCTATCGACTGCGGCGACCGACTCTCCGAACAACTCAGTCTCGGTGAGCGCGAATGCTCGGGCGTACAGCACGCGGTAGGGGTCGCCGGGCCGGTTGTGCCCGGCCTCGTACGCCTTGATGCGGCGCACCATCGTCTCCCGGGAGGGCAAACGCGGCCGGATGTTCTCGTCGGCGGCCTCCACCAGACGGCGGGCCATCTCGCGCTGGCTCCACAACCGGTTGCGCCGCTCGGCCCGCAGCCGTACGGCCCATGCGGGAAGGTCATCGCTCATCGAACGCACCTCTGTTCGGATCCGCGGTGACCCTCAACTCCCCTGGTGTCCGCCTCTGTCGGAGGCATTCGCCAGGGCTGCGGTGGGTCTCCCGGAGATGGTCAGCTTCCTCAGTGACAGGCAGTAGATCGGGTTCACCCAGGCTTAGCGCCATGGCCAGCAGCGATTGCGTCGATGTGGCGGGCGAGTTCGAAGTCCTTGGCGGTCAGGCGGTTGCCGGCGTCGTGGGTGGTGATCAAAAAGCGGATGCGCTGCCACGTGATGTGGATGTCGGGGTGGTGGCCGATTTCCCGGGCCTTGGCGGCGACGTACATCGCCAGGTGGACGCACTCGTGGTACGTGTGGGTGAATGTTCGGACGATGGTCTCACCCTGGCGCTCCCATCCGGGCAACTCGCTCAGGCGAGCGGCTATCTCCTCTTCTGACAGCGGCTCAGGGGGCATCCGGTGTCTCCATGTCCGACGACGTCAGGCGAACTGGGCGACAATACCGGCCAGTTCGCGGCCGGGACCAGTGCCGGCCCAGGCGGTCGCGTGCCGCGAGACGGCCTTGATCTCCTTGCGCAACCGGGCCGACCCGGTCCCACCGACGACGGACGCGGGCGGCTGACGCGATCTGGACGACGCGTTCCGGCTCGGGAAGGGCAGCGAGAGCGGCGGCCTGACGCGCCCAGAAGACGCCGTTGTCGCGACGCGCCGATTCCGGAGCGGTGCCGAGAATCCGATCCCACAGGGCGACGGCCTCTCGGTACGCACCCAGCCGCACATACGCGGTCGCTCGCTGGACGTCGATGTACCCGAGAGTGCGACGGCAGGCGTTGCCCCAGGGGTATTCGTCGTCGACCCGGTCGACGAGCACCGCCGCCCGGTCCAACAAGCGGTCGACGAGATCCTTGTCTCTGGCGGGCAGCATCGAGTGTCCGTGCGCCTGGTGGACCAGCGCGAGGATCCGTACCTTCGGGCACAGCCTGGCCTCGTCGGCCAGGGCCGCTTCCGTGTAGTCGACGACCGTGCGCCCGTCCTCGAAGTCGACCGCGAGCATCGCCTTGTTCGTGAGCGCGTAGCTGATGAGCTGCGGGTCCTGCGAACGATGCGCCATGTCGAGGGCGACGGCCCGCCATGCTCCAGCACGGCCCAGGTCACCGGCGTCCTGATAGAGCCAGCCGAGCAGGGCCGCGTACGCGACGCCGGCTCCCAAGAGGCCGCGGCGTATGGGCGCGTCGGCGGCTTGCGCGAGCTGCCTAATGAGCTCGGCCTGCGTCGCGACGGTCGGGATGAGGTGGCGAGGGCCGAGCCACATGTCCGCCTTGTAGTGGCCGGGAAGCTGTTCGAGGAAGTACATGACGACCTCCGGGGCTACGGGACCGTGATGGGGTACGTCGGCGTCTGCCGGGTCCATGGGGATGTCGTATCGCGCCACGACACACTGACGCGACCTCACAACGCCGCAACCTTCGTCGGCGTCGCGGGAACCACACCCACGGTTCTCGCCGAACAGGTCGGCCTCGGCGAGCCCGAGGGCTCGGGCGTACAGGACACGGTAGGGGTCGCCGGGCCGGTTGTGCCCGGCCTCGTACGCCTTGATGCGGCGCACCATCGTCTCCCTTGAGGGCAACCGCGGCCGGGTGCCCTCGTCGGCGGCCTCCACCAGCCGGCGAGCCATCTCGCGCTGGCTCCACAACCGGTTGCGCCGCTCGGCCCGCAGCCGTACGGCCCACGCGGGAAGGTCATCGCTCATCGAACGCACCTCTGCTCGGATCCGGGGGTGATCCTGGCCGACCCTCAGTTTCCCTCATCCGCACCTGTGCCGGGGAGGTTACGCAGCGCTGTCATGGCAGGTGCAGCGTAAAGATTTCGGGCCCGCCGGACGGCGGCACGCCGTACGAGGGCCCCCGACCAGGAATCGAGGTCAGAGCCGTGCCAGACAGGAAAACCACCGCGTCAGCCGGGGGTTGGCGGTTGATGACGAGCGATCGCGGACGATTCTGGGCGACCCGTGAGCGGCCGTTCTCCCCGGCGGCCGAGGCGGCGGGCGCCGCCCGGACCGTCGACGGCGACGATCTGACCGAGCTCTGCCGGGTCATCGCCGAGCAGGAGAGCTTGGCCGACATTGCGTCGGCCGGGTGACGAACTCCTGGACGTCTGTCCAGGGCTGCATGTGGCTCCCGAGCAGCCCGGCCATGTCGCGATCCGGTGGATGCGCGAGACCCGGCGCAGTGTCTCGGTCCGGGTCGTCGCCCACACCTGCGACGACTGCTCGCCGCTGGCGTACGAACTGTGCGCCTCCGGCGGGCTGCTGTTCGTCCGCCGTACGGACCGGAGCGACGGCCGGTTGAAGATCCGCGAGACCGAACGTCTGCCGTACGCGCGGATGCGCCCGCTGTGGACGGAGCTGCTGCTCGGCCGCGCTCTATAAGACCCTCGCGTGGTCGGTCAGTCCAGGACGAGGAACTGCTTGCCGTCGATCAGTTCGCGGACCGCGTCGAGGTGGCCGGCGTGGGTCGCCGTCTCGACGAGGACGTGGAGGATCGCCTCACGCAGGTCGCTTGGCGGCTGGTCGTCGCGGTAGTCCGGCCACCAGCGCGGCGCCTGGTCCGGGGCGCTGGAGGCGATCACCTCGTCGGCGCGCGCCGTCTCCTCGCGGTAGAGGTCGAACACCTCCGAGGCGGGCCGGTCGCCGGGCACCTGCCAGGCGTCCGCCGGGGTGGCGAGCGAGGCCACCGCGTCGGGATCGCCGCCGAAGACCGCACGGAACCAAAAGCGCTCGACGTCGATGGCGAGGTGGCGGACGAGGCCGGCCGGGGTCCAGGCGGACGGAAGGACCGGACGCCGGAGGTCGGCCTCGTCCAGGCCGTCCACCATGTCGAGGACGTGCCTCCGCTTCCAGTTCAGGTATCCCAGGAGGGACGAAATCTCACTCGACGCCGATGACGTGCTCACGTTTGATCTCCCGGATGAAGAGCGTCCAGCAGCCGCTGGAGGGCCGCGCGGTCGCCGGTGATCTCCGCCCCGGCCTGGCCGGGCGGCGTTCCGTCGATGACCAGGGCCTTGAGGACGGCCGGATCGGTTCGCAGGGCCGCGTCCCACCGGTCCGGCTCGCCCCGGCGGATCGCGAGTTCGCCGCCGGACACGCGGAGGGTGAAGACGTCTTCCCCGACGTCGACCAGGAACGTGGCATCGAGGTCGCCCAGCCGGACGGCATCCAGATGGCTCTTCACGGCGAGCATCAGGGAATCGGTCCCCAGAGGTGCCGTCGTCTCCTTCGGGGGAGAGTGACGGCCCCATCGGCCCAGGTGGACAAGGATCGGCTCCAGGTCGTGGCCCCACTCGGTGAGCTCGTAGACCCACGCGCGAGCCGGCGGGCCCAGTTTGCGCCGCCGAATCACCCCGCCCTCCTCCAGATCGCGCAGCCGCTGCGAGAGCACGGTGGGGCTGGCGTTGGGCAGGCCGCTCTGCAGGTCGCTGTAGCGCTTGGGGCCGAACAGCAGGTCCCGGACGATCATCAGCGCCCAGCGCTCACCGAGCAGGTCGAGAGCGCGCGCGGCGGCGCAGGGGTCGCCGTACGTGCGTGCCGTGGTCACGTCGCTCATCCTACTCATCCCGGAGCGGACGCTTGCTTTCCCGTAGTCCAGTGACAGCGTCAGCCGGGCGAGCTGTGGTACGCCTCGACCAGCCATTCGCCGCCGTGCCGCATGAGCATCCAGGTCGCCAGCTCCCACCGGTCGGCCGGGGGCTCCTCCTCCCCCGCGAACGCGGTGGCACTCCGCGTGACCACGAGGGCCACGTCCGGGCCGAGGAACCGGACGCTCTCCGGCGTGTGGACGCGCCTCGACCCCTTCAGCGGCCCCGCGAAGGCGGCGCCCATTGCCGACCGGATGCCGTCCCTGCCCCGCAGGTGGACCCCGGGCAGGATCACGCTGGCGTCCGGCGCGTACCGGCCGGCGAACGCGTCGCCGTCGCCGTCCGACCACGCGGCCGACGTCGCCGCGAACAGGGCCCGTACGGCGCGCTCCTCGGCGTGCAGGTCCGAACTCATCTCATCCTCCAACAGTCCCGAGGAAGGCCGCCGCATGGTCGCGGGCGAACTCGGCGAAGCTCGTGGGCCGCACCCCGAAGGCCCGGTGGGTCTCCAGCCGTACGTGGGACTCGGGACGCCGCTTCCGTTCGGCGAGAAGCTCACGCAGGATCCGTACGGACGGCTCGGGCGTCCCCGCCTCCCTCCACTCGCGCAGCTTGTCGTCCAGGGGCAGCTCCACATGGCGGAAGGCGGTTCCCGTCGCCTCCGTGATGTGCTCGACGATCTCCTTCATCGTCAGCGCCTCCGGGCCGGTCATGTCGTACGCCCTGCCCTCGTGGCCAGCGGAGGTCATCAGCGCGACCGCGACCTTGGCGACGTCCTCGATGGCGACGGGCGACAGCCTGCTGTCGCCGATGGACATGCGCAGCTCCCGCCGGTGCGGATCCACACCTGTGGAGGTGCCGGGCAGGTAGAACTCCATGAACTGGCTCGGGCGCAGATGGGTCCAGGCCAGGCCGGACGCCTCAAGGTGGCGCTCGATCTCCAGGTGCTCGCGCGTCCCCGTGAAGCTGCCGGGGTCGAACCCGACGCCGGACTCCTTGCCGGAGTACTTCACGATGTGCGGCACGCCCGCAGCCCTCGCCGCGTCGATGAACACGCACTGCGTCTCCACCATCCGTTCCCTCGGCGAGGAGATCAGGAGCACGCGCTCCAGGCCGCGCAGAGCGGCCGTGAGGGTCTCGGGGCGCAACATGTCGCCCTCGACCACTTCCACCCCGGGCAATCCGTGTAGCTTCCGGGCCTTGTCCGGATCTCTGACCAGCGCTCGGACAGGAACGTCCTGCCGCGCGAACTCCCTGACGACGATCGACCCACTGAGCCCCGTCGCTCCGGTGACAAGAATCATGGCTACGACGGTAGTGCTCACTACTACAGAAAAACAAGTAAGTAGTATTAGTTACGTATCACTTGAAGGTGCGACTAGGAGCCTTCCGACCAGAAGAGCTGCAGGCGAGCCAGCGCCTCACCCCTCGACATCCGGGCGACCTCGGTATCGGTCAGCCCTACTCGGTGAATGAGGAGGTGCACGAGATCCGCGGGAAGCGCCTCTGGCGGCGCCTGGGGGCCTCCCCGGTCCGGCACGATCCCGTCCCGCGCACAGGCCCAGAACTCCTCCTCGGAGACCTGGAGTTGGTCTCGCAGGATGTGAGCCCAGATGCCCGGACCATAGGTCGTGCGGTCAGGTGGATGCGAGATCCGCGTCCGGAGGATGCCGCCCGCGGGAAGGTCCAACTCGTAGGTGATGTGATGAGTGCCTGTACGTCCCCGCGCATCCCGAATCCGCCGCCAGCCCTCGTTCTTGCAGAAGCGCTCGTGATCCTCACGGGTTGGCTGCGGCCACGTCATGGAGCCACCCCGATCAGCCACTCCCGTAGCTGCTCGTCGCTGCTCAGACAGATCATCTGTACCAAACCCCAGTTATCCCTGTGGTTGGGGGCATCAAGAAGATGGTCTTGCCAGTCCTCCGCGTATTCCCGAAGAGCGTCGATCATCTCGTCGATCGCCTCATCGAACGTCGATCCGTCCGCTGCAACCGGAAGACCGGGGATGAAGGCCGACCACCCACCGTCCTCCGCCACTACCTGAACATTGGAGGGGCAGATACGGGCGAGGAAGTAACGGAGGCGCTCACCGTCCACCACGGCGGCCGTCCGATCGTCTCGGCGGACGGTCGCGCTCCGACCCCGCTCGGCTGCATCAAGAAGCTCCTTGAGCTTGGCCCGGGCCTCCGTGTAGCTGGCGAAATGCACTCCCATGCCAGTCCCCTTTCCTCAACGCCAGTATCGGACCCCCTTAGAAGTACGTCAAGTACGTGAAGTACTTGCCGCGTGGCGAACCCTATGCCCCTGCGGGTTTCACGCTCAGCGGGCTTCCAAAAAATGGTTTGTCGGGGATGAGGCGGGTTGGGATGCTCGGCCGGGCAGGTTCGGAGAGGAGACCGCGAAGTGGCCGTCACCGCGTCTGGCACGCCGTACGAGTCCGAGCCGGAAGTCCGCACGGCGGCCGGCGTCCTGCGCGGCGGCCGGGAGGCGGGGCTGGCAGTCTTCCGCGGCATCCCGTACGCCGAACCGCCGGTCGGCGCCCTGCGGTTCGCCGCGCCGCGGCCGGTGCGCGGCTGGGGCGGTGTGCGTCCGGCACTCGCGTACGGCCCGCCGCCCCCGCAGTCCGGCCTGCTCGGCGGGTCCCAGGACACCGTCGGCGACGACTGGCTGACGGTCAACGTGTGGACACCGGAACCGGATCCGGCGGCGGGGCTCCCGGTGATGGTGTGGATCCCCGGCGGTGGTTACGTCTCGGGCAACGCCGGCCTCCCGGAGTACGACGCCGGGCGCCTGGCCGCGAGCGGAGTCGTGGTCGTCACCCTCAACTACCGCCTCGGCATCGAGGGTTTCGCGCTGATCGACGGCGCTCCGGCCAACCGGGGGCTGCTCGACCAGGTCGCGGCCCTCCAATGGGTGCGGGACAACATCCGGGCGTTCGGCGGCGACCCTGACCGGGTCACGGTCTTCGGGGAGTCGGCGGGCGGCGGATCGGTCGCCGCGCTGCTCGCCATGCCGCGCGCCGCCGGGCTCTTCCGCCGGGCGGTCGCGCAGAGTGTGCCGGGCACGTTCTTCTCCCCCGAGCTGGCCGCCGACGTCGCCGCCGCCTGCGCCGCCGAGCTGGGCGTACGGCCCACGGTGTCCGGCTTGTCGGCGGTGGACCCGGCCCGGCTGCCCGCCGCAGGCGACGCGATCTCGGCGAAGATAACTCGGTGGCGGGAGCGCTGGGGACAGATCACCCATCGGCCGATCCCGTTCGCTCCGGTCGTCGACGGCGACGTCCTCCCGGCTACCCCGTGGCAGGCGCTGGCCGGCGGCGCGGCCCGGGACGTCGATCTTCTCGTCGGGCACACGCGTGACGAGCACCGGTTGTTCAGCCTGATCGACGGCGTGCTCGGCCAGGTCACATCCGAGCAGACCGAGACCGCTCTGCGCATGCTCGCCCCCGGTTCGGACGGCGCGCGCCGCTATCGGGAGGCGTTCCCCGCCGCTACCGACGAGGAGCTGTACGAACTGGTCAACGGGGACTGGCTGTTCCGCATGCCGAGCCTTCGCCTCGCCGACGCGCAGATCGCCGGGGGCGGGCGGGCCCACCTCTACGAGCTGACGTGGCCCGCCCCGGGGCTGGGCGGCGCCCTCGGCGCCTGCCACGGCCTGGACGTGCCGCTCGTGTTCGGCAACCTGAGCAGCGGACAGCCCGCCATGCTGATCGGCACCCCGCCCTCCCCGGCGGCGGAGGAACTGTCCGCGCGCATGCGTACGGCGTGGACGGCCTTCGCCGCGCACGGCGACCCCGGCTGGCCTCCGTACGACGCCGAGCGCCGCCTCGCGCAGCTCTTCGACACGCCGTCGACGGTCACCGCCTATCCGGAGGAGGCCTCGCGGCTGCTGTGGCGGGACCACGCCTTCGCGGCGCTCCCGCTGCTCGCGCCCTAGGGAACGAGCGGCCGCGCTCACACTCCGCCGGTGACCTTGACCGCCTGCCCGGTGATGCCGGTGTTGGCGGCGGAGCCGAGGTAGACGACGGCGCTGGCGACCTCGGCGGCGTCGAGCAGGCGGCCGATCGGAGCCAGCGCGCTGTAGTGCCCGCCCGCCTGCTCGACGATCGCGCCGTTGGTCTCCGTCCTGGTGAGGCCGGGCATGACGACGTTGGACAGGATGTCGCCGTCCTTGCCGAGCCCGAACGCGGCGGACCTGCTGAAACCATGCAGAGCCGCCTTGGCCGCGCCGTAGTACTCACCACCGGCCATGCCGTCCACCGCGATGGCAGAGGAGATGTGCACCAGCCGGCCCCAGCCGCGCTTTCGCATGGACGGGACGACCGCCCGGCTGAGCCGGAGCGCGCCTTCGACGTTGGCCCGGATCGTCTTCTGCCACCTCTCGTCGGACACGGCCTCGAAGGAGCGGTCTCCATCCGGCTCGGTGGCGCCCCAGTGCACCGCGTTGTTGACCAGCACGTCGATGCGGCCGGACCACTCGATCACGCTCTCGACCAGAGTGCGGGCCGCTTCGTCGTCGTCCAGTTCGTACGGCGCGACGAGCGAGCGCCCGCCGATCTCCTTGGCGACCTGCTCAGCACCCTCCTGGGAGTGGTGATAGGTGAGCACGACGTCGGCCCCTTCGGCGGCGAACCCGCGGGCGATCTCGCGGCCGATTCCGCCGGAGGCTCCCGTCACGATCACCGTACGGCCGGTGAGTCCCAGATCCATTTCGACGCTCCTCATCACAGTGGAAACCCAAGGATCCGGCGGCGGCGACCGTCGGAGGGAGGCCGGGCCGAGGCTGGCCCCGGCAGGGCCACGATCGGATACGGGGTCACTCGGTAGCCTGCGAATCGTGAGCGACAACAGTCTGGGCGAGTTCCTGCGGGCCCGTCGCGAGGCCGTCACCCCCGCCGAGGTCGGGCTACCCGGCGGCGGCCGACGCCGTACCCCGGGCCTGCGCCGTTCCGAACTGGCCGCGCTCGCCGGGATCAGTGTCGAATACCTGACCCGGCTTGAGCAGGGGCGTGATCGTCACCCCTCGATGCCCGTGCTCGCCGCCCTCGCCGACGCGTTGCGCCTGTCCGCCGACGAGCGCCTCCGCCTGCTGAACCACTACAAGGCGGCCGACGGCGCCGGTCGGCTGGTCGGCGTGTGCCAGAGGCCGCCCGCGCAGTCGGTGCGCCCCACCGTCCGGGCGCTGCTCGACCGGCTCGAACCCGCCCCGGCGCTGGTGATCAACCGGCTCGGTGACGTGCTCGCCCACACGGACGGCTACGAGCGGCTCACCGGTCCCATCGGGCTGCTGGACCATCGGCCGGCCAATCTACTGCGCTACCTGTTCGCCGACCCGAGGGCCAGGGCCGCCTATCCGGAGTGGGAACGGGTGGCCGACGAGCGGATCGCCAACCTCGGCCTGGGCCTTCGCCAGGAGGACCCACACGTCGGCCATCTCGTCGACGAGCTGACCCTCGCGGTGGGCGCCCCCTTCACCGACCGGTTGAAGGCTCCATCCAGCCCGAGCCGCACCGGCGTCGAACGGCTGACGCATCCGCAGGAGGGCGAACTGCGGCTGTCCTACGAGACCCTCGGCCTGTCCGACGACGACAGTCAGCTCCTGATCGCCTATCTCCCCGCCGACGACGCCACCGCCGCGCGGCTCGACCGGCTCACCGGCCGCCACCCCGGAGCCCTCCGCGCCGTCGGCGGCTGATGATCTCAGCGCTAGTGTCGGAGAGCATCGAGGGAAGGCGGCAGGGTGAGCGCGCTTGAGGTACGACTGCGGCCCGTGACAGAAGACGATCTCGAGATGTTCCGGCGTTTCCTCACGGAGCCGGGGTTGATCGGCCTGGACTGGACGGGGTTCCGCGACGCGCAGGCCCCGGCACGGCGCTACGCCAAGGACGGGTACCTGGGCGAGGATGACAGCAGGCTCATCGTCGAAGCCGGCGACACGGCCGCGGGCTTGGTGAGCTGGTCGGCGCGAGGCTTCGGCGTTTCCCGATACTGGGAGATAGGGATCGCCTTGCTTCCGGACTGGCGCGGGCGTGGAATCGGCTGGCGCGCTCAGGCGATGCTGTGCGACTACCTGTTCACTCACACCCCTGTCGAGCGCATCGAGGCGGCCACCCATCCGGAGAACATCGCGGAGCAGAAGTCGCTCGAGAAGGCCGGCTTCACGCTGGAGGGGGTCCTGCGTGCGGTGGAGTTCCGTGCCGGTCAGTGGCGTGACGGCTGGATGTACAGCAGGCTGCGAAGCGATCCGTATCCGCCTGATCCATGAGCGGAGCGTCGGCGCACTCAGGCCGCGCGATGCTCGTCCACCCGGTCGAGCCATTCCGCGACGAGGGCGGTGAACAGGCCGAGCTGCTCGTGCGGCAGCGCGTGACCGGCGCGGTCCAGGACGGCGAACGTGGCACGCGGATACCGCTCCACCAGCTCCCAGGGACCGGCGTACCCCACGGTGGAGTCCTGGCGTCCGGCGAGGATCAGCACCGGGCCGGGGTACGGGGGCGTCTCCACGGGAGCGTCGCTCAGTCGCCATCGGTCGGAGATCCGCTCCAGGCCGTCGCCGTCGGCGAGGGGCAGGGCCGGAGCCACGTACTCCCGGAACCGCTCCACCATGGCGGGCGTCCGCACCACGAAGTAGTCGCGGAACTGGGCCTGCTCGTCCGGGCTCAGCGCGTCGGCCACGCCGGCCGAGCCGTGCAGCACGGCGTGCGCGGGCACGTGGCGTATCTCCTCACCGATGGGGCAGACCAGCGCCAGTCCCGCGACCCGCTCCGGGCGCCGGTCGGCGACGGCCCTCGCGAGGTACGCGCCGAAGGAGTGGCCGACGACCGCGATCGGCTCGTCTCCGACCAGAGCGTCGACCAGGCCGAGCACGACATCGAGGGTGTCGTCGGAGCCACGGAACCAGTCCGGCAACGGGGTGCGCCCCATTCCCGGCAGGTCCGGATAAATGCGCCGATAACCGGGCCGGTCACGGAACACGGGCTCCAGCGCGCCGGCCATCTCCCGATGGTCCACGCCCGCACCGTGCAACGCCAGAACGGGCTTTCCGCCGCCGTGCTCCACGACGCGCACCGGAACACCGCTGATCTTCACGTCCATCACCACACCCTAAGGAGCCCGCCAGAACCCGACCGAGAGAAATGATCACGCCCGCCGTTCCGGACTGGTCTGGGCCTGGTGGCTGACGTGGCTGGTCAGCATGTGGGTCGCCAAGGGAGCGGGCCGCAGATATCTGAACGCCGAGGAACTGCCGGAGATGCGCGAGGCCGCGCTGTTCGACATCGCGGTCAACGCCGCGTACGTCGTCACCGCCGCCCTCGCCGTCGCGGTCGTCCTGTCGATCACGCGCTTCCAGGAAGACCGCCGAACCGCCCCGGCGCCAATGCCGTCCACCGTCTAGAAGCCTGATCACTCGGTGTTCGCGTGGGCCTGCCTCGCCTGCTCGTCCGTGACGTGGTGCCGCCGGGCGAGCTCCAGGCAGACACAGTCGAGCAGCAGGTGCGTGCACTGGTCGAACAGGCTCGACAGAGGCTGCACGGTGGCCGCCTCGCCCTCGCGCCGGTGCTTGGTGGCGGCGGGCACGTGCAGGACGTGCCGCGCGCCGGTGGCGAGGGGCGACGACGGCGCGGTGGTGACCGCGAGGACCTCCCCGCCGCCGTCGGTCACCGCCCGTGCCGCGCGTACGGTGGCCGCCGTCGTGCCGGACCCGGAGACGGCGACCAGCAGGTCACCCGGCCCCGTCGACGGCGTGCAGGTGTCGCCGACGAAGTACGCCGTACGGCCGAGGTGAACGAGGCGCATGGCGAACGCCCTGGCCATGTAGCCTGACCTGCCCTCCCCCGCCACGAAGATCCGCGGCGCGTGGTCCAGCAGGTCGGCGGCCGTCTCCAGCGTGGCCGGCTCGACCTCGGCCAGGACGCCGGCCACCTCCGACTGGACGACGTCGAGAAGAGTGCGGGCGGTCATCGCGTTCCTTCCACCGGTCGGTCCGCCGCGAGGAGGGCGTCCAGTTCCACGCGGGTGGGCATGCCTTCGTTGTCGCCCTTGTTGCCGGTGGCGAGCGCCCCCACGGCGCACGCGCGCCGGAGCCGCTGCTCCTCGTCGAGACCATCGAGCAGGCCGCTGACGAACCCGGCCGCGAACCCGTCGCCCGCCCCGATGGTGTCCACCGTGGTGACCCGGAACGGCGGGCAGGTCCACGACCCCTCAGGCGTGAACAGCATGGCTCCCGCCGCGCCGAGCTTGACGGCGACCCCGCGCGCTCCCCGCGACAGGTAGTGACCGGCGATGGCCTCCGGCTCGCGCCGCCCGGTCAGCGCCTCGCCCTCCGCGACGCCGGGCAGCACCCAGTCGGCCCGCGTGGCCAGGTCGTCCACGAGGCGCGTCATCTCGCCGTGGTCCGGCCAGAGGGTGGGACGCAGGTTCGGGTCGAAGGTGACGCTCGCCCCGGCGTCCCGCGCCGCCTCCATCGCCTCGTACGCGAACCGGCGGGCCGTCGTGGACAGCGCGGGCGGGATGCCGGTCGCGTGGAGGTGCCGGGCCGACGCCACGTAGGCGAGCGTCTCGGGGGACGGCGCGAGCAGCGACCCGGCCGACCCGCGGCGGTAGTACACGTAGCGGGGGTCCCCGACGAGCACGCGTTGCTTCAGCTGGATGCCGGTGACCGCGTGGTCCTCGGCGCGCACGTGCGTGTCGTCGATGCCCTCCTCGCGCAGGCGGGCGCGGGCCGCGTCCCCGAGCGGGTCGTCGCCCACGCGGCCGACGTATCCGGTCCGGTGGCCGAGCCGCGCCAGCGCGACCGCGACGTTCAGCTCCGAGCCCGCGAGCCGCCGTTCGAACAGCGTGGCCTTCTCGAGCGGGCCCACCTCGGTGGCCACGAAGTTGCCCATGATCTCGCCGTACGTGACGACGTCGGGGGCGCTCACGGCCGCGCCATCGGCGCGCGGGCAAGAAAGCGCCCGGCGCCCCTCTCCCCCGCGAAGTTCCCGTCCTCGACCACCAGCCGGCCTCCGGCGACGACGTGCCGGGCGAGCCCGGTGCCGCTCGACCGCTCGTACAGGGAGAAGGTGGCGGGCGAGACGGGTCGCAGGTCGGCACCGGTCCAGGCGTGGGCCGGGTCCCACAGGACGAGGTCGGCGTCGGCGCCGACCGCCACGCGGCCCTTGCGCGGGAACAGCCCGAGCGCCCGCGCGGCGCGCTCCGCCGAGACCTGGACGAACTGGCACGGATCAAGCCCGCGCACGTTCATGGCCTCGTTCCACAGCACCGGCGTACGGGCCTCGATGCCGGGGGCGCCCGCCGGGATGTGCCGGTGGTCGTGCTCCCAGCCCCGCTTCGCGGAGGTGTCGTACGCGCAGTGGTCGGAGCCGACGGAGACGACCGTGCCGTCCGCGATCCCCGACCACAGGTCGAGCCGGTCGGCCGCGCCGCGGATCGGCGGGGAGATCACGAAGCGCCACGCGTCCTCGCCGGTGAACACGCTCTCGTCGTGCGCGAGGTAGTGCGTGCAGGTCTCGGCGTGGACGACCGTCCCTGCCCGGCGCGCGAAGCGTACGGCGTCGAGCGCGTCGGAGCCGGAGACGTGGAAGATGTAGACCGGCGTGTTCAGCCGCCGGGCGTACATCGACACCATGTGGATGGTCTCGGCCTCGGCCAGCCCGGGGCGGCTGTGGGGATAGTCCGCCAGGCCCAGGTGGCCGGAGCGGACCTGGTCGTCCAGCGCGCTGGTGAGGATCTCGTGGTTCTCGGCGTGGAAGCCGGGCAGCCCGCCGTTCGCGGCGATGGCCCGCATCAGCGTCCAGGCGGCTCCGTCGTCGACGCGCCGGTCCTCGTACGTCGTGTACATCTTGAACGACGTGAAGCCCTCGGCGATGACCTTGCCGATGTCCTCGACGTTCCGGGCGTCGGACCCCGTGAGGATCGGGTGGAACCCGAAGTCGATCACCGCGTCGGCGGCGGCCTCCTCGACGCGGGCGCGGCAGCGCGCGGCCAGGCCGCCCTCGGCGGGCGGGACGAAGTCCATGATCGTGGTCGTCCCGCCGAGCACCGCGGCCCGGGTCGCCGAGTGCCAGTCGTCCACCGTGACGGTGTCGTCGTACGGCCAGGCGACGTGGGTGTGGGTGTCGATGCCGCCGGGCATGACGAGCAGCCCGGTCGCGTCGATCTCCCGCTCGGCGGCGGCCGGAGAACCCGGCGCGAGGAGGGCGGCGACCCGCCCTCCGGCCACGCCGACGTCCAGCGCCGCACGGGCGTCGCCGTTGACGACCTCACCCCCGCGGATGAGCAGGTCGAAACCGGGCTTCATGCCGCTTCCTCGGGCTTGACGGCCAACGCCTCGATCTCGAACAGCAGGTCGCCCGCCAGCACGACGCCCACCGTGCTGCGCGCGGGCAGCGGGTCGGAGAAGTGCTTGCGGTAGATGGCGTCGAACTCCGGGAAGTCCTCGATCCGGGTGAGGAAGCAGGTCGTCTTCACCACGTGCGACAGGTCGAGCCCGGCCGCCGCGAGCACGGCCTTGAGGTTGGCGATGGCCGACTCCACCTGCCCGGCCAGCGTGGCCGGCAGTTCGCCGGTCACCGCGTCGCGGCCGACCTGTCCCGCCGTCACGACGAGGCGGCCGGCCACGATGCCCTGGGAGTAGGACGCGCTCGGCGCCGCCGCGGCGTCGGTGATGATCGGGGTGATAGTGGTCACGGATTCCTCCAGGGTCATGTGCCGCCGCCGATGACGGGGCTGTGGTTCTTGAGCAGCAGTTCGATCGCCAGGCGCGTGGACGGGGCGACCACGGCGCTGGCGTCGGCGATGAGGCGGTTGATGTGGCGGACCATGGCCGCCTCCGCCGCGTCCGGGTCGCCGGCCCGGATGGCACGCATGATCTCCTCGTGCTCGTGCACGGAGTGCATGGTCGTGCCGCGCCCGGCGGTGACCATGTCGAGGACGTGCTCCAGCATGTCGAAGCGGGGATCGAAGATCACCATGGCGACGGCGCGGAGCATCGTGTTCTCCACCGTCGACGCGAGCGCCTTGTGAAAGTTGGTGGAGACGTCGCGGCGCCGCTCCTCGGTGTGGACGGACCGCTCGTACTCCTCCATGACCGACTGCAGGCGTTCGACGTCCTCGCCCGAGACCGACGTCGCCGCCTCCCGGACGATCTCGCGTTCCACGCCGCGCCGGGCGACCAGCAGGTCGCGCACGTCCTGCACCGTACGGATCTCCAGGGAGCCGATCTGCTGGTGCCAGGTGACCTCGGCCGCGGCCCGCTGCGCGAGCGCCCGCCCGGCCTCGGACACGACCCGTCCCCTGCCGTCCATGGAACGGGTGAGGCCCTGCTCGTCCAGCCGCCGCAGCAGCCGGTTCACCGTCGACTCGCTCAGCGGCCGGTTGCCGGCCTCGATGCGGCGGCCGAGCTCCCGCGCGCCGAGCGGTTCCGGCGAGTTCGCGATGGCCCGGAGCAGCTCCAGGGCCCTCGGCTCCAGCGAAGCGTGGACGGAGGCGTGGGGGCCGGCCTGCAGGGGATCGCCGGCCTCGGCGTTACTGCGCTGTGTAGCCACCGTCGACCGTCCATGCCGTGCCGGTGACGAAGGCCGCCGCGTCGGACAGCAGGAAGCAGATCGTGGCGCTGATCTCCTCCGGCCGGGCGACGCGGCCCAGCGGCACCCGCGACGCCGCCAGGTCGTACCCCTCCCCGGTCTGCGCGAAGCCCTCGCGCAGCATCGGGGTGTCGACGGGCCCGGGGCAGACCGCCACGGCGCGGACGCCGCTGTCGCGGGCGTCGACGCTCATCGCGCGGACCAGGTTGATCACCCCGGCCTTCGCCGCGCAGTAGGCGACGTTCTCCGGGTAACCCACGAGCCCCACCTGCGAGGCGACCGCGACCAGCGCGCCGCCGCCCGCCCGGCGCATCGCGGGGACGGCGGCCTTCGCGAGCAGGAAGACCGAGGTCAGGTTGACCCGCAGCACCTCGTTCCAGGTGTCCAGGCTCATGGAGTCGACCGTCCCGGCGCGGGTGATCCCCGCGCAGGCGACCGCGCCGTTCACCAGGCCGAAGGTGTCCTCCCCCGCGCGTACGACGTCCAGCACCTGGCGCTCGTCGGCGGCGTCGGCGACGACGGGCAGCACCCCGTCCCCCGCGAGCGCCTTGACGTCCTGCGCCCGGTCCACGGCGACCACCCGCCCGCCGTGTTCCAGGACGTCGCGGACGGTCGCGGCGCCCAGCCCGGAGGCCGCGCCCGTCACCACCACCACCTTCCCGGCAAGGTCGGCCGTCATCTCGATCCCCTCGTTGAATTCGCGTTGATGATGTTCGACAGCGACAGTGCCACGATCAAGAGCAGCTTGTGGGGTAGAGCAGCTTCTTGATCTCCGGCGAGTCGACGTTGTCGGCGGTGACGATCGCGTTCGGCACCACGTTGTCGAAGGCGGCCCCCTGCGGCACCTCGCCGCGGATGTCCTGGACGAGCCGGGTCAGCGCGTCGTACCCCTGGGTGTAGGAGCCCTGCGCGACGAGCGCGTCGAGCGTCCCGGCGCGCAGCGCCGAGACCAGCGTCGGGCCCGCGTCGTACGCGATGACAGTCATCTTGTCGTTGTCGACCTTGGCGGCCTGGAGCCCGGAGACGGCTCCCATCGCACCCGACTCGGAGGTCGCGAAGATCCCGACGATGTCCGGGTTGGCGCCCAGCGAACTCTGCACGATGGTCGCCGCCTTGGTCGGGTCGTCCTCGTAGTACTGCGTGCCGAGGATCTGCAGGTTCGAGCCGGAGTCCTTGAGCGCCTTGACGAACCCCTCGGCGCGCTCGTTGGTCACCGGCAGGCCGGGCCGGGTGTCCAGCACGAGCACCTTCCCGCTCTGCCCCTTGGCCCGCTTGAGCAGTTCCTCCGCCGCCAGCGCGCCGCCCGCGTTGTTGTCCCCGCGGAACTGCGCTTTGGCCACCTTCTCGTTCAGCGTCGCGTCGGTGGTGACGACCGGGATCCCGGCGTTCACCGCGAGCCTGATCGGCGCGACCATCGCGGCCGGGTCGGCCGGTACGAAGATCATGCCGTCGGGGCGCCGGTTGACCACCCCTTCGAGGACCGGGGTCTGGTCGGCGGCGTTCATGCCCCGCGACGGCCCGTCGGCCTTCACCGTGATGTCGCCGCCCAGCTTCTTGGCCGCGTCCTGCGCGCCGCACTGCATCGCCGTGTAGAAGGGCAGGCCGTTGTACGTCGTGAGAAGGGAGATCTGCAGGGGGCCGGGCTTCTGCTCGGCGGTGGCGCCGCTCGTGCCGCCCGCCGCGCCGGTGTCACCGGACGAGCCGCAGGCGGCGGAGGTCAGGGCTATCGCCGTCAGCGCGGCGGCGGCCAGCACACTGGTGCGTACGTTCATGGTGGTTCTCCGTGTTTCGGCGCGTATCTCGGCAGGGGGAATCTCGGTGGGGGGCTACTTGCCGCGCAGCTGGTCGAGCCAGACAGCGATGATCAGAACGGCGCCGATGGCGATGTTCTGGTAGAAGGACGAGACGCCGACCATGACGAACCCGGCGAGCAGCATGGTCGGGATGAAGGTGGCGAGGACCGAGCCCAGCACCGAGGCACGTCCGCCGAACAGGCTCGTCCCGCCGATGATCACGGCGGACAGCGCCTGCAGCATGGTCGTCTCGTGCCCGGAGATGGCCGTGGTGCCGAACCGGGTGATGTCGAGGAAGCCGGCGATCCCGGCCATCAGCCCGGAGATGACGAAGACCGCGATCGTGCTGCGCTGCACGTTGACGCCCGCCCGCATGGCCCCGTCGGAGGAGGAGCCGATGGCGAGGGCGTGCCGGCCCGCGCTGGTCTGCGACAGGACGACGCCGGCCACCAGGGCGACCACCACCGCCAGCACCAGTGGGAGCGGGATCCCGGCGATCGAGTTGAGCCCGAAGGACGTCTGGACGTCCGACGGAATCCCGGCGACGTTCGACCCGTTCGTGAGGACCTGTGCGGCGCCGGTGGCCACGCCCATCGTGCCCAGCGTGACGACGAAGGAGTTGACCTTCAGTTTGGTCACCAGGAGCCCGTTGACCAGCCCCGCTATCCCTCCCACGACGACCGCGGCGAGCGCCGCGACGGCGATGGCGGGCCCGGCACTGGGAAAGGTCCCCGAGGCCGACGGTGGGCCGGCGATGTCCACGGCCACGGTGCCCGCGACCACCGACGACAGCACGAGCGTGGCGCCGACGCTGAGGTCGATGTGCCCGGCGCCGAGGACGAAGGTCAGGCCGACGGCCAGCAGGACGAGCCCGGCGCTGTTGCGCCCGACCGCCTGCAGGTTGGTGGCGTCCAGGAAGCGCCCTTCGGGCGAGATGATCGTGAAGACCACGACCAGCGCGACCAGCGCGACCACGATGTAGGCGGGGGTGGACCGCATCAGCGCGCCGGCGCGGGCGCGGTTCGACGGGGCCCGGAGTGTCGGTTGCGTCGCGGTCATGCCGGCAGGCTCTCCTCACGTGGGTCGTTCTGCTCGCCGAGCATCAGCGCGACGATCTGGCCGATCTTCAGCTCCCGCGCGGGAAGGTCGGCCACCACCCGGCCCAGCCGCATGACCACGATCCGGTCCGCGACCTCCAGCACCCTCGGCAGGTCGTGCGAGATGAGGACCACGCCGAGGCCGCGGTCGCGGGTCGCCCTGATGGTCTCGATCACCATCTGCGACTGCCGGGCGCCGAGCGCCGCCGTCGGCTCGTCCATGATCACCAGACGCCCCGCGCGGGAGACGGCGCGGGCGACCGCGACAACCTGGCGCTGTCCTCCGGACAGGTCGCCGACGGGCAGGGTCACGTCCTGGAGGGTGGTGATGCCGAGACTGTCCATGAGCTCCCAGGCGCGCTCGCGCATCGCCTTCTTGTCCAGGAGGCCGAGCCGTCCCAGCAGGCCGGGACGGCGCAGCTCACAGGAGAGGAACAGGTTCTCGGCCACCGACAGGTCGGGAGCCATCGCCAGGCCCTGGTAGACCGTGGCGATGCCGTGCTCCATCGCGGCCTTGATCGACCCGAGCGGCATCGGGCGGTCGTCCACCCTCACCTCGCCGGCGTCCGGCAGGTGGGCGCCGGAGATGCAGGAGATCAGCGTGCTCTTGCCGGCGCCGTTGTCGCCGACGAGCGCGACCACCTCCCCGGCGTGCACGGTGAGCTCACCGTGCCGCAGCGCCTGCACGTGGCCGAAGGACTTGGCGAGCCCGGTGGCCCGCAGCACCGGAGGTTGCCGGTCGGTCATCGGTCATTCCTCCGCGGCGCGGAGATGGGTCTGGGGCAGCGACCGCAGGTGGTCCAGCACCTCGGCCTCGGGCAGCACGTCGCCGTAGCGGGCGTCGATGTCGAAGAGGTTGGCGGCGTGCGCGGAGGGGCTCCGGTCGCCGACCGCCTCACGCGGGACGATGACGTGGAATCCCCGGTTGAACGCGCTCTCGGCGGTCGCCCGGATGCAGCCGCTGGTGCTGCACCCCACCACGATCACCGTGTCGGCCTTGGCGGAGATCAGCATCGCGTCCACGTACGTGCCGAAGAACGCCGAGGCGCGCGGCTTGACGACGAGCGGCTCCTCGGGACGGCGGCCCATCTCCGGCCGGAGCGTGACCCGCTCCGTGCCGTGCAGCATCAGCTCGCTGTGCGGCGTCTTGCGGCGGACCACCTCGCCGATCTCGGCCAGGCTCGGGTCCCACGCCATGGTGGTGAAGATGATCGGCAGGCCCGCGCGGCGGCCCTCCTCCAGGATGCGGACGATGCTGTCGGACACCGCCGACAGGTCCGAGCCGATCCGCTCCTCCGGATCGGCCCAGGCCCCGGCCATGTCGATCACGAGGATCGCCGGCCGCTCGCCCCATCCGACGCGCCCGGCGAAGCCGGCGGCCTCGTAGAAGGCGCGCAGGTCCGCGTTCTCCAGGCTGTGCGCGTACGTCTCGTTGACAGTGGTCACTCGAACCTCCTCGCGGGCGGCTCTCGCCCGTGGGCCCCGACCCTGCCACCCACGGGAAGCGTGTGTCAATAGCGACACATCAAATGACCTGTTCTGCGGTTTCATGGTCAGGAAGGTGATTTGTGTGTCACAGTTGACACACTTGCGGTGTGAGGGAAAGGATCGGCGATGGACGTCCTGCTGACCGGTGGAGGGGGATTCGCGATGGCCGTCCTGGCGGCCCGGCTGCGGGCGGACCCCGGCGTCCGCCTGACGCTGCTGGACCGGTCGCCCCTGACCGCCGACCCGGGAGTGCGGGTGGTCCAGGCCGACGTACGGGACCGGGAAGCTCTGCGGGAGGCGCTCGCCGGGGGGTTCGACGTGGTCGTGCACGGCGCCGCGCTGACCCACGTGCCGAGCTGGGAGCAGGCCCGCCCGGCCGGCCCCTCCGCGTCACCGGGCGCACGCTGCGGGCGTCCTTCGACTGGCTGAACGCCGAGGACGCCGCCGGCCTGGAGCTCGATCTCGATCCGGACGCGCGCCTCGGCAGGGACGCGGCGAGCGACGTCTCCCTGGCCCGGCGGACGCTGTCCTGGCGGCCCCGGCCCTTCCGCGAGCAGGCGTCGTCCTACTTCGCCTGGGCGTCGCGCAACCCCGCGATGTTCCGGCCTGCGAGCACGCCTCTCCCGCGGTGACCGCGGACCGCCCGAAGCCGGATCAGAGCGAAATCAGAGCCAGCCGTGCTCGTCGGCGATGAGTGCGGCCTCGGCGCGGGTGCTCGCTCCCGTCTTGCCGATGGCCGCGGACAGGTGGTTGCGTACGGTCCCGGCGGACAGGTGCAGGCTCCGGGCGATCTCCGCCACGGTGCCGCCCTGCCGGGCCGCGCGCAGGACGTCGCGCTCCCGCGCGGTCAGCGGGCTCGACCCGCTGGCGAGCGACTCGGCGGCCAGGGCGGGATCGACCACCCGCAGGCCCGCGTGGACCCGCCGCACCGTGTCGACCAGGTGCTCGGGCGGCGCGTCCTTCACGACGAAGCCCGAGGCGCCGTTCTCCATCGCACGGGCGAAGTAGCCCGGCCGCCCGAAGGTCGTGCAGATCACCACCCGGCAGGACGGGAGCGCGGCGCGCAGGTCGGCGGTGACCGCCAGCCCGTCCATGCCGGGCATCTGCACGTCCAGCAACGCCACGTCGGGCCGGCTGCGGCGGGCCGCGTCGACGACCTCCTCACCCGAGCCGACCTGCGCCACCACCTCGATGTCGGGCTCCAGCGCCAGCATCGCCGCCAGCGCGCCGCGCACGAGCGCCTGGTCGTCCGCGAGCAACACCCTGATCACGCGCTCCCCCTGATCACACGCCCACCCGGATCACGCGCGGCTCGCCCGCAGCCGGAAGCCGCCCGCGGGCAGCGGGCCCGCCTCGATCCGCCCGCCGACGGCACGCAGCCGTTCGGCCAGGCCGGAGAGCCCGTTGCCCGGCTCCACCGCGTTCCGCCCGGGGCCGTCGTCGCGCACCTCCAGCCAGTCGTCCCCGAGCAGCACCTCGCACCGGGTCGCGCCGCTGTGCCGGATCACGTTGGTGACCCCCTCCCTCAGGACGTACGCGAAGGGCCCGGCCAGTTCGGCCCTGACGTGGTCGGCGGACGGCGGGAGGACGGCGCCGATCCCGGCGGCCCGCAGCGCGGCGCGAGCCCCCGCCAGCTCGGCCGCGAGGGACGGCCGGCGGCGGCCCGACACGGTAAGGCGCACCTCGCCGTGCGCCTGCCGGGACAGCCGCTCGACGTCGCGCAACTCGGCCAGCGCGCGTTCCGGGTCGCCGCCGCTCTCCAGCACCCGGCGGGCCAGGCCGCTCTTCACGGTTATCGTGGTGAGGCTGTGGCCGAGCACGTCGTGGAGGTCCCTGGCCAGCCGGTCGCGCTCCGCCGCGGCGGCCAGCGCCGCGATCTCCTCGTGGGCCTGGCCGAGCTGGACGACGAGCCGGATCAGCAGCGTCACGGCCACCGGGATCACGATCCCGGGGACGAGCCCGCCCACGTGCCCCCAGTCGACGGGACCGAGGGACACCTGGAGAGCCAGGGTCACCAGCCCGAGCAGCACGCTCCAGCGCGCCGGGAGCAGCCAGACCGCCACGACGAGCGCGAAGCCGAACACGCCCGTGTGGCCGAGGCGGAGCGGGCCGTCGCGCAGCAGGGCCGCCACGACCGCCAGCGCGAACAGCGTTCCGACGAGCGGGATCCGCCGCCGGGGCGGCAGGCGGACCCCGCCGACCATGGCGCCGAGCCAGCCCGCCGCGTACAGGAGCGTGACGGCTCCGAGCGCGACGCGCACCACCGGGGCCTCCGGCCAGACCCGGCCCGGCCCCAGCGACTCCCACAGCAGCCAGAGCAGGACGAGCGACAGCACGGCGACGCCACGGATGCGGGCCGCACGGGAGACCGGCCGGGCCGGGGTCCACATCGGCCAGGCCGAACGCCCCCATACGCCCTGATCGCCCTGATCGCCCACGTCGGTCAACCCTAGGCCTGAGCGGCGCCGTGGCGATACCGGACGGCCACGGCGGCGCCGAGCACGAGCGCGTACGACGTCAGCACCAGCGCGGCCCGCCAGGTGTCACCGCCCAGGGTGGTGGCGTGCCCGACCCGCGCGAGCCAGTAACTCGGCAGGACCCTGGCCACCGTCGCGAGCGCCCCCGGGAACGTGCTCACCGGGATGAACAGCCCGCCGACGAAGCTGAGCAGCAGCACCACCGCCCCCTGGTACGCCTGCAGGTTCCGGGCGGTCGCGAGCTGGCCGATCAGCAGGCCGAGCAGGGCGAACGGCACCGTGCCCGCCCACACGCCGAGCACGGCCGACACCCACCCGCCGGGAGACAGGTGCACCCCGCCGGCGAGCGCGGCGACGAGCGACACGCCCGCCACCGGCGGCAGCGCCACGACCATCGCGACCGACCCCTTGGCCAGCAGATAGCCGCCGCCGCTGAGCGGGGTGAGCCGCAACTGGCGCTGCCAGCCGATGTCGCGCTCCACCGCCGTGCGAGCACCCGTGTCGAGTGCCGCCTTCATCGCCCCGAACGCCGCGACACCGCCCATGACGTACGACGCGGGAGCCCCGCGGTCGGCGAAACGGTCGGCCATCAGCAGGTACAGCCCCACCGGCAGGGCGACCGCGAACAGCAGGAACTTCGCGTCCCGCAGCGTCCGCCTGATCTCGAACGCGAGATACCCGGTCATCGCGCGGCCTCCGTCTCCTCGGCCGGTGCCCCGGTCTGCGCTCCGGTCGGCGTTCCGGTGAGGCGCAGGAACGCGTCCTCCAGGCCCAGCGCGCCGACCTCGACGTCCCGGGCGTCCGGATGGCGGGCCAGCAGTTCCCGCACGACCAGGTCGGAGTCGACGCAGCGCAGTTCGGTCCTGCCCTCGCGGACGTGCACCGCCGTCACGCCGGGGAGCGTGCCCAGGTCCTCGGCGCGGGCGCCGGGCACGACGGCGGTCACCGTACGGCCGGACACCTCGGCCATGACCGCCGGCACCGGGCCGTCCGCCACGATCCGGCCCGCGTTCATCAGCACGACCCGGTCCGCGTACGCCTCGGCCTCCTCCAGGTAGTGCGTGGAGAACAGCGCGGTGCGGCCGGTTCCGGTGAACGCGTGCATCGACCGCCAGAACTCCCGCCGGGCCGTGACGTCCATCGCAGCCGTCGGCTCGTCGAGCACCAGCAGGTCCGGGCCGGACACCAGCGCCATGGCGAACCGGACCCGCTGCCGCTGACCGCCGGACAGCCGCGCGGCCCGCCGGTCGGCGAGGTCCGCCACCCCGGCGCGGCGTAGCGCCTCCTCGACGGGTGGCGGTGTCCGGTGGAGGGACGCGATCAGCGTCACGGTCTCCCCCACGGTCACGTCGTCGAGCAGCGCGCCCTCCTGCGGCATCACGCCGATCACGCCGCTTCGCACCGCCTCGCGGGGAGACGCGCCGAACACGGCGATCTGCCCGGCGTCCGGACGGACCAGCCCGACGATCATGTCGATCGTGGTGGACTTGCCCGCGCCGTTGGGGCCGAGCAGGGCCACCACCTCTCCTGGACCCACGACCAGGTCGATCCCGTCGACCGCGCGGGTCCCGCCGTACGCCTTGCGCAGCCCCGCGACCGACAGTGCGGGGGCGCCGTGATGAAGGTTCATACGGCGAGCCTCCACCGCCGCCCCGGCGCGTACCTCCGCCGTCTGTCACGACCCGGCCACGACAGATGTCACGACCGGCCGCGCCTGCCCCGGACCTCGCACCGTCCGATCGCTAGATCGGATCTAGCGGCCGGGTGACCGGGATCTGGCGCCTCCTCCGTGAAGGACTGAACGGAACGGAGACGACAGATCATGCGGGACCGCACGACGGACCTGGCGATAGAGACATCGGGCCTGGTCAAGATATTCGGCAAGAACCGAGCCGTGGACGGGCTCGACCTGAGGGTGCCCGCGGGCACCGTGTACGGCGTGCTCGGCCCCAACGGGGCGGGCAAGACGACCGCGGTCAAGATGCTGGCGACCCTGCTGCGCCCGGACGGCGGCGAGGCGAGGGTCTTCGGCCACGACGTGCTGCGCGAACCCGACGCCGTACGCGCCCGGGTGAGCCTGACCGGCCAGTACGCCTCGGTGGACGAGGAGATGACCGGCACGGAGAACCTCGTCCTGCTCGGCCGGCTGCTCGGTCACCGGAAGGCCGCGGCCAGGGACCGGGCCGCGCTGCTGCTGGAGGCCTTCGGGCTGACCGACGCGGCGGCCCGGCAGGTCAAGACCTACTCGGGCGGCATGCGCAGGAGGCTGGACATCGCGGCCAGCATCCTCAACACGCCCGACCTGCTGTTCCTGGACGAGCCCACGACCGGCCTGGACCCACGCAGCCGCAACCAGGTCTGGGACATCGTCCGGATCGTGGTCGCCCACGGCACGACCGTGCTGCTCACCACGCAGTATCTCGACGAGGCCGACCGGCTGGCCGGGCGCATCGCGGTCGTCGACCACGGCCGGGTGATCGCCGAGGGCACCCCCGGTGAGCTGAAGTCGTCCGTAGGCGCGGGCATGGTCCACGTACGGCTGCGCGATCCCGCGCAGCGGCCGGCGGCCGAGCGCGTGCTGGCCGGGGAACTGGGCACCGCCGTCCATCTGGAGGCCGATCCCGTGGCGCTGACCGCCCGCGTCGCGGCGGGGGACGCGGACGCGGGCGCCGAGCGGGCCTCCCGCGCCCTCGGGTCGCTGGCCGCCGCCGGAATCGTCGTCGACGACTTCTCCCTCGGCCAGCCCAGCCTCGACGAGGCGTTCCTCGCGCTGACCGGCGCCGGGGAACGCGCCGAGGAGCACGGCGGGGGAAGCGGTGGGGCAGGCGCCGGGGACCACGGCTCCGCTCCGGCGGACCGGCCCGCCGCCGGACCCGGCAGGCCCGCCGGGCACGGGTCGCACGAGACCCACGAGACGCACCACGACACGCACGAGACGTACGAGACGCGGGAGACGACGGTATGAGCGCCACGACGACCGAGACCGGCACGTCCTTCGTTCCCGCGGCCGAGACGCTGGGCGCGGTCCTGGCCCCGGGGGCACGCCCACCGCGCCCCGGCGCCCTGTCGGCCTCGATGACCTTCGGCTGGCGGGCGATGCTGAAGATCAAGCACGTGCCCGAGCAGCTCTTCGACGTCACCGCGTTCCCGATCATGATGACGCTGATGTTCACCTACCTGTTCGGCGGCGCGCTCGCGGGCTCGCCGACCGAGTACCTGCAGTTCCTGCTGCCGGGCATCATGGTGACGAGCGTCGTGATGATCACGATGTACACCGGGGTCGAGGTCAACAAGGACATCGAGAAGGGCGTCTTCGACCGCTTCCGCACGCTGCCGATCTGGCGGCCGTCCACGATGGTCGGCTACCTGCTGGGCGACATGTTCCGCTACACGATGGCGGCGACGGTCATCCTCGTGGTCGGCCTGGTGCTGGGCTTCCGCCCGCAGGGCGGCGTCGTCGGGGTCGTGGCCGCGATCGCCCTGCTGGTGGCCTTCTCGTTCGCGTTCTCGTGGGTCTGGACGATGTTCGGCCTGCTGCTGCGCAGCGAGAAGTCGGTGATGGGCATCAGCATGCTGGTGCTCTTCCCGCTGACCTTCCTCAGCAACGTCTACGTCGACCCGGAGACGATGCCGGGCTGGCTGCAGGCGTTCGTGGGCGTCAATCCCATCTCGCACCTGGTCACCGCGGCCCGCTCGCTGATGGCGGGCGCTGCCGACACCGGGGAGATCACCTGGGTGCTGGTCAGCGGCGCGGTGTGTGTCGCGGTCTTCGGCGCGCTGACCATGCGCCTGTACAACCGCAGGTGAGACGGAGGGTCACAGCCGCCAGGCGATCTCGTGATCGGGCTGGTACCGGCAGGTCGCTCCGGTGGAGACGGCGCCGCGCAGATGGGCGGCCAGCGCGGGGTGGAGCCCGTCGAGCTTGCGCAGGACGTCGCGGATCCGGGCGGTGACGGCCTTGCGGGCGCGTTCGGCCTCGTCGCCGAGGCGGCGGTCGCGCCCGCCGAGGCCCGAGGCGGCGCGCAGTTCCGCCAGCAGCGCGGCCCGCTCCCGGTCGAACTCCGCCGCCCTGCCGTCGTCGCCCCGCTCGACGGCCCGGTCGATCTCCTCGTCGAGCAGGGTGAGCCGGTGCCGGTAACGGGCCTTGGCCTCCTCGTCGAGGACGGCGTCGCCGCCCAGCCGCCGGGCGGCGACGACGATCCGGCCGCCCTCGGGGGCGAGCAGCAGTACGGCGGGCAGGTCGGCCCCCGGGTGGCTCAGCAGCCTGTGGAGGTCGCGCAGGCCCTTGGCGTCGGGCAGGCGCACGGTGCGGTCCGCGAACGTCAGCGTCCAGACCGCGCCGTCCCGCCGGAACTCGTCGCCGACGCCGGGCACGGGACCGGGCGTACCGTCCCGCGCACCACCCGACGTACGGCCGGGTGAGCGGGCGGACGGGGACGCGCGCCGCCTCGCCCGGCGGGCGCGCTCCACGACGTGCCGCATGCCGAGCCGGTCCGCTTCGTTCTCCACGTCGGCCAGCAGCTTGCCGGCCGACTCCGCGTCGTCCGGACGGCCCCGGGCCAGCAGCGCCTCCGCGAGATGTGCCCGCGCCTCGACCGACCAGGGGCGGGCGAGGAGGAGGTCGGCGGACCGCCGGGCGGCGGTGAACCCCTCGATCGCCTCGTCCCACCGCTCCTGCGCCGCGTCGACGAGGGCGCGCCAGAAGACCATCGGGCCGCCGATGTCCCAGCCGTACATCGAGACCGCCCAGATGCCGGCGTACGGGTCGAGATCGGCCCGGGCCTTGTCGCACAGCCGCGGATCGCGCGACCACGCCGCGATCATGGCCTGGAACCGCAGCCACAGGGGCCGGGCCGAGCGCGGGCACGGCTCTCCCCCGGCCGTCGCGTCGCGATAGTGACGCAGCGCGGCGCCGCCGTCGCCGCGCAGCAGCGCGGTCATCCCCTCCAGCAGCCCCGGACAGGGATGCCGGCTCCGGCGCAGCACGCGGTGCACCTCGTCGAGGTCGTCGAACCTGCCCTGGAGCAGCCGTACGGCCCAGCGGTGGTGATGCAGCATGTAACCGAACTGGTCGTGCCCGTGCTGCCAGGTGAACCCGGTGAGCTCGTCGAGCACGCTCTCCGCCTCGCCGAAGTCGCCGGTGAGCGCGGCGATGATGCTCCGGTCGGCGAGCGTGGCCATGTCCATGCGGGGCAGGTCGCTTCGGCGGCCGAGCACGACGAACTCCCGGAACTGGGCGAGATATCCCGGGTCGCCCTGTTCGAGGAGCGCCACCCAGCGCAGGGCGGCGGCGACGCTCTCCATCTCCACGTCGGCCGTGCGCCGGGCCAGCGCCTGCACCTCGCCGGTGAGCTCCGCCCGCTGCGCCGCCGTGCCCGGGCCCCAGATCGCGGCGTGATAGGCCCACAGGCCGAAGGTCAGCGCCTCGTCGTCCTGGCCGCGCTTGGCCAGCACCACGACCCGCACGGCCAGTTCCCGCGCGAGACGCTCGGGGGAGAGCTCCTCGCCGGGCGCACGGCCTTCCCCGAGCAGCGCGCCGTGCGCCTCCCGCAGCAGGCCGGCGGCGAACCGGTGGCCGTCGCCGCCGGACAGGTCGCCGGCCTCGCCGCAGGCGCCGTGGACGGCCAGCGCCACGCGGGCCAGCAACTCGGGGTCGCCGGCCTCCCGGGCGACGGCGGCCGCCTCCTCGAAGGCCCGCCGCCCGCCCTCGTGGTCGTCGACCTGGACGAGCTCGCGGCCCAGGTCGATCGCGATCACGACCCGCCTGCGCGGCTCACCGGCCGCCGCGAGCTCCAGCGCCCTGCGGTAGTGCCCGATCGCCTCCTCGACCGCCAGACGGCCCGCGGCACCCCGGGCGGCGGCGAGCAGCCGGTCCACCGCGACGGACACCTCGATCCGTTCTCCCGCCAGGTAGGCGTGCCGGGCCAGGTCCGCGGGCAGGACGTGCTCGGCCAGGCCGGGCGACCCGTCGACGGCCCGGACGACCGCGGCGTGCAGGCGGGGCGCCTCTCCCCCCTCCGGCGACCCGCCCGGCGATCCGTCCGGCGGCTCGTACAGCGATTCGTACAGCGTCTGCCGGACCAGGTCGTGGGCGAACGCGAACGTGTCTCCCCCGCGCTCCACGACGAGGCGGGCGGCCACGGCCTGGTCGAGCAGCCGTTCCAGGTGGGGAACGGGGGTCTCGGCGACGGCGGCCAGCACCTGGCGGTGGAACTCCCGGCCGAGCACCGCGGCGGTGGTGAGCAGGTCGATGACCGGCCGGGGCAGCAGGGACAGCCGGCGCAGCAGGGTGTCGCGGACGCCGGGGGCGATGGCGGTCACGGAGCCGCCGCCGCTCCACAGCCGCGCCGTCTGCTCGACGAAGAACGGGTTGCCGCCGGTGCGCAGGTGCACCTCGGCGACCAGATCGGCGGACGGCTCCCGGCCGGCGGCGCGGGTCATCAGCGCGCCGACCTCCTCCCGTCCCAGCCCGGTGAGCGTGATCGTCGCCGCCCGCGCCGTCAGGGGCAGCACGAGAGGGCGCAGCGGATGATCCGGCGACTCCACCTCGACGTCACGGTAGGTGCCGACCAGCAGCACCCGCTCGAACCAGGTGTGCTGCGCCGCGAACTCCAGCAGCCGGAGCGTCGCGGGATCGGCCCAGTGCAGGTCTTCGAGAACGACCACGAGGGGACGGCTCTGCGAGACCGATACAAGGGCGCTGGTCACCGCGTCGTACAGCCGGAAGCCGTCGGCCGCGTCGGCCCCCGGCGACTCTCCCAGCAGGGCGGACAGGCCGGTGCCCCCGGCCTCCTCGGCCGCCGCCCACTCCCCCGGCGCGGCGCAGCGCCGCAGCCCGCGAAGGACCTGCACCCAGGGCCAGTAGCCCGGCGCGCTGTCGGAGTCCCAGCACGACCCGCCGAGCACGAGCGCGCCCAGGCGCCTGGCCTCCTCCGCCACGCTGGCGACGAGCGTGGTCTTGCCGATGCCGGCCTCACCGGCGACCAGCACCAGGCCGCCGTGGCTGGCGACCGCACGTCCGATCTCGGCACGCAGCAGCGCGGCAGGATGCTCCCTGCCGAGCAGTCCGGTGATCGCGCCATCGATTCGCATGCCGCTCCGAAGGTATCCGCCCGCTCCGACAATTCACGGCCGCCGGGGATCTCTCGCCGTACGGTACCGCGTCTCCTCGGCCGTACGGCGCCGCGGACGCTCAGGCGAAGAACTCCGTCAGGATGCGCGCCAGTGCGGCCGGCCGCTGCAGCACCGCGTGGTCCTCCCCGGGCATCACCCGCAGTTCGGCGCCCGGGAGGGCCGCCGCGACCGCCTCCGTCGCCTTCGCGAGGCCGGGCGAGGTCTGGTCGCCGTAGACCGCCAGCACCGGCACGCCGACCCCGGCGACCCGCTCGTGCGGCCTCCCCTGCCAGGGCGCGGTGACCAGCACGTCGTACGGCAGGCTGGGGGCCTTGTCCGCCATGAACGCCCATCCCTCGCCGGCCTTCATCCCGGCGATCACCTCGGCCGGGACGCCGACCGCCTCACGGAGGAACAGTTCGGTCGCGCCGTCGCGGTCCCCGGCCGCGACCAGCTCCCTGAGCCGGTCGTATACGCCGGCCACCGGGCCCGGCTGGTCCTCGTCGGCGTGGTACGGCGGTTCGTAGACGGCGACCCGGTCGATCGGCAGCCCGCGCCCGGCCGCCTCAAGCACAAGGATGGCGCCGGAGGAGTGGCCGAACACCGAGGCCCGGCCGCCCGCGTGCGCGATGACGGCCGCCAGGTCGGCGACCTCGTTCGCCACCTGGTAGTCCTCGCTCCTGTCGTCACTGGCCCCCCGGCCGCGCCGGTCGTAGGTCAGCACGGTGAACGCCGGTGCGAGTTCGGCGGCGAGCGCGGCCACGGTCGAGCGGTCGTTGAACGCGCCGCCGACCAGGATGACCGGCGCGCCGTCGCCGATCGTGTCGACGGCGAGGGTTGTGCCGTCCTCGGAGGTGATGGTCTCGGTCATGTCTGCCGGCCTTTCGGGTTGGCTCACGGTCGGGCTCAGGAGTGGGGCTTACGGCCGGGTGAAGGTGACGTGGGTGACGCCGCTGGGAGTGGACACCGACTCGACGCGGAAGCGCTTCTCGAGTTCCTCCAGCCCGTCCCACAGTCGCTCGCCGCGGCCCAGGACGATCGGGACGACGGCGACGTGCATGTGGTCGACCAGGTCCGCGGCCAGGAACTGGCGGACGGTGCTCGGCCCGCCGCCGATGCGCACGTCGAGGCCGCCCGCCGCCTCGCGGGCCTGACGCAGCGCCTCCTCGGGGGTGGCGTCGACGAAGTGGAAGGTGGTGCCCCCTTCCATCTCCACGGAGGGCCGGGGGTGGTGGGTCAGGACGAAGACCGGCGTGTGGAACGGCGGGTTCGGCCCCCACCAGCCGTTCCAGTCGTGGTTCTCCCACGGGCCCCGCTGCGGCCCGAACTTGTTGCGGCCCATGATCTCCGCCCCGATGCCCGTGTCCCACGTGCGGACTATGGCGTCCTCGACCCCGGTGCTCCCGCCGGTCTTCCCCTGCATGGCCTGGAAGGTCCGCGTCTCGAAGAACCACTCGTGCAGGCGTTCGCCCGCGTGGCCGAACGGCTCGTCGAGGCTCTGCCCCTCGCCGGTGGCGAAGCCGTCCAGGGAGACGGCGAAGTTGTGCACCCTGACACGTGACATGGTTGATCTCCCGATCTCCACAGGTGATTGCGGATTGCAATCACTAAGAAGGAGCGTAGACTGGGTGATTGTAAAACGCAACCAGTTGGAGGTCGGCGATGCGAGACGAGCCCCGGTCGGGCTGCCCGATCAACGGATCGGTGGAGGCGCTCGGAGACAGGTGGAGCCTCATCGTGCTGCGCGACGTGATCTTCGGTGGGCGCCGGCACTTCCGCGACCTGCTCGCCAACTCCATGGAGGGGATCGCGTCGAACATCCTCAGCAGCCGCCTCAAGGCCCTCGTGGCCAAGGGACTCCTGACCCACGAGGAGGCGGGGCGCGGACGACGGGGGACCTACAGTCTCACCGAGGCGGGCATCCAGACGGTCCCGATCATGGTCGCGCTCGGCTCCTGGGGCCTGCGCCATCTCCCGACGACACCGGCGCTGGCCATCCGGGCGCGGTTGCTGGAGGAAGGCGGCCCGCCTCTCTGGGAGGACCTGATGGACGAGCTGCGCGAGGCGCACCTCGGCGTCCCCCGCCCGGACCCCGGCCGCCCCCGCGCGTCCCAACTGCTCCAGGACGCGTACGAACGGGTCCTGGCGACGTCATCGACAATGGAAACATGACATCCGAAGTCGTCGAACTCAGTCATGTGGTCCGGCACGGCATGATCACCTATCCGGGCCTGCCCGCACCGGAGATCACCGATCACCTGGCGCGCGAGGACTCCCGGGGCCGTTACGCCCCGGGCGTCGAGTTCCAGATCGGCCGCATCGCGATGGTGGCGAACACCGGCACGTACCTCGACACTCCGTTCCACCGGCTCGCGGAGGGCGAGGACCTGGCCCAGATCGACCTGTCCCGGCTGGTCGACGTCCCCGGTCTGCTGATCGACGTCTCCGGCTCCCCCCGGCGCGGCATCGGCGTCGACGCGTTCGAGGGCCACGACGTCAGGGGGCGCGCGGTCCTGCTGCGTACGGGCTGGGACAGGCACTGGGGCAGCCCGGCCTACGGCGACCCGGAGCATCCCTTCCTGACGGCGGACGCGGCCGCCCTGCTCGCCGACCGGCAACCGGCCGTCGTCGGCATCGACAGTGTCAACATCGACGACATGGCCGACGGGCTCCGCCCGGCCCATACCGCCCTGCTCACCGCGGGCGTTCCGATCATCGAGCACCTGCGCGGACTGGAACGGCTGCCGCAGACCGGGTTCCGGCTCCACGCGGCGCCCATCGCCGTGTCCGGCATGGGCACGTTTCCCGTCCGCGCGTACGCCCTCGTCCCCTGACCTCCTTATCCTCAGGCGTACAGCATGGGCAGGTCGACCAGGAGGACGCGGGGGTCGCGGGCGGCGGCCTCGGTGAGCGCGGGATCGAAACCGGCGCCGCTGTAGAGCGCGAGCACCGTGTCGCGCGTGTCGAGCCCTCGCATGTGCAGCTGGTCCCTGGCCTGCGCCAGGCGCTTCAGGTGGCCGACGTTCATGGTCTGCGACCACTTCGCCTCGCCGACCGACAGGAGCCGGCGCGGGTGGTCGTCCTGCGGCGCGAGGGCGATCACGTCGACCTCGATGTTCTGCCCCCTGCCGCCGCCGGGGGCGATCCCCGCGGCGACCTCGGTGGCGTACTCGCCGTCCCAGTCGTGGGCGAGCGCGAACTCCCGGCAGACGTGCTCGAAGTGCGGGCCCACCACCTGCGCCGCGAACCTGGCTCCGGCGCCCCGCCACACCCGGTCGGCCCATCCCCGCTCCAGCAGGCTCCAGGCCGGACGCATGATCGCCTCGTAGAACGTGACGAGCGGCTCGGCGACCCGGTAGAGCGAGCGCTTGCGGATGGGGTCGATCTCCTTGCGGATGAGCCGGCAGTCCTCCAGCACGGCGAGCGGATGGGCGATGTCGGTCGCCTTCCGCTCCATGTGCCCCGCGATGCCGCCCCGCGTGTTGTTCCCGGCCGCGATCGCGCCCAGGACAGCGTGGTAGAGCGCCTCGTCGCGGATCTCCATCTCGTTCGTCAGCAGGTATCGGGCCTCGCGGAAGAGCGGCACCGCGGGGTCGAGCACCCGTCTGACCACCCAGTCGTCGAGATCCTCGCCCGGTGCCTCGTGGTCGACGAAGCCGGTCCGGTACGCCGGCGTCCCGCCCACGATGGCGTTCACCTGGAGCGCGAGCCGGGGGTCGTCGATTCCCCAGAACCGCCGGGCGAGCCGATGGTCGAAGGGCTGCACCACCAGGTCGAGCGACGCCCGCCCGCGCAGCGGCGCCTGCCCGGCGAGCAGCCTCCCCATCACCGACATCGCGGACCCGGCGAGCACCAGACGCACCCGGCTCCCGGTACTCCGATGCGCGCCCCGCCCGTCGATCTCCCGCTGGAGGATCGAGGGGATCGAGGGATCGGCCTTCGTCAGGTACGGGAACTCGTCGAGGACGATCAGCCGGTCACCGCAGTGATCCAGCAGATGGACGACGGCCTCGTCCCAGTTGGCGAACGCCAGCGTGCCCGGCACTCCCAGGTAGGCCGCGACGGCCGTGCCGAACTGCCGGAGCGCGTCGGCCGACGTGGACTCGACGGCCACGAAGTAGAAGCCGCCGTAGACGTCGGCGAGCGCCTGCAGGAGGAACGTCTTGCCCTGCCGGCGGCGGCCGCTCACCACCGCCAGCCGCATCTCCGGGCTCGGCGACTCGGCGAAGGCCGTGAGGGCGGCCCATTCGCGATCACGGTCGAAGATGTGGGCGGGCTTCATGGCCGCTCCCGGTATAAGTGCGCTTCTTATAAGTGGACTTCTTAGAAGTGTACTTATACAGATGGCAATCTCAGTGGTCCGGCGCGAAGTGGGAGAGGACCTCGGGGTTGGCCATGGCGTCGCGGTTGGCCGCCCGGTCGACGGGCGTGCCGAGCAGGATCTTCCGTACGGGGACCTCCAGCTTCTTGCCCGACAGCGTGCGGGGGATGCCGGGGACCTCGTGGATCTCGTCGGGCACGTGCCGGGGCGACAGTTCGGTGCGCAGGGCCGTACGCAGCCGGGAGATCAGGTCGTCGGACAGCGCCGTGCCGTCGGCGAGCGTGACGAAGAGCAGCAGCCTGCCCTCCTGGCCGAGTTGCCCGGTGTCGATGACCAGGCTGTCGGCGATCTCCTCGAACCGCTCCACGACCCGGTAGAACTCGCTGGTGCCCATGCGCACCCCGCCGCGGTTCAGGGTGGAGTCGGACCGGCCGTAGATGACGCAGCCGCCGTCCGGGAGGATCTTGATCCAGTCGCCGTGCCGCCAGACACCCGGATAGTCGGCGAAGTACGACTCCCGGTACCGGTCACCGGAGGGGTCGTTCCAGAACATGACCGGCATGGACGGCATGGGCCGGGTGATGACGAGTTCGCCCACCTCACCGATGATCGAGGCCCCGGAGGGGTCGAACGACTCGACGGACGCGCCCAGGCAGCGGCACGGGATGACGCCGGCCCGGATCGGCAGCAGCGGCACCGGGCCGACGAACCCGGTGCACACGTCGGTGCCGCCGGAGAACGAGCCGAGTTGCACGCCGGGCCCGACCTCGGAATAGACCCAGGCGAACCCCTCCGGCGGCAGCGGCGAGCCGGTCGAGCCGATGCCGCGCAGCCGGTCGAGGCCCTCCGGCTTCAGCCCGGCCTTCATGGACGCGACGATGTACGGCGCGCCGGTGCCGAAGTAGGTCACGCCCTCCTCGGCGGCGAGCCGCCACAGGGCCTCGGTGCCGGGATGGGCCGCGCTGCCGTCGTACAGCAGGACGGTGGCGCCGGCCAGCAGGCCGCCGATGAGGTAGTTCCACATCATCCAGCCGGTGGTGGTGTACCAGAAGAACACGTCCCCCTCGCCGAGGTCCTGGTGGAAGGACAGCGACTTGAGGTGCTCCAGGACGATTCCGCCGTGGCCGTGGACGATCGGCTTGGGCAGGCCGGTGGTGCCCGAGGAGTAGAGCACCCACAGCGGATGACCGAACGGCACCCGCTCGAACTCCAGCGGCGCGAACTCGGCGCGCAGGTCGTCCCAGCTCGGCGCGCCGTCGGGCGCCTCCGCGCCGAGCCGGGGGATCCAGACGGTCGCCCGCAGCGTCGGCAGCTTCCCGGCGATCTCGCGCACCACCTCCGACCGGTCGTACGCCTTGCCGCCGTAGCGGTAGCCGTCCACCGCGATCAGCACCTTCGGCTCGATCTGCGCGAAGCGGTCGGTCACGCTGGGCGCGCCGAAGTCCGGCGAGCAGGAGGACCAGATCGCCCCGAGCGAGGCGGTGGCGAGGAAGGCGATGAGCGCCTCGGGGATGTTCGGGACGTAGGCCGCGACCCGGTCGCCGAGCCCGACGCCGAGCCGCACCAGCCCCGCCCGGACCCGGGCGACCTCCTCGCGGATCTCGCCCAGCGAGTACTGCCAGCGGCTGCCCGACTCGTCGCGGAAGACCACCGCCGTACGGCCGGGGTGGCCGCGCAGCGCGTTCTCGGCGTAGTTGAGGGCCGAGCCGGCGAACCATTCGGCGTCCGGCATCGTTCCACGGATGACGGGCCCGTCGCCACGCGTGCCGATCACGCCGAAGTAGTCCCAGATGGACGTCCAGAAGTCGGCCGGAGACTCGACGGACCACTTCCACACGTCCTCGTACGTACCGGTGTGGCCCAGCCGTTCCATGTACCGGGTGATCCGGGCGGCACGCACGACGTCGGGCGTGGGTTCCCAGAGCAGAGCGCCTTCCTCGACCATGCCCCCCATCTTCGCCATGCCCGGGCCAGGTGTCACCCTCGTGGCCCACACAGAACACCCCTGTCATATGTGGGTTCTGAGCTGGTCGATCGCGATGCGGGCGGCGGCCCCGATCGCGGCGTCGGCCCGCGGCTGGTTCTGCGCCGTGCTGAGCGACCGGGTGAAGACCGCCACGGCGTAGCGCCCGCCGTCGGGATACTCGACCACCCCGACCTCGTTGCGGAGCGTGGGCAGCGTGCCCGTCTTGCCGCTCACCGCGACGTCGTCGAACGGGAAGCCCGAGGCCAGCCGGTGCGGCCACACCTGCAGCGCCATGAGGCGGCGGACCGCCGCGCAGGAGGCGGCGCCCGCCGCCTCGTCCCGCCAGATCATGGCCAGCAGCCGGGTCATCTCGCGTGGCGTGCTCCGGTTGCTCCGCTCCGGATGGAGCGCGCGCAGCCGTGCCACCACCTCGGGGTCCGCGCACGCCTGCATCAGGGCGGCCTGGTCCGCCACACCCGCGTCCTCCCACAGGCTGGTCAGCATGTCGCGGCAGTCGTGCACCACCCGCGTCTCCGTGAGCCCGAGGCCGTCGAGCAGCGTGTTGACCGCCTCCCGGCCCACCCGGGCCAGCAGCACGTCGGCCGCGGCGTTGTCGCTCACCGTCATCATCAGGTACGCCAGGTCGCGCAGCGACAGCGTGGCGTCGTCGAGCATCGCCGCCAGCCCGGTGCCCCCGCGCGTACGGCCCTCCGCCGGCACGCGGACGAGCCCGGCGAGGTCGAGCAGCCCGCGCTCGGCCTGGCGGTGCAGTTCCACCAGCAGGGGCAATTTGAAGACCGACGAGAGCACCACCGGCTCGCCGGCCCGCAGGCCCACCTCGCGCCCGCCGTCGACGTCGACGGCGTGCAGCCATCCGGTGACGCCGGCGTTGCGGAAGACGCGCTCCAGCGGATCCACGCCGGGGCTCACGCGAGGAACCCGGTCGCCGGGCGCGGCGCCACACGGGGCGTGGGCGGCGCTCCCTCGTCCACCATGCCCGCGCTCTCCTTCAGCACCCGTACGGCCACGGCCGTGAAGTCTCGCACGTACGGCCCCGGCTCGGCCCGCCAGGCCGGGAGGCAGCGCCAGGCCAGCGGCGTGCCCGCGAGCGGCCGCCACACCACTCCCGGCGTCTCCGCGGGGGCGCCGAACGCGACGGCCGTGCCGGACAGGACCAGGCCGAGGGCGAACTCCGCGCGGTCGGTGCAGGTGATCGCGGCGGGGACGAATCCGCCGCGGCGGCAGGAGGCCAGCGTGTCGTCGTACAGGCCGGGCTCGGCGTCCCGGGGGAACAGCACCAGCTCCCGCCCGGCCAGGTCGCCGAGGTGCACGGTCGCCCAGGCGGTGAGCTCGTCGTCCTCGGCCAGCAGGACGCCCGGATGACGGACGAGCACGGGCCCGTAGGCGAGCCCGTCCGCGGCGACCGGATGCCGCAGCAGCCCGACGTCGAGCCTGCCCTCCAGCAACGCGGCGACCTGCGCGGCCGTGCCCATCTCGGCGGGCGACAGCCGTACGTCGGGGCGTCGGTCGCGGAACCCCGCGATGAGCGCGGCGAGCACGGGTGCGCCCAGGTCGGCGGGCACGCCCGCACGCAGGACCGCCGCGTCGCCGCGCGCCAGGTCGGCCATGAGGTCGCGCATCCGCTCCACCCTGGCGACGATCTCACGGGCCTCGGGCACCAGCAGCCGGCCCGCCTCGGTCAGCGCGACCCGGCGGCTCGACCGCTCGAACAGGCGCATGCCCAGCTCCTCCTCCAGACGCCTGATGCGCTGGCTCAGCGGCGGCTGGGCCATGCCCAGCCGCGCGGCCGCGTTCCCGAAGTGCAGCTCTTCCGTCACGACGAGGAAGTAGCCGAGATGCCGGACAAGGTCCACGAGCTGGGAGCATATCCAAATCGCACATGAAGCGCGTTGATATCCATATTGGACATACTCCCGGCCGGTCTGCTGCCCTTGACGCGCACTCGACTCGAAGGGGGACGCATGAGAGAGCGAAGGCGGTGGCCGTATGTCACGGCGGGGGTGCTCGTTCCGGTGGTGGCCGCGGGGGCGACCATCTGGGCGCTGCGGACGAAGGGCTCACCCGAGGAGACCGCGCGGGACTTCCTCGCGGCCTGGTCACGCTCGGACTACGCGGCGATGCGCGCACTCACCGCCGGTCCGCCGGCCTCTTTCGAGAGCACCTACCGCCGCTTCCACGACGACCTGAAGCTGACCGGGCAGCGATTCCAGGTGAGGGATGTCCAGGAGGAGACCGTGCGGTTCCGGGCACGGCTCACCGGCCCGCTGCCCATCGCGTACGACGGCAGGCTGCGGCTGGTCGAGAGCGACCGCGCCTGGAAGGTGGCCTGGACCCCGGCGGCCGTCCACCCGCGGCTGACCGGCGGCGTGCGGGCCAGGCTCACCACGGTGCCCGCCGAGCGCGCCCCGACGACCGCCGCGGACGGCACCCGCATCGACACGCCGGACGCTCCGGGCTCCGTGCAGCAGCTCGTCGAGGCACTCCGCGCGCGGTACGGCTCCCGCCTGGACGGCACCGCGTCCGCGCGGGCCGACCTCGTCGACACGCGGACGGGCTCGAAGGTCGTCACCCTCGCCGAAGGCGGGGCGAAGCCCGGCGAGCCGCTGCGGACCACGCTCGACCTGCGGGTGCACCGGGCGGGGGCGCGGGCCCTGGACGGCGTGGACAAACCCGCCTCGCTCGTCGCGCTGCGCCCGTCCACGGGCGAGGTCCTCGCGGTGGTGAACAAGCCGGGCGGCTACAACCGCGCCCTGCTCGGCGCGTATCCGCCCGGCTCCACCTTCAAGGTGGTGACGGCCTCGGCCCTGGTCGCCGGTGGCGTCACGCCCGGCCAGACCGTCGAGTGCCCCGCCGAGAAGACGATCGGCGGCTTCCCGTTCCACAACGCCGAGCACCACGACTACGGCACGCTGCGCTTCGTCGACGCCTTCGCCCATTCGTGCAACACCACGTTCGGCGCCATGGCGGTGGACCGCCTCGGCGCGGACCGCCTGACCAAGGTGGCCGCCGACTTCGGGTTCGGCGCCACCATCAAGATCGGTGTGCCCGCCGTGGACGCCGCCTTCCCCGCGCCGCGCGACGAGACCGACCTCGCGTCCGCCGCCATCGGCCAGGGGCGCGTCCTGGCCAGCCCGCTGAACATGGCCGCGGTCGCGGGCGCCGTCGCCGCGGGCACCTGGCGCCAGCCCCGGCTGGTCCCGGCCTCGCTCGTCCCGGACGCCACTCCTCCCCGCCGGCTGGAGCCGGCGGTCGTGTCCGCGCTGCGGAGGCTGATGCCCGCCGTGGTCAGCGAGGGCACGGCGAGCGGTGTCTCCTTCCCGCCGGGCGCCGCGGGCAAGACCGGCACGGCCGAGTACGGCTCGGGCGAGGCCGGGTCGGGCGAGGCCGGGTCGGGCGAGGCGGGGTCGAACGACGAGCCGCCCACCCACTCGTGGTTCATCGGATACAGGGGCGACCTGGCCTTCGCGGTGGTGGTCGAGGGCGGCGGCACCGGCGCTGAGGTCGCCGCCCCGGTCGCCGCCCGCTTCCTCAGGGCGCTCTGAGCGACGACCGTACGCTCGTCGACCTCCTCCGCAGCGGCCGGAAGGCCGGTTCCGATCGTCGGAACCGGCCTCTCGGCCCGGCAGGCGAGCCGGGGTGGTTCAGTACACCTCGCTCCTGTTGTTGTTGATCTCGTCCAGGATCCGGATCGCGTCGCCGTAGCGGTCCCCGTTGCCCGATACGGGAAGGGCGAGCGTTCCGGCGGCGAAGAGAGCCGCGTCACGGACGGTGTGGACGCCGTTCCGGAGGCCCGCAGCCGAGGAGACCGTCGTGTCGGCGTTGACGCGCCGGGTGGCCAGGTTGAAGTAACCGGCGAGAAGCTGGGTGCGCAGGATGTTCACCTGCGGGCCGCCCGCCGTCAGGACGGCCGTGACCTCGGCCGGCGACAGGGCGCCGTCGGCGGTCGAGCCGTCCGCCCTCTCGAAACGCTGGTCGGTCGCCTGGATGCGGGCGAGGATCTCGCCCGTCCACTGCTGCGAATGGTTCTTCCAGTACCCCTGGCTCAGCGGGTCGCGCGTCGCGGGCACCTGGGTGATCCTCGTCGTGGCCGACGCGGTCACGGGCGCGTACGTGCAGCCGTTGGCGTTGGTGAACGTCACCCGGGCCGTGTTCTCGACCGTGCTCCCCGGCGCGGCGAGCAGGCTCGGCCGGGCCGTGTACTCGATCGCCTTGCGGCCCGAGGCGCCGGCGACTCCGCCCACGTGCCACACGAGGGTGCGGGTGCCGTCCCCGTTGAGGGTCACCTCGGGCGCGGGCCCGGCTCCCGTGTCCAGCGCCCTGCTGTAGTACACCCCGGCGGGAAGGACGTCGGTGACCACCACGTCGTCCGCGCCGCCGCTGCCCGTGTTCTCGTACGTGATCCGGTAGGTGATCGCCTCGCCCGCGTTGACCGACGGGGTGGCGGTCTTCGACACCGCGAGCACCGGCGCGTGCACGGTGGTCGTGACCGTGCCGGAGCCGGAGAAGGCGTTGCCGAGCATGTCCTTGGCCGTGGCGGAGGCCCTGTTCGTCAGGACCGTGCCGTCCTCGGCGGTGCACGGCACCTCCACGCTCACGTGGCGCGTCGCACCGGCTCCGACGGGGAGCAGGCCGATGTCGAAGACGGCGCGCGTCCCGTCGGGTCGGACGTCGGTGAGCTCGGTGGAGAGCGCCGGGCCGCGGCCCGTATTGGTGACCTTCGCGTCGTAGCCGACGGTGTCACCGGGGTTGGCGCCTGCCGGGCCGGTGGTGTCCACGGCCGGTTCCGGCCGGACCAGCGGGGCGAGGAACGCGCGGTTGTCGCGGACGGCGTCGGGGTCGGGCTCGCCCTCGGTGGGCCTGCCGGCCGTCGGGAAACCGTCGATGGTCCGGAACCCGTAGAAGATCCTGTTCCAGTCCTCTGAGCCGTTCAGTGTTCCCAGGATGGCCGCCTCGCCGGGGTCCTGGGTGCCGTTGCCGTTCGCGTCGTTGAAGTCGCCGTTGATGTTCGCGGACACGTTGGCGGTCGGCAGCGGCGGCCCGCACGTCGCGCCGGACAGTCCACCGCCGTCCCAGTCGTTGCCGCCCGCGCCGGCGACGCCGATTCCCGCGCACTCGTCCAGGCCGGGCGGCAGCACCTCGTTGAGCGGCGAAAGGGCGACGCGGGAGTAGTCACAGCCTCCCGGGACCACTCCGGGGAACGCCGGGACGCTGCAGTCCTGGAAGGTGTAGTTCATGAGGCTCAGGTAGTTGGGCTTGTTGTTGACGCTGTCGCCGCCGCCGTGCTGCAGGCCGAGGGTGTGGCCGAACTCGTGCATGAGCGTGCCCGCCTGCTCGTTCTGCGTGCCGACCGAACGGCCGCCGGCGTCGGTCCCCCAGCAGGCGCCGCCCCCCGCGTTCGTGCCGCCCAGGGCGACGATGAAGTTCACGCCGGGGATGCCCTTCGCCCAGCCGCTGGTGCAGTCGTTGGCCGCGGACCGGTAGTTGGTCTGGTGGACGAACAGCGCGTAGCGGAAGAGGAGGTCGCGGGCCTTGTTCATGTTCTTCAGGGTGAAGAAGTTCGTCGCCGGCCTGCCGGCGGCTCCGTCCCAGTCGACCACCGTGTTGCCGGCCTCCGCGATCCGGTCGCCGCCGCCTCCGTAGTTGCCGAAGGTGCCCACCGGTGCCGCCGCCCCTGCACGCGGCACCGTGGTGGCGGTTCCCGGGGCCTGGCGGAACATGTTGCCGACGTCGACGTGCAGTTGGAGCCCCTTGGTGCCGTCGGCGTTGTCCACGGGAGCGTCGGCGAACGCCTGGACGACCGATTGGACCGCCCCCTGAGCCGGGCAGTGGTCGTGGTCGGCGGCGGCCAGGCAGTCGACCTCCAGGAACAGGTCCTTCCGCAGCGGGTCGGCGCCCATGCCGGGGAGGTCGACGTCCACGGTGCCGTCGCCGTCCGCGTTGTAGCCGTTGCGCTCCCATCCGTCGAGCAGGAAGTCGCCGTCGGAGTCGCCGCTGGTCGACTCGGTGCTGACGTCGAAGCACACCTTGACGCGGGGTTCGTCGTCGTCTCCGCCGTCCCCCGTCGAACACGACTGGGGCCAGTTGACCTGGTCTTCCTGGCCGGTGTGGTCGATCCACTTGCCGTTGTAGTAACTGACCCTGAAGTCGAGGTTGTTGTCGTCGTCGCGCGGGCTCGCGTCGCCGAGGTCGTCGCCGGAGCTGTCGTCCCTGTCCCAGATCTGGATGGTGACCGGCACGTTCACCACGCTGTCGGGAACCTGCGTCGACACCACCCAGAACGGGTCGATGCTTCCGTTGTTGTCGATGATGGGGGTGGACGGGTCGTCGTCGCTGCTACCCGGTGGCTGTTTTACGCCGTTTATCCACACTTTGGCGTAGAAATCGGCGTGGCCTTCCAGCGCGGCCTCCAGCCCTTCCTCGTCACAGTCGTCCACGCACTCCACATGGGTGATGGTGACGGAGAAGGGGCGCGTACCGGCGGCTCGGGCGGTTCCACCGGCAAGGTTCATCGCGAGCATCCCGAGGAGAAGCACCGCGACGGCTGAGATTCGACTGATCATCGCGAATCCTTGCGTAGGAGATTTGCGCTCAGGATCGATCGCGTGATCAGGCCTGCCAAGAGTATCCGTATACTCACCTAACTCCGCGGATCACCAACCTTCCGCCGAGACAGGGTCGTGTCGGGGCACCGGCACAGGTCGACGTCTCAGCGGCCCGTACGGCCGGCCGGGGTGGTCAGGCGGGCGACGGCCGCGACGACCTCGGAGGAGTTGGCGAGGTCGGGCAGCACGATGTCGGCGCCCGCCTCGTGCAGCTCGGCCGGGGTGGACCGGCCCGAGGCCACGGCGATCATCGCCGCGCCGCCGATCCGCGCCGCCTGGACGTCGCGGGCGGAGTCGCCGACGAGCACGGTGTTGCCCGCGGTGAAGGCGGCGCCGTGCCGTTCCCTGGCCCGGCCCTGGGCGACCTGCAGCAGGGTGGCCTTCGGGTAGACCTCCTCGCCGTACCCGCCCACCTCGAAGTCGATCCACTTGTCCAGGCCGAAGGCCTTGAGCTTGTGGACGGCGTTGCTCTTGACGGTCCCGGTGAGCACCGACTGCACGACGCCGTCGAGGCGGGAGACGGCCTTGAGCGCGTCCCGTGCCCCGGGCATCGCACGCCCCTCCCTGGTCAGCCGGTCACGCCGTTCGGCGAAGCAGACGGCCAGCGCGTCGAGGAACCTCGGCAGGTGGTGGTCCTCGACGGCGATGCCGTTGACGGCCAGGGTCTCGAAGACGATCTCGGAGTCGGGGCGGCCCGCCGCCGGCGCGAGTTTCACCAGCGGCCGTCCCGTCACCATCCGGAAGGCGGCCGCGTAGGCGTCGCGGGTGACGATGGCGACGTCGACGAGCGTGAGGTCGACGTTCCAGAGAACGAGGCGGTTGATCGCGGCCTCCGTGGGGGGTGCGTCGGGGATCGTGCCCAGCGTACGGCCCACGGGCGGGGCAGACGATGCCGCAGGCCGTCACCGGCATACCGAATGTGCGATCCGGCGCCCGCGGGTACGCGACCCGGACCGGCCCGACGGGAGGTGGGCCGGGCTTCGACGGCTCCTCGACGTGGAGGAACGCCAGGCCCGCCGGGACGCGTGAGCCCGGGCGGCCGTCAGACGAAGTCGAGGGCGTCGGCCAGCGAGTCCACCACCGGGACGCCGACGCCCTCCAGGTCGGACCGCCGCGTCATGCCGCCCGTGTAGAGGACCGCGCGGGCGCCGACGTGCAGGGCGGCGTGGGCGTCGTCCACGCTGTCGCCGATGACGACGACCTTCGCCGAGTCGATGCCCAGCGCGCGCAGGTGCTCGACCATGTGCTCGGCCTTGTGGCCCCCGGACGCGGAGCGCAGCCCGTCGACCCGCCGGAAGTGACCGTCGATGCCGAACTCGCCGACCTTCCGGACCAGCCGCTCGTGGCCCCACATGGACAGCAGCGACTGCGTGCGGCCCGACTCGTCCCAGGCGCGCAGGCTCGACAGCGCGCCCTCGGCGAGATTGCAGACCTCCATCAGCCGGTGGTAGTGCTCGTGGAAACCCGTGTCGAGCAGCTCCCACTCGCCCTCGCGCAGCGGCCGGCCGAGCATCCGCTCGTACGCCACCCAGATCGGGCGGGTGTAGACCTCGCGGAAGCCCTCCACGTCGTACGGACCGAGGCCGTACGACTGGAAGAGCTCGTTGGTCGCGCCGATGACGGCGTCGACGTCGTGGAAGAGCGTCCCGTTCCAGTCCCAAACAATGTGTGTCATCTCGTCTCAAGCTTAGACGGCGCCTGTGACGAAATCGTGAACGCCGCCGGTCAGCTCAGCAGATCGGGGATCTCCTGTGTGGCGTACCAGAGCAGCTCGTGGTCCTCCACGCCGTCGACGACGAACCGCGCGTCGTCGTCCCCGCCGTCGGCGGCGGGCAGCGCCGCGATCGCCGCCTCGACGTCCGGCACGGCGGCCGGGTCGTCCACGTGCACCGCGGCGAGCAGCTTCAGCGGAACCGGCTCGACGACCCGGACGCGGGCGCGTTCCTCCAGGGCGGCCCCGACCTTCACGGTCTCGTCCGGCACCTCGGCCGCGAGGACCACCCGCCGTGCGGCGCCTTCTCCGTCACCGGCCACCGGGCCGGCGGCCAGCAGGCGCAGCGAGGCGCGGGCGGCCTCGGTGAGCGCGACGTACTCAAGTTCCTCGGTGTCCCCCGAGGCGTACCACTCGATCAACGCGGGGGTGACCGCGAAGCCGGTCAGCGGAGCCGGACCCAGCTCACCGGCGGCGACGACGCGCGCCAGCGCGGGCAGCGTGGACGGCAGATACACGCGCATGCGTTCCTCGACTCCATATCGGTGCGGCCGGGACACCCCCGGCCCGTCCCTGCGGCTGAATCTACAGACCGGGCGGCTGCTCCGCGGAGCGTGCCGCGCGCAGCGGCACGCCGAACAGGCGCTCCATCTCGGCGATGGTCGCCGTGGGATCGGTGTGGTGGACGCCGACCAGCCCGAGGGCCCGCGCCGCCGTGATGTTCGCCTCGATGTCGTCGACGAACACGCACTGCCCCGCCTCCAGCGCGAGCAGGCCGAGCGCGTGGTGGAAGATGCGCTCCTCCGGCTTGCGCATGCCGACCTCGCCGGAGATGACGACCGCGTCGAAGATGGCCTCCCAGCCCTCGCGCGTGTAGTGGTCGCCCCACGAGTTCGACACCAGGCAGGTGCTCAGCCCCGCGACGCGGGCCAGGCGCAGCATCTCGTTCATCTCCTCGACCGGCCGGAACCCGGCGAACATCCGGGTCAGCAGGCCGTCGGCCTCGGGCGGGCCGCCGTCGAGGGTGACCAGGCGGGCGGCCAGCTCGCGCTCGAAGTCGAAGATGGGGATCTCGCCGCGCTCCAGCGCGTGGATCGGGTTCTCTCCGCCTGACTGGACACCGGCCTGGTAGGCCTGGGTGACCAGCGCGCGCATGACCTCCCGGTAGTGCCGGGGGTCGATCCGGTCGGCCTCGATCCACTCCACGATGGACTCGGTCAGGCTCGTCGTCAGAACCCCGCCCCAGTCGATCAGCACACCCTTGAGCACCGCGCCTCCCAGCCGACGTGCCTCTCAAATATAGGTCTCCCCCGGCGACCGCCCCACCCAAGCCCACGCGGGACCAGGCGGCCAGGGGCACAGGCGGGCAGGGATCAGGCGGGCAGGGATCAGGCGGCAGGGCTCAGCGGGACTGGGCGAAGACGCGCTGGGCCACCTTGAGGTGCTCGGGGGACCGCAACGCGCCGGGGTCGGTGCGGATCGGCCCGAAGAGGCCGCGCCTCTCCTTCAGCCGCAGGATCCGCAGCACCGACTCGTCGATCCTGCTTTCGGAGATCCGCCCCGACCTGACCGCCTTGAGGATGGCGTCGTACGCCTTCGGGAGGTTCGGCGGCATGAGGAGCATGTCGGCCCCGGCGAGGACCGCCCGCACGACCACCTCGCTGTCGCCGTACTTCTTGCGCACCCCGGCCATGTCCAGCGCGTCCGTGCTGATCACGCCGCCGAAGCCGAGTTCGTCGCGGAGCAGGCCGGTGAGGATGCGGTGCGACAGCGTCGCCGGGTCGCCCGAGGGGTCCAGCTGCGGCATCACCACGTGCGCCGACATGACGACGTCCACGCCGTGGGCGATGGCCGTGCGGAACGGCGGCGCGTCCAGCGTCCGCCACTTGGACATCGTGTGCTTGATGACCGGGAGGCCGGTGTGGCTGTCGACGGAGGTGTCGCCGTGGCCGGGGAAGTGCTTGGCGACGGAGGCCACCTTCGCCGCGTGGAAGCCGTCGACGGCCGCGCCGACCATCGGCGCCACCTTCTTCGGGTCCGAGCCGTAGGCGCGCGGCCCGATGACCGGGTTGCGGGGGTTGACGTTGACGTCGGCGACCGGGGCGAAGTCGAGGGAGATGCCGAGGGCGCGGAGTTCCTCACCGGTGACCCGGGCGACGTCCCGCGCGTTGGCGGTCTGGCCGGTCGCGCCGATCTGCGCCGCGCCGGGAAGCTTGGTGACCAGGGCGCGGAGCCGGGAGACGATGCCGTTCTCCTGGTCTACGCCGATCATGAGCGGCGCGCCGCCGTCCTCGCGGGCCGCCTCGCGCAGGCCGGTCGTGAGCGCCGCCACCTGCCCGGCCCCCGACACGTTGCCCGCCCAGTCGAACAGGATCACCCCGCCGGGCCGGAACTTCTCCACGACCTCCGCCGGCGTCGCCACGCCGTACCGCGCCTGGTTCTCCTTGCTCGGCCCTCCTGCCTTCGGGCCCCACACCACGACGGTGAACAACTGCGCGACCTTGTCCCGCAGGTTCATCGAGGCGAGCGTCCGCTCGGCCAACCCCTTCGACGCCCCCTCCGCCGACGCCTCCGACGACGACGCAGCCGACGACTCGGCCGGGGTGGCGGCGGTAGAGGCGGCGGAGGATGCCGCCGCGGACGCGGACACCGGCGCGGCCGCGCCCCGCGAGGCCTGCGCGCCCGCGGCGCCGGTTCCGGACGAGCATCCGGCCACGAGGAGGGCGGCGAGCATGACCCCGCCTTGTCTGAGTCCTGGCACGCCTTTTACCGTAACCGCACCTCCGGCCTGCTCACCCACCGGCTCGCGGACCGGTATGGGCGGCGTCACGAGGTGCCCGCCGCCCACGCCGTACGGATCAGAGCCCGAGGTCCTCCAGGCCGGGCAGCACCGCACGCGCGGCGGCCTTGGCGTCCCGCGCGGAGGTGGCGGACCGGGCCGCGGCGGCGGCGGAACGGCACTCGCCGAGTGTGTGCCGGGCCAGTGCCGCACGCACCCACGGGAGCGCGGGAGCGCCCATCGACAGCGAGGTCACCCCCATGCCGACGAGCACGCAGGCGAGCACCGGATCGGCCGCCGCCTCGCCGCAGACCCCGCACCCCTTGCCCGCCTCGGAGGCGGCCGAGGCGGCCATGGCGATCAGGTCGAGCACCGCCGGATGCCACGGGTCCTGCAGCCCGGCGACGGCGCTGACCTGGCGGTCGGCCGCGAGCGCGTACTGCGTGAGGTCGTTAGTGCCGATCGAGAAGAAGTCGGCGGCCCGGATGAGGTCCGCCGCGCGCAGCGCCGCCGACGGCACCTCGATCATGATTCCCGCGCTGTCCAGCCCCGCCGTACGGCAGGCCTCGGCGAACCACTCGGCCTCCTCGGCCGTGGCCACCATCGGTGCCATGACCTGGACCTTGGCGGACGTGCCCGCCGCGGCGGCGGCCAGCGCGCCGAGCTGGGCGGCCATGATCTCGGGGTAGCGGCGGAACATGCGCAGGCCGCGTTCCCCGAGCGCCGGGTTCGGCTCCTCCTCCGGCGGCGGCAGGAACGCGAGCGGCTTGTCGGCCCCGGAGTCGAGCGTGCGCACCACCACCCGGCCGCGGGGGAACGCCTCGAACACCGCGCGGTAGGCCTCCTCCTGCTCGTTCGCGGACGGCGCCGACGCGCGGTCGAGGAAGAGGAACTCGGTGCGGTAGAGACCGACGCCCTCGGCGCCGTGTTCGAGAGCGCCGGGCAGGTCGCGCGGGCCGCCGATGTTGGCGAGCAGCGGCACGGGGTGGCCGTCGGCGGTCGCGCCGGGGCCGTCGGCCGCCGACAGCGCCGCGCGCCGCGCCTCGACGGCCCGGCGGGCCGCCGCGACCCGGTCCGGGCCGGGGGCGAGCAGCACCTCACCCGAGCCGCCGTCCACCAGCACGGGGGTGCCGGGGGCGATCGCGGTGGCGCCCGCGCAGCCGACGACGGCGGGCACGCCCATCGCGCGGGCGAGGATCGCGGTGTGGCTGGTCGGCCCGCCCTGCTCGGTGACGAACGCGGCGACCACGTCCTTCGACAGCAACGCGGTGTCGGCCGGGGCGAGGTCCCTGGCGACGAGCACGAACGGCTCGGCGGCGCTCGCCGGCACGCCGGGCATGGGCAGGCCGGTGAGCACGGCGATGGTCCGGTCGCGGATGTCGTCGAGGTCGGTCACCCGCTCGGCGAGGTAGCCTCCGGCCGCGGCCAGCAGGTCGCGGTACTTGCCGAAGGCGTCGAAGACGGCGCGCGGGGCGGCCACGCCCCGGTCGATCAGCGCGCCCACCTCCGCCGCCAGGCTGGGATCGCGGGCCATCAGCGCCTGCGCGCCGAGCACCTCCTGGGCCTCCCCGCCCGCCCTGGCGCCGCGCGCCTCGAGGTCGGCGGCCACCTCCTCGACCGCCCGCTCGGCGCGCGCCCGCTCGGCGGCGGCGTCGCCGCCGTGGCGCGACTCCTTGTCCGGCTCGGGGATCTCCCCCGCCAGCACGTGGGCCGGGCCGTATCCGGCGCCGGGGCTGACCGCCGTGCCGGTGAGCGACCCCGGGCCGGTCACCGCCTCTCCCCTGCCGGGCGCCTCCCGGCCCGTCTCCCCGCCCCCCGTGAGGGCCGCCGGACCGGTCACCCCGTCCCCCGCTCCCGAGCCGGTCGCCCTGTCGCCCGCTCCCGTGAGCGGCTCCGGGCCCGTCGCCTCGCCGCCCGACGGCGTCCGCCGTGTGCTCACCGCGCGTCCGCCGGCGTCAGGGGGCCGCGGCGATCTGGGCGAGTTCGTCGAGCAGCGCGTCGGCCCCCTCGCCCTCCGCGCTGATGACGATCGACTCCCCCTGCCGCACGTCGAGCGCCAGCACCGACAGGATGCTCTTCGCGCTCACCGGCGCGCCGCCCGCCTTGGCGATGGTGACGTCGAACGACGCCTTCGCCGCGGTCTGCACGAACGTCGCCGCCGGGCGGGCGTGCAGCCCGACCTCCGACGTGACACTGACTCTGCGCTCGGCCACGTTTTCTCCTCACTCCGCGCGGTGGTCTAGACCGCGGGTGGTTCCGTCAAAGGCCAGTCAATACCCGACATGTCAGGGATTACCAGATCAGCATGCGACAGTTCATCCGGGTGATGCGTGGTGGCCACCGCTACGCAGGTCATACCCGCCGCCTGGGCCGCCTCGATGCCCGCGAGCGAGTCCTCGAACACCACGCACGCGGCGGGGTCCACCCCGAGAAGGTCCGCGGCCAGGAGATAGCCGGACGGATCGGGCTTGCCCACGGTCACGTCCTCAGCGGACACGATGGTCCGGACCACCTCCAGGACCCCGATCTCGGTCAGCCTTTCCACCGCCCAGTCCCGATCCGCCGAGGTCACCAGCGCGAGCGGCGACCCGTGCCCGGCGACCCGCAGGACCAGGTCGGCCGCGCCCGGCACGGGCACGATGCCGGGCAGGTCCGGATGGCCGTAGTAGGAGGAGATCTCGTCCATCAGCGCCCGCGCGTCCATGTCGGGGAACACCTCGGGGATGACGTCGGAGCCGCGGCGGCCCATGAAGCGCCGCAGCAGCGTCTCGTCGTGGGCGATCCCGTGGCTGTCCAGGAGCATCCGCCACAGGGCCCGGCTGCGTATCTCCGTGTTGATCAAAGTGCCGTCGAGATCGAAGAGCGCGGCCTTCACGACGGCCTCACGCCCACTCGAACAGCGTGTCGCCCGCGTTCACGCTGCCCTCGGCGATCCCGCCGACCGCGTCCCGCACCGCGTCGAGCGCCACCACCGGGCAGACCGGTGACCGGCCGCCCGCCTCCACGACCGCGGGGTCCCAGGCCACCACCGGCTGACCGGCCCGTACGCGGTCGCCCTCGGCGGCGAGCAGGCGGAAGCCCTCCCCCTTGAGCTGGACGGTGTCGATGCCGAGATGCACCAGCACGCCCCTGCCGTCGTCGCCCACGACGACGTACGCGTGGGGGTGCAGTTTCACGATCGTGCCGTCGATCGGGGCCAGGGCCTCGACGGGCTCCCTGCGGGGGTCGATCGCGGTGCCGGGGCCGACCATCGCCTGGGAGAACACCGGATCGGGCACGGCGGACAGCCCGATGGCCGCCCCCGCGACAGGGGCGAGAACAGTCGTCAATGAAGCGCCCTTCCCTGAGGTTCCGGGCAGGCGTCACGCAGGGGCCGCCGGAGACCCGTGAGGGACGGGCGAGGGACCGGCGGGCCCGTCGTGACCTGCCGGTTCAGCCGATGATGTCCTCGATGTCGCTGGCGATGGTGTCGGCCTCGGGCCCCACCACGACCTGGACGACGTTGCCCGCGGCCATCACTCCGTGGGCGCCGGCCGCCTTGAGCGCGGCCTGGTTCACCTTCGACGCGTCGTGCACCTCGGTGCGCAGCCGCGTGATGCACGGCTCCACCTCGATGATGTTGTCGGCGCCACCGAGCCCGGCGATGATCGCCTCGGCGTCTGCAGCCATGGGGGTCCTCCTGGTATTCGGTCGGTCCGTCGTTCAGTCGGTCTGGGTGACCTTCTTCAGACCGCGGGGGGAATCAGGGTCGATACCGAGCCTGCGCGCGAGCGCCTCGGTGAGCAACTGCCCCGGGACGATGAGTCCCAACGGCGCCACCCACTCGGGCAGGTCCGGACCGTTCAGCGCGGCGGTCGAGGCCGCGGCGAGCCACTCGCCGCCCCCGACGCCGTACGCGGCGGCGCCCGCGCCGGTGACCCGCTCGGCCAGCGCGACGGTGCCCGCGAGTGTGGGGCCCTGTCCGGACGCGACCAGGATCGCCGGGGTGTCGGCGTCCACGACCGCGATCGGGCCGTGCAGCAGGTCGGCGTACGAGAGGCCCATCGCGTGCAGGTAGCACGCCTCCTTGAGCTTGAGCGCGAGCTCCAGGGCGGTCGAGAACGCCAGGCCGCGGCCGGAGACGACGACGCCGGGCTTGTCGGCCAGGCCCTCGACCACGGCGTCCAGGTCGCCGGGGTCGGAGACGAGCTTCTCCACGGCGTCCGGCACCCGGCGCAGGTCGTCGGGGTCGACGTCGGCGCCGAGGCCGATGGCGAGCACGGCCAGCGCGGCGAGCTGGGTCGTGTAGGTCTTCGTGGCCGGGACGGCCTTCTCCTCGCCGGCGAGCGTGCACAGCGCGAGGTCGGCCGCCTGCGCCAGCGGCGAGTCCTCGCCGCCGTTGGTGACGGCGACGGTCCGCGCGCCGCAGTCCTTCGCCCACTGGAGGGTCTCGACGATCTCCTCCGTACGGCCGGACTGGGACAGGCCCACGGCCAGCACGCCGTCGAGGTCGAGTCTCCGGCGGTAGGTGGTGGCGATCGAGGGGGCGCCCAGCGCAGCCATCCGGCCCGTCCGCGCCTCGATCAGGTAGCGGCCGTACACCGCCGCGTTGTCCGAGGTCCCGCGGGCGACGAAGAGCAGGTGCCGGGTGCCGCGGGCGACGGCCTCGACCTCGCCGGTCCGCGGGAGCAGGGCGTCCAGCGTCGCCCGGATCGCCGCGGGCTGCTCGGCGATCTCACCGCGCATTCTGGTCGTCATCAGTGATCATCCCCTGCTTGGCGAGATTTGTCTGTTATGGATCCGTCGCCGGCCCATACATTGACACATATTTCCCGGCTGTGGTCTAGTCCGGACTAGACCAGTAAGAACCTTAACTTATCCACACGATCCGGAGCGAGAGGGGAGGGATCAGTGGCCGAGATCGATCCGGACAGCCCGGTGCCGAAGTATTTCCAGCTACGGGAGATCCTGCTCGACCTCATCGAGAACAACGAGCTGCCGATCGGCGCGGCGATCCCCTCCGAACGCGACCTGAGCCAGCGCTTCGACCTGTCTCGTATGACGGTACGGCAGGCCGTCGACCACCTGGTGTCCGAGGGGCGGCTGCACCGTGTGCCGGGCAAGGGCACGTTCGTGGCGCGGCCGAAGATCGAGCTGGCCCTCCAGCTCACCTCCTTCACCGACGACATGCGGGCGCGCGGCATGGAGCCGGGCTCCCGCGACCTGGACCGGCGGGTGGTCCGGGCCAGTGCCCACCTCGCGCGGCAGCTCGGCATCCAGCCGGGCGACGCCGTCCACTTCATCGAGCGGCTGCGTACGGCGGACGGGGAACCGCTGAGCATCGAACGGGCCCATATCCCGGTCAAGCTCGCGCCCGGACTCGATGAGTTCGACCTGACCGGACGATCCCTGTACGCCCTGCTCGAGTCGCGCTACGCGCTCGTGATGGACGCCGGGGAGCTGACCATCGACGGCGGCGTCGCCGATCCGAGCGACGCCGACCTGCTCAAACTGCCCCGGGGCGGGGCCGTGCTGCTGCTGCAGCGCCGGTCCTTCGCCGGCGGGGTCTGCGCCGAACTCGGCGTCTCGACCTACCGAGCCGACCGCTACCAACTCCGGACGCTCCTCGGAGCCCCGGCCAGACGCCTCTAGTGCCGTGACCGCCAAGATTTGCCCGAAAGGAGCGGTGTCCAGAGTGGTGCATCGCAAGGCGGAGGAGGAGCTCGTAGCGGAGCTACGAGCGACGACGACAACGCAGCGAGGTGCCGCTCTGGGCGACGCGACGGGCAAAGATTGGCGGGAGGGGCACCAGCTACCCCCATCCTGGAGGAACAGCCCATGAGTTCCACCTCCGCCGACGCGGGCCTGCCGGCCGCACCCTCGGGCCAGAACGCGGTGATGACCGCACTCTCCCGCATCGGCCGCTCCCTGATGCTTCCGATCGCGGCGCTGCCCGCCGCGGCGCTCCTCCTCCGGATCGGCCAGGACGACCTGCTCGGCCGTACGGACAACGCGACCCTGGACAAGATCGCACAGGTCATCGGCGGCGCGGGCGGCGCCCTCTTCGACGCGCTGCCGCTGCTGTTCGCGGTGGGTGTCGCGGTCGGCTTCGCCCGGCGGGCCGACGGCTCCACCGCCCTGGCGGCCGTGGTCGGCTACCTCGTCTGGGACCGGGTCACCCACCTGATGTTCTTCGACGCCGCCGCGGACGCGGCGGTGCACAAGAAGGTGGCGCAGTCCGTCCTGGGGGCGGACGGCAAGCCTGCCGAGGCGCTCAACCTGGCGTCGGCCAACCCGACCGGAGTGCTCGGCGGCATCCTCATGGGCCTCGTCGCGGCCGTCCTGTGGCAGCGGTACTACCGCACGAAGCTGCCCGCCTACCTGGCCTTCTTCGGCGGGCGGCGCTTCGTGCCGATCCTCACCGCGCTGGCCGGGCTCGTCCTCGGCGTCGTCTTCGGCCTGATCTGGCCGCCGATCGGTGAAGGGCTGTCCAACTTCGGCAGCTGGCTGGCCAACAACTCGACGCTCGGCGCGGGCATCTACGGGATCGTGAACCGGGGCCTCATCCCCTTCGGCCTGCACCACTTCGTCAACTCGATCGTCTGGTTCACCGTGCCGGAGTGCACCGTCGGGGCCACCCACGCCGCGGGCGACCTGAACTGCTACTTCGCCGGGCAGGACGGCGCCGGCGCGTTCATGGCGGGCTTCTTCCCGGTCATGATGTTCGGCCTGCCGGCCGCCGCCATCGCGATGTGGCGGGCCGCCCCGCCGCACCGCCGCGCCACCGTCGGCGGCATCATGATCTCCTCGGCGCTGATCTCCTTCGTCACCGGCATCACCGAGCCGATCGAGTTCGCGTTCATCTTCGTGGCGCCGGTGCTGTTCGCGGTGCACGCGCTGCTCACCGGCGTCTCGATGGCCCTGGTCGCGTTCCTGGACGGACGCCTCGGCTTCGGGTTCTCCGCCGGAGCCATCGACGCCGCGCTGAACGCGACGAAGGACAACACGCACAACTTCTGGCTGATCATGCTGATCGGCGTCGTCTACTTCGTCCTCTACTACGTGATCTTCAGCTTCCTCATCAAGAAGCTGAACATCATGACGCCCGGCCGGGAACCCGAGCCCGATGTGGACTCCGGGGAGAGCACCGAGACAGCGCGCGCCCGCGCCTGACGCGTCACGTCCCCCTCGCGGGGAAGCAGGGGCGCCCGGTGATCCCGGGCGCCCCTGTCGCGTTCTCCACGGATTCCGGATGACCTCAATGTTCTCCGTCATGTTCCGGTAACAGGGGATGTTCCCCCAGCTCGGCCGGATCTTCCTGGACGAATGGCAGCACACGGCGGCGACTCTCGGCAAAGTTGGCGACCCCGGTATCAGGCGGGATGACCGAAATCTCTATTAGGCGTCAGAACCCGGCGCGCGAGAGCGGAGTCCCGATGCCCAAGCCCGTCCCCCTGCCACGGCTCGCGTCCGTCCCCCCGGCCGATCCTCCGTACGACGAGCAGGACGGCGGCCCGGTCACCTACGGCGCGCTCGCCCTCGCCCCGGCGACCCTCCCGGCGCCGCCCGTGTCCTACCCGTACGGGCGGCCGGGGGGCTCCCTCACCGACGAGCGCCGCCTGCGCGGGCTCGGCCAGGCGCTGGCGGAGATCCTGGCGGGCCGCAGGCCGCCGGAGACGGTGGCCGGCCGGCTCACCGAGCGGGCCTACCGCGAGCTGGTCCGGGCGGGAAAGATGATCGACACCGAGCGGCCGCCGCTGACCGGTCTCCCGCACGTGCAACGGCCTCTGGAGGGGGTCATCGAGATGTGCCTGCTGGTCAACTGCGGGCCGCGCAGCCGCGTGCTCGCCGTGCGGCTGGAGCGGCAGGGCATGCAGTGGCTGGTCACCGACTTCGAGACCGCCTGACCCCCCTGCCCCCGGCCCCCGACGCCCGGTCATGGGAGGACCCCGCCGGACATGTCCGGCGGGGTCCTCCTCAGCTCAGGTCACACCCGGCGGTCAGGCCTGCTGGTTGCGCGGGTCGCCGTGGCAGCGCTTGAACTTCTTGCCCGAGCCGCAGGGGCAGGGCGCGTTGCGCTCGACGTCGCCGTACGCGGCACGCTGCTCGGGGGTCGACTTGACCCGGCTGACCTCCACGTCGCCGCTCTCGCCGGGCGCGGTGTAGACCATCTCGGTCGGCCGCGACGGCTGCCGCAGCGCCCTGGCGATGATCGACCCGGTCTCCGACAGCGCCGTGTCCTCCTCGGCGTTCTCCTCCACGATCGGGTTGGCCTGCACCTCGACCTCGAGGTTGAACAGGTAGCCGACCGACTCCTCCTTGATGCCGTCGAGCATCGCGGAGAACATCTCGAAGCCCTCGCGCTGGTACTCGATCAGCGGGTCCTTCTGGGCATAGGCGCGCATGCCGATGCCCTCCTGGAGGTAGTCCATCTCGTAGAGGTGCTCGCGCCACTTGCGGTCGAGCACCGAGAGGATGACCCGGCGCTCCAGCTCGCGCATCGCCTCGGGGCCGAGCTGCTCCTCGCGGCGGTCGTACGCCTGGAGCGCGTCTTCCTTGATCTTGTCGGCGATGAACTTGGCGTCGAGGTCCTCCTTGCCGCCACCGGCCTCCTCGACGAGCTGCTCGACCGTCACGGAGACGGGGTAGAGCTGCCCGAAGGCCTTCCACAGCTTGTCGAGGTCCCACTCCTCGGCGAAGCCCTCGCCGGTGGCGCCCTTGACGTAGTCGTCGACCACGTCGACGACGAAGGTCCGGACCTGCTCGTGCAGGTCGGCGCCTTCCAGCACCCGCCGCCGCTCGGCGTAGATGACCGTGCGCTGGCGGTTCATCACCTCGTCGTACTTCAGGACGTTCTTGCGGATCTCGAAGTTCTGCTGCTCGACCTGGTGCTGGGCCGACGCGATGGCCTTGGACACCATGCCCGACTCGATCGGCACGTCGTCCGGGATGTTCAGCCGCGTCATGATCATCTCGACCCGGGCGGCGTTGAACAGGCGCATCAGGTCGTCTTCGAGCGACAGGTAGAAGCGCGACTCACCGGGGTCGCCCTGACGGCCGGAACGGCCGCGGAGCTGGTTGTCGATGCGCCGCGACTCGTGCCGCTCGGTGCCCAGCACGTAGAGCCCGCCGGATTCGACGACCTGCTCGTGCTCGGCCTTGACGGCCTCCTTGGCCTTCTCCAGCGCCTCGGGCCAGGCCTTCTCGTACTCGTCGGGCGTCTCGGACGGCGACAGGCCGCGCTGCTGAAGCTCCAGGTCGGCGCGGAACTCGGGGTTGCCGCCGAGCATGATGTCGGTGCCTCGACCGGCCATGTTGGTGGCCACGGTGACCGCGCCCTTGCGGCCCGCCTCCGCGACGATGGCGGCCTCACGGGCGTGGTTCTTGGCGTTCAGCACCTCGTGCGGCACGCCCTGGCGCTTGAGCATGCGCGACAGCTTCTCGGACTTCTCGACGCTCGTGGTGCCGACGAGGACCGGCTGGCCCTGCTCGTAGCGCGCCTTGATGTCGTCGACGCACGCCTGGAACTTGGCGTCCTCGGTCTTGTAGACGACGTCGGCCTGGTCCTGACGGATCATCGGCCGGTTGGTCGGGATGGGGACGACGCCCAGCTTGTACGTCTGGTGGAACTCGTTCGCCTCGGTCGCGGCCGTACCGGTCATGCCCGCGAGCTTCTCGTACAGGCGGAAGTAGTTCTGGAGGGTGATCGTGGCGAGAGTCTGGTTCTCGTCCTTGATCTTCACGCCTTCCTTGGCCTCGATGGCCTGGTGCATGCCCTCGTTGTAGCGGCGGCCGTGCAGCACGCGCCCGGTGAACTCGTCGACGATCAGGACCTCGCCGTCGACGACGATGTAGTCCTTGTCCTTCTTGAACAGTTCCTTCGCCTTGAGCGCGTTGTTCAGGAACTGCACGAGGTGGGTGTGCTCGGGCTTGTAGAGGTTGTCGATGCCGAGCCAGTCCTCGACCCGCTCCACGCCCGCTTCCAGGATGCCGACCGTGCGCTTCTTCTCGTCGACGACGTAGTCGCCGGTGCTCTCCTCGCCGTCCTTGCCCTCGGTGCCGCGGCGGAGCCTCGGCACGATCTTGGCGAACTCCTGGTACCACTTGCCCGACTGCTCACCGGGGCCGGAGATGATGAGCGGGGTGCGGGCCTCGTCGATCAGGATCGAGTCGACCTCGTCGACGATGGCGTAGTTGTGGCCGCGCTGGACGCACTCCTCCATCGACCACGCCATGTTGTCACGCAGGTAGTCGAAGCCGAACTCGTTGTTCGTGCCGTACGTGATGTCGGCGTTGTACTGCCTGCGGCGCTCGTCCGGCGACATGTTGGCCAGGATGACGCCGACCTCCAGGCCCAGGAAGCGGTGCACGCGGCCCATCGTCTCGGCGTCGCGCTTGGCCAGGTAGTCGTTGACCGTGACGACGTGGACGCCCTTGCCGGAGATCGCGTTGAGGTAGGCGGGGAGCGTACAGGTGAGCGTCTTGCCCTCACCGGTGCGCATCTCGGAGATGTTGCCCATGTGCAGGTTGGCGCCGCCCATGAGCTGCACGTCGAAGTGGCGCTGCCCGAGGACCCGGCGGGCGGCCTCGCGTACGGTCGCGAAGGCCTCCGGCATCAGGTCGTCGAGGGACTCGCCGTCGGCGTGCCGCTGCTTGTACTCGGCGGTCAGCGCGCGGAGCTCGGCGTCGGACAGGCTCTTGAAGTCCTCTTCGATGGAGTTGACCTGCTCGGCGATGCGCTTGAGCTTCCGCAGAGTCTTGCCTTCGCCGGCGCGAAGGATCTTGTCGAGAATGGCTGGCACTTTTAGTAAAGCTCCTCGCAGGTCTCACCCCGGTCGATCACCGGGGTGTGAGGACGAGACATACTTCCCCGCTAACCATCGTAGGCGGTTCCATCACCAGACACAGCCACCCTCAAACGACGGAGCGCCGCGCAACAATCCCCTATCTCATAAGGAGAAAACCGCCCAGAGGGTTCCCCCGATGTCCCGACCGCCCGGCCCATCAGGTAGAAAACGGGGTATGGCACAGAGCGGACACCAGGGCAGCCACGCGGGAAGCGCCAAATCATGGCTCGCCGTCAGCATCATCCTCATCGGCTTCACGATCGGGGGCGTGGCGCTGACCCTCGGCCCGAACTGGCTCTTCGTGTGGATCGGCGCGGGCGTCTGCGCCGTGGGCGGGCTGCTCGCCCTCGCGTTCGACATCTTCTCGGACGTGATCGTGGACGCGCCCCGGGAGATCAACGTGCAGGAGCACCACTCCCCGTTCGAGCACCGGTCCATCGGCTCCTGAAGCCGGCGATGAGGCCGCTGAAGCTTTCAGCGGCCCGCCCGGCCCCGAACCGCCGTAGGCGTTTTGTCGGTCACCGCGTCTACCATCTCCTCCTGTGACCGACCTGACCGCCGACGAGGCCCGCAGGATCATCCTCCGGGCCCAGGGCCTCCTCGGCGCCGCCGCGCGCGCCGGCGGGGTTCCCGCCATGCTGCGGCGCGTCGGCGCCGTCCAGCTCGACACCATCTCCGTCCTCGCCCGCTCCCACGAGCTCGTCGCGTACGCGAGGCTCGGCGCGGTCGGCCGGGACGCGGTCGAGCGCGCCTACTGGGACGCCCCCGCCCGTGCCTTCGAGTACTGGTGCCACGCCGCCTGCGTCCTGCCCATCGAGCAGTGGCCGCTGTACGACTTCCGCCGCCGCGCGTTCCGGGAGCGGCGGTTCCGGTGGCACGAGGTGCCGCCCGTGGTGGACAAGGTGCTGGAGCAGGTGCGCTCCGACGGCCCGCTGACCACCGCCGACATCGGCGGCGCCAAGAATGGTGGCCCCTGGTGGGACTGGTCGGACACCAAGATCGCCATTGAGTGGCTGCTCGACATCGGCGAGGTCGTCTGCACCCGCCGTGTGGGCTGGCGGCGGGTCTACGAGCTCGCCGAGCGCGCGATCCCGGCGGAGCTGCTCGGCCTGGACCTGTCGGACGCCGAGTGCGTGACCCGGCTGACCGGCATCGCCGGGCGCGCGCTGGGCGTGGCCACCCGGGCCGACCTCACCGACTTCACCCGCGTCAGGGGCGCGCACGCCGCCCTGCTCGACGAGGCCCTGCTCAGTGGGGCGGCCGGTCTCGTGCCCGTACGGGTGTCGGGCTGGCCCGCCCGGCGCGGCGCGGGCGCGGATGGGCCCAACGCCTGGGCCGACCCCGCGGCGCTGGACGGCGAGCCGCGCGGGCGGCACCGCACGACGCCGCTGTCGCCGTTCGACTCGCTGATCTGGGAGCGGGCGCGGGCCGAGCGCGTCTTCGGCCTCAACCACCGGTTGGAGGCCTACGTGCCGAGGGACAAGCGGGTCCACGGCTACTTCGCGATGCCGGTGCTCGCGGGCGGCCGGATCATCGGCCGGGTCGACCCGGCCCGCGAGGGCGCCACCCTGGTCGCCCGCCAGGTCGGCTTCGAGCCGGGCGCACGGGCCCGCGACGTGGAGGCGATGAGCGACGCCCTGTGGGAGGCCGCCAGCTGGGTCGGCTGCACCGGCGTGCGGGTGGAGCGCGTCGGCACGCCCGAACTCGAGGCCCCACTGCGCGCCGCCGTGGCCCGCGACCCGCGCTGAGCGGCCTGCCGCCCGGCCACAGTGACCGAGGTCGGTGCCGGCGAGTACCGGCTCATGCGGCAGGACCTCGCCTCCTGGAGCCATGCCCGAATCCACCTGGCGGCCGCCCGCCGGATTCTCCGGCGCACTGCCTGCCCAAGCGGTGCAATAGGGGCATGTCCCGATCTTCCCGAGTGCCGCCGCGCGCGGTCATCGCCGTGGCCGCGGTCATCGGCGCGACTGTGGCCGTCCGCGCACGCCGCCACTCCCGTCCCGCACTCCCGGTAGCTCTCACCGGGCCGCCGTCGGCGGCAGCGCCGGAGAGCACATCGGGTCCCGCAGAGGATGCCCCGGCACCTCCTCGGCGGCAATTACCTCGGGGCTGCTGCTGACCATGGCCGTGATCGGCGCCTGCTCCGCCGCGGCCTTGGTGCTGCAGGGTCCGAACTGGGCGCGCTGGACCCTTGTCGGCCTGGCCTTGGCGGGCACGGCCAGCTTGGGGATCGCATTCATGATCGGCCCGCTGGCCCGCCGCCTGGCCGGCGAGACCGCCCCGTTGACGCCCGCCGAACGCCGGCAGATGAGCGTCGTCGAGCGCGTGGAGGCCGTCAACGCCGCCCGCAGCACCCTGATCCAGGCCGCCACCGGCCTGGTCGTCATCGGCGGCGTGGTCTTCACCGTTCAAGGCCTGCGGTACACCGCCGAGTCCCTGAAGACCTCCCGCCAGGCCCAGCTGACCGCGGAGCAGGGGCAGATCACCGACCGCTACACCAAGGCCGTCGAACAGCTCGGCTCATCCAAGCAGGACGTGCGCCTGGGCGGCATCTACGCCCTGCAGCGCCTTACGGTCGACTCCCCCCGCGACCGCGAAACCATCCGCAACGTCCTGGCCGCCTACGTCCGGGGCCACGACACCTGCACTCCACAGGACCGCAAGGGCAGACCACCTGAGCAGTGCACCGCGAAAACCCTCTCCGCCCTCGCCAAGATCCCGATCACGAGGCCCGGGGCGGACGTGCTCGCGGCACTGACCATCGCCCCCGCCTTGGCCGCCGGACGCAGCGACGGCATCCCTCCCTCCACGGGCGATGGCACCACCGACTTCTCCCAGGTCCGTTTCCCTCGCACCTACCTGAGCGGCGCGTACCTGCGCAACGCGAACCTGAGCAACGCCAACCTGCGCGGCGCGTACCTGAGCGACGCCTACCTGCGCGACGCGGACCTGCGCGGCGCGCTCGTCCAGGCGTACCTGAGCGGCGCGGACCTGCATGGCGCGGATCTGCGCGGCACGTACCTGAGTGGCGTGGACCTGAGCGACGCGGATCTGCGCGGCACGTACCTGTTCGGCGCGGATCTGCGCGAGGCGGACCTGACCAAGGTGCGGCTGACCGGCGCGCACCTGCGTGGCGCCGACCTGCGTGGCGCGGACCTGAGGTTCGTGCGAGGGATGACCGAGAAGGAGATTCGGACCGTGGCCGTCGTCGATGCCACGACACGGTTCTGACCGCGGCCGAGGCTCAGGTGATCTCCAGCAGGCGCTCGCGCACGGCGTAGACCACGGCCTCCATGCGCGAGTGGAGCTGGAGCTTCTCCAGGATGTTGCGCACGTGGTTCTTCACGGTGTTCTCGGAGATGAACAGGTCCTTGGCGATCTCGCGGTTGTTCATGCCCTTCGCCACGAGGCGGAGGACCTCCATCTCGCGCTCGGTCAGGCGGGGAACGGGAAGCTGCGGGGGCCGCTCGGCCTCCTTGCGGCTCATGTTCGCGAACTCGGTGATCAGCTTGGCCGCCATGGCCGGGTTGATCAGCGACTGCCCCTCGTGCACCCCGCGCACCGCGTCGGGCACCTCGTCGATCTGGACGTCCTTGAGCAGATAGCCGGTCGCACCCGCCTTGATCGCCTCGAAGAGGTCCTCCTCCTCGTCGCTGACCGTCAGCATGATGATCCGGGTGCTCGGCACCGATTCCTTGATCTTCCGGGTCGCTCCGATGCCGTCCAGCTTCGGCATCCGGACGTCCATCAGCGCCACGTCCGGCATCAGCCGGTCGGCGAGCTCCACCGCCTCCTGGCCGTCGCTCGCCTCGCCCACCACCTCGATGTCCGCCTCCGCGGCCAGCGCGAGCTCCAGGCTGCGGCGGATCAGTGCGTGATCGTCGACGATCAGGACACGGATCGGCTCGCTTCTACCGGCTGCTCGAGCCGCCTCGTCGGGTCGGGACACGGAACCTCCTTGCGGGGGCCAAGGACGCTGGATCGCCATCATTACACGGGTTCCGGAGTGTTAGGGATCTTCGTCGCGCCGGCCCGGCCCTCGACAGGGGATCGCACGGCGCCCCGGCCCGCGTCCGTCCGGGCCGGGGCACCGCGGCCCCGCCGGCCGGAGCGGCCGGGGACCGCGCGACGACCTGTGTCAGGGCTCGACGAGCCTGAGGAGCCCGTAGTCGTAGCCGCGCCGCCGGTAGACGACGCTGGGCAGGCCCCCCTCCTTGTCACGGAAGAGGTAGAAGTCGTGACCCACCAGCTCCATTTCCAGGAGCGCCTGGTCGATCGTCATGGGGTCGGCCTTGTGGAACTTCTCGCGTACGATCAGCGGTCCGTCGCCGTCCATCTCGATGGGCACGATGGGCCCGGAATCCTCGACCCGCTCCGGCTCCGGCTCCCACTCGGCGACCGCCTGGACCGCCTGGACCTCCGCGACCGGCCCGGGCTCCTCCCGGGTGGTGCGGACCACCCCCTGCGCGTCCTCCATCACCGCCGTGAGCTCGGCCGTCGAGGGCGGGCAGTTCTTCCCGTGGTGGATCTTGCGGCGGTCGGCGAGCCGCCTCAGCCGCTCTTCGAGCTTGCCGATGGCGATGTCCAGCGCCGAGAAGCGGTCGTCCGCACACGCCTCGGCGCGGATGACGGGGCCACGTGAGTGGATGGTGAGCTCCACCCGTTCGCGTTGCCCGCTCTGCCGGTGGTTGGACTCCTTGGAGACCTCCACATCGGCCTGGATGAGCTTGTTGTCCAGTCGTTGGATTCTGGCCAGCTTGGACGTCACATGATCACGGAAACGGTCACTCACTGTGGTGTGCCGTCCCTTGACGATGATTTCCACGCAAAGCCTCCCTTCGCACATCGACTGCGGTGCACGGCTTACGGAGCACCCGTCCGGCCGACCTGGTCTTCGTCCCCACATCCGCCTGCTGAGGGGTTCGCGGCTCAGTCGCCACTACTGCCCTTCTCCTCTTGCGGGGGACATCTGGACCCCCGGGAGGGCAGGACTTACCTCTAAGCCGCACCGTGATCGGTCGACCAAGAGTCGCCTTACGTGGGCCGTTTCGCCTGCGGCTGGCATCGGCTTGCCAGGCCGGACCCCACGAGGGAGTCGGCCCGGCGCAACCACGGACCCGGACGGGTGCCATGTCTGAACGCTAGTCGCTGCCGACAGGAATGTCAGCCAAGAGGAGAGCCGGACGATCACTTTGCGTGATCCGGGTTGCCGTCTCACCCTTGTAAAACTCGCGGTCATATTCCTGGAATCCCCGCCGATCCGGGGTCCACACCTCTCTGGAGCAGGTGGGTCGCCGAATCCGCCGTCTCGTCCACCTACGCGGCGGCGAGGAGCGATCCTGCCTCAGGATTTACCATCCGTGATTATCGCGAATGTGGTGCTTCCGGCGTGTCGCGACGTACGGGACGCGCCTGGGGGTGGCCGCGATCGTCACCGCCGCGGACGGCGTGACGCCCGCCGCGCGCAGCGCCCGCGCCGCCTCCGCCAGCGTCGCCCCGGTCGTGACGACGTCGTCCACCAGGACGACCCGGAACCCCACAGCACGCCCTGTGCCGCTGTGAGGCGGCCTCAGCGCCCCCAGGGCGCGATGCCCGACCTCGAAGGCTCCGGAGAGGTTGGCGGCCCGCTCCAGCGAGCCCAGGCCCGCCTGGTCGGCCACCCGTCTGCGCTGCCGCAGCAGCGGCGCGAGCACGGCGGCGCGGCCCAGCCCGCGCAGCTCGCGGACGGCGGCCGTCGCGACGGCGCGCACCGGGTCGTGACCCCGGCGGCGGACGGCGGCCCGGGCGCTCGGCACCGGCACCAGCCACGTCACGGCCGCCTCCCCCTCACCTGCCCGATCCCCGCCTGCCCCGTCCCCGCCCCGGCCACCACCGGACAGACCCGCGCCGGACAGGGCCGCGCCGGACAGGGCCGCGCCTGCCGGGCGCGCCGCGCGCTCCCCCTCCGCCTCGGCTTCGGTCTGCCAGGCGGCGACGCAGGTCGCCACGCAGGCGGCCAGGGCCGGCACGAGAGCCGTACGGCCGCGTTCCTTGCAGGCGAGGATCATCCGGCGGGCCGCGCCCTCGTAGGCGGTGGCCGACCAGCAGTCCGGCAGCCCGGGAGGCGCCGGGTCCGGCGGCCGCGGAGCCGGCTCCCCGAGCAGCTTCACCAGGCAGGAAGGGCAGGCCACCGCGCCCCACACGCCGCATCCGGCGCAGCGGGGCGGGAGGATCAGATCGAGCAGCGCCGGCACCACGCGCCCAGCATCCCGCCCGCCACCGACATTCCGGCGGACGGGCCGGTCAGCCGAGGGGATAGACGGGAGTGGTGGCGCCGTCCTTGGCGAGCTGGTTCCAAGCCTGCTTGTCGGTGCTGTAACTGATCACCTGGCCCTCGTCGGCTCCGGCGATGACGTGGTCGGGGGCGGCGGCGATCGAGTCGATCTTCGAATCCAGCTTGATCGGCCCGGCGTCCGGGTCCGTCCTGCCCTCCATCACCGACCACGGCGTCAGCTCCTGGCCGCTCTTGACCTTGGACAGCACGAGCAGATCGGTGGCGTCCCGCCAGGCGATGTCCTCGATCTGCTGGTCGTCGCGGGAGTCGATGAGCGTCCGCACGTCGTCGATCCGCACCTGCTCGCCGAGACGGAGAATCGTGCCGATCCGCACGGAGGTGCCGAGCCCGTCGTCGAGGATGGCGGCGACCCTGGCCCCGTCGCGGGAGACCCGCAGCTTGATGATGCGCCCGTACGACAGTTCCTCGGAGATCTCCACCCTGCGGGGCTGGCCGGCGACCGCCGTCCAGACCCGGCTCTCGTGCGCACTCACCTTCTCGGCCGACCAGACGGCGCCGTACCGGTCCCAGGAGGGCGGGCTCATGTTCTTGCCGGCGATCCACCGCTGCCACGCGCTGCCCGCGGTCATCGGCGCGACGTAGACGCCGTCACCGTTGACCAGGGCCGCCACCAGGACCGGATACTGGGTCAGGACGGCCGGCTCGGTGAACTTCCCGGGCTGCTCGCCCGCCGCGCCCGGCACGGGGGTGCCGGCGCCCTTCTCCTTGTACTGCAGCAGCCTGCCGCCCTGCATGTAGTAGGCCTGCGGCGAACCGGTCAGCACGTTCGGGTCGTAGGCGTCGTAGTCGGCGGGCCGGAACCGGACGCCGGAACCGCCGCCGTTGACGCGGATCTCCACCGTGCGGCCGGTGACCAGGTCGCCGAGCGTCCAGACGAGCTGCGCCTTCAGCGCGTCGAGGCGGTCGGACGGCACCGCGTCCACCTGCGAGGTGAAGTCGACCACGACGGTGTCGCCCTCGACGGAGATCCGGTTGAGATCGGTGCCGGCGGGGAAGGCGCTGCGCACCGCGCTCGCGATCGACGAGGTCGGTCCGGCGAGCAGCCGGCGGACCCGTGTCTCTGGCACCCCTCTGCTGGGCTCGATGGGCACCCACACCCGGTCGGCCACCAGCCCCGTCGCCGGGGTGGCCGGGGGATAGTAGAGGTCCACCCGCCGGTAGGCCCGCCGCACGTCGTCGCTCGACAGCAGGCGGGCGTCCGGCGGGATGTCGATCCGCCACTCGGCGCCCACCTTGACCAGGGTGAAGGGCTCGACCAGAGCGCCGGTCGCGGGGGTGTACCTGCCCTCGGAGTCGATCGTGGCGACCTTCGTCCCCTTCAGCGTCACCGTCGTCCGGGTGGCGTGTTCGAGGTCCTGCGTACGGTCCGGCTCGATCTTGCCCTCGTAGACGCGGGTCTGCCGCCTCGGGTTCCAGCGCTGGGACGCGCCCGGGGTGAGGTACTGCTTGGCGACCCGCAACTCGGCGTCGTCGAAGGAGGCCATGGCGGCCTGGAAGCCCTTGACGATGTCGTCGGGCGGCGCGCCCGGCTTCGGCGGCTCCGCGATGATCCGCACGTACGGCTCGCTGAGCGTGTCCTTGCTCTTGTCCTCCTGGGCGACCCGGGGGCCTCCGCTCGTCGGCACGGTGGCGCAGGCCGTCCCGCCGCCGGCCAGCACGAGAACCACGCCCGCGAACGCCGCGAGGCGGCGGGTCACCGCGGCGCGCCGCTCAGTCCGCATCGAAACCGCCCGCCTCGGCGCTCTCCCGTACGCGGGGCCCGGCCTCGGAGATCGCCCCGACGGCGGGGGTGAGGACCGGCGTGGCGTGGCTGCGCCAGGTGCGCCGCATCTCCACCTCCGGCGGGACCAGCGGGAGCGGCGATCCGCGCAGCGGCGTCCCCGCGACGCGCGGCAGCGACAGGCGGAACTGGCTGCCCTCACCGGCCGCGCCCCACGCCTGGAGCCAGCCGCCGTGCAGCATCGCGTCCTCCCGCGAGATCGCCAGCCCGAGGCCCGTGCCGCCGATGGTGCGGGCACGTGAGGGATCGGCCCGCCAGAAGCGGTCGAAGACCAGGTTCTCCTCGCCCGGCTTCAGGCCGACCCCGTGGTCGCGTACGGCCACGGCCACGGCGTCGCGGTCGGCTCCGAGGGTGACGACGACGTCCCGGCCCTCGCCGTGCTCGATGGCGTTGAACAGCAGGTTGCGCAGGATGCGCTCGACCCTGCGGCTGTCCACCTCGGCCATGCACGGCTCGTTGGGCAGGCGCAGCTCGAACCGGGTGGCCTGCCGTTCGGCCAGCGTCTCGGAGTCGCCCACCGCGCGCAGCACCACGTCGCGCATGTCGACGGGGTCCAGGTCGAGGGTCGCGGCCCCCGCGTCGTAGCGGCTGATCTCCAGCAGGTCGGCGAGCATGGACTCGAACCGTTCGAGCTGGTTCTGCATCAGCTCGGCCGCCCGCGCCGACGAGGGGTCGAAGTCCTCGCGGCCCTCGTACAGCAGGTCGGCGGCCATGCGGACGGTCGTCAGCGGCGTGCGCAGCTCGTGCGAGACGTCGGAGACGAACTGGCGCTGCACCTGGGAGAGCTCCTCCAGCTGGTGGATCTTGAGCGCCAGGTTGGAGGCCATCTCGTTGAACGAGGTGGCCAGCCGGGCGAGGTCGTCCTCACCGCGCACCTTGAGCCGCTCCTCCAGGCGGCCGGCCGCCAGCCGTTCCGCCGCCTGGCGCGCGAGCCGTACGGGGATGACCACCTGGCGGGTGACGAGCGAGGCGACGCCCGCGAGCAGCAGCACGAGCGCGGCGCCCGCGCCGATCAGCATCCGCTGGACCGCCTGGAGCGTCTTCTCCTCGTCGCCCAGCGGGAAGACGTGGTAGATCTCGTAGCTCCCGTTGACCATGGCGCCGACCACCAGCGCGGGCCCGGGCTGCTTCGCGCCGATGTAGCGCACCGTCACGGTCTGGTGCCACAGAGGGTGGTCCTCGTCGCTGTTCCTGACGTCCGCCCTGAGGGAGGCGGGGATGCTCGACGGGTCGATCTGGCTGGAGACCCTGCCCTGCCCGACCATGCTCGTGTTGTAGATCACGACGTCGTAGCGACCGCCGGAGCGGTCCGCCAGCGCCTGGGCCGCCGTGTCGACGGGATCGCCCACCGGGCCGGGCGCCGAACCGTCCTGCCCGCCGTCGCCGATGTCGGAGAGCCGGCTCAGGTAACCGCTCGCGGTGGCGTTGTTGGCCTGCGACTCCGCGACCGCGGACACCTCGCTGGCGTTGTGCACCGACGCGTAGATCGACTGCATCAGGAACACGCCGAGGACGACCACGACGGCCATCGACAGCACCAGCGTGCTGGTGACGACGCGGAGCTGGAGCGAGCGCCGCCAGACGCCCCGCAGCCGGCCCGCGAGACGGCGCGCGCGTCTGCGGACCCCACGGGCGATCTGGCCAGGGGTCCGGCGGCGGGACTTTCTCGCGGGTACCGGCATGGTCGGAGCGGGCGCCTACGCGGGGCCGGCCTTGTAACCCACCCCGCGCACCGTGACGACGATCTCCGGGCGCTCCGGGTCCTTCTCGATCTTCGCGCGGAGGCGCTGGACGTGCACGTTCACCAGGCGGGTGTCGGCGGCGTGCCGGTAGCCCCAGACCTGCTCCAGCAGCACCTCGCGGGTGAAGACCTGACGGGGCTTGCGCGCCAGCGCGACCAGCAGGTCGAACTCCAGCGGCGTGAGGTTGATGGTCTCCTCGCCACGCTTGACCGAGTGACCGGCCACGTCGATCGTGATGTCGCCGATCTGGAGGATCTCGGGGGTGGGCTCGTCGGTGCGGCGCAGGCGGGCGCGCACCCGGGCGACGAGTTCCTTGGGCTTGAACGGCTTGACGATGTAGTCGTCGGCGCCGGACTCCAGGCCGAGGACCACGTCGATGGTGTCGCTCTTGGCCGTCAGCATGACGATGGGGACCCCGGACTCGGCGCGGATGCGGCGGCAGACGTCGATGCCGTCGGCGCCGGGGAGCATCAGGTCGAGCAGGACGAGGTCCGGCCGGGTGTCCCGGAAGGCGTCGAGTGCCTTGTCGCCGTCGGACACGAACGACGGTTCGAAACCCTCCCCGCGCAAGACGATGCCGAGCATCTCGGCGAGAGCGGCGTCGTCGTCGACGACCAGCACGCGACCTTTCATGGCCCCTCATTCGTACGCGTTTGGGAGATTTGGGCGTTTGTCACAGGTACCCCCGCAGGCTACCGGTGGCCGCCACTCGGGTGTTACACGACCATGACAGAGGTTGGAGTTTAGGCGGGATGGAGTTTAGGCGCAGTACACCAAGCGCGCGATTATCTGACCAGATGCGGTCACACCGGGGGGAATCCCGTGGTGCGGTCACGTTCCAAGTGTGCTCCCGCACCCCGGTTTCGGCCATCCCCTGCCGGGGCTCGCTTCCGCCCGCGAGGGGACGCCGGTGCACCACCTGCCCGTCTCCGCCGGACAACCCGGCGGTCGCGGCACTTGGTGATCGCGCGGCACACGCACGTACATCATGCCAGGATTGGGACATGACAGACGGCCCCGGCTCCTCCCCCGACGTGCCCTCCGGCTGGGCGGCCGAGCAACCTCCGCCGTACGGCGGAGCCGCCGGGACCGGCGGGACGGGCGAGTCCTGGGCCGCCCCCGGCGGCCGGGAAGGCCCGGCCGGCCCGCAACCCGGCCCGCAACCCGGCCCGCAACCCGGCCCGTACGGCCAGCCCATGTCCCATGAGCAGTATGGCCAGCCCGGCTCTTCCGGCCCGTACGGCCAGCCCGGACAGTATGGTCAGCCCGGCTACGGCCAGTACGGACCGTACGGTCAGGGCCCGCAGGCGGGCGGGCCGCACTACGGGTCCGGTCCCTACGGCCAGGGCCCCTACGGCCAGGGCCCCTATGCGCAAGGTCCATACGGACACCGGCCGCCCGACGCGCCGCGGCCGGGGATCATCCCGCTGCGCCCGCTGACGCTCGGCGACATCTTCGACGGCACGATCAAGCTGATCCGCTCGAACCCGAAGGCCACGCTCGGCCTGTCGGCGATCGTCGCGGCCGTCACCGCGATCCCCGGCGCGCTCGGCCAGGCGGTCGGCCTCGGCATGTTCGGGACGGCGCTGGACGGCTACGGCTCCGGCTCCTACGAGACGGCCGCCTCGCCCGCGCTCCCGGTCGTCGGCCTGGCCGCGCAGTACATCGGCGCGATCATCACCTATGTCATGACGTTCCTGGGCACCACGATCCTCACGGGCATCCTCACCCGGGTGCTCGGCCGCGCCGTCTTCGGCGGCCGGATCACGGTGGGCGAGGCGTGGCAGCTCGCGCGGTCGCGGGTGCTCGCCCTGCTGGGGCTGGCGCTGCTACAGGCTCTCATCCTCATGGCGCCGGTGCTCGTACTCGCCGCACTGCTCGTGGCTTTGGGGCTGGGCGACGCGACGGCGGGCGCCTTCGTGGCCGTCAGCCTGCTGTTCGTCCTGGCCTACATCCCGTACGCCGCCTTCTTCTACACCCGCTTCTCGCTGGCTGCCCCCGCGGTCGTGCTGGAGGGCCGCGGGGTCACCGACGCGATGGCCCGATCGTGGCGGCTGGTGAGGGGCGGCAGCTGGCGGGTGTTCGGCATCCTGGTGCTCACGGCCGTGCTCGTGGGCATCGCCTCCAGCGTGCTGGGAGTCCCGTTCACGATCGGCGGTTCCCTGCTCGGGATGTTCGGCGGCGGCACGGTCGCCGCCACGGTGCTCACCACGATCCTCCTGGCCGCGGGCAGCGTCGTCGCCTCCATGATCACCTATCCCTTCCAGGCGGGCGTGGCGGGGCTCCTCTACGCGGACAGGCGGATGCGGGCCGAGGCGTTCGACCTCGTGCTGCAGACGGCGGCCGCGCAGAACCAGTCGCAGGGCTGGGTCCACACCGGCGTCGACGACCTGTGGCACCCGAGTCACGCGGCCGCGACGGGACCGGCTCCCGGCCCCGGCTCTCCGCCTTACGGGACCCCGCCCGGAGCCTCGCCCTACTACGGAACCCCGCCGTACGGACCCCAGGCGTGACGGCGGTACTGCTCGCGCCGCTCGCGTCGTCGCTCGCCTCCTTCTCGTCGCCCGTCGACATCGGCCGCGACCAGGCCGCGGACGAGGCGGCACGCGAGCTGTCGAGGGCGGGCTACCAGCACGAGCCGCTGTTCGACCGGTTGCGGCGGGAGTTCTCCCAGTTCATCGGTGACCTGATGAGCGGCGACGGCACGGGCACGGGCGGCGCGCTGTCGCTCGTCGTGATCGTCGTCGTCCTGGTCGTCCTCGCCGTGCTGCTCCTGTGGGCCCTGCGCCGCTTCTCCGGCTCCGCGAGGACGGAGCCGGGAGCCGTGTTCGGGCGGAGCGAGCGGACGGCCGCCGAGCACAGGTCGGAGGCCGAACGCCTGGCGGCGGCGGAGGACTGGGCCGGGGCCATCCGGGAGCGGTTACGCGCCGTCGCCCGCGACCTGGAGGAACGCGCCGTCGTCGCCCCCCTGCCGGGCCGTACGGCGATGGAGCTCGCCGAGGCCGCCGGGCAGGCGCTGCCGTCCCACGCGGCGGACCTGCGGGCGGCGGCACGCCTGTTCGACGACGTCACGTACGGCGAGGCAGACGGCACCCGTGAGGGGTACCTGACGCTCGCCGCCCTGGACGAACGCCTGCGCTCGGCCCGCACGGGCGTGACGGCATGACCGCGCCCACAACCGGGACCACGACCGGGGCGCGGCGGGGCCGGGGGCGGGAGGCGGCCTGGATCTCGCTGGTGGTGCTGCTCGTGCTGGGCGCGGCGGCTCTGCCCGCGTTGCTCGCGCCTGACCGGCCCCCCGGGCGGCTCCTGGACCCGGCCGACACCTCGCTCGGCGGGAGCGCCGCCCTCGCCCGGCTGCTGGAGGCGCACGGGGTGGAGGTCGTCCGGGTGGAGACGCCGGGCGCGGCGGTGGCCGCCGCGGGGCCGGAAACCCTGCTGCTGGTCACCGAGGCGAGCATGCTCGGCGACCACGACGACGCCGTCCGGCTGGCCGAGGCGCCCGGCGACCGGCTCATCGCCGGGCACGCGTCCTACCTCGACGTGCTCGCCGCGGGCCTGCACAGGAAGGGCGTCGAGCGCACCCGCTCCCGGCCGCCCCGGTGCGCGCTGCGGGAGGCCGTGCGGGCCGGCGACGTCTACACCGGCGGACTCTCCTTCTCCGGCCCGTCCGGGTCCACGGGCTGCTATCCGGCGGGCGACGGCCACACGCTGGTCCGTTACACCGAGGACGGCCACACCGTGACCGCGCTGGGCGACGCGTCGTTCCTGACCAACCTGCGGCTCGCGGACGACGGCAACGCGGCGCTCGCGCTGAACCTGGCCGGCGCGCGGCCGAAGCTCGTCTGGCTCACCTGGCCCGACGATCCCGCCGACGCCGCCGACGGCGGAGACGGCGCCACAGGGGCGGACGGCGAACCGGCCAGGTCGCTCGGCGATCTCATCCCAGGCGGCGTCAACTGGGCGGTCTTCCAGCTCGTCGTCGCGGTGGCCGTGACCGCCCTGTGGCGGGGGCGCCGCCTCGGCCCGGTCGTGACCGAGCGCCTCCCCGTGGTCGTACGGGCCTCGGAGACCGTGGAGGGGCGGGGCCTGCTCTACCGGTCGCGCCGGGCCAGGGACCGCGCCGCCCTCGCCCTGCGGGCCGCCACCGCCGACCGGCTCGCTCCTCTCCTGGGCGTGCCGCGTACGGCGACGGCCGAGGAGGTCGCCGACGCCGCGGCGGCGCGTACCGGGCAGGACCCGGGACCGGTACGGGCGCTGCTGTGCGGCCCCGAACCGGCCGACGACGCCGCGCTGGTGGCCCTCGCCGCCCATCTGGACACACTGGAAAGGCAGGTTCGAGACTCGTGACCACCCCCGGACCGGGCGCCGCCCCCTCGGCGTCGTCCCCCGTACCCCCGGCCACCTCGCCGCCGCCCCTGTCAGCCCCGTCGGCCCCGTCGCTTCCGCCGCTGCCGACACCTCCCGGGGCCGACGCCGCGCGGGAGGCGCTGGCGGCGCTGCGCGCGGAGGTCGGCAAGGCGGTCGTGGGCCAGGACCCGGTCGTCACCGGCCTGGTCATCGCGCTGCTCTGCCGGGGTCACGTGCTGCTCGAAGGCGTGCCCGGAGTGGCCAAGACCCTGCTCGTCCGCACGCTGTCGGCCACGCTCTCGCTCGACTTCAAGCGCGTGCAGTTCACCCCCGACCTGATGCCGGGCGACGTGACGGGATCACTGGTCTACGACGCGCGGACGGCGGAGTTCGAGTTCCGCGAGGGGCCGATCTTCACCAACCTCCTGCTCGCCGACGAGATCAACCGTACGCCGCCGAAGACCCAGGCCGCCCTGCTGGAGGCGATGGAGGAACGGCAGGTGAGCGTCGAGGGAGCGGCCCGCGCGCTGCCCGATCCGTTCATCGTCGTGGCGACGCAGAACCCCGTCGAGTACGAGGGCACCTACCAGCTTCCCGAGGCGCAGCTCGACCGGTTCCTGCTCAAGCTCACCGTGCCGCTGCCGCCGCGCGAGCAGGAGATCGCCGTCCTCGAACGGCACGCGCTCGGCTTCGATCCGCGCGACCTGTCGGAGCTCAGGGCGGTGGCGTCCGCGGCCGACCTCGCGGCGGGACGGCGGGCGGTCGCCCAGGTCCACGTGGGCCCGGAGGTGCTCGGCTACATCGTGGACCTCGCCCGGGCCACCCGGCAGTCGCCCTCGCTCCAGCTCGGCGTCTCGCCGCGCGGGGCCACCGCGCTGCTCGCCGCCGCGCGGGCCTGGGCCTGGCTGTCGGGCCGGTCGTACGTGACCCCCGACGACGTGAAGGCCCTCGCGCGGCCCGCCCTGCGGCACCGCGTGGGGCTGCGCCCGGAGGCCGAACTGGAGGGCGCCACCCCGGACGGCATCCTGGAGGGCATCCTGTCGGCCGTACCGGTGCCCCGGTGAGGGCCGCGTGGCGCTGACCGGGCGCGCGGGACTGCTCGCCGCCCTCGCCGCGATCGTGGTGCTCCTCGCCCCCGAGCCCGGCCTGGTCGTGCTGGCCGCCGCGCTGGTGCTGGCCGCGCTCGTGACGGCCGACCTGCTGCTCGCGGGCGGCGTGCGCGGGCTGCGGTTCCACCGGGACGGCGACCGGCGCGTACGGCTCGGCCAGTCGCTCGTGATCGGGCTGGTCGTGGACAACCCCGGCCCGCGCCGGCTGCGGGGCGTGCTGCGCGACGCCTGGCAGCCCTCGGCCGGGGCCGCCCCGCGGCGGCAGGCGCTCGACGTGCCGCCCGGCGAGCGTCGGCGGCTGGTCACGACGCTCACGCCCGTACGCAGGGGTGACCGGGAGGCGGTGGCCGTGACGGTGCGCTCGGTCGGGCCGCTGGGCCTGGCGGCGCGGCAGCGGACGTTCGAGGCGCCGTGGACCGTGCGGGTGCTGCCGCCCTTCCTCAGCCGCAGGCATCTGCCGGCGCGGCTGGCCCGCCTGCGGGAGCTGGACGGACGGCACCCCGCGCTGGTGCGCGGCCAGGGCACCGAGTTCGACTCGTTGCGCGAGTACGTGGTCGGCGACGACGTCCGCTCCATCGACTGGCGGGCGAGCGCCCGGCGCAGCGACGTCGTCGTGCGCACCTGGCGGCCGGAACGCGACCGCCGCGTGCTGATCGTGCTCGACACCGGCCGCACCTCGGCCGGCCGGATCGGGACGGCGCCACCGGGCTTCGGGCCGGGCTTCGCGCCGGACTCCGGTGCGCCAGGCTCCGAGGCGGACGCGGGGCCGGGCCCGGGACGAGGTCGGGGAGCCGGTTCGGGGCCTGGTCCGGCACGAGGTCAGCGGGCCGGTTCGGGGGCCGGTTCGGGGGCCGCCGGATGGCCGCGGCTGGACTGGTCGATGGACGCCGCGCTGCTCCTCGCCGCCCTCGCCGCGCGGGCCGGCGACCGGGTGGACTTCCTCGCCTACGACCGGGCCGTACGGGCGCAGGTGTCCGGCGCGTCACGCACCGAACTGCTGTCGTCGATGGTGAACGCGATGGCGCCGATCGAGGCGGAGCTGGTCGAGTCCGACGCGGCCGGGATGGCGGCGGCCGTGCTGTCCCGGGCCCGGCGCCGCTGCCTGGTGGTGCTGCTGACCGACCTGAACACGGCGGCCATGGAAGAAGGGCTGCTGCCCGTGCTGCCGCGGTTGTCGGCGCGTCACCTGGTCCTGGTCGCCGCGGTGGCCGACCCGCGGGTGGCCGAGATGGCGGCGGGCCGGGGCACCGCCGAGGCGGTGTACGACGCCGCGGCGGCGGAGCGGCTGCGCGGCGAGCGGCGCGAGGTCACGGCGACGCTGCGCCGCCAGGGTGTGGAGGTCGTCGACGCCCTGCCCGAGGACATCGCCCCCGCGCTCGCCGACGCCTACCTCGCGCTCAAGGCCGCCGGCCGGCTGTGACCCGTCAGGCCGTGGGGGCCAGGTCGGGGGCGCGTTCGATGTCCCCCGTCTCGTTCCGGCGCTCCGCCCGGCGGCCGAAGACGACGACGTACGTGAGGAACAGCGCCTCCGCGAGCGCGCCGATGGCGATGCGCGCCCAGGTCGGCAGGCCCGAAGGGGTGACCCCCGCCTCGATGAGCCCGGAGACGAACAGCACCACGACCAGGCCGAGCGCGACGCTCATCACGGCCCTGCCCTGCTCGGCCAGCGCCTCCGCCCGCCGCCTCGGGCCGGGGTCGACGACCGTCCAGCCGAGCCGCATGCCCGCTCCCGCCGCCAGGAACACCGCGGTGAGTTCCAGCATGCCGTGCGGCAGGATCAGCCCCCAGAACACGTCGGCCCTGTCGTGGGCGTGCATCAGGCCGCCGAGCACCCCGACGTTGGCCGAGTTCTGCCACAGGATCCACGGGATGGGCAGGCCGAGCAGGATCGCCGACACCACCACCTGCATGGACAGCCAGGCGTTGTTGAGCCACACGTGGCCGGCGAAGGACGCCGCCGGGTTCTCGGAGTAGTAGTCGGCGAAGTCGTGCTCGACGATCTGCCGGATCTCCTCCGGCGTGCCGACGACGCCCTGCACCGCCGGGTCGGTCGCCACCCACACGCCCATGACGTACGCCACGACGAGAGAGGCGACCGTGGCGCCGATCCACCAGCGCCGGGCCCGGTAGGCGACGACCGGGAACGACACGGTGAAGAAGCGGACCACCTCCCGCCAGGCCGGGCTGTGGGCGCCGGTGACGGCCGAGCGCGCCCGCGCGACCAGCGACGACAGGCGACCGGCGAGCAGCGCGTCGGTCGACGCCGACCGGACGATGGACAGGTGCGTGGCCGCCTGCTGGTAGAGCTCCACCAGTTCGTCGATCTCCGCGCCGCGCAGCGTGCGCCGCCGCCGTACGAGGTCGTCCAGCCGGTCCCAGGACGGCTTGCTCGCGGCGACGAACGCATCGATGTCCACGGATCGGACCCTATCGACCACGGCGCAGTAGGGTGCGCAGTGTGTCCGAAGTCGTGACCGGTGAGGCCGTCGTCGTCGAGGTCCGCGTGGCCCAGCTGCCCAGCCGCGCCCTGGCCTTCCTGATCGACTTCGTCGTGCAGTGGACCGTGATCATCGTGGCGTCCGTGCTGGTCTCGCACGCCTCGTCGCTGACCGACGACTCGCTGTCCGTCGCGCTGCTCATCCTGTTCACGGTGCTCGTCACGGTGGGCTACCCGGTCGCGTTCGAAACGCTCACCCGGGGCCGCTCATTGGGCAAGCTCGCGCTGGGCCTGCGGGTGGTGAGCGACGACGGCGGGCCGGAACGCTTCCGGCAGGCGCTGTTCCGCGGGCTCGCCGGGTTCCTGGAGTTCTGGACGCCGTTGTTCGGCGCCCCGGCGCTCATCACCTCGCTGCTGAACCCGCGCGGCAAACGCCTGGGCGACGTGTTCGCCGGGACGATCGTCATCGGCGAGCGCGGGCCGGGCGAGACCCCGCCCCCCGAGATGCCGCCGGCGCTGGCGTCCTGGGCGGCCACGCTGGAGCTTTCCGGCCTGTCCGGCGAACTCGCCGCCACCGCCCGGCAGTACCTCGTGCGGTGGCACCAGCTCAGCCCGCCGATGCGCGAGGAGATGGGGTTGCGGGTGGCCGGTCAGGTGAGCGCCCGCATCGCGCCGCCGCCCCCGCCCGGCGTCCCGCCGTACGCCTATCTGGCCGCCGTGCTGGCCGAGCGCAGGCGCCGCGAGGAGGCGCGGCTCGCCGCGATTCGCGAGAACCGCGCGCGGTACGGCGCGCAGAGGCACGGCCCGCGTGTGTACGGCACGCACGCGGAATCTCCCCTGGTCAGCCGTGGGGCGGGAGTGCGGCCGCCCGCGCCTGTCACCCCTCGGGGAGAGGCGCCGGGAGGGTCTGCGACGACGTCCGGCGGATTTGTTCCACCGATTTAGGTGTAGACCCGCGATTGGGGGGCACCTGTGGCAATTGCAGGTCATGGGGCATCCTGCAGTGGGGTTGAGGCGGGCGCCGCCGGTGTGTTGAGGGAGAGGTCACACCGACGGTGCCCGCCTCCGTGTTGTCCCGGCCGCCACGGTCGCGGCGCCGGGCTGGTTCGGTGTTGTCGGCGATCAGGTATTCCCGCTCGGTTCTCCAGCCGCGCTGTCGGCGATCAGAAAGCCGGTGCCGTCGAGGCCCACTTCCAGATGCCACCCGTCCGGCCACACGTGGTCGCGCGTAGCCGTGGCCCTCGCACCGGTGAATGTGGCCTCGGAGAAGGCTTCGCCGCTCTGCCAGGTCGTGAAGAAGGTCTGATCGTCGGCCGTGGCGCCCCGGGAGAATGCCACCCCGCCGAACCTGGCGTCCCCGGAGAAGATCGCCCGAGCGAAATCGGCATCCCCGGTGAAGGTCACCCTGTCGAATCCGGCGTCCCCGGAGAAGGTGACGAAATCGAATCCGGCCCTTCCGGAGAAGGTCACTCCGTCGAAACTGCCGGTGAAACGGGCACGGGTGAGCTCGAAATCGATCAGGGTGGCCCCGGTCAGGTCGAGTCGCATGCCCTCCCAGTACCGAGGGCTGGGCGGGGACTCGTCCCAGGTGCTGAGAGGGCGGTCGTCACGCAGGTGCTCGGCGAGGACGCGCTGAGCGGTGAGGCGGACCTGCAGTTCGCCTTCCCGGTCGGTCTCCTGCCGGGGTGCGTGATCAGGAACGGCGAGGGCGCCGAGACGGGCGGCCCGGTAGCGGCGTCGGGCCGCCAGCAACGCCGCCCTGCGTTCGTTCTCGCGAGCCGAGGCCGATTCCGGCGCGGCGTAGGGCATGCGTAGATAGGCGCAGATGACATTGACGATGGTCTGCCGGTGGAGGGGGTTGTCCTGTGCGAGACGCTCCAGGGCGTACAGGCCGGCCAGACGTACGGCGGCTCTGTCGTGACCGAGTTGTTCGGCGGCCTTGGTGTACAGGTCGGTGACCCGGCGTTCGGCGGCGTCGTGCTCGGTGGCGGTGGCCACCCGCTCGGCGTGCCGGGCGGTGATGAAGCTGTGCAGTTCCTGATGGTTCTGCCGCCGGAAGGCGAGCGCGAGGGTGATGGCGGCGCCGACTCCGGCGCCGGCGGCCAGCGCGGTACGCAGTATCTCCCCCCGTGCGCTACCGGCCCCGGGAACGGATTGCCCGGCGGACTGGTGGGCCAGGTCGGCCAGCAGCCACCACAAGGTGCCGCCGGCGGCGGCACCGACCAGGAGGACGGCCAGCACGATCCACCAGGCAGCAGCCCGCGGAGGACGCAACGCCGGAGGAACCGGCACGGGGTCGTCCAGCGGACGGGCTGCGCGGCGGTGCGGCAGTAACGGCATACCTCCCATTGCAGCCGCACCTGGCCCGTCCCTGCCCTGTGCAACGCCTGATCGTTACCGGCGCGGCCCCTGACCGGTCCCGGCCGTCCGGAACAGTCGTCCCGGCCGCGCGTCAGTACGTCACTGGTCGGTGGTGCGACGGCGCCGGGTGCGGCGCGGATAGGCCTTGGCCGTCTCGGCCAGCCGTGCGGCGTGCTCGGCCTGCTTGCGCCAGTGCCCGTAGGCGTCGCCGCGCTGCGCGAGCCGGTCCAGTTCGCGCATGGTGGCCAGCGGGATGAACGCGGGTTCGGCGTCCCGCCACGGCGTGCCGGGCAGCGGCATGAACGTGTGGGTGTGGATGCGCGCCCCGAGGTCGGCGAGGTCGGCGGCCAGCCGCAGAGACGCCTCCTGGTCCTCGGCCGACTCGCCGGGCAGCCCGAAGATGAAGTCGACGTTCGGCCGGAAGGCGAACTCGGCGGCGATGCGGACGGCGTCGCGGACCGGTTCTGCGCCGTGACCGCGACCGGCGGCGGCCAGCACCCGGTCGGAGCCCGACTGCGCGCCGATGATGATGTTGTCGTTCGCCACGTACCGCTTCAGCAGCCGCATCGCCTCCGGCGTGACGTGCTCGGGCCGGATCTCGGAGGGGAAGCTGCCGAAGAACACCCGGCCGCCGGCGGGCAGTTCCTCCTTCACGCCCGCCAGCAGCTCCTCGACGGCATCGAGCGCCGGATCCGGCCCCTGCGTGCCGTACGAGAGCGAGGTGGGGGTGATGAACCGGACGTCACGCAGGCCGTGCGCGGCCATCCGCCGGACGTGCTCCCGCACGCTCGCCACGCCGCGGTGCCGGAACCTGCCCCCGAACATGAAGGGCGTCTGGCAGAACCGGCAGGTGTACGCGCAGCCACGGGTGATCTCGATCGGCCCGAAGGCGCGGCGGCGGTCGGGGAAGGACGGGAAGGCGTCCAGCGGCAACTGCGGCGCCGGCGGCGTGCGCAGCGCCATGCCGTCCGCGTCGCGCACCGCCAGGCCGGGCACGTGGGTGAGCGGCGCGTCCGTGCGCAGCGCCTCGACCAGGGCGACGATCGTCGTCTCGCCCTCGCCGATCGCGGCGAGGTCCCAGCCTGCGTCGATGACCTGCTGGGGTTCCGCGGTCGCGTGGACGCCACCCGCGATGTGCAGCACGCGCGGGTCGTCGGCGAGAGCGCGTACGGCGGCCAGTTCGGCGGCCATCGCCTCGGCGTCCGGGGAGTAGAACGACCACAGCACCAGGACACGATCGGCGGTGCTCGCCGCGATGTGCGCGGCGGTCTCCTCGGCCGTGACGCCGAACCGCAGATCGCATTCCGCCCTGGCGGTCTCCAGCGCGCCGAGCAGCGCGTGTACGCCGTACGTGACCGCCTTGCGATAACGGACGACCACCGACACATCCACACTCACCCTGGCAGGGTAGTGCCGGCGCGCCCTGCGAGGGCCCGGGAGACCCGCCCTAGGCGGCGCGGGCGGCGCCTGGCGGTCCGGGGAGCGGGAGGAAGCGGCGCGGAGCGGCCTGGGCGGGGCGGGCGTTCGGGGCGGGGAGCGGGTCAGGACCCGAGCCGCCAGGAGTGGAGATACTCCTCCTGCTCGGCGGTGAGCGCGTCGATCGAGATCCCGGCGGCGGCGAGCTTCAGGCGGGCCACCTCCACGTCGATGCCGGCCGGGACGTCGTGGACGCCGGGCGGCAGCCGGGACGGCTCCTCGACCAGCCAGGCGACGGTGAGGGCCTGGGCGGAGAACGACATGTCCATCACCGCCGCCGGGTGGCCCTCGGCGGCGGTCAGGTTCACCAGGCGGCCCTCGGCGAGCAGGAGCAGCCTGCGGCCGTCCTCCAGGACGTACTCGTCGGTGTTGGGCCTGATGCCGAAGCGCACCTCCCGGGCCATCCCCTCCAGCGCCCGCACGTCGATCTCGACGTCGAAGTGGCCCGCGTTCGCGAGGATGGCGCCGTCCTTCATGGCGGCCAGGTGCTCGGCGCGGATGACGTCGCGGTTGCCGGTGACGGTCACGAACACGTCGCCGATCTCGGCGGCCAGGCTCATCGGCCGTACGTCGTAGCCCTGCAGGGCGGCGTCGAGGGCCTTGACCGGGTCGATCTCGGTGACGACGACCCGCGCGCCGAGGCCCTTGGCCCGCTCCGCGACTCCCCTGCCGCAGAAGCCGAAGCCCGCGACGACGACGGTGCGGCCCGCGAGCAGCACGTTGGTGGCCCGCATGATGCCGTCGAGCGTCGACTGGCCGGTGCCGTAGCGGTTGTCGAACATCCGCTTCGTCCGGGTGTCGTTGACCGCGACGACCGGGAAGCGCAGCGCGCCCTCCGAGGCCATCTGGCGCAGCCGGATGATCCCGGTGGTGGTCTCCTCGCAGCCGCCCATCACGCCGTCGAGAAGCCCGACCCGCTCGGTGTGCAGGATGTTGACGAGGTCGCAGCCGTCGTCGAGGACGACGTGCGGCTCGATGTCCAGCGCCTGGTTGATGTGCCGGTAGTAGGCCGCCCTGTCCACCCCGGCGCGGGCGTGCACGGCGATGCCGTACTCCCCCAGCGCCGCCGCGACGTCGTCCTGCGTGGACAGGGGGTTCGAGGCCGCCAGGGCGATCTCGGCGCCGCCCTGCCGCAGCGCCCCCATGAGCACGGCCGTCTCGGCCGTCACGTGCAGGCAGGCGGCGATGCGCAGGCCGTCGAGCGGCCGGTCGGCGCCGAACCCGGCGCCGATGGCCTGGAGGACCGGCATCGACCGGGCCGCCCACTCGATGCGCCGCTCCCCGGCCTCGGCCATGTCCGGCTGGATCACGCCGGCCCTCCGTCTTTCGTGCAAGCTCTCGTGCAGGCTTTCTCGCGAGCCTTCGTGCGGGCTTTCGCAGGGGCCGCGGGGGCGCGGCGCCCCCACGGCCGTCCCGCCGTCAGTAGCGGTAGTGGTCCGGCTTGTACGGGCCCTCGACGTCGACGCCGATGTACTCCGCCTGCTTCTTGCTCAGCGTGGTCAGCTTCACGCCGAGCGCGTCGAGGTGGAGGCGGGCGACCTTCTCGTCGAGGTGCTTGGGCAGCACGTACACGCCGGTCGGGTACTCGTCGGTCTTCGTGAACAGCTCGATCTGCGCGATGACCTGGTTGGTGAACGAGTTCGACATGACGAACGAGGGGTGGCCGGTGGCACAGCCGAGGTTCATCAGCCTGCCCTCGGCGAGCACGATGATCGAGTGCCCGTCGGGGAACACCCACTCGTCGACCTGCGGCTTGATGTTGATCCTCTTGATGCCGTCGATGCGGCCCAGGCCGGCCATGTCGATCTCGTTGTCGAAGTGGCCGATGTTGGACACGATCGCCTGGTGCTTCATCCGCGACATGTGCTCGGCGGTGATGATGCCGTAGTTGCCGGTGCAGGTGACGAAGATGTCCGCGATGCCGACGACCTCCTCCAGGGTGGTGACCTGGAAGCCGTCCATCGCCGCCTGGAGCGCGCAGATCGGGTCGATCTCGGTGACGATGACCCGGGCGCCCTGGCCGCGCAGCGCGTCGGCGCAGCCCTTGCCCACGTCGCCGTACCCGCAGACCACGGCGACCTTGCCGCCGATCAGCACGTCGGTGGCGCGGTTGAGACCGTCGATCACCGAGTGGCGGCAGCCGTACTTGTTGTCGAACTTCGACTTGGTCACCGAGTCGTTGACGTTGATGGCCGGGAAGAGGAGATTGCCGGTCTTGTGCATCTCGTACAGGCGGTGCACGCCGGTCGTGGTCTCCTCGGTGACGCCCTTGATGTCCTCGGCGACGCGGGTCCACCAGTTGTCCCCGGAGACCGTGCGGCGGAGGGTGTCGAGGATGACCGCCCACTCCTCGGGGTCGTCCTCACCGGCGACCGGGACCGCGCCGGCCTTCTCGAACTCCACGCCCTTGTGCACCAGCAGCGTGGCGTCGCCGCCGTCGTCGAGGATCATGTTGGGGCCGGAGCCGTCGGGCCAGCGGAGCGCCTGCTCGGTGCACCACCAGTACTCCTCCAGCGTCTCGCCCTTCCAGGCGAAGACCGGGACGCCGGAGGGGTTGTCGGCCGTGCCGTCCGGGCCGACGACCACCGCGGCGGCGGCGTGGTCCTGCGTGGAGAAGATGTTGCAGCTCACCCAGCGGACGTCGGCGCCCAGCGCGACCAGCGTCTCGATCAGCACGGCGGTCTGGATCGTCATGTGCAGCGAGCCCATGATCTTCGCACCCCGCAGCGGCTGCGCCGCGGCGTACTCCTCCCGGGTCGCCATGAGGCCCGGCATCTCGTGCTCCGCGAGGCGGATCTCTTTGCGGCCGAACTCCGCGAGCGCAAGGTCGGCGACCTTGAAGTCCATGAGTGTGTCCCTCTCCGTTGTCTGTCGGTGCGAGTTTAGGCGTCGCGGGACTCGGGACGCATACGCGAGAGCGCGAACCTGACACAAGAATGTGAGATTCGGCCGTCCGCGGGTGCCGGAAGGCTCCGGGACTGTCTAGCGTGGGAGACCGGGCACGTGGACCGGAGGCATGATGCGCATCACCGAGGCGGCACGGCGGCTCGGCATGTCCCCCCGCATGCTGCGCTACCGCGAGGCGCTCGGCCTGCTGCCGCCCGTACGCGACAGGGGCGCCCACCGGCGCTTCGGCCCGGACGAGATCGAGGCGGTGCGGCAGGCGGTGGACCTGGAACGCCGCTTCGACGTCTCGCCCGCGGAACTGGCCTTCGCGCTCCGGGCGCTGTCCGAGCCCGCGGTGGCCCAGGCCGTACGGGACCTCGGCGTGCGCATCGGCCGCATCCAGGCGCCGCGCCGGGCGCTGGACTTCGAGAAGGAGAAGGCCCTCCGGCTGCTGCGGCACCGCTGACTCCGGCACCGGCGGTCCCGGTAGCAGCGGCTCAGTACCGGCGGCTCAGGCGCCGACCACGAGGTGAAGATCGTCCGCGCGCAGGGAGTCGGCCGTGACGTACGGCTGCTCGCTGACGACGTCGGTCATCGTCAGCGGGACGTTCAGGGACGGCACCAGCTTGAGCGCCCGGACCAGGATGTTCGGGTGCTCGGCGGTGAACTGCTGGGGCACGCCGAGGAGTTTCGCGGTCATCTTCGTCGTGCAGATCACGACGTCGCCCTCGAAGGTGAAGGTGCTGCCGACCAGGGTCGTCGAGCCCATGGTCTGCACGGGCCGCTCCAGCACGGCCTTGTGCATGGTGAAGCGGAGCATCTTGACCGTGCCGGTCGCGGTGGGCATCTCCACCACGCCGGTGAACTTCATGCCGGTCATGGTGAGGGAGGGGGCGCGGACGGCGGCGGGCTCGACCGCCACCCTCGTCTGACCGCCCGCGGATCCGGCGGGCGGGCCCTGGCCCTCCTGGTCGTCCTCGCCCGGGGACGGCGACGTGCCGGGCGAGCGGGACCGCCCCCCGGTGAGGGGGGCCAGCGGGTTCGCCGATCCCAGGGCTCCCGGCAGGTCGGTGGGCACGACCGTGGGCACGACGTCCGGGACGATGTCGGAGATGGCGCTGGGCACGGCACCGGGAAGCAGGCTCGGCACCGCGCGAGCGACCGCGTCGGACCCGCCCCGAGGTCCGGCATCGGGCACCGCGCCCTGAGCGGCCGCGGGAGCGGCGCGGGACACGGCGCCGCGCTGGGCGGACACGCCGGGGTCCGCATGCGGCACGCCCGTCCCCGTCACCAGGAGGACGGGCAGCATCGCGATGGCCAGCGCCCTGCCCGCCGGACCCGGACCCGGACCCTGCCCCGCATCCGGACCCCCGCTCCCCTCGTCGCCCACCCGCGCACCACCGTCACCCCCGTCACCGCTGTCGCCGTCCAAGGCTCCGTCGCCCTGGCCGCCGTCCGGGCCCGCGTGCTCGGGGCCGGAGCGGGCCCTGGTCTCCTCCGCCCGCCCGTCATCGGTGGGAGCAGCGGCGGGAGAGGAGGAACCCGCGGAGGACCCGCTGCCCGCACCGGCCTCCGAGCCGGAGGTGGGGCGGACGCGGCCGACGAGGACCTGAGGGCCGTCTCCGGCGGGCGGCCCAGTGGGCGGCGCGTCGGGGAGCCCCGGCCGGGCCGACGTGTCGGTTCGCGGGCCTGGCTCGGGGTCGGGCGGCTGAGGCTCGGTCCTCGTTTCGGCCTGCGCGCCGGTTCGCGGGTCGGGCTCGGCGACGGGCGGCTGGGGATGGGTCCGCGGGCCGGTGTGGACGTCCGCCGGCCGCAGGTGCTCGTCGCGGCCGACCACCCGGCGGGTGGTGAAGGTGATCTCTCCGCCGGCGGACGCGGGCGGGGCGGCCGCGCCGGAGGGCTCGGCGTCGGTTCCGGAGACGCGGGGGGCCGTCTCCCCCGGAGCCCAGGCGACCGCGAGCGCGCCTCCCACGAGGCCGAGCAGCATGCCGATCAGGAAGCCGCCCAGGTTGGCGTACACGAACGACGCGATCGAGACCAGCACGGCGACCACGCCGAGGAAGGCCCGCTGGCCGGGCTGGAGCCAGATCATCAGGCCCAGGATGACCAGCACGAGCGCGACGAGGTAGGTGGCCCCGACCGTGCCCGACTGGATGACGAGCGGCAGGGCCTTCGTCACGAACGGGATGCTCAGCAGTTCCAGGCCCGCGGCCAGCACCAGCAGGCCGCCCCAGAAAGGCCTGGACCTCCGCCAGGATCCGTTCATCGCCGCCCGCCGGGGAATTCGACCGGCCTCCGCATCAGAAGCACTCGTGCTCGCCGGGTTCGACGGTCAGCTTCAGCCCCGGCAGCTTGAAGGTCGCCGCGTTGACCGACCAGGAGACCTGCCGGAAGTTCTCGATGGAGACCGCGCTCGCCTGCTGGCCGAACATGCCCGCGGCGCCCTGCGCCTCCGGCACCTGGTCGAGCGTGCTGGCGTCACGACCGGCCTCGATCTCGGTGAAGACCGCGTTGCCCTGGATCTGCGAGGCGTCGACGATCATGTTCTCGGCGGTCACCGGGTCCTTGCCGGTCCCTGCGGTGATCCGGAGCGTCACGGCGCCGACCGGCGACTTCATCAAGACGGTCTGGCACATGTTCGTCAGGGTGGCCTTCCGGATGCCGGAGACCGCGACGGGGATCTTCTGGCCCTTCTTGTTCTCGGTGACGCTGCCGTACTGCACGAAGCCCTGGCCCTGCAGCTTGTCGGCGGAGACCTTGAACGTGTCGCCCGAGACCACGAACGACGCGCCGATGGCGCCCTCGGCGGTCGCGCCGACGAGCACGGAGGCGACCGCGAGCGCGGGTACGAAGACGAGCGCGAACCGTTTCCAGCGCACGCGTCCCTGCTGAATCATGAGTCACCTCCGGAGGGGGGAACCGGTCGGATACCCAAGTAAAGTTACCGATCGGTACCACAGAGGTTGAAGTGACTCAGGATCACATTTCAATCACGGTGCGCAGTGGGAAAGTGACCGGGCGAAAAGACGATCACGCGCCGGCGGGCTGCGCCGAGGCGGCGTCGGCCCGGTAGAGGTCCGGCTCCAGGTAGATCACGCGGGCCATCGGCACGGCCTCGCGGATGCGCCGTTCGGCCTCGTCGATGCCCCGGGCCACCTCGCTCGCGGTGTCGTCGTGCTCCACCGCGATCTTGGCGGCGACCAGCAGCTCCTCCGGGCCGAGGTGCAGGGTGCGCAGGTGGATCACCCGGCTGACCTCGGGAGCCGACTCGAGCGCCGCGCAGATCTTCTTCTCCACCTCGGGAGTCGCGCTCTCGCCGATCAGCAGCGACTTGGTCTCGACGGCCAGGATCACCGCGATCACCGCGAGCAGCAGGCCGATCACGAGGCTGCCCACGCCGTCCCACATGCCGTTGCCGGTGATCGCCGCCATCGCGACGCCGAACAGCGCGAAGACCAGGCCGAGCAGCGCGCCGAAGTCCTCCAGCAGCACGACGGGCAGCTCGGGCGCCTTGGCCCGCCGGATGAAGGACACCCAGGACTCCTTGCCCTTGTGCTCCCTCGACTCCCTGATCGCCGTACGGAACGAGAACCCCTCGGCGACGATCGCGAAGATCAGCACGCCGAACGCCCACTGCGGCGACTCCACCGGATGCGGGTCGGCGATCTTGTGCCAGCCCTCGTACAGCGAGAACAGCGCGCCGATCGTGAACAGCACCACCGCAACGACGAAGGCGTAGAAGTACCGCTCGCGCCCGTAGCCGAACGGATGCTTGCGGGTGCTCCGCTTGGCGGCCCGCTTGCCGCCCACTATCAGCAGCGCCTGGTTGCCGGAGTCGGCCACGGAGTGGACCGACTCGGCGAGCATGGACGACGACCCGGTGAAGAGGAACGCCACGAACTTCGCCACCGCGATCGCCAGATTGGCGCCGAGCGCCGCGAGGATCGCCTTGGTACCGCCACCCGCACTCACGTTGAACTCCTCATATCTGCCGGCCGAAGCGATCCTAGTGCCCCTATTGGGAAATCCGGGCCCGGAGTTCCGTGGATACGGCCACCGACGCCGGGTCGATCCCGTACCCGAGAGCAAGGTAGACAGTCGCGTAGTCGACCAACCCGGCCAGGGCGGCGAGCCGCTCCAGCGGGCGCACGCCGTCGGCCGTGATCTCCGACACCGGAACCCCGCGGTCCTCGGCCATCCGTACGGCGGCGGTGCGGGACCTGGTCACCTGCGGGTGTTCCTCCACGTCACGCAGCAGGAACAGGCGGAGCCGCGGGCCGCCTCCCGGCTCGTCGGCGAACGGGTCGGCGAAGATGTCACGCCCGGCGAGGGGGCCGTCGAACGTCCCGATCTGGTTGTGCGCCGCCTCGGGCAGCTCACCCCAGATCGCGGGATATCCCGCGTACGCGCCGAGCCGGGCGGCCAGGAGGTGGGCCGCCACCGCGGCCACCGGAGAGGTGCCCCAGACGACCGGGACCGTGCCGGCCAGCTCCATGGCCAGCGTCTTGCCGGGGTTGATGAACGACTCGCTCGACGGGCGGCAGCGGTGCGCGAGGTCCTCCAGCCGCCTCGCGACCGACTCGAACTCGTCCTCGGCCACCGAGACCAGCCCGAACGCCGCCGCCGCGAGGATCGGCGGCACCATCAGCGACCACAGGGTCGCCTCGGGCTGCCCGGCCACCCCGCCGACCGGCACGTACGGCCCGCCGGCCCGCGCGACCAGGGCCGCCAGCGGCGTGTCCGGCGCGCCCACGCCGACGAGCCCGCAGCCGCGCCGTACGGCCTCGGCGGTCACGGCGACGGTCTCCTCGGTCGTCCCCGAGCGGGAGACGGCCACGACGAGATCGGCGGCGCCGACCCAGCCGGGCAGCCGGTAGCCGCGCACCGTCACGACCGGACCCGGGGCTCCGTACCGGCACAGCGCTTCGAGCACCTCGCCGGCGAGCCCGCTCGCGCCCATGCCCGCCACCACGATCGCCCGCGGACGTCCGTCGCGGCCGATCCGCGCGAGGCCGCTCTCCACGGCCGCCCGGTACGCCGTGCGCACCTCGGCGGCCGAGGAGGCCACCGTGCGGAGCACTCCGGAGGGGTCGCCCTCCACCAGGTACGCCTGGTCGTCGAGCCGGTCGGGCTCGAACCGGGCCCCACCGGCGCCGGTCATGCCCGGCGGGCCTCGTCGACGAGGAGGACCGGGATGTCGTCACGCACCGGATAGACCAGGCCGCACGACTCGGAGGAGCACGCCAGCTCGTCCGCCTCCGGCACCGCGCGGAGGGGGGACTTGCACGCCGGGCACGCGAGGATGTCCAGCAGCCAGTCGTCGATCTTCAACTCGTCAGCTCCTTACGACGGCGAGCACTTCGTCGCGGACGGCGGCGACCTTCTCCTCGTCCGAGGCCTCCGCGTTGAGCCGCAGCAGCGGCTCGGTGTTCGACGGACGCAGGTTGAACCACCAGTCCGGACCGCTGACGGTGAGTCCGTCCAGCTCGTCGAAGGTAACACCCTCCCGCGCCGCGAAGGTCTCCCGTACTCGGGCCAGGGCCGCCGCCTGGTCCTCGACCCTGCTGTTGATCTCTCCGGAGGCGGCGTAGCGCGAGTAGCGCGAGAGCACCTCCGAGAGCGGCCGGTCCTGCTCGCCCAGCGCGGCCAGCACGTGCAGCGCGGCCAGCATGCCGGAGTCGGCGAACCAGAAGTCGCGGAAGTAGTAGTGGGCCGAGTGCTCGCCGCCGAAGACCGCGCCGGTGCGGGCCATCTCGGCCTTGATGAACGAGTGGCCGACGCGGGTGCGGACCGGCCTGCCACCGTGCTCGGCGACGATCTCCGGCACGCCCTTCGACGTGATCAGGTTGTGGATGACCGTCGCGCCGGGGTCCTTGGCCAGCTCGCGCACCGCGACCAGCGCGGTGATCGTGGACGGCGGCACCGACTCGCCCCGCTCGTCGATGACCCAGCAGCGGTCGGCGTCGCCGTCGAAGGCGATGCCGATGTCGGCGCCCTGCGCGACGACCGCCTTCTGCAGGTCGCGCAGGTTCTCCGGCTCGATCGGGTTGGCCTCGTGGTTGGGGAAGCTGCCGTCGAGCTCGAAGTAGAGCGGGGTCAGCTCGATCGGCAGGCCCTTGAAGACCTCGGGGACCGTGTAGCCGCCCATCCCGTTGCCGGCGTCTACGACCACCTTCAGCGGGCGGATGCCCGACAGGTCGACCAGGGTCTTGAGGTGGGCGGCGTAACCCTCCAGCAGGTTGCGTTCCGTCACCGTGCCCGCGCCGGGAGTGCCGCCCAGCCCGCTGTCGAGCAACTCGGCCGCGCGGTCGCGGATCTCCAGCAGCCCGGTGTCGGTGCCCACGGGAACAGCCCCGGCGCGGCACATCTTCATGCCGTTGTACTTGGCCGGGTTGTGGCTCGCGGTGAACATCACGCCCGGCAGGTCCAGGCTGCCGCTGGCGTAGTAGAGCATGTCGGTCGAGCCGAGGCCGGCGTTGACGACGTCGGCCCCCCGGGAGGTCGCGCCCCGCGCGAACGCCGCGGCCAGCGGGCCGGAGGAGGTGCGCATGTCGTGAGCCATCACCACCGACGTCGCACCGGTCAGCTCCACGAACGCCGCCCCTACGGCCTCCGCGATCTCCTCGTCGAGCTCGTCGGGCACCACACCGCGCACGTCGTACGCCTTGAAGATCCTGCTGAGGTCGGCCACTGCACGCCCCTAAAAGTCGTTAAGTCTTCGCACCTGAGCCTATAGCGCCTGATTGCCCCCACAACGGGCGATCCAACGCGGTGCGCGCGATCTCGTCGCGCGGGGTCTGATCGCGCTTCCTCAGCGCTCCCGATTGGGCTGCGCCGACTTGAGCACGCGCAGATGGCCCCGGCGTCCCACCTCGACCGCCTGGCCGACCGGCTCTCCCGCGGCGGGGGCGGGGCGGGCGGCCTCGCGGACCGCGTTCGCCAGCGCCTCCAGGTCGTCTCCGCTCGGGGACGCGGCCTCGGACGGAAGGCGCACGACCTCCCAGCCCCTGGGCGCGGTGAGCCGTTCCGCGTGCTCCGCGCACAGGTCGTAGCAATGGGGCTCGACGTACGTCGCCAGAGGGCCGAGTACGGCGGTCGAGTCGGCGTAGACATACGTGAGTGTGAAGACGGCAGGCTGCCTGCAGGCGGTACGGGAACAGCTGCGGACGGGGCTCACGGAGGGACCGTATCCGGTCCGCGTTCACATTGCCACCACCCCGCCGCTCTTATCGAGCGTGTCGCCACAATTCAGCGTTCTGAGAAGTCCTCATGAGATTGCCGGGCAAAGCGGACACAACGCCGCGCAGTCCGTCGTACCTGCGGAAGGTGCTCAGGCGGTGTCCCTCGGATCACGCCGGTCACGCCTTAAGCTGACTCCGTGAGCGATCGGAGCGGTGACAGGCCGGACCCCCGGCGGCGGGTACGCCGGCGCGACCGGCACGGTCGCGGGATGCGCGGCCCACTCGCGCCCTCGCACGTTCCCATCGCCAAGTCCCGCGGGGAGCGTTTCGACGACCTGGTGCTCGACGCGGTCGACCGGCTCAAGCCCCGGTGGGGCGCTCAGCTCGCGTCCGTCGAGTTCGCCGTCGAGGAGGTGCCGCCGGCCGACGAGCTGGTGGACGGCCCCGCCCGGTTGTCGTCGGACCCGATCCCGCTGGGACGGGCGGACTCGGCCTCCGGGGACGACCCCGCGACCGTCGTCCTGTATCGCAGGCCGCTCGAAGCGCGGGCCCGCGACCGGGACACGCTCGGCACGCTCGTGCTGGACGTGGTGGTCGAGCAGGTGGCGAGCCTGCTGGGCCTCACGCCGGAGACGATCGACCCCGGCTACGACGACCGCCACTGAGACACCGCCGGGACCGCCCGGGACCCCGTGCCGGGAGCCGGGACCGCCGCCGTTCCGGGGAGATCGTTCGGGAGGGCCTCAGGGGAGGACGACGCCCGGTGCGTCGACGGCCGGGGGCACCAGGGCCCAGATGCGGCCCACGGCCAGCGGCTGCGCGGTGACCAGCTGGCCGTCCTTGGTCGCCTCGTCCAGGACGCGGCCGCCGTACACCTGGCCGGAGCCGGGCAGCGGACGCACGACGACGCTGAAGGCGTCCTTGCTCCCTCGCGGCGTGAGCCTGATCTCCTGGGTGTGGGCCGCGGCCAGCTTCACCTCGATGGGGGCCGGCGCCTCTCCCTTGGCGGGCAGCAGCCGCACCTCCACGGTGGCGGGGGCGAAGGGCGCCGACAGCACCAGCCGCGAGACCTGCTTGCCTCCCGTCGCCTGGGCGTCCGCCACGACGCTGCCGAGATCGATGGATTCGGCGCCGGCCGTGAAGGCGACGTCCTGCCGGGTGCCGGTTCCGGTGATCTTCAGACCCGCCACGATCGGCACGTCCGACTCCAGCACCAGCGCGGCGGGCTGCCCGCCGATGCCGGTGGACAGGTCGAGTGAGGCCGTCGAGCCGGCCGGCACCTCGATCGTCTCCTTGTTCTTCAGCGCGTAGGAGCCGTCCTCCAGCACCGCCTTGATCCGTACGACCGTGTCGCGCTCCCCCGGCGCGGCGACGTACAGTTCGCGCTTCCCCGCGGTGCCGGGGATGCCGGGGACGACGACCCGGGTGGCGGGGGCGGCGGCGACGGGCAGCCAGTCGGCGCCCCGGCCCTCCCCGAGCACGGCCTTGACGGCGGCGGCCACCCGGCCGCTGCGGGTGCTCACCCGCAGCGCCATGATCAGCGGAGACGGCGCCAGGTCGCGCAGCCTGATCACACGGTGCCCGCCGGGCTTGACGACCGCGCCGTTGCCGCGCTCGCTCAGCACCGGGCCCTCGCCCGAGTAGACCATGAACGTGATGTCGGCCGGGGCGGAGTCGGGGTTGGCGAGGTAGAGGGTCATCTCGGCCGCGGCGGGTCCCGGCCCGATGAACCACGTGTCGGCGCCCGGCTCGACGCAGCGCACCCCGGCGAGGCCCCGCTGGGCGCCCGAGGTCTCCCTGGCGGTCTGCGCGCTCTCCAGCCCGGCGGCCATCGAGCCGGTGGCGTCGACCATGAGAGGGCCGCCTCCGGAGGCGATCTCCCGCTGCCACAGCAGGCCCGGCCGGTCGATGACGGCGTCCTTCTCCCCCGGGTCCTTCCCCGTTGGGTCCTTTCCCTCCGTGCCCTTCGCGTCCGGTGCGGCGATCGCCGACAGGGTGGCGCTCCCGGGTCCACCGGCGCCGGGCGGGGTGATCACGCTCACCCTGCTGCCCGCCGGAGCCGGGCACACGGCCGTGACCGACTCGACGGGCGCCCTGACGGCCTGCGGCCGCACCTGGGTCACCGGCGCGGGCCTGCTGACGAAGGCCACGCCGAAGAGCGCGCCCGACGCGATCAGCACGAGGGCGAGCAGGCCGAAGCGGTTCTCGATCAGTCGTCTCACGCGGGCACCGTTTCTTCCCTGCCCTTGTCGTTCCGGCCCTTGCCGTCCCGGCCCCTGTCGTTCCGGGACTTGTCGTCCCGGGCCCGGCGGCGGCCCCGCGTCCCCTCCTCGGCGGGAGCGTCGGCGTAGTCACCGTCGGGCTCCGTCGTACGGGCGCCGGGCGAGGCCAGCACGAGCACGAGCACGAGCAGCGCGCCCTGCGCCCACAGCCAGCCACGGTGCAGGGCGCTCGCGGGCGCCGCGGGCCGCGGCACCGTGACCTGACCAGACATGCGCCACAGGCCGCCCGCCTCCGACAGGCTCCTCCTGGCCAGGGCGGGCTCGGAGTCGAGCGCCCGTTGCAGCGCGGGGTCCACCGGAGCGGGCACCGACACGAAGCGGACGCCGAAGGACGCGAGCGTCCGCGCGTACTCGCCGCCCCGCCCGGACGCGAGCCCGGCGACCGCCGCCCCGAAGCGGGTCCTCGTCTCCCCCGGCGGTTCGAGGTCGGACTCGCCGATCAGCGGCCCCCGGCCGGGCAGCAGTGTGTAGCCGACCTCGCCGCCCCTGGACCGCAGCAGCAGCGTGCCCTCTCCCGGCGCCGACTCGACCGCGGCGAGCAGCGGCACGGGATCGGTCACGTCGTGCCGGAGCGGGCCGTCCGCGCCCCGGGCGACCCACAGCCCGGCGGCGGCCAGCGGGGTGGCGAAGGCGACCACGACGATGAGCATCGCGCCCAGGCGGCGCAGCCCCCGGGCGGCGCGGAACTCGGTGATCCGGTGCGCGGGGTGCGCCGCCGCGACCAGCAGACCGGTCGCCGCGAACGCCAGCGGCACGCCGGGCCAGACGGGGACGGCTCCTCCGGCGGCCTCCCCGATGACCCCTCCCACGTGGACGGTGATCCGGCTGACCACGATCGCCACCAGCAGGCCGAAGAGCATGACGCCCCAGCCGATCGCGACGACCATCTGGTGACGCCGCAGCAGCAGGGCGGCCAGCGCCACCGCGACCAGGCCGGCCGTCGCCCACACGGGCGGCACGCCAGGGCCGCCGGGGCTCAGCATGAGCAGCGACTCCGCGGCGAGCCGGGGGTCGGAGAGCCGGGGATCGTGCAGGCCGGACTCCAGCAGGATGCGCCCCGGCTCCTGAGCGATCTGGACCAGCCAGGGGAACAGCAGGACGACCGGGGTGCCGAGGCCGATCGCGAGCGATCTTCTGACTCCCCTGCGGATGCCGCCGAACGACACCGCGGCGAGGCCGCCGAGGATCGCCACCAGCACGTACACGAGCGGGACGAAGGCCGTGCCCACGGCCAGGAGCAGGCCGAACCCCCAGGCGGCCCGGCTCGACCCGGCCATCACCCGGATGGCGAGCGCCGCGTAGACGGGCAGCAGCACGATCACGATCGCGGTGCCGAGCCGTCCGCCGGACACCACGCCCGTCGTGACCGGCAGCAGCGCGTAGGTGGCGGCCAGCCAGACCCGCGCCGGGGTGTAGGGGATCATCCGCTTCGTCGCGGCGTACGCCGAGAGCCCGGCCAGCGGCACGCAGGCGAGCAGCAGCACGCCGACGACCAGCCACGTCTTGCCGAGCGCGAGCGCCGACAGGCCGGCCAGCACGGCGACGTACGGCGGAGCCCAGGTGCCGGAGCCGAGCCCGGCGGCGTGGTGGTCCTCGACGTAGAGCCGCCAGAGGTCGGCCGCGCCGCCGGTGACCGGCACCAGCGCGCCGCCGCCGAGCAGGCCGGCCGGCAGCAGCGTCCGTTCGGCGGCCACCGTGATCGCGGCCAGGATCAGGCAGAGCACCACTCCGGGGCTGCTCAGCAGGCGCTGGACGCCACCGGAGTCGGTGAGCAGTTCGTCGCCGTCCTCCTCCCCCGTGTCGGCGGCGGCGTGGTGGCGGCCCGCCGAGTCGACCGGGCCCGTCCCGGCCAGGAAGCCCTGCACCATGTCGGCGAGCCGGCGCAGCGCGGCGCCTGGCGGGGTGAGCTTGCGCCTGATCGCGGGCCAGCTCTGCTTCCTGCCGTTCCTCCGCGCCTTGCGGGCCCGCAGCAGACGCCACGGATGGCCGAGGACCGAGCCGAGCGCGGCCAGTTCGTCCAGGGCGTTGGCCGGCTGCTTGGCCAGCAGGAACAGCAGGGCCCGCAGCGCCGACCCGAAGACGTTGCGCACCACCGATCGCGCGAACGCGCCGAACGGGAGGTTCGCCATCAGGACGAACAGGCCGTTGCGCCGGTCGAGCCTGCGCGGGTGCTCCTCGCTCGTGGCGATGCGGCGGCGCCGCCGCGCGGACGCCTCGGCGTGCCAGGCCACCGCGTCGCTCACGTTGAGCACGCGGTGTCCCGCCGCGCGGGCGCGCCAGCACAGGTCGAGGTCGTCGCGGAACAGCGGCAGGCCGGTGTCGAGGCCGGACAACTCGTCCCAGACGTCCCTGCGGATGAGCATGCCCGCCGTGGAGACCGACAGGACGTCGGCGATCTCGTCGTGCTGGCCCTGGTCGTACTCCCTCGGCTCCAGGCCGGTGTCGCGCCGTCCGGACCTGCTGACGGTCACGCCCATCTCCAGCAGCACCCGCCGGTCGAGCCAGTCACGCAGCTTGGGGCCGAGGATCGCGGCCTTCGGGTCCTGCTCGGCGGCCCACAGCAGGGCCTGCAGCGCGTTCGCGTCGGGAGCGCAGTCGTCGTGGAGCAGCCAGACCCACTCCTGGCCGGGCGCGGGCGGCAGCCGCCGCAGCACCTCGTGGACGGCCTCGCCGAATCCGGTGGACCTCGGCATGGTCAGCACGTTGTGTGAGCCGAAGGCCTCGGTCAGCAGCTTCGCGCTGCCGTCGCGGCTGCCGTTGTCGACACCGACGACACGGTCGAGAGGCCGGGTCTGGCGCGGCAACGCCGCCAGCGTCTCCTTGAGCCAGCGGGCGCCGTCGTGAGCGACGACGATCGCGGTCACCGAGTGCACGTCGAGTCCTAAGGGGGTCGTACGGCTGAGCGCCGACCACGATACGGCAACCCGGACTCACCCGATCACATCCAGGCGAAACAGGATGTCAGCACGAACTTCGGAGAAACCCCACTGACGCGGATCGCGGGACGAACCACCGGTAACGAACCCCGCCGGACCCCGTACGGAGGACCATTCGGAGGACCATTCGGAGGACCGTACGCGGGCATTACCCGACCTCAATCATGTTGCAGACGAACGCCGCCGGACATGAACGCGGGGCCGCGCGCCGAGCGCGCGGCCCCGTTCGCGTCCTCAGACGGCCTGGCGCTTCATCTTGCGTCGCTCGCGCTCGGACAGACCGCCCCAGATGCCGAAACGCTCGTCATGCTGAAGCGCGTACTCAAGGCACTCCGCACGAACCTCGCACGAACGGCACACCTTCTTGGCTTCCCTGGTGGAGCCGCCCTTCTCAGGAAAGAACGCCTCAGGATCGGTCTGCGCGCACAGGGCGCGTTCCTGCCACCCAAGATCTTCACCATCGAGCGCCTGTGCCATGACCAGCTCGGTCATTGCACACCTCCCTGTCGCTCGCCCGCCCACATGAGGCCCCCCATAAAAACGCCTGCCCCATACCCACCGTTGGGAAGGCGTAACAACATGTCTGTAATTACACGCGCGTGGCGCGTGTGGCGTCAAGCGGCATAACGATACCCGGGGAAAGACCTGCTTGCCCCGGTTCGTATGCCCCGTTGTTCGGTCCTGTCAGCGTTCGGAACCATACCAAGGGAGGTTGGGGTCGGTTCCGCGGCCTGCCTGATCGGGGGCGGAACCTTCCTCATACTTTGCCTGCGACCTGTCGGGGGTGTAAATCGCCGTCGGGTCAATGGGCTCCTCCCTCCGGAGCGGGTCGGTGAGCGGGTCACCGCGGTAGCCGGAGGGGTCGAAGCGCAGGGTCTGCTCGGCGGCGCCCGGCGGCGGGGCCTGGAACGGCGCGGGCTCGGAGCTCTGGGGGTGGCCGAGCGGGTTGTCGTAGTACTCGGGCAGGTCCTGCGGACCGGTGGGGTGGTCCGGCAGGGCGATCTTCTGGTAGCTCTGCGCCTGCTGGTAGGCCTGCGCGAGCTGCTGTTCCCTCGGGTCGGCCGGGCTCTCGTACGCGGGGGGAGCGTCGAAGGCCGGGCCGCCCGCCGCGTGCTCGGCGGGCTGCGGGGCGAACTCGGAGCCGGAGTAGCCGGAGTGGCCGTACGGCTGCTCCGGCTCGTACGGCCTGCCTTCGGCGCCGGCCGGGGGGAAGCCGGGGCCTTCCTGCGGGTTGGGGAAGCGGCCGTAGCCGCCGGTCTCGCTCTGCTGACCGGCGTAGCCGTACTGGTCGAACACCGGGCCCTGCGGCGGCGCGGAGTAGTCGGTGCGCTGGTGCGCGGGGAGGGCCTCCGGCTGACTGCCGTAGGCTCCGTTGTCGCCCTGCTGACCATAGGCGGCGTTGTCGCCCTGACGGCCGTAGGAGCCGCCGTCGCCCTGGTGGCCGTGGGAGGCGCCGCCCGGCTGCGGACCGTAGGCGCCGTTGTCGCCCTGCTGACCGTAGCCGCCGTTGTCGCCCTGCTGACCGTAGCCGCCGTTGTCGCTGTGCCGGCCGTAGGAGGCACCGCCGGGCTGCCGGCCGTAGGGGGCGGCCTCCGGCTGCCCGCCGTACCGCCCGCTCTCGGGCTGGCCCGCGTACTGGCCGGTGGAGGGCTGCTCCTGCTGGTGGCCCGGCGCGCCGTAGTCGGAGTAGTGCGCGCCGGTCTGGACGTCCTGCATCGACGACCGGGCCTGCTGCTCGGCCTGCCACGGCTGCTGGCCCTGCGCCTGGGACTGTGCCGCCTGACCCTGTGCCTGGCCCTGGGGAGCGGCCGGTGTGCCGGGCTGGCCGAACAGCGGAGGCTGCGGGGCGGTCGCGGCGGGGTTGTAAGCGGCCTGGGGCTCGTAGGCGTCGCCCTGCCCCGGAGCCGCGCCGTACGGCTCGCGCGGGTGCTCCTGGCCGTAGACGTCCTGCGGCCGCTCCTGGCCGAAGGCGCCCTGGCCGCCGCGTTCCTGGGAGTAGGACGCGTGCGGCCGGTCCTGCGGAGCGTACGACTCCTGGCCGTAGTGGTGCTCCGCGGCCGTCGTGGGCTGGGGATGGGCGGGACCGCCCTGGGCCTGACCCTGCTGGACCTGACCCTGCTGCGCCGCCGGTGCCTGCTGGGCGTGCTGGGCCTGCTGCGTCTGGGGATCGCCGTACGCCGGGGCCTGGACGGGGCCGCCGCCCGGCGCGGACATCCCGGCGTGCTGACCCGCGTGCTGAGCGACGTGCTCGCCGAAGGGCGGCTGGCCGGAGTGGTGGGGGTCCTGCGCGCCGTTCTGCCGGCCCTGGTCGGGCTCGCCGTGGACGTTGTGGGCGACCGGCTGCTGACCCTGCCCGTGCTGGCCCGGACCGTGCTGGCCCTGCTGACCGGGACCGTGCTGGCCCTGCTGACCGGGACCGTGCTGGCCGTACGCCTGCGGACCGTGGCCCTGCTCACCCGGCCCGCCGGAACCGTGTTGAACCGGGCCCTGCTGCCGGTCGGCGGGCATGCCGTTGTGGGCCGCGCCGTTGTGGGCCGCGCCGTTGTGGGCCGCGCCGTTGGGAACCGCGCCGTTGGGAACCGCGCCGTTGGGAACCGCGCCGTTGACGACCGGGGCGCCCTGTGCCTGGCCCTGCGGCTGTCCGTAGGACGACGGGCGGCCCTGGGCGTCGCCGTACCCCTGCGGCAGCGCCGGGACGTTCGGCCGGGGCGGATAGGCGTCGTCGCGCCGGCCGAAGAAGTCGCCCGCGGGCCGCTGCGCGGACTGGAGGGCGGCGGCCGTGCTCATCGCGAACAGCGCCCCGAAGACGGCGAGAGCGAGCATCGGCAGGCCGGTGATCAGGTATTCGAACCGGTCGCGGAAGGTCGGCAGGTCGCCCACGAGGACGCCCAGCACGCCGATCACGCCGAAGACGACGCCGAGGCCCAGCGATCCGGCCGCGCCCAGCGCCACCAGGCGGGCCCGGGGCGTCGGGGCGCCCGCCTTGGCCACGAGCAGCACCGCGCCTGCCGCGAGCGCGGTCGACAGGGGGGGAGGCGAGGGTGTGCAGGCTCGTGGCCGCGCGTACGCCGAACGTGCCGCCGAGCGAGGAGGAGCTGATGAGTAACCGCGCGACACCCACGAGAACGCTTGTGATCACCACCGCGAGCATCGTCCACGCGGCCGGCTCTCTGAGCCGGTCGGTATCGACCTTCAGCACAGCTACCCCCAACGGTCCAGATGGCCCTCGGGGAAGTTTTGCACATGCTGGACTTAAGTGTCGGCAGTCCCAAGAACCTCACAAGCCAGACACACACTACATTTCGCTGGTTATCGCAGTATGTGGGGTGGGGTGGGAGGCCCGCCCGCCGCCCGATGGAAGACTGGCGGCATGCGCATCGTGTCCCTCGCCGGAGGTATCGGCGGCGCCCGCTTCCTCCGAGGTCTCAAGGCTGCGGCGCCCGGTTCGGAGATCACCGTCATCGGCAACACCGGCGACGACATCACCCTTTTCGGGCTGCGGGTATGCCCCGATCTCGACACCGTCATGTACACCCTGGGCGGCGGCATCAACGAGGAGCAGGGCTGGGGCCGGGCCGGCGAAACGTTCACGGTGAAGGAGGAACTCGCCGCGTACGGCATGGAGCCGCAGTGGTTCGGCCTCGGCGACCGCGACTTCGCCACCCACATCATCCGCACCCAGATGCTGGCCGCCGGTTATCCCCTTTCTCAGGTCACCGAGGCCCTGTGCGACCGATGGCGGCCCGGCGTACGGCTGCTGCCGATGTCGGACGACCGCACCGAGACCCATGTGGTGATCGCCGACGACGCGGGCCGGCGGGCCGTCCACTTCCAGGAGTGGTGGGTGCGGCTGCGCGCGTCCGTGCCGGCCGAGCAGATCGTGCTCGTCGGCGCCGACGAGGCCCGCCCGGCCCCCGGGGTGCTCGACGCGATCCGCGACGCCGACCTCGTGATCCTCCCGCCGTCCAACCCGGTCGTCAGCATCGGCACGATCCTGCAGGTCCCGGGCATCCGGGCGGCGCTGGAGGACAAGACGGTCGTCGGCGTCTCCCCCATCATCGGCGGCGCTCCGGTGCGCGGCATGGCCGACGCCTGCCTGACGGCGATCGGCGTCGAGACGAGCGCCCAGGCCGTGCTCGAACTGTACGGATCGGCGCTGCTCGACGGCTGGCTGGTCGCCGAGGAGGACAAGGGAGTCGCGCTCGACGGCGTGGCGGTGGAGGCGCGTCCGCTCCTGATGAGCGACCCCGGCGCGACACGGGACATCGCCGCCGCGGCCCTCGCCCTGGCCGAATCCCTCCGGTGACGTCCCTCCCGTGACCCGATCCACGACGCATCGAGGCAGTTCATGACCCATATCACCGTAAGCGGCGTCACCGGCATGCCCGAGGTCGCGCCCGGCGACGACATCGCGCTGCTCGTGGCCGAGGCCGCGCCCGCCCTGGAGGACGGCGACATCCTGGTCGTGACCTCCAAGATCGTGAGCAAGGCCGAGGGCCGGATCCGCCGAAGCGGCGCCGGTGCGGCGTGGAACGGCGGCGGAGCGCACCCGCACACACCAGGCGCGACGGCGGCGGGGCGCGGAGCGCCGCCGCGCGACAGCCGTACGGCCGCGATCGAGGAGGAGACGCAGCGCGTGGTCGCGCGGCGCGGCGACACGGTGATCGCGCAGACGCGGCACGGCTTCGTCATGGCCGCGGCCGGCGTGGACGCCTCCAACACCGCCCCCGGCACCGTGCTGCTGCTCCCCGAGGACCCGGACGCCTCGGCGAGCCGGATCCGCCGCGGGCTGCGCGACCGGCTCGGCGTACGGGTCGGGGTGATCGTCTCCGACACGTTCGGCCGGCCCTGGCGGCACGGCCTCACCGACGTCGCCATCGGCGCGTCCGGCGTACGGCCCCTGGACGACCTGCGCGGCGGCGCCGACGCCTACGGCAACCCGCTCAACGCCACGGTGGTCGCGCTGGCCGACGAGATCGCGGCGGCGGGCGACCTCGCGAAGGGCAAGCTGTCCGGCGTCCCGGTGGCGGTCGTCCGCGGGCTGGGCGGCCTGGTGACCGGCGAGGACGGGCCGGGCGGGCGGGCGCTCGTCCGGCCCGCGGACGAGGACATGTTCCGGTACGGCTCGGCCGACGTCGTCTTCGCCCGCCGCACGATCCGCGAGTTCTCCGGGCGGGAGGTCGACCCGGCGGCGGTGCGCCGGGCCGTGGCCGCCGCGATCGCCGCGCCCGCCCCGCACCACACCACCCCGTGGCGGTTCGTGCTGCTGGAGACCCCGCGGGCGCGTACGGAACTGCTCGACGCGATGCGGGACGCCTGGATCGCCGATCTCCGCTCCGACGGGTTCTCCGAGGAGTCGATCGCCCGCCGGATCCGGCGCGGCGACGTGCTGCGGAACGCGCCCTACCTGGCGGTGCCCTGCCTGGTCATGGACGGCTCGCACACCTACGGGGACGAGCGCAGGAACGCCGCCGAGCGGGAGATGTTCGTCGTCGCCACCGGCGCCGGCGTGCAGAACTTCCTGGTCCAGCTCGCCGTGGAGGGGCTGGGCTCGGCCTGGGTGTCGTCCACGATGTTCTGCCGTGAGGTGGTGCGCGAGGTGCTCGGCCTGCCAGGCGACTGGGACCCCATGGGCGCCGTGGCCGTCGGACACCCCGCCGCGCCGCCCAAGGACCGCCCGCCCCGCGACGCGGCCGACTTCTACGTCACCCGCTGACCACCGTCTCCGGGCCGGACCCGGCGGCGGGCGTGGGCGTGGGCGTGGGTGCCGTCCGCGCGGGCGTGGGCGTGACCGTGAGCAGCGGCCTTCGCACCGACCCGCAGACCCCGTCGCTGCGCCGGGCCGCCGCGGTCCGCTCCTCGCTCGGCCGGCCGTACGCGGTGGTGCGCTGGCGGAGCGGGCGGCCGGTCGGGGCGACCATGGCCTCGATCTCGCTGATCGTCTTGTAGGACCCGTTCTCCGAGCCGGCCATCCTGCTGATCGTCTCCTCCATGAGCGTGCCGCCGAGGTCGTTCACGCCGCCGGCGAGCACGTCCCGGCACAGGTCGTCGCGCAGCTTCACCCAGGAGCACTGGATGTTGCTGATCGCGCCGTGCAGCATGATCCGCGCCAGCGCGTGGACGGCCCGGTTCTCCCGCGCGGTCGGCCCCGGCCGGGCGATCCCGGCCAGGTAGATCGGGGCGCTGTGGTGGACGAACGGCAGCGGCACGAACTCGCTGAACCCGCCCGTCTCCTCCTGGATCGACCGGATCAGCCGGATGTGGCGCACCCAGTGCTCGTGGGTGTCCACGTGGCCGTACATCATGGTCGAGGTCGTCGGGATGCCGACCCGGTGGGCGGTCGTGATGACCTCCACCCACTCCCTGGTGGGCAGCTTGCCCTTGGTCAGCACCCACCGGACGTCGTCGTCGAGGATCTCGGCCGCCGTGCCGGGCAGCGAGTCGACCCCCGCCTCCCTCGCGGCGTGCAGCCACTCCTCCACCGACAGGTTCGTACGGCTCGCGCCGTTGACGACCTCCATCGGCGAGAACGCGTGCACGTGGATCTCGGGACAGCGCTCCTTGACGGCGCGGGCGATGTCGAAGTAGGCCGTGCCCGGCAGGTCGGGATGGATGCCGCCCTGCATGCACACCTCCGTCGCCCCGGCGTCCCACGCCTCCCGCGCCCGGTCGGCCACCTCGCCCAGCGACAGCGTGTACGCGTCGGCGTCCGTGCGCCGCTGGGCGAATGCGCAGAACCGGCAGCCGGTGTAGCAGACGTTGGTGAAGTTGATGTTCCGGTTGACGACGTAGGTCACGTCGTCGCCCACCGCCTCACGGCGCAGCCCGTCCGCGATCCGGCACAGCTCGTCCAGGCCCGCGTCGTCGGCGCCCGCGCCCGTCTGGTCCCCGGCGAGACCGAGCAGCGCCACCGCCTGCTCGTCGGTCAGCCGCGCCGGGTCCGTCTCCGCCCTCCGCAGCGCCTCCCGCACGCCGCCGTCCACCCTGCCGCCCTCCCTGCCGTACGGGTGACCGCTGGATGAGCCGTCGGCGGGGGCCGTGTGTGCGCCGCCGGGCAGGCGCTCGCGCAGCGCGTCCCAGTCGCCGTACACGCTGTCGAAGTCGTCGCGGCGGTCGCTCGCGCGGCCCTCGGCGTCGACGGCGGTGTGCAGATCGGCCCGTCCGCCGGTGACGAGACCTCCGAGGCCGCCGTCGGGCTCCTGCCAGGGACGGCCGCGCGGCACGGCGCCCTCCCGGGCGAGCCCGGTGGCGGGGTCGGCCAACGCCGCGACGTGCCCGGCGAGCCGGGGATCGAGCCAGGGCTCCCCCGCGAGCACGTACTCCGGGTAGATCGTCAGGCGCTCGCGCAGCGTGAACCCGGCGGCGGCGGTCCGGGCGGCGAGATCGTCGATCTGCGGCCACGGCCGCTCGGGGTTGACGTGGTCGGGGGTCAGCGGGGAGACCCCGCCCCAGTCGTCCACACCCGCCCGCAGCATGAGGGCGTACTCCTCGCCGATCAGGTTGGGCGGCGCCTGCACGCGGACCTTCGGCCCGAGCACCAGCCGCGTCACCGCGATCGTCGCGGCGAGTTCGTGCAGGTCGGCGTCGGGCATGCCGCGCATGGCCGTGTCGGGCTTGGCGCGGAAGTTCTGGACGATGACCTCCTGGACGCCGCCGTACTCCCGCGCCACCCGGCGGATCGCGAAGATCGACTCGGCCCGCTCCTCGATCGTCTCGCCGATGCCGATCAGCAGACCCGTCGTGAACGGCACGCTGGAGCGGCCGGCGTCCTCCAGCACGCGCAGCCGTACGGCGGGGTCCTTGTCAGGGGAGCCGTAGTGGGCCTCGCCCTTCTCGGTGAACAGCCGCCGGGAGGTGGTCTCCAGCATCATGCCCATCGACGGCGCGACCGGCTTGAGCCGCTGGAGGTCCCGCCAGGTCAGCACGCCGGGGTTCAGGTGCGGCAGCAGCCCGGTCTCCTCCAGCACGCGGATCGCCATCGCCCGGACGTACGAGAGGGTGTCGTCGTACCCGTGCGCGTCGAGCCACTCGCGCGCCTGGTGCCACCGGTCCTCGGGGCGGTCGCCGAGGGTGAACAGCGCCTCCTTGCAGCCCATCGCCGCGCCCTGGCGGGCGATCTCCAGCACCTCGTCCGGCGACAGGAAGGCGGCCGGCAGCCGGTGCGGGGCGGTGGCGAACGTGCAGTAGCCGCATCTGTCCCGGCACAGCCGCGTCAACGGGATGAACACCTTGCGGCTGTAGGTGACGACGCCGGGCCGCCCGGCGGCCTCCAGGCCCGCGTCCCGGACCCGCGAGGCGTACGCGAGCAGCGCGTCCAGGTCGGCGCCGCGAGCGCGGAGCAGGACCGCCGTCTCGGCGAGGTCGAGCGTCTTGCCGTCCCGGGCCCGCGCGAGCGCCCGGCGTGTCCCGCTGCCGGAGGCCGAGCCGGCGTTCGAGCCGGAGGTGGCCGAACCGGCGGAGGCCGAGGTCGAAGGGGTGCCGTCGAGGTCCGGGGGTCGCTTCGCCGTCATAGTCCGCAGCCTATGAGCACTGGGTACGGACGGCGCGGCCGCCTCCGGACCAACTCTTGGGTCACGGCCGGCGCGATCTTGCCGGGAGGCGGGGTATCAGCCGGTGGTGTACTTCCGATCAGCAGCGATCCGGCGGCTGGTCGTCGTGACGCTCGTCCTCGGTACGCCGGGACCGCCGGCGGCCCCGGCCTTCGCGGCACCGGCGCCCCGGACGCTACCCGTGGCCGACCACGTAGGCCACGGACGCCCTACGGGCCACGGCGGCCACGGCCGGCTCCCCGGGGACGCCCCGCGTGCGCGACGGGCGCGAGAAGCGGCGAAGGCGTTGCGGGCCCGAGGAACGGGGCAGGCGCGGGAAGGCACGCGGGCGCGGCAGGTGGGGCGTGGTCGTGGCGGGCCGGGCGGCGCCTGGCAGGTCACGACCGGCGTGAACGCGGCCAACTCGCCCCAGATGGGCAGCCCTGTCCGGCAGGTGTCCACGGGCAGGCGCAACGTGAACGCCCCCAGCGGCAACAGCGGCTCCGCCGTCAACGGCCTCCAGCAGGTGGCGGGCGACAGCGTCTTCCTCAACACCCTGAACGGCGGATGCCTGCCGACCGTGGTCGACTGCGGGATCAACCAGACCCTGGGGTCGTCCCGGTCCGGTGGCCGATGACGGGCGGCGCGCTCAGAAGGAGCGGTAGTCGCGTGCGGCCATGCGGGGGCCGCGGGCCGGGGGCCTGATCCCACTGAGCTCGATCAACTTGATCACGCGGTGGCGGTGACCGCGGAACGGCTCCAGCAGTTCGAGCATGCCGTCGTCGTCGGTCTTCCGGCCGGTGAAGGCATAGCCGACGATGCCGGGCAGGTGGAAGTCGCCCACACTCGGCGCGTCCGGGTCGCCGTGGGCGCGCTGACGCACCTCGGCCGAGGTCCACACGCCGACCCCCGGCAGCGCCCGCAGCAGCCGGTCCGCCTCCGCCGAGCCCTCCACACCCGCCGAGCTCTCCACACCCGCCGAGCCAGTCACACCTGCCGAGTTCTTCACACCCGTCGGACCTTCCACGCCCGCCGAAGCCCGCCCGCCCGTCGCGACCTGTGCCGCATCCGGTGTGCCCGCTGAGCCTGATGTCGCGTCAGGTGTCCGTGCCGGGTCCGGTGTGCCCACCGCGCCCAGGACTCCTGTCGTGCGCTCCAGTTTCGCGGCGTGGCGTGCGGCGTTGACGATCGTCCTGGCCCGTACGGCCTCCGCCCCGGCGCGGTGCCAGTCCCAGGACGGGACCACACGCCACACCTCCGGCGACGGGACGACGTACATGCCCTCGGGGGCCGGGCCGGGAGCGGGCTCGCCGTACCGGCGCAGCAGGAACCGCCAGGCCCGCCACGCCTCCCTGCCGACCACCTTCTGCTCCAGGACGGCGGGCGCGAGCGCCTCGAAGACCCGCAGGCTGCGCCCGATCCGCAGCCCGCCGGCGCGGCCGGCCAGATCGGCGACGAACGCGGCGGCGCGGACGTGCCGTGGATCGCCGGAGCGGGCGAGCCGCGCGAGCAACGCGGCGAATCCGGCCACGTCGTCGTCGGCCCCCAGCATCGAGGGAAGCATCTCCAGGAGCCACCCGGCCCCCGGGCCCCACGCCTGTCCGAGGATCTCGCCGTCGCGGCTCCCCGTCACTCGCAGCGTGCCGGGGCCTTCGGGGGTTCGCGAGGTGCGCCAGAACGCGCCGTCGGGCGTACGGCGCCAGGCGGGGTCGCCTCCCCCGCGCCGGTGCGGCGACAGCGTCAGCGCCACGTCGACCGGCGCCTCCGGCCGCCACCGCCGCTCGCGCGTCTGCGCCGCCTGGCCGCGACCGGCATGGACCACCCCCATGGAAGCCGCACCCGACGAAGCCACGCCGGAAGGAACGACGCCCGGAGGAACGGAGCCGGAAGTGGCCGCGCCCGAAGTGACGGTGCCGGAAGGAGCGGTGCCGGTGGAGACCGCGCAGGACGGAGCGGCGCCCGTCGTGACGGACACGTCGCCGGGCGCGGACGATCTGGGCATTCGGCTCGCCTCCACCCGCCCAGTCTGCCGCTCCCCCCGAGAGCGGGTGGGAGCGGGACCGGTCATGTCACACGTCGCTGGAGAAGCGGACGGCGCACTCGGGCAGCGTGACCCCGGGCCAGACGCGCATGCCGGCCGTGAGTTCGTTGCCGGGGCCGATGAGCGCGCCGTCGCCGATCACGACCTCGCGCAGCACGGTGCCGGAGGCGACGCGGGCGCCCACGCCGACGACCGAGTCCACCACGGTCGCGCCGGACGCGACGTGACAGCCCTCGGAGAGCACGCTGCCGCGCACGCTGGCGCCCGCCTCGACGGTGGCCCGGGGGCCGACGACCGTGCCGCCGGTGACCTTGGCCTCGGGCGACACGACGGCCCCGTCGAGCAGGAGCCGCTCCCCGACCGGGCCGGGCAGGGCGGGCGAGCCGAGCTTGCCCAGCACCAGATCGGCCGAGCCCCGCACGAACGCCGCGGGCGTGCCCACGTCGAGCCAGTACGACGCGTCGGCGAAGCCGAGCACCAGCTCACCGGCCGCGATCAGGCCGGGGAAGGTCTCCCGTTCCACCGAGACCACCTGGCCCTCGGGGATCGTGTCGATGACCGAGCGCTGGAACACGTAGCAGCCGGCGTTGATCCGGTTCGTCACGGGGTTGGGCGTCTTCTCCAGGAATGCGGTGACCCGGCCGTCGTCGTCGGTCGGCACGCAGCCGAACCTCGACGGGTCGTCCACCTCCGTGAGATGGAGGGTCACCGCGGCCCCGCGTGAGACGTGCAGGCCGACCTGCGCGGCGATGTCGTGGCCCGACAGGATGTCGCCGTTCAGCACGAGCACCGGCGCCTCGGGCGGGCAGGTCAGGGCCCGCGCGGCGTTGCGGATCGCGCCGCCGGTCCCGAGCGGGGTGTCCTCGGTCACGTACACGATCTCCAGGCCGAGCCCCGCCCCGTCGCCGAACGCCTCGGCGAACATCGAGGCCCGGTAGGACGTCGCGAAGACCACCCGGCGCACCCCGTACGCCCGCGCCTTGGCCAGCTGGTGGGCGAGGAAGGGCACCCCGGCCGTCGGCAGCAGCGGCTTCGGCGTGCTGAGCGTCAGCGGCCGGAGACGCGTGCCCTGGCCGCCCACGAGAAGGATCGCCTCAAGACCGTCCGGCGACCGCACAGAACTGTCCCTCACAGCCGCGAGAGTAGCCTAGACAGAACCTCCGTATGGTGTCCCGCCGCACACCGCTGTCCGGATATTTCCTGGCAGGCGCGGTATCTCCAAGCGCGAACTCTCAAACCGGACGGCACATAGGGCCACAAACGGACGCCCGAAAATGAGCCCGCCATAATTCCCTTTTCGCCGACCGTATCGCCGGCCCCATGCCGGGAGCCCGGAGTTCCGGCACGCATTTCTCTCCCGCTCACGGCGGCGTGGCGGCATATCCGATCGGACATACACCCCTAACCTGCCGCCGGTTTCCGATTCCCCGCCACTCGCGCACACAGCAGCGCATCACTGCTGGTCGAGCCAGGAAACGGCGAAGCGACGGAACTTCGGCACATCCGCCCCCGAGTAGCAATCGGCACCACACGTTTTGACATACCACTTAACCGGCGCATTACATGTGTCGGCGCGGCCAGGAGCTCCCTATCGGCGCGCCAATCCTCTTTCACCCCCATTCGGGGCCATCCTCCTTTTTCCTGGAGTCCTGCTTGAGGCTGCACCGCTTGAGGCTGCACCGTGCCATGCCCGCGTTCGTCCTGATCGCCGCCGCGTTGTCACCGCTGACGCCCGGGAGCCGTGCGTACGCCGAGCCGGTTCCGGCGGCGCAGCAGGATGAAGCCGCCGCGCTGCGCGCCGCCCGGACCTCCGGGCAGCCGGTAGAGGTGCTCGACCGGCGGACGGAGAACCGGACCGTGTACGCCAACAGCGACGGGACGTTCACGCTCGAACAGAGCCCGTTGCCGGTCCGGGTCCGCCGGGGCGCCGGGTGGGCCGCCGTGGACACGACGCTGCGGGCCGAGCCCGACGGGACGATCGCCCCGGTGGCGACGGCGGTGGGCCTGTCCCTGTCGGGCGGCGGGGACGGTCCGTTCGCGACCATCTCCGACCAGGGCCGTGAGCTGTCGATGAGCTGGCCGGGCAGGCTGCCGGCGCCGGAGATCGAGGGGGCGTCGGCCACATATCCGGAGGTGCTGCCGGGGGTCGACCTGCGGGTGACGGCCTCGGTCACCGGCTTCTCCGAGGTGCTCGTCGTGAAGGACGCGCAGGCGGCGGCCAACCCGGCGCTCGCCACGATCACCTTCGGCCTGGGAACCAAGGGGGTGGCGGTCAGCGAGGGCGCGGAGGGGGCGGCCCAGGCGGTCGCCGAGGGCGGGGCGGTGGTGTTCCACTCCCCCACGCCGCAGATGTGGGACTCGTCCGCCGCGGGTGCCACCGCGGGGCGGCGGGCGTCGTCCGCCGATGCCCCGGAAAGCGGGAGCAGGCGCGCGACGATGCCCACCGAGGTGACCTCGTCGGCGATCTCGATCGCTCCGGACCGGGCCATGCTGACCGACTCGGGGACCACGTTTCCCGTCTTCATCGATCCGGAGTGGACAGGGTCGAGGCTCGGCTGGGCGATGGTGTCGTCCGACGGCTCCTACACCGGCTGGAATCCCAGTCACCGGTCCGAGGCGGGCTCGTACAACGGCTCGGTGAAGCGTCGTTCGTTCTACCGGATGCGAACCGACCACGTGGCGTACAAGCACATCCTCAAGGCGACGTTCCGGATCACCGAGACCTGGTCCTGGTCGTGCAGCGCGCGGCCCGTCCAGTTGTGGTTCACCGGGCCGATCTCCCAGTCGACCACCTGGGCCAAGCAGCCGGCGCTGCACCGGAAGCTGGACGAGCTGAACGTCGCGAAGGGCTACTCCCCCGGCGGGTGCGACAGCGGCGGGATCGAGTTCGACGCGACGGACGCGGTGGTCAGCACGGCCGGGCGCGGGCTCGACGACACCACTCTCGGCCTGATCGCGGGAGACGAGACCGACAACTACGGCTGGAAGGGATTCGACCAGGACACCGCCAAGCTCGTCGTCACCTACAACAGCGTGCCCAGCCGGCCCGCCGCGATGGGCACCGCCCCGGCCACGCCCTGCGCGACGGGCTCCGGGCGGCCCGCGGTCAACTCCCTGACCCCGGCGCTGAAGGCGAAGATCTACGACCCGGACAAGGCGGGTGACGGGGTCCGGGCCGAGTTCGACGTCAACGTCCACAACCCCTCGGCCGGCACCTGGGGCGACCTGTACACCAAGACCACCGGCTACAAGGCGTCCGTCGACCCGGTCGAGCACAAGGTGACGCTGTCCGGCCTGGCCGAGGGCGGCGTCTACTCCTGGCGCGTCCGGGCGTACGACGGGACCGACGGCGGGCCGTGGAGCGCCTGGTGCGAGTTCCGGGTCGACACCGCCGTCCCCGCGGGACTGCCCGGTGTCTCCTCGGCGCGCTATCCGGGGGACGAGCCGGCCGATCCGAGCCTGTGGCACGACGGAATCGGCCGCCCGGGCTCCTTCACGTTCACGCGGAACGCGGCCGACCCAGATGTGGTCGCCTTCGACTACGCCGTGGACGACATCACGGCGCGCCGCCGGGTGCAGGCGTCGTCCGGGGCCGCCACCGTGCAGATCGCCCCGTCCCACGACTGGCTGAACACGGTGTACGTGTGGCCGGTCGACCAGGCGGGCAACCTCGGGCCGTACGCCGCCTACCAGTTCTACGTCTCCTTCACGGCGGCCGGGCCGGTCTCGCACTGGACGATGGACGAGGCCGCCGCGTCGGCCACCGCCGCCGACGCGGTCGGCGGCAGGACGTTGACGGCGACCGACGTGTCCTTCGGCGGCGGCCGTTCGGTCAAGGCCGCCTACCTGAACGGCACCGGCAGCCGTCTCGGGACGAGCGGCCCCGTGCTGGACACCGGCAAGGCCTTCACCGTCTCCGCCTGGGCGCAGGTCACCAACGACACCCACGTCAACACGGTCGCGGCCCAGGAGGGGAACCGCGCCGCCGGCTTCCAGCTCTACTACAACCACGGCGACAAGAAGTGGAACTTCGGCCGCCGCCCCTCCGACGCGGACGGCGTCTCGCCGGTCAAGGCGGTCTCGGACGCGCCCGCCCGGCTCAACGCCTGGGAGCACCTTGTCGGCGTGTACGACCCGGCCGCGGCCCAGCTGCGCCTGTACGTCAACGGACGGCTGCAGTCGTCCCAACCGGCTTTCACCACGCCGTGGAACGCGACCGGCGCCTTCGAGATCGGCCGCATGAAGATCGACGGGGTGCTCGGCAACTACTTCGGCGGAGTCGTCGACGAGGTCCGGGTGTGGGACCGCATCGTCTACCCGTCCGAGGTGGCCGACCTCGTCAACCGGCCGCCGCAGCACCAGGGCCGGTGGCGGTTCGACGAGGGAACCGGCACGTCCGCCGCCACCTCCACCAGCCACACCGGGCGCGCCGCGACCCTGTCCGGCGGGGCCGGGTGGACCACCGACGGGCACGACCTCAACGCCCTGGCGCTGCCGGGTTCCGGCCAGTACGCCGCGACACCGGCGTACGTCACCCGGACCGACGGCAGCTTCACCGCGGTGGCCTGGGTCCGGCTCGACAGCGCGGGGCAGACGGCGACGGCCGTGAGCCAGGACGGCACCCGCCGCAGCGCCTTCACGCTCGGCTACCGCGTCTTCGGCGCCACCGGTAAGTGGTCGTTCGACGTACCGGGGGCCGACACCGACACGGCGAGCCTGTTCAGCGCCTCGGCGGACCCCGCGCTGGCCCCCGTCGACCCGGAGCAGTGGACGCTGCTGACAGGCGTCTACGACTACCCGCGTCAGGAGCAGCGGCTCTACGTCAACGGCCAGAAGGTCGCCGTCACCGCCTTCGGCTCGCCCTGGAACTCCACCGGTGCGTTGCAGATGGGCCGGGCCCGATCGGCGGGCGCGGCCACCGGCTACTGGCCGGGCGACCTGGACGACGTCCACGTCTACACCGGCGTCCTGACCGACGAGGAGATCCTCGGCCTCGCACTGGGGCTCGCGTGACCACTCCCCCGACCGGCGCGGCCGGTGACGACCGCGCTCCTTCCCCTCGTTCTCCCGGCTCCGCCCGTCCTCACGGAGGCTCTGAAGTGATCGGCAAACCCGTGGTCCCCCTGTCCCGCAGGTGGACCACCCGTCTCGCGGCGCCGGTGGCGGCGGCCGTACTGCTCGGCCTGTTCCAGGTGCCGCGCGCGGCGGAGGCGGCGCCGGAGGGCCCGCACCGGCCCGGCGACGTCTCCTCGGTCTCCGGCCGTACGGGGAGCGCGCGGCCCGCCGGGAAGGACCCCGAGGCGGGCACGGCGTGGCGGGCACGTGCGGCCGCCTGGCCGGAGCCCGGCACCGCCACCGTCCGCCCTTCCGGCACCGGCAGGGCCCGCGCGGGCGATCTTCCCGTCTCCGTCGGCGTGCCCGCCGATCAGGCCGGCGGCGCAGGGACCGGCGCAGGGACCGGCACCGTCGCCGTGCAGGTGCTCGACCGCAAGGCGACGGCCGGACTCGGCGTGGACGGCGTCGTCGTGCGGGTCGCCCTCACCGACGAGCAGGCGGCCGGACGGGCCGACCTCGAGGTGGACTATTCGAGCTTCGCGGACGCCTACGGCGGTGACTGGGCCTCGCGGCTGCGGCTGGTCCAGCTGCCCGCCTGCGCGCTGACCACCCCTGGCGCCCCCGCGTGCCGGGCCGCGACTCCCGTCCCGAGCGAGAACCACGGCGGGAAGGTCACCGCCGTCGTCCAGGCCGCGCCCGCAGCCGGTGACGACGCCGCGCGATCGTCGTCGGCGGCGGGAGCGGAGACGGCCGCGGCGGGCGCGGCGACGGGCGGCTCGGTGTACGCGCTGACGGCGGCCCCCTCGGGCGGGTCGGGCGACTTCACCGCGAGCTCCCTGTCGCCGTCGGCGACCTGGTCGGGCGGCGGCTCGACGGGCGAGTTCTCCTGGTCGTACCCGCTGCGCACGCCCCCGGGGCTGGGCGGGCCGATGCCGCAGCTCGCGCTGTCGTACTCCTCCGGGAGCGTGGACGGGCGCACCGCCTCCACCAACAACCAGACCTCCTGGATCGGCGAGGGCTGGGACCTCACCTCCGGCGGGTTCGTCGAGCGCCGCTACAAGTCCTGCGCCGACGACGGGGTGACGCCGAAGACCGGCGACCAGTGCTGGGCGTACGACAACGCGACCGTCACCCTGGGCGGCAAGGCGAGCGAGCTGATCCGCGACGACGCGACCGGCGTGTGGCGGATGAAGAACGACGACGCCGCCAAGGTGGAGAAGCTCACCGGCGCCACCAACGGCGACGACGACGGCGAGCACTGGAAGATCACCACCACCGACGGCACGCAGTACTTCTTCGGGCTCGCCCGGCTGCCCGGCTGGGCGTCCGGCAAGCCCGAGACCGACTCCACCTGGACGGTCCCGGTGTTCGGCGACGACTCCGGCGAGCCCTGCCACGGCTCGACGTACGCCGCGTCCTGGTGCAGGCAGGCGTGGCGGTGGAACCTCGACTACGTCGTCGATCCGAACGGCAACGCCGCCACCTACTGGTACGCCAAGGAGACCAACTACTACGCCCGCAACCTGGCCACCGCCACCTCCTACGACCGCGGCGGCTATCCGAGCCGGATCGACTACGCGCAGCGGTCCGACAGCCTGTTCTCCGCCTCCGCGCCGGCCCGGGTGACCTTCGGGGTGGCCGAGCGGTGCCTGCCCGACTCGTCGTTCGACTGCGCCGCGTCGAAGTTCACCACCGCGAACGCCGCACACTGGCCGGACGTGCCCATGGACCAGAACTGCGACTCCGGGCAGTCGTGCACCGGCAAGGTCACGCCGACGTTCTGGTCGCGCAAGCGGCTCACCTCGATCACCACGCAGATCTGGTCCGGCAGCGCGTACGCCGACGTCGACACCTGGACCCTGACCCACCTGTTCCCGGGCGCGGGCGACGGCACCGACCCCGCGCTGTGGCTGGACTCCGTCCAGCAGACCGGGAAGGCCGGCGGCAGCGCCGCCCTGCCCGCGGTCACGTTCGGCGGCGCGCAGATGCACAACCGGGTCGACGGCACCGAGGGCCTGCCGCCGTTCACCAAGCGGCGGATCACCGTCGTCTCCAACGAGACCGGCGGTCAAATCTCCGTCACCTACTCGGGCGAGGAGTGCGAGGCCGGTCAGACCCCGGCTCCGGACGCCAACACCAAGCGGTGCTTCCCGCAGTACTGGACGCCCGAGGGCGCGAGCGACCCCATCAAGGACTGGTTCCACAAGTACGTCGTCACCGAGGTCAGCGAGATCGACCGCACCGGCGGCGCGCCCTTCACCACCACGGGCTACGAGTACGTCGGCCCGGCGGCCTGGCACTACGACGACGACGACGGGCTGACCAAGGAGAAGTACAAGACCTGGTCGCAGTGGCGCGGGTACCAGAAGGTCCGCGTCTACGAGGGCGACCCGGACGGGGAGCGGTCGCTCACCGAATACCTCTACTTCCGCGGCATGGACGGCGACAAGACCTCCTCGGGCACCCGCTCGGCGAGCGTGACCGACTCCGAGGGCACGGCCAGCACCGACGACGACTGGCTGCAGGGCGTCGTCCGCGAGGCGACCACCTACACCCGCGCGGGCGGCACGGTCCTGGAGGGGACCATCTCCGACCCGTGGACGCGCGGCCCGACCGCCACCCGGGTCCGCTCCTGGGGCACCAGCCGCGCCTACATGGTCGACACGGCCAGGACCCGGACCCGCACCGCGCTGACCGCGGGCGGGTGGCGCCGCACCGAGACCGCCACCGCCTTCAACAGCGACGCGCTCGCTACCCAGGTGAACGATCTCGGCGACACCTCCACCGCGGACGACGACCAGTGCGTGCGCAACACGTACGCCCGCAACGACAGCAAGTGGATCATCGACACGCTCGCCCGGGTGGAGACGGTCTCGGTGGCCTGCTCCGTCACGCCGGACCGGTCGAAGGACCTGCTGTCGGACGCCCGCATGTCCTACGACGATCTCGCCTTCGGCGCGGCACCGACGAAGGGCGACGTCACCACCACCGAGAAGCTCGCCGGCTACGACGGCTCACCCTCGTACGTCACCGTCGCCACCACGAAGTACGACGCGTACGGGCGGGTGGTCGAGGTCGCCGACGCGGCCCAGCACAGGACGACCACCGCCTACACCCCGGCCTCCGGGGGCCTGGTCACCAAGACGACCGTGACCAACCCGGCCGGTCACGTGACCACGACGGAGATCCGCCCCGAGTGGGGCGCCACTACCGGAGTCGTGGACCCGAACGGCAAGCGGACCGACGTGACGTACGACGCGCTCGGCCGGACGAGCCAGGTGTGGCTGCCGACCCGGCCGAAGGCGAGCAACTCCACCTCGCCCAGTGCGAAGTACTCCTATCTGGTCCGCACCGACAAGCCGGTCGCGGTGACCACCGAGACGATCCGCAACGACGGCACCTACACCACCGGCCACACCCTGTTCGACGGGCTGCTGCGGGCGCGGCAGACGCAGGCCTCCGCCCCCGGCGGCGGCCGGTTGATCACCGACACCTACTACGACAGCCGCGGCCAGGCGGTGAAGGCCAACCAGCCCTACTTCAACGACCAGGCCCCCGCCACCACCTTGTGGGAGGTGGGCAACGACGCCGACATCCCCGGCCAGACGCGGACGCAGTACGACGGCGCGGGACGGCCGACCGCTTCCATCTTCCTGGTCCACAACGTGGAGAAGTGGCGGACCACCACCGCGTACGGCGGCGACCACGTCGACCTCACCCCGCCCGCCGGGGGCACGGCGACCACCACCTACACCGACGCGCGCGGCCGGACGACCGAACTGCGGCAGTACAAGGGCGCCACCCCCACCGGGGCCTACGACGCCACCCGCTACGCCTACACCCCGGGCGGGCAGCTCGCGAAGGTGACCGACCCCGCGGGCAACCAGTGGTCGTACGGCTACGACCCGCGCGGCCGGCGGGTCCGCGCCGACGACCCCGACAAGGGCCGCACCACCTTTACGTACGACGACCTCGACCAGCTCGCCTCCAGCACCGACGCGCGGGGCCGGACCCTCGCCTACACCTACGACGTGCTGGGCCGCCCGACCGGCAGGTACGACGGGTCGCCCACCGGCACGAAGCTCGCCGACTGGACGTACGACACGCTGGCGAGCGGGACCTCGGTCAAGGGGCTGCCGGTGGCCTCGACCCGCTACGCGGGCGGCCAGGCGTACACGACCAAGGTCGACAGCTACGACGACGCCTACCGCGCCACCTCCACCACCGTGGTCGTCCCGGCCGCGGAGGGCAAGCTGGCCGGCAGCTACCAGTACGGCGCGTCGTACAACGTCGACGGCACCCTGTCGGGGTCGGCGATCCCCGCGGCCGGCGGCATGCTGCGCGAGGTCATGCTGTACGGCTACGACGAGCTCGGCAACCCGGTCACCACGAGCGGCCTGACCAGCTACGTCACCGACACCAAGTATTCCAAGCTGTCCCAGCCGCTGTGGCAGACGCTGCGTACGAGCAGCACCGGCAAGCGGGTGATGCGGTACTTCTACTTCGACGAGGGCACCAACCGCCTCAACCGCGTCCTCACCCAGCGCGAGACCGCCCCCGTCGGGATCAGCGACCTCAACTACGGCTACGACGCGGCCGGCAACATCACCTCGATCGCCGACAAGCCGTCCGGGCAGACCCCCGACGTCCAGTGCTTCACCTACGACCACCTGCGGCGGCTGACCGAGGCCTGGGCACAGGGCGCCGAGGACTGCGCCGCCGCCCCGTCCATGTCCGTCCTGGGCGGGCCCGCGCCGTACTGGTCGTCGTTCGGCTACGACGCGACCGGCAACCGTACGCGGGAGGTGCGGCACAGCGGGAGCGGGGACGTCACCCGCACCTCCACCTTCCCCGCCGCCGGGCAGCCGCAGCCGCACACGCTGCGCACGGTCGCGACGGCCGGCGGCCCGAACGACGGGCAGAGCGACGGTTACGGCTACGACGCGGCCGGCAACACCACCGGCCGCACCGCCGGGGCCGTGCAGCAGACCCTCGAATGGGACACCGAAGGCCACCTCGCCAAGGTGACCGAGGCGGGCAGAACCACCTCCTATCTGTACGACGCCGATGGCAACCGGCTGATCCGCCGCGACCCCACCGGCACCACTCTCTATCTGCCCGGGCAGGAGGTCCGCCTGGACGCCGCCTCCCAGGCCACCTCCTACACCCGCTACTACAGCCACGGCGGGGCGCAGGTCGCGGTGCGGACCAAGGCCGGCCTGTCCTGGCTGGCCCCCGACCCGCAGGGCACCGCCACCGCCGCGGTCGACGCGTCGACGCAGACGGTCACGCTGCGCCGCTTCGACCCGTTCGGGCAGGCCCGGGGGACCGTCCCCACCGCCTGGCCCGGCGAGAAGGGCTTCGTCGGAGGGACGATCGACGCCTCCACCGGGCTCACCCACCTCGGCGCCCGCGAGTACGACGCGGCGGCCGGGCGGTTCCTGTCGGTCGACCCGCTGATCGACGTCGCCGACCCGCAGCAGATGAACGGCTACGCGTACGCGAACAACTCGCCGGTCACCTCCAGCGACCCCGACGGCCTCATCCCGGAGGACTACGCCAACGGCCGCAACGGCGGCTACCGGGGCTGGCAGCAGGACGTCGCGGCGGCCAAGGCCCACCGCCCGATACGCTCGCACCCCAGCTACCGGCCCGTCGGCCACTACTCGGCGACCCCGGTCTACCACGCGCCCAAGCCCACCTGCGGCACATGGAACTTCGGCTGCCACATCCGCAAGGCCGTCAGCACGGCCGGGCAGTGGGTCGCCGAACACAAGACCGTCATCGTCTCCACCATCGTCGCCGTCGGCGTCGGCCTGGCCTGCGAGGCGGTCACGGCGGGAGCCGGCACCGTCGGCTGCGCCATGCTCGCCGGAGCCGCCGCCCATCTGGTCTCCGACGCGATGCAGGACAACATCCACAGCGTCGGCGACGCCCTGAGATCCGCCGCCATCGGATCACTGGAAGGCCTCGCCGGAGCCGGCATCGGCAGGGCGATCGGCGCCGCCGTCAAGGCGGCGGCGCCCTCGATCCGCGCCGCCGTGGGCGGGAGGGCCGGCCGGGTCACCGCCGCGGCCGAGGGCCGCTCGGCGCCCGCGGCGTGCAACAGCTTCGTGCCGGGCACGGCGGTGCTGCTTGCGGACGGATCCACCAAGCCGATCGAGGACGTCCAGGTCGGCGACCGGGTGAAGAGCACCGACCCGGAGACCGGCGAGACCGGCTCGCGCCCGGTGACCGCCCTGATCCACGGCTACGGCGACAAACACCTCGTGCGCATCGCCATCGCCGACGGCACGAAGACCGGCACGGTCACGGCCACCGACGGCCACCCCTTCTGGGCCCCGGGCCGCCGCGCCTGGGTCGACGCCAGAAACCTCAAGCCCGGCATGTGGCTGCGCACCAGCGCCGGCACCCTCGTCCAGATCACCGCGATCAAGAAGTGGACCGCCCACCACCAGCACGCCCACAACCTCACCATTGCCGACCTCCACACCTACTACGTACTCGCAGGCTCCACGCCTGTTCTGGTTCACAACTGTGGAGAGGGGGACGGTTTCCTTTATCGTGGGGTGCCTAATAAGCATTACAAGTACAGCGACGCGCTTGCAGGTCGAGCCGTCCCACGCGGTGGTCACTCTAGTCCGGGGCTTCACGCGGGCGGCGACACCAAGAGCGTTTTCACGTCGTGGACACACGATTACGAAGACGTCGCTCTCGACGCGGCCGAGGAGCTAGGCCCGGGCGGAGTTGTGCTGCGAATTCCGCACGCGAAGGTACCGGCCGACAGAGACATTCAGATTCACGGCACCCCGTATGAGCGGTACGAGGAGTCTGAACACGCACTACTTGGGATAATCGAAGGCGCGGAGATCAGCATTGACAGAGGGGCGTGGTTCAGGCCAGGCGGATGAGAAGCCGCCTCCCAGCCGCACGCGCCTCCACTTCAGGAGGGTTCCTTGGAGAGGATCGTGGACAGAAGAAGTCTCATACAACTCCTCGAAGGAGCAGACGAAGTGCGTCTACTGGCGGGGACAGCACTCGGTGCCGGTGCGGACTACGCGCTCTGGCCTGGATCCGTGGCAACCCGGGACCTGATTTCCATCTACGCGAGAAGGGAGCGGGCAGTACTCCGCTCCGGCCAACCGTCGATCGGATTTAGTGAAGCCCTCGATCAACTTCGCGCATACGGCGGCACCCAGCTCACATTGGGTTACGTAGATGACACACCTCGGAGTGGGTACTACTTCCAGCTTTTTTTCAACCCAGAGCACACGGAAGTCGTCGCATGTATGGGAGTAAAACCATCGGGCCACTGACGGAGCACCGACCCGGTGACCGGCGAGACCGGCTCGCGCCCGGTGACCGCCCTGATCCACGGCTACGGCGACAAACACCTCGTGCGCATCGCCATCGCCGACGGCACGAAGACCGGCACGGTCACGGCCACCGACGGCCACCCCTTCTGGGCCCCGGGCCGCCACACCTGGGTCGACGCCAAGAACCTCAAGCCCGGCACGTGGCTGCGCACCAGCGCCGGCACCCTCGTCCAGATCACCGCGATCAAGAATTGGACCGCCCACCACCAGCACGCCCACAACCTCACCATCGCCGACCTCCACACCTACTACGTGCAGGCAGGTGTGCCTGTTCTGGTTCACAACTGCGGGATCGGACCAGACGGTCTCATCAACCTGGAAAAGGCGTCTCAATCCGGGGCTGCGGCGGATGAGGGAGGTCTCTCATTCGCTGGGCGTGCTCTACAGAAGCATGCCGATCGGCCTGGTACCGGGGTGAACTGGCCGAGGCCGCCTGGAGCCGAGAATCCGGCGGGCTGGAATGAGGCTGGACAGAATATGTTTGATGGTGTCCTGACGGATCCCAATTCGGTCGCGCACCTAGGCTATGAGCGCATTGGTGGAACCTGGCAGGATACGCTGGACGTCCGCCTTCCCAGCGGGCTGGGAGCGCGGTTCGACTTCAACGGAAACTTCTCAGGCTTCCTGGATGGAGGACAGACTGTCGTGCGGTACGAAATTTTTCAGGGGCGCCGGATCCAGGTCATCAACATTGATGACGTCAGCGGCGAGCATGTGATCGAGTTCGTGGACTCGGCGACCGAGTCAGTTGGCGCTGTTCTTGCCATTCACAGCTCTGGAGAAGGCTGGCCGGATGCGCGGGTAAGCATCAACCCCAGGGTGGAGAGCGTGTCTGCAGAATTCATGGTTTGGCATTGGGGGTGGCTCGGCAACTGATGTAAGAATGCTGCTCCACCTGCAAATGTCCCGAACGCTGGGGCACACGAAAAGCGAGAAAGAAGTCGAGGAACTGGAGCTGATCCATCAACCGGACGGCGTTTCGAGAAGGCCGCAGGGCGAACCGCCGGAAAGGCTCCAGGAATTCCGCGACGCGCCGCCCGGCTGGGACGAGCGCAGGAGCTCAGGGCGCTGACCCGTCCGCCCCCCTGAATCTCACGATCAAGAACCTGCCGCACCTTCACCGGGAACGACCTGACAGATGTCCAGGTGCAGAAGGTCGTCGGCGGCCCGGGCGCCTACACGAACGCCCTGGTCCGCTTCGTAAGATAGGGGGTTGGATGGAAGGCGTTGCAGCCGACGTTCGTCAGCATATTAGTGAAGGATGCCGTTTCATTGATTTGCTCAGCTTTCTCGCACTGAACGAATTCTTCAAGCTGACTCCCCTCAACCTGATGAGGGTTCTCAGTGAAGCGATCGGGCTGCCCATGATCGAGTCTCGCGAGATGGTTTCAATGTTCGATGAGAACTTTTCTCCGCGGGTGCCGGATGCGGATATCGAACACCACTGGCGAGCGATCCTGGATAGCCGCAGGGGAACCTGAGCCTGGATCCACGGACCGAAAGGTGACTGAAGTGACCTGAATACGGGGAGAGGTGTCCTCCGAGCTGGGATTATGTGAGTTACTGACGATGTCAACAACCCGCCGAACAAGACACCTATCACATGCGAGGCGTGATTCAACGGTAACTCCGATCCGTACCGCAGGGCCATTTGCGTCCCGAGGAGCGCTGAGGTACTCATCCATTCATGGGTGAGCGCCCAGTCGCCTTGGAGAGCCAGGTAGTCATGGCAAAGATGATCTATGTGTGCGGGACAACTCTGAGGGATGACGACCCCGACGATAGCTGGCTCTTGCTGTCCCGTCGCGAATTCGACGTAGATCTTGACAGCTCCCACCTCCTCGGGTTGGCGAGAATGGTCCGGGATTTTTTGACCATCCTGGACGCCTATTCTGTGGACGGTGCGCTCATGGCCAAACTCCGCTGCGCCTGCGGGCGTATCATCACGACCAGCGGTGAGATACCGAATCGCCTGGAGTGGAAAATAATCTCGGACGTCGACTTCGACGAGTTCGAGGGAATTGTCGACGCGGAGGACGTCTATCTGAGATGCAAGTCGATATTCCGTTGTCCAGAATGTGGTCGGCTCTGGATCTACTGGGACGGGTTCGGCGAGGCCCCGGTCTGCTATGCCCCTGAGCCTTACTGATAACCGCTACGAGGGAGGCATGAGCGAGGGACGATTGCGGAGTGTCCACGGCCGAGAGCCGCGGACGGAAGGGGTTCCTGTGACAGGCTCGCATGCGAGCGACTTCGAGTCGCTCATCCCGCTGTTCACCGACGACGAACCGGGCCCCGTGCGCGACATCTACGTGATGGACGCCGACCTGGATGCCTGGGAACGGCTGCTCGGGAGTCTGCAGGGCTCCCGCTGGAATCCCCAGCTGTTTGTGAGGCAGCGGCCGGGAAAATCCCAGACATCGTGGGAGTCGGCATCGAAAGCGGGACGGGCCGCAACCCGGTCCGTGTGTACGGGCCTGGAGAAGCAGCGCCCGACTACATGCTCAAACCCCCGGTGGGGCTCACCATCCGTGAGCAGTCCCACACCGTGGACAGCGCGACTCATCTCAGCGAACTACTGAAACCCCGCATGGGGACCTGCCACTGGGCGGCATGGCAGGAGGTCAGATAAGTGGCGACGTACGAGGATCTCTCGCCGTACACCTACTGGAAGGACGCGAATCTGCCCGCACCTCACAACGGCGTGAGGATGCTGAACGTCGGATGGCTGGGCAGGGGCCGGGAGTTTGAGACGGGGCGATGCGCTCCCGCGGTCCTTGCCATCCTCAACCGCCTCGCCTCGACCCCGCAGGATGTCATGCGGGGACTCCACTACTGCGAGTTCTGTGAGGAGGAATCACCGATCAGGATCCCTGTGCCGGGAAGCCGGAGTGGACATGCCTGGTTGGGGACCGGAGAAATCCACGTTGCCGCAAAGGACGGCGTTGTGTATTCAGCTCCGACGCTCATCGTGCACTACATCGACAAGCACTCCTATCTCCCCCCTGCCGAGTTCATCGAGGCAGTGCTCCGCCTACCCTGATCTCACGACGTCATCCGGAACCGAGGTCTGGGTGAATCCGAACGCCACCAAGCACATCTGGGAGGAGACGCGTGGTCTCGCCTTCTCAAAGCCGTATGCGGAACAGGCCCGGCTGAGCAGCCTCGCGGACGCCATCGACAACGTCGAGATCGGTAACTGGGAAAATATGATGCGCTCGGGCTGGGACGTGCCGCAGGAGCTCAGGGCGCCGACCGTTTCACCGGCCATGAGCTGAACGAATTGATGCGGGGTCTCCGCGTCAAGGGCCGGTCCACTAGACAGAGCCGACATCGGCGCGAGCGCGGTGCGCGGATCAGCATCGATTGGATCCCGGCGGATCGGAGTGGCGCTAACCCTCGACGGCGCGTTGGTAGGCGGCGAGGTGGGCCTCGGCGGAGTGCTTCCAGGTGAACTCGCGCGAACGGGTGACTCCGGCCGCGGCCAGGGACGCGCGCCGTTCCGGCGACTCCAGCAGGGCCCGCAGCGCTCGCGCGATGCTGTCGGCGTCGGGTTCGGTGTAGACCACGGCGTCGCCGCCCACCTCCGGCAGCGAGGCCCGGTGGGTGGTCAGCACGGGCGCCCCGCAGGCCATCGCCTCCAGCACCGGCAGCCCGAACCCCTCGCACCGCGACGGCGAGGCGACCGCGAGCGCCCCGCCGAGGAAGCCCGGCAGGTCGGCGAAGGGCAGGTAGCCGGGGCGCACGACCTTCACCCGGGGCGGCAGCGCGGCCACCGCCGCGTCGACCTCCTCGTCCCAGGCCGGACCGCCCGCCAGGACCAGCGCGGGCGGGTCGGACAGGTGCGCGACCGCACGGCCGAAGCCGGTCACCAGGTTCGGCACGTTCTTACGCGGCTCCAGCGCGCCCAGATAGGCGACGTACGGCCGGCCGTGCAGGCCGATGCGGCCCGCCACCCGGCGCACGTCCTCGGGCGCCGGCGGGTGGAACAGCGCCGAGTCGACCCCGTGGTAGGCGACGTCGATCCGGGTGGGGTCGGCGGCGAGCACCCGGACCAACTCGTCCCGGGTGGCCTTCGACGGCACGATCACCCGGTTGGCGTGGCGGACGGCCGTACGGGTGGCCGACCGGAAGAACGAGGCCCTGACGGGGTCGTGCAGGTCGGGGTCGGTGAACGAGGTGGCGTCGTGGACGGTGACCACCGTGGGCAGGCCGGAGCCCAGCGGGATGGAGTAGTAGGGGGCGTGGATCACCTGGGCCCCGGCCTGCCGGGCGAGGACGGGCAGCCCCGTCTGCTCCCAGGCCAGCCGCTTGTCCCGGTTGGTGATCGCGGGTGGTCCGGAGAGGATCCGCGCCGCGGGCGCCAGGGCCGCGTACCGCTCGGCGTCCGCGCGCTGGCAGACCAGCGCGAGATCGGCGCCCGCCTCGTGCAGGGCCGCGACCAGACCGTCGACATACCTGATGAGGGCGCCGCGATCGGCGGGGACGGCGGCGGCGTCGACGAGCACTCGGGGTGTCAAGTGAATCGCTCCCCTCACTGGGCCCGCTCCGGCGGAGCTCCCCCCCGTCCTCGCGGTCCCGCTGTTCCGGCAGGTGTCCGGCAGGGACCCTCGGGCCCACGCCACGCACGGACGCCTGCCCAGCATCCCTCCCTTGTCACTCTATTTCCGGCCTCCCCCGAAACGTGAGTGATATCACATGGGGGTTGCCTCCCAGGATGCGCAAATCCGCACCCAATCCACGGAATCAGGCTCGGATGACGGGTTCCTCCCGCGTACGGGTGGATCGGCGGGCGGCGAGTCCGGCGGCCCCGGCGCACACCAGGTCGCCGAGGGACACGAGCAGCCGGGAGCACAGCGCGGCGGCGATGGCCGCGGGCCGGTCGAGCACGGGCGCGAGCGCCGCGACCATCGCGGCCTCGCGCACACCCGCCCCGGCCGGCGCCACGATGAAGACGAACCCCAGGCACCAGGCGAGCGCGAACGCGCCGACGCTCAGGACCAGGGCCGGCGTCCCCTCCGCGCCGAGACCCCGCACGATCAGCGCCAGATGCACGCCGTACGCCGCCCAGCCGGCCAGGGCCCAGCCCGAGGCGACGAGCAGGCCGCGGCGCGAGAGCGGCCGTTCGAGCGGCTCCTTGCGCAGCCGTCGCAGCCCGAAGGCGATGACCCGGTTGACCACGGCGGGATGCAGGGCGGCGGCGAGCACGGGCACGAGCAGCAGGAGCCAGGCATACCGGGAGACCGACTGCCCGGCGAGCACCGGCAGCGTGACGGCGGACACCAGCAGGCCGGTGCCCAGGTAGACCGGGTAGGTGAGGAAGAAGGCGGCCGCGCTCCGCGAGCGGGGCACGCCGTGGTCACGGCCCATCTCCATCTGCGCGAGCATCGGCCACACCGACCCGGGGATGTACTTGCCGAGCTGGCCCACGAAGAAGATCTTCGCCGCGTCGGTGAACGCGAGCGGCGAGCCGAGGTCGGCGAGCAGCGCCCGCCACATCAGCATTCCCGCGAGCAGCGCGCCGAGCACCGCCGCCAGGGAGCCGGTGAGCGCCGCCCAGTGCAGCCGGGCGAAGCCGTCCGCCACGGCGCTCCACTGGCCCGCGACGGCCCAGATCCCGAAGCCGAGGGCGACCAGCAGGAACAGCGTGCGTACGAGCTTGCGGCGGTTCATCGCGACGTGCGCACCGGCTCCGGCGGCTGCGGAAGCGCCGCGCCGAGCGGACGGCGGGGCGTCTTGGTGGCCACCCACAGATAGGTGGGGACGACCGGCAGCAGTGCCCGCAGCGCCGGGCGCGGGGTGCGCTCCAGCGTGGCCTTGGCGGCGCGGCCCACGGCGCCGGGGAACAGCTCGCCCCCCGCGAACCGCTCGGGCGCGGCCAGCACCGGGAACGTGTAGTCCCACACGTGGAAGTCCGCGAGCATTCGCCGCAACCCCGGGCGGGTGCGGAAGCGCTCGTAGTAGTGGTCGGCCCGGCCGGACGCCCGCACGTACCGGTCGGCCGCGGCGGGCGGTAGGTACGACAGGAAGGGCAGCTTGTAGTGCGGCTCCATCACGCCAAGCCGGTTGCCCAGGCCGAGGTAGAGCACGCCGTCGTCGGACAGCACCCGGTGCATGTCGGCGATCACGGCGTCGGGGTCCACGACGTGCTCGTAGATGTGGTTGAAGACCAGCACGTCGACCGACCCGTCCGGCAGCGGCAACCGGGAGCCGTCCGCACAGACGAACCCGACCCGGGATCCGAAGCGGTCGGCCGCCCTGCGCAGCCCGGGGACGTCGATGTCGAGCCCGAGCGTGCGGCGCGCGCCCGCGGCGGCCAGTTCGTCGGCGATGAACCCGGCCGAGCACCCCACGTCGCCGACGGTCAGCCCGGACAACGCCTCCTCGGGCTTGCCGGCGTCCCTGCCGAGGAAGTGCGCGAGCACCGCGATGATCTTCGCGGCCTTGCGGCGGCGCTTCTCCTCGTCGAGCATCGCGCCCTGGAACTCGGAGTACTCCAGCTGGGCCGCGCGTTCCCCGCTCACCGGTCGATCACCCTCGCGTCCTGACGGTCGTCCACGCTGCCCAACAGTACCCGTGCCCGCCCCGCCCCCGTCGCCGATCAACCCACGCTGTGGACAACCCGCGCGGCGGACCTACCCGCGGGTAGCGTCAGGCCGTACCCTGTGCCCGTGCCGCGCCTGCCGAACCGCCTGCGCTCCGGCCCGCTGCCGCGCGTGCTGCTCGCCCTGGCCGCCCTCGCCTTCCTGGCGTACGGCCTCGCCCGGAACGGGACGGAGACCTGGGCCGCCCTGGAGCGGCTGTCGTGGTGGTCGCTCGGGGTCTCGTTCCTGGCCGTGCTCGCCGGGCTGGCGTTCATGCTGGTCGCCTGGCGCGACATCCTCGCCGGGCTCGGCTCCCCGCTGCCGCTGCGCGTGGCCGCGCGGGTGCTGTTCGTCGGCCAGCTCGGCAAGTACATCCCCGGCGCGGTCTGGGCGTTCGCCGCGATGATGGAACTCGCGCGCGACCACGGGGCGCCGCCCCGGCGGACGTTCGGCGCCACCGCCCTCGGGCTGGTGACCTCGCTGGGCTGCGCGCTCGCCCTCACCGCGGCCACGCTGTCGGGGCAGATCGCGCGGGAGGCGTGGTGGCTGCTCGCGCTGGTCCCGATCATCCTCGTCGGCCTCCACCCGCGCGTCCTGGCCTGGGGCCTCAACCTCGCCCTCCGCGTCGCCCGCCGGGACCCGCTCGACCGGGTGCCCAGCGGGGCGGACATGACCAGGGCCGCCGCGTGGACGATGGCGGGCTGGCTCGTGTACGGCGTGCACCTGTGGGCGCTGGTGGGCGGCCTGCGACCCGGCGGCGTGTCCCTCTACGCGATCGCGGCCGGGGCGTACGCGCTGGCCTGGTCCACCGGCATCCTCACGGTCGTGGTCCCGGCCGGGATCGGCGTGCGGGAGGGCGCGATGGTCGTGGCGCTCGCCCCGCTGCTCGACACGCCCAGCGCCCTGGTGGTCGCCGTGGTGTCCCGGGTGATGTTCACCCTCGCCGACGTCACCTGGGCCGGCCTCGGCTTCCTCCTCGCCCGCGGGGTCCGCGCCGAAGCGCCGGGCGACCTCTCCGCCCGCACTCGATGAGCCGCCCGCGCCCGGTGAGCCGCACGGCCCCGCTGAACGGCTCGGCCCCCAGCGGCTCGCCCGCTGAGCAGGCTTCGCGGCCCGGCCCCGAGCCGCCTCCTGGCTCAGTCGCGACGAGTCCCCTGGCCGCTCAGGCCGACGGCGCGGCGGCGAGCAGGGTGTCCAGGTACACGGCCCAGTGCGGCTCCGGATCGACGGGCGCGACGCCCGCCCGCAGCCGTTCCGGGGTCCCGGGCTCGTAGAACCTCTTGATCGCCTCGGCCAGCGCCCCGGCCGAGCCCGGCTCCACCAGCAGGCCGTCCACGCCGTCGCGGACGTTGTCCGGCAGCGCCCCGACCCGGGTGGCGATCACCGGCACTCCGTGCTCGTGCCCGAGCCAGACGTTCTGGCTGGCCGTCGCCGAACGGTACGGCAGCACCAGCGCGTCCGCCTCGGAGAACAGCCCCGGCACGTCGTCGGCCGCCACGTACCCCGGCCGCAGGTCGACCCGACCGGCCAGGCCAAGGCGGCCGATCAGGGCGCGGGTCTCCTCCAGACCGCCCCAGAACTCGCCCGCCACGGTCAGCCGCACGTCCGGCACCTGCGCGAGCGCCTCCAGCAGCAGGTCGAGCCCCTTGTACGGCCGGACGATGCCGAAGAAGAGCAGCCTTCCGTACGGCTCGCGGCCCTCGCCGGTCCGGGCGCCGCGCGCGGGCAGGTGCGGCGCGAGCGCGGCCACCCGCACCGGCGCCGCGGTGAGCCCGCGGGCGAGGTCCGCCTGCTGCTCCGAATGCGCGAGCACGCCGTCCACCCGGCGCAGCAGCGCCTTCACCAGCGGCCGGTCGTACGGCTTGCTCTCGTGCGGCAGCACGTTGTGACACAGTGCCACGACCCGGGCCCGGCGGCGCAGGCCGTACAGGATTCCCAGGTAGGCGGGCACCTGCACCGGGCTGAGCACGGCGAGCACGACGAGGTCGGCCCCGCGCAGCCGCCGCCCGCAGGCGACCCAGCCGTCCGGCCTGCGCCAGTCGAGGTCACGGCGGGTGCCGGGGTACGGCTCGCCCTCCGGGCTGTCGATCGTCTGCTGCCCGGGATACAGGAAGGACGGGTACTGCGCCCGCCACGACTCGATGACGACGTCGTGCCCGGCCGCCCGCAGCCGGTGGGCCAGTTCGGTGGTGTGCTGCGCCCCGCCGCCCTTGTACGGATACGTCGGGCCGACGATCGCGATCCTCAAACGTCACCCCTGGATCGCACGATCAGGTCGGCCAGCAGGGCCACCGCCCCGATCAGCATGCCGGACAGGAAGGTCACGACGGTGTTGCTGGTGAGGTAGAAGGCCAGGTGGCTGATCATGTCGTACACGCCCTTGACCAGGCCGATGCCGACCAGCCAGAGCGCGGGCGGCATCAGCACCTTGAGCGGGTTGAAGTACATGATCATCCGCAGCACCTGCAGGATGTAGCGGTAGGCGTCGGAGACGAAGTTGAACTTCGACTTCCCGGCCCGCTTCGCGTACTCGATGGGCAGGTAGTAGACGTCGTGCTGGTTCGACATGAACGCCAGCGTGATCGTCGTGACGCAGGAGAAGCCGGGGGGCAGCAGCCGCAGGTACGGCTTGGCCACCGACTTGCGGAAGGCCCGCAGGCCCGAGTTGAGGTCGGGGATCTTCTGCCCGGCCAGCCGCTCGGCGACCTTGCGGATGAACCACTTCGCGGGCACCCGCAGGAACTTGTGCGAGCCCTCCTCGGTGGTCCGCGCGCCCACGACCTGGTCGATCGTCTGGTCCTTCTCCAGGATCTGGACCAGCTCGGGGATCCGCTCGTTCGGGTAGCTCATGTCGGCGTCGGTCCACACGACGATCTCGCCGCGTGCCTCCTGGCTGCCGATCCGCCGTACGGTGCCCGACCCGCCGTTGCGGTGGAACGCCCTGATCCGCATGTTCGGGAAGCGCGGCGCCGCCTCCTGCAGGCGCGCGAGCGTCTCGTCCGTGGAGCAGTCGTCCACGGCGAGCAGTTCGTACGTGTAACCGCTGGCGTCCATCGCGGCGGAGATACGCTCGACCTCGTCGACGACGTGGTCCTGCTCGTTGTAACAGGGCAGGACAATCGTGACGTACGGTGTCTGTGCGGGAGTCACGGCGCTTCCAGAGGTCTCGGGCGTGGTCACGTCCGGCAAGGGTACTCTCCCCCGCCAAGTGACGGTCTCACTTCGAATCGCTCGGCCTCGGGGCCGGAGGGCGGTTCCTCGGTCACAGGGGAGTCCACACGCCGAACACAGGATCTATCCGGTGGGAACGGTCGTCCAGACGTCGATGCCGAGCGACCAGGTGCCGTTGGGCGCGTCGGCCAGCGACCGCTCGTCCTGCCGGGTGCGCAGGCTCATCACCCGGCTCGCCGGGCCGTACGCCATGAGCTGTTCGGGCTCGGCCGCGAGCAGCACGGGCACCCGGCCGGTACGCCGGACGGCTCCCGCGAGACGCAGCACGTCGGCGGGGCGCGGCACGTCGGAGCCCTGGGGGTAGCCGACCCGGGCCACCGGCAGGCCGCACTCGCCCCGCACGACCTGCGTGAGGCGGTCGCCCGTGACCCGTTCCACGATCAGCACCGAGACGTCCTTCGGCAGCGCGCCGCACAGGCCCGCCACCGCCGCGGCCTCGCCCCGGTTGACCGGCGTGAACGCCGTCCCGATCGAGGTGATCGCGGGGGGCACGACCAGCAGCAGCGCTCCCGCCGCGGCGGCCGCCCGCGAGCGCCACGGCCGGGCGGCGAACCACCCGAACGGCCCTGCGGGCTCGCCCGCGAGCCGCTCCCGCAACCGCCCGGAGAGCCAGCGGAGCCCCCAGACGGCCAGCAGCACCAGGCCGGGAATGACGACCGGCACCAGCCTGCGGGAGGCGAAGGGATGGTCGGGGGTGATCGCGGGACGCCAGAGCGTCGTCACCGTCGTCCAGCCGATCACGGCGAGGGGCAGCAGCCAGGCGAACTCGCGCCCCCTGACCAGGCGGTGGGCGAGCACCGCCGCCGCGACGGTCGCGAGCACGACGACGGGAACGCCGACGTACCAGAACAGCCAGCCGAGGGAGTGTTCGTAGTACAGCCGTGAGCCGTCGGGCGCCAGGCCGTTGGCGATCTGCGTCTTCTCGATGAACTCCGACGTGAGCCGGTCCTCGGGCGTGACCGCGACGCGCCGCACGGTCTGCACCCACGGCCGTACGGCGAAGCCCGCCATGACCAGCACGACGAGGGCCGCCGCGGCCCCGGGCAGCCACCGGGCACGGGGGACGGACGACCGCGTACGCGACGCGAGCCACGGAGCGAGAGCGGCGCCGGCGGCCGTGAGGACCACGACGACGGCGCAGATCGCCAGGAGGGGCTTGAGCGAACCGGACAGATAGGCGAGATAGGGCCGGGCGAGGACGTAGCCATCCGTGAAGCCCCACGTCGCGCCGACGGCCAGACCCAGCAGGAGGGGCACGCCGAGCCGGCCCTCCGCCCTCCGGTTCCCGGTGATCCTGGCCAGCGCGACCAGCACCCCGGCGAGGACCAGGACGGGCAGCACGTCACGCAGGCCGTCGATGCGGACCAGCAGCGCCAGCCCGAACGACAGCCCCGCGAGCACGGCGGGCACGAAGCCCGGACCCGGCCGCCCCGCGGGCGCGGCCGGCTCTTCGTCAGGCTCCGGCTCCGGGCGGGAGGGCGTGGCCCGGAGCCGGGTCCGCGCGTCGAGCAGCAGGTTCATCCCGCCGAACAGCAGGATCAGGGAGGGGATCTCGCTGAAGGTGGTCCGGGACGTGTAGAGGACCGGCAGGCTGACCGCGAAGACGAGGGCCGCCAGGGGCGCCGAGCGCGGGCCCGCCAGCCGCGCCGCGGTCCCCGCGACGGTGAGCACCGCGAGCGCGCCCAGCACGGGCGGCACGAGCAGCAGGCCGGGCACGCCGCCCAGCCAGTGGCCGATCGCGTGGATCATGGGCGGTCCGGCCATGAACTGGGGGACGATCCCGCCGTCGACCAGGTAGAAGCCCATGCTGCCGAAGCGCAGGGCGGGATCGGGGCCGCCGAAGTCGCCCACCGGGATCGGCAGCGACCCGTGCCGGGCCAGCCAGACGGCGTACTGCGCGTACGTCGCCGGATCGCGCCGGACGATCAGTTGCTCGCCGTGCAGGAACCCGTTGAGGACCCCCGACCCGAGGGCCACGGCGAGGACGGCCGCCGTCGGCCATCGGTGCTCCGTAGCGACCCCGGGGAGGCGACGCAGGCCGTACGCGCACAGCACGACGGCCGCTCCACCGCCCAGCAGCGTCATCGGCAGCGGCCGGAACCAGCCGAGCAGCAGCAGCGGCAGCCCGGCGAGCAGCCATCCGCACAGCGCGAGCGCGGGCACGACGGAGACGGCCGCGAGCACCCTGCCCGCCGCCCTCCCTGCCACCCCGTCGGCCGCCTTGCCCGCCACCCCGTCCACGGGACCGCCGCCCGGCAGCCGCGTACGCCCACGACTGTTCGCTGGAATGCAGCCGAGACTATCGGTCCGCCCTGGCACACGCCCTCTCCCAGCCGTCCCCCACCACACGCGTCGCCGTCGCCCACAGACACGACTGCGGCGCACAGAGCTGTTGACGCGTCGAATGACATAAGTAACTCTTATATTGGCAGTATGGCATGGGAGATCACGCTGCACGCCGAGGTGAACGCCTGGTTCCTCGACGTATGCAAGAACGACCCAGTCACTGCGGAGAAGATCGAGGAAGCGTTAGACGAGCTCGCTGTGCAAGGTCCGAAACTCGGTCGTCCGCTGGTCGATCGGATCCACCACTCTCGTGTCCTGCACAACCTCAAAGAGCTACGGCCACGGGTTCCCGGAGAGGCGGAGATCCGCCTGCTGTTCGTCTTCGACCCCACGCGGGAGGCGATCGTGCTGGTCGCCGGTGACAAGGCAGGGGAGTGGAACCGGTGGTATCGCACAGCGATCCCGTTGGCTGAGGCACGATACGCCGCATACCGTGCCGAGAAGGAGAAGGAGGAACGGGGATGACCGAGTTCGTGAAGTGGTCGGACACCAAGGCCAAGATCCGCGAGATCGCCCCTGATTGGGACTCCCCCGAGCGGGTGGCGGCTCGGGAGGCCAGCCGCGAAGAGTTGCGGGCAGAGTTGCGCGGCGCCCAGCTCGCCGAGATGCGCAAGCGCCTGGGCATCTCCCAGAAGCTCCTCGCCGAACGCATGGGCATTTCTCAGGCGCGTGTGTCCCAGATCGAGCACGGCCAGATCGGTGGGCTGGACACGTTGCGTGCCTATGTCGTCGCGTTGGGCGGCACACTGGACGTCGTGGCCGACTTCGGCGATCACACCGTGAAGGTGGCCTGAACCGTCCACTGCGACCGGTAAGACGTGTGATCCAGGAGAGCGCGACGCCGTTCCGCTCCGCTGCGTGCGCTGGTCCGCGCTGAGGCCCGAGCACTGCGGGCGACTCCGGTAGCGTACGCCGGGAAGCGGGCAGGGGGGCGAGTGCAGGTGTCGGACAGCGGGAGCGGGTCTCCCGCGCGGGGGCGGCTCCCCAGGCAGCCGCTCCCCGCGGAACCGCTCCCGAGCGGACGAGAGGAATCGCCGCCCGGCGATCCGTGCGTGAACGGACCGCGCGTGAGCGGGGCGCTACGAGGGGGATCGCTCTCGGGCGAACCGGCCGAATCGCTCACAGCCGGCGCGAGCACAGCCGACGCGAGCACAGCGGGCGTAAGCGGACCGCTCCGGGGCGAACCGGCTGAATCGCTGCCCGGCGCAGTAGGCGTGAACGAGGCGTTCTGGGGTGAGGAGCGTCCGGGGTGGGGTGAGCGGCTCCGGCGCTGGGGGCGCGGGCGGCTGGCCCCCCGGGACCCGGTGCGTCCGATGGCCTGGGCGCGCGAGGACCTCCCGGGCTGGGCGCGCCGGCACCGGTGGTTTCTCGGGGTCTTCGGGCTGGGTGCGCTGCTGCGGCTGGTGACCGTGCTCGGCTACCGGCCCGCGCTGTGGTTCCCCGACTCCTACACGTACGTGGTCACCGCGATGCGGCCGAGGCCGGACCTCGTCCGGCCGGCGGGTTACTCGATGTTCCTGCGGCTGTTCGAGGCGTTCCACAGCTTCGCCCTGGTGGTGACCGTCCAGCACGTGCTGGGGCTGCTCGCCGGCGTGATGGTCTACGTGACCGTCCTGCGGCGCGGAGGCCGCGCGTGGGCCGCCGTCCTGGCCTGTGCGCCGGTGCTGCTCGACGCCTACCAGATCGAGCTGGAGCACCTGCTCGTCTCCGACTCGCTGTTCACGTTCCTGCTCGTCGCGGCGGTGTGCCTGGCGATGCGCCGGCGGCTGACGGCACGTGCGTCCGCCGCGCTCGGCCTCCTGCTGGCCGCCGCCACGCTGACCAGGACCGTCGGGCTCCCGCTGATCGCCGTCTTCGCGCTGGTCCTGCTCGCGTACGGCATGCGGCGAGCGGGCGCCGCGGCGGAGACCACGGCGGAGACCGAAGGAACGGCGCGGCCGAGCACGGTACGGCCGGGCAGGGTGGTGGCCGTGATCGTCCTGCCCTTCCTGGTGACCGCGCTCGTGCCGGTCGCCGCGTACGCGGGCTGGTTCTACGCGAGCCACCAGCGGCTCGGGATCATCGGCTCGAACGGCGTCTTCCTCTACGCCCGGACGATGTCGTTCGCCGACTGCGCGGTGATGGACCCGCCGGCCGACCTCGCCGTGCTGTGCGATCCCCGGCCGCCCGCGGCCCGCCCGGTGTCCCAGGAGTACATCTGGGACGCCGCGTCGCCCCTGGTCCGGCTGCCCGGCATCACGTTCACCAAGGAGACCGACACGCTGGCCGGGAGGTTCGCCTCGCTCGCGATCCGCAGCCAGCCGCTCGACTACCTCCGTACGACCCTGACCGAGCTGGGCCGGTCGTTCACGCCCGGGCGGCCCGTCTACCCGGACGCCGACACCTACGGCTACTACCGTTTTCCCGCGACCGTGCCGCCGCCGCCCGGCCGGTATCCCGCGCTGGTGGGCAAGGAGTTCGCCCGGCGCTACGAGCAGGGGCCGCTCACCGTCCGCATCTCCGAGCCGCTCGCGGGCTGGATGCGGGGCTACCAGCGGGTGGCGTGGCTGCCCGGGGCGGCGCTGCTGGCCGTCCTCCTGGTGCCGCCCGCCGCATGGACGGCGAGGCGGGCGACGGCGGCCCGAAGGGCTCCGGGCGCCCCGGACCCCGGGGGCTGGGGGCTCGCCTGGGCGACGGCCTGGGCACTGCTGCTCGTTCCCGCCGCGACGGCGCAGTTCGACTACCGCTACACGCTGCCCGCGGTGCCGCTCGCCTGCCTGGCCGCCGCGCTGGCCGTCACACGGCCGGCCGCCTCGGCCGCCCCGCCGGCGTCGCGAGGCGGCCGCGAGGGCGCGTGACCGGCCATCCCCTCGGAAGCGCCGCCAGGATGTTGTGACCTGCTCGAACAGCTTCGGAAACACCAAGTCGGGGTAAAGACAAACTGATTCTGATACCCAAAATGTCGGTGTTTAGTATGCTCTGGCCCTGGATCATGGGGGGCAGTGGCGCGGCGCAGGCCGGGCCTGGATCCTCCCAATCGTGGCGCCCGCAGGCTCTCCCGTGACCTACGCTCGGAGCGCGCCCTGTGATCGCCAGGCAAGGAGGACAAGTGTGCGAGCGAAACGTTGACCCTGTCCGCCTCTCGCCCACTCGTCCGGCCGCTTCCTGGGCGGGCCCGAGGTGAGCGAGCGCAGGCGCGTCAACCCGCCCGCCGGGCCTCCTTCTCCCGCCTCCGCCGACCAGAGGGTATGGGGTCCCCCCGGCGACGGCTCGTACGGCGGCGCCTTCCAGCCGCCGGCGCGTGACGGCCGGACGGCGGCCGCTCCCGTGCCCGCCGGCTACGCCGACCTGCCGGCCGACCCCGCGGGCTACGCGGACATGCCGCGCGGGCGCAGGCGGCAGCAGGACGGCCTTCCTCCCGACGCGCAGGAGGGCGGCCGTGGACGCCGCCGCTCCGGCCAGCGCCCCGAGCCCCGTCACGAACCGGGTAACGGCCCTGGTTATGGGCCGGGTCATCAGCCCGGCTACGAGGCCGGTTACGAGCCTGGTTACGAACCCGTACGCGAGACCCGCCGCCCCGCCGGTGACGGCCACGAGAGCGAGCCGTCCGGGCGGCGGGGCCGCAGGCGCGGCGACGAGGAGACCGCTTACGGCGCCTCCCCCACTGGACCCGGCGGACCCGGGCCAGGGCCAGGCGGACCCGGCGGACCCGTCGAACACGCCGGCCGCAGGCGGCGCGAGTCCGGCGGCGACCGTGGGCGTCGTGGCTCGGGCGGCGACGGCCTGCCCCCGGACGACGAGCCGCCCCGGCGACGCGGGCCGGGCGGCGGCCGGTCGCGCCTGAGCATCGCCGGCTGGATCAGCATCGCGATGACCTGCGTGCTGGTGATCGGCACGCTGACGGCCTACAAGGTCTACCGGAGCACGCTCGGCCTGATCAACAGGGGCGCGTCCACCGACGAGCTCGACAAGAACCGCCCCGTGAGCCCGACCGGTGCGATCAACGTGCTGCTCGTCGGCTCGGACACCCGCGCGGGCGACAACAAGAGGTACGGCCAGCACCTGGTCAACGACGGCGAGCGCACCGACACGATCATGCTGCTGCACGTGTCGCCCAACCGGGACGCGGCGACACTGCTGAGCTTCCCCCGCGACTCGATGGTGCTGATCCCCGCCTGCTACTCCCGCAACAAGACGCTGATCCCCGCGCACACGGGGATGATCAACTCCGCGTTCTCCGACGGCGGGATGATCTGCACCCGCCGCACGATCGAGAGCCTCACCAACATCCGCATCGACCACTTCATGAAGGTGGACTTCACCGGCTTCAAGAACATCGTCAACGCGCTCGGCGGCATCCAGATCTGCCTGCCGCAGGCGGTCAACGACAAGAGTTCGAAGCTCACGCTCCCCGCCGGCAAGCAGGTCGTGATGGGTGAGGCCGCGCTGGGCTACGTACGGCTGCGGCACATCGGCGACGGCAGCGACATCTCCCGCATCAAGCGCCAGCAGGTCTTCATCTCCCAGGTGGTGAAGAAGGCGACCAGCAGCGCGCTGCTCAGGGACGTGGGCAAGCTGCAGAAGTTCATCGCCGCCGCGGCGCGGTCCGTCACGATGGACGACGCGCTCAACACCGAGGAGCTCATCAAGATCGCGACGAGCGCGCAGAAGCTCTCGGCCAAGGGCTTCAAGGCCACCACGGTCCCGTGGGAGCCGTACGCGGCCGACAAGAACCGCGTGCAGTGGAAGCAGCCGGCCGCCGGCAACCTGTTCCGGGCCATCGCGAACGACACCGAGGTGACGCCCACCGCCTCCGCGAGCCCGGCCGCGTCCGCCGCCGCCTCGCCGAGCGGCCCGGTGGTCACCAAGCCGCAGCAGGTCAAGGTGCAGGTGTTCAACGGCACCAACAGGTCCGGCCTGGCCAAGGAGGTCGCCGAGGAGCTCACCGGGCTCGGCTTCAACGTCGTCGGCGTCGGCGACGCGAAGAAGCCCGACGGCAGCGACCAGCCCAAGACCATGGTCCGCTACACCGGCCAGGGCTGGAACTACTCCAAGATCCTGATCGGCAAGCTGCTCAACCCCGTCTCCCCGGAGACGGGCAAGGCGGCGACCGGGCCGGTCACGCCGTTCACCCCGGCGTCGCCGCCGCCGGACGCGCCCAAGGGCCGGGTGCGCGGGCCGATCGTCCAGCTGGTGATCGGCGCCGACTGGAAGGGCGTGCGGATTCCCCTCCAGGTCGGGGACAACGCGGTCACCTCCGACACCGACATCTGCTCCAGCTAGGAACGGCCGCGGAGGGCCGGACACGACGGATACACGTGGGTTACGTCCGGCCCCCGGGGCGACACAGGTGTCCAAGAACGTTAGGGTGGTGATCTGGCGAACGCGCCCCGTTCGCCCGTTCGGCTGATGCGCCGGGGCGCCTTCGCTAGTGTCCGAAAGGACGCGGTGCACGCCTCGGGTGCCCCTGAGGCGTGGCCGTCCCCCGAGCCTCCCCCGACAGATAGCTGAGCGTTTCTCCGTGAGTGACACCCGCCGTCATCCCCCGGTTCCCGGTTCCCCGCCAGGCGTCGACGACGACGCCGAAGAGGCCCCAACCGGAGTGATAGGCCGCATCACCGGAGACTGGCCCGCTCCGGACGGCGGTCCGGCCCGCCGGGATCCGTCGGCCGCGGGCGCTCCGGAGCAGGGACCCCACGCGGACCGGCCCGGCGCGCCGCTTCACGGCCGCCACGAGGGCGGCTTCCCGGGCTCGCGCCCGGAGGGCGACCCCGATCTGCCCGTGCGCGGCCGCCACGAGGACGGTCAGCCGGGAGACGCGCCGCCGCGGGCGCAGCAGGGTCCGGGAGGCGCCGCTCCCTCGGGCCAGGCGCCGTACGAGAAGCAGCCCCTGCCTGTACGCAAGCCGCGCAGGCCGGGGGCCGCCCGGCTGGGCGCGCCGCCCCCCGAGTCCGCGCCCTCTGCCCCGGGATTCGACTACTTCTCCGCCGGCCGGGGACAGAGCGGACCCGGCCGGGGGCAGAGCGGGCCCGGCCGCCGGCCTCTCGCGTCCGGCCCGGACGCCCCCGCACCCGCCCCCGGCGAGGCTCCCGCCTTCCCCGCACCGGCCTTCGGCGGCGGCGAGACCGAGGTCTTCGGAGCTCCGCCCGGCCCCGCTTCCCCGCCTCCTGCCTTTCCCGCGCCGGCCTTCGGCAGTGGCGAGACCGACGTCTTCGGGACGCCGCCGGCGCCCGCCTTTCCCGCACCGGCCTTCCCCACACCGGCCTTCGGCGGCCCCGAGACCGGTCCTGAGGCCGGCCCCGACCTGTCCGTGAACCCGTTCCTGGACACCCCGCCGACCGGCACCGCCGCGCTCTCCTCGCCGCCGGACGATCCCTTCGGCGCCCCGCCGTACCCGCAGCGGACCACGTCCGGCGGGCGCGGCGAGCGGCCGTTCCCGGACGACGACCCGCCCACCGCCTTCCAGGCGCCGCTCACCGACTTCCGGACGCCTCCCACCGCTGCCCAGGCGGCGCCCGCCGCCTTCCAGGCCGCGCCCGTGCCGGAGGCACCGGCGGCCCCGCCGTGGCCCGGCCCGGAGGGCGACCCGGGTGACTGGGACCCCTGGCGGCGCGCCCAGGACGGCGGCGTGCCGGACCCCCGCCAGACGGGCCCGCTCGGCAGGCCGCTGCGCGCTCCGCTGCCCGCCTGGGCCGAGGCGCCCAGCCGGTCCGCCGACCCGTTCGCCGACCCCTTCGCCCGGCCTACGGACCGGCAGGACGGGATGGAGGGCGGCGAGCCCGAGCAGGAGCCCGCGCCCCGGGCCAGGAAGCCGCGCGATCCCTACCTGGACAACGTGAAGTTCGTCGGCATCGCCATGGTGCCGATCGGGCACGCGCTGGTCCCGACGCTCGCGGCCGACTCGTCCCGGGCCGCGTACTTGTTCATCTACGTCTTCCACATGCCGCTGTTCGTCATCATCAGCGGCTACCTGTCCAGGAACTTCTGGAACTCCAACGCCAAGACCAACAAACTGGTCGACACGTTCCTCGTGCCGTACGTGATCGTCGAGGTGGGCTACGCCCTGCTGCGCACCGCCTTCGGGCACAAGTTCAGCATCACGATCATGGATCCGGCGTGGTTGAACTGGTATCTGCTGGCGCTGTTGTTCTGGCGGCTGTCCACACCGGTGTGGAAGCGCATGCGCTACCCGTTCGTCATCTCGATCGCGGTGTACCTCTTCGCCGGGTTCTCCGAGCTGACCGGCGACTTCAGCATGGACCGGTTCTTCGGCCTGCTGCCGTTCTTCGTGCTCGGCCTCGTGCTCAAGCCGGAGGTCTTCGACTTCCTCAAGCAGCGCTGGGTGCGGGTGCTGTCGGTGCTCGTCCTGCTCGGCGCGGCGGGCGTGGCCGTCTTCCTCGTGAAGAACTACTCCGTCAAGCTCGGGCCGATCTACTACAAGAACAGCTTCAAGGACCTCCACCTGGTGTGGTGGAAGGGCATGGCCCTGCGTACGGGCCTGCTCGTGGCCGCGCTGGCCATGTCGGCGGCCGTGATGTCGCTGGTCCCCCGGCGGCAGACGTGGTTCACCGACCTCGGCACCCGCACGCTCTACTGCTACCTGCTGCACGGCGTGCCCGTCATGATCGCCAAGGAGATGGGCTGGCTCGACGTGCCCTGGCTGTACGGCCCGCTCGGGGTGGCGGCCATCGCGTGCTCGAGCTTCGCCCTGGCCATCCTGCTGTGCCTGCCGGTGACCCGCACCGCGTTCAAGTGGCTGCTGGAGCCCCGGCTCACCTGGCTCTACCGCAGGCCGAGCGTGCAGGCGAAGTAGCGCCCGCACGGGAAGTTCAACCGCATTTCGGGGAGGGTTCACCCGAGGCATCCGGTCATTTCGGACTGCGCGGCCAGCCTCCCTGTATGAGGGTATGTGTCGCCACGACCGTGCATCACCCGGAGGACGCGCGGATCACCCACCGGCAGATCCGGGCGCTGCTCGACGCGGGACACGAGGTGACCTTCGTCGCGCCGTTCACGCACTGCAACGTGACTCCTTCGCCGGGGATCCGGGCCGTCGACGTGCCCCGGGCGGTGGGCCTGCACCGGAGCAGGGCGCTGCGGGCGTCCTCCTCGGCCCTGCGCAGGGCCACGCGGGACGCCGACCTGCTGCTCGTCCACGACATCGAGCTGCTGCTCACCCTGCCGCGCAGGAGGCCGCCCACGGTCTGGGACGTCCACGAGGACACGATCGCCGCGCTGGACGCCAAGTCGTACCTGCCGGGGCCGCTGCGCGGCGTCCTGCCGCCGCTGATCCGGGCGATCGAGAGCCGGGCGGAGCGCCGCCTCCACCTGATCCTCGCCGAGGAGGCCTACCGGGCGCGCTTCCCCGGCCCGCACCCCGTGGTGCCCAACCACACGTACGTGCCGCCGACGCCGCCTCCGCCGCCGGGCGACTCCCGCGTCGTCTACGTCGGGCACATCTCCGCGGCGCGGGGCGCCGCCGAGATGATCGAGGTCGCCCGGCGGCTGCGCCCGTACGGCATCCGCCTGGACCTGATCGGGCCGGCCGACGCCGCGGTCCGCCCGATGCTGCGCGACGCGCAGCGCGAGGGCGTGCTCGACTGGTTCGGATACGTTCCCAACCGGCACGCCCTGCGGATGGCCGAGGGCGCCCTGGCCGGGCTGTCCCTCCTGCACGACCTGCCGAACTACCGGCAGTCGACGCCCACGAAGATCGTCGAGTACATGGCGCGCGGCATCCCCGTCGTGACGACCCCGCTGCCGAACGCGGCGTCCCTGGTGGGACGGGTCGACTGCGGCACGATCGTCCCCTTCGGCGAGCCCGGCGCGACTTCCGGCACCGTCGCGGACCCGGTGGCCGGCGCGGCGCCAGACTCGGGGTCCGACGCGGTGGCCGATGCGGTGGTGCGGGCGGTGCTGCGCCTGCGCGACGACCGCGAGCGGCGGGCCGAGATGGGCGCCCGGGGGTACGTCGAGGCGCTCAACCACTACCACTGGCCCGCGGTGGCCGGGGACTTCGTCGCCCTGCTGGAGCGGTGGGCCGAGGCCCCCGGCCCCGTCTCCGCCCTGTCCCCCGGCCGCACGGTCCCCGCCTGACGGGCCGGCGCCGGCCTCATTCCTCGCCGAGCTCCCGGCGGCGGCGTTCGAGGAAGGCGCGCTCGGCGGCGTTGCCGCTGCGGGCGGCCGCCGCCTCGTACGCGCGGGCCGCCTCCCCGGTGCGGCCGAGCCGCCGCAACAGATCGGCCCGTACGGCGTGGAAGACGTGGTAGCCGCCCAGGTCCAGGGGTTCCAGAAGGGCGAGGGCCGCGCGGGGACCGTCGAGCTCGGCCACCACGACCGCGCGGTTCAGCGCGACGACGGGGTTCGGCGTGAGCGCCAGCAGGTGGTCGTACAGGTGGAGGATCTGCCGCCAGTCCGTGGCGGCGGTGGACGGCGCGTCGCTGTGGACGGCGTTGATCGCCGCCTGGATCTGGTACGGCCCCGGCCTGTCGCGGCGCAGGCACGCCCGGACGAGATTCTGGCCCTCGGCGACGAGGGCGTGGTCCCACCGGCTCCGGTCCTGCGCGGCGAGCGGCACGAGGTCGCCGTCCGGTGTCGTGCGGGCCGCCCGGCGCGCGTGCAGGAGCAGCATGAGCGCGAGCAGGCCGAGGACCTCCGGCTCGCCGGGCATCGACTCGGCCAGCAGGCGGCCGAGGCGGATCGCCTCCGCGCACAGATCCTCGCGGACCAGCCGGTCGCCCGCGCTCGCCGTGTGCCCCTCGTTGAAGATCAGGTAGACGACGGCCAGCACAGCCCGGAGGCGGTCCGGCAGGTCGGCCTCGCGCGGGACCCGGTACGGGATCCCGGCGTCGCGGATCTTGGCCTTGGCCCGCACCAGCCGCTGGGCCATGGCGGGCTCCGCGACCAGGAACGCCCGCGCGATCTCGGCCGTGGTGAGCCCGCCCAGCAGGCGCAGCGTCAGCGCCACCCGGGCGGTGGGAGCGAGCGCGGGATGACAGCAGGTGAAGATCAGCCGGAGCCGGTCGTCGTGCACCGCGCCCTCCTCGTCCGGTTCGTCGTGGTGGTGCGACAGGGCGGCCCGCACCTGCCTGTCCTCCCGCGTGGCCTCCCGCCGGAAGCGGTCGATCATCCGGTTGCGGGCGGTCGTGATTATCCATCCGGCCGGGCGCGGCGGCGTTCCGTCCCGCGGCCAGCGCCGAGCCGCCTCCGCGAAGGCGTCCTGGACCGCCTCCTCGGCGAGGTCGATGTCGCCGAAGTGGCGGACCAGGACCGCGACGGCGCGGCCGTACTCCTCGCGGAACACCCGTTCCACGTCGGGAGGCCCCGTCATCGCCCTCGCCCCGGCGGAGGGCCGACGCGGGCCCGCGCGCCGCACGGCAGGTCAGACACCGCCGTCGTCGTCCCCCACGACGTGCGCGAACGGACGCACCTCGATCGGAAGCGTGGTCGCCCGCGCGAGCCTGCGGCCCCACTCCAGCGCCTCGTCGAGGTCGGACGCCCTGATGATCGTCAGCCCGCCGACGTGCTCCTTGCCCTCGGTGTACGGGCCGTCGGTGACGAGTTCCTCGCCGTCGCGCGCCCGGACCACCGTCGCCGTGTCCGGGGCGTGCAGCCCACCGCTGAAGACCCACGCCCCCGCGGCCCGCAGGTCCTCGTTGAGCACCGCCAGCTCCCGCATGATCGGGTCCAGGACCTCCGGCGGGGGCGTACCGCCGCCGGGCTGCCGGATGCTCAGCAGATAGTGCCTCATGGTCTTCCGTACCTCCTCTGGCGGGCAGGCGGGGCGCCGGCCCTCACCCTCTATACGATCGGCCTCCCCGCGTATCGACATCCGATCTGGGACAACCTTGCCGCCGTACGACTGTCCTCCGGCGGCCGGGCTTGCTGTACTGGAGGCATGGCAAGCCATGTCGTGCAGGGGCGCCGGGTCGAGATGCCGGTGGAGGTCCGCGACGCCTCGATGTGCCTCGCCGCCTACCTGGTGCGGGCCGACGCCGCCCATGCGGTCCTCGCGTACTCCGGGATGGACGTCACCGAGGTGCTGCCAGGCAAGGCCATGTGCATGCTGGCGTTCGTCCGCTACCACGACTCCGACCTCGGCTCCTACGACGAGTTCGGCGTGATGTTCCTCGTACGGCCGGCCGGCGCGGGCGTCCCGCCGGGGCGCGGGCTGCTCGCCGGTCTGAAGGACCTGCGCGGGGCGGGATCGGGGGCCTTCGTCCACTGGCTTCCGGTCGACCAGGGCTTCACGATGGAGGCGGGCCGGAGCATCTGGGGCTTCCCGAAGGAACTGGCCGACGTCGACCTGCGGCTCGGCTCGCCGTACAAGCGGTGCGTGCTGCGCAGGGACGGCCGGATGGTCGTCGACCTGCTGATCAGGCCGGGGATGCCGGCCGCCCCCGCGCCGCTGGTCGGGAAGTCCGTCGCGGTGCCGGACGCCTACACCCACCTCGACGGGGTGACCCGGCGCGTCTCCTGGGCCGCCCGCGCCAGGGGGATCCGCTGGCGGCCGGGCGGCGCGCTCGTCCGGCTCGGCAACCATCCGATCGCCAAGGAGCTGAGCGAGCTGGGGCTGCCCCGGCGGGCCCTGCTGACGGTCACCGCCGAACACGTGTCGATGACGTTCGAGGAGCCGCGGCAGGCGTGACGCCCGGCCGTGCGCGCGGCGTCAGACGATGGGGGGACGGCCGAGGCGGAGCATGCGCCAGGCGGTGCGCCAGGCCATCGGACGGCGCTCTCCCGCCGGCTCACGCAGTCCCTCCACGAAGCCGCCGAACCACGCCTTGACCGCGGGCAGCGACCGCTCCCGCACGAGCGTGAGCACCATCCAGTTGAGCAGGTAGAGCGTGGCGAGCGGCCACGGCAGGTTGCGGCGGGCCAGCCACACCCGGTTGCGGGCGTTCAGGCGGTAGAAGTCCGTGTGCCGGCTCGGCAGCACCAGCGGGTGGTACATCACCGTCTCGGCGTCGTACTCGATGCGGTAGCCCTCCCCGAGCAGCCGCCAGGCCAGGTCGGTCTCCTCGTGGGCGTAGAAGAACCGCTCGGGCAACCCGCCGACCTGGAGGAACGCCGACTTGCGGATGGCGCAGGCGCCGCCCAGGAAGGTCGTCACCGGGGAGGAGCGCTCGGGGTCTCCGGCCCGCAGGCGGGGCACGTGGCGCCGCTGCACCAGGCCGCCCTCGGGATCCATCACCCGGAAGGAGATCACCGCGAGGTCGGGCTCGTGCGTGAACCGCTCGCGGACGTGCGCGGCCACCTTGGAGTTGGCGTACCAGCCGTCGTCGTCGAGGAACAGGACGATGTCGCCGGAGCACTCCTGCACGCCCCGGTTCCGTCCCTCGGGGATGCCCGCGTTGTGCTCCAGCCGGACCGTCTTTATCGTCGCCGAGCTGCCCGTCGGCGGCGCGGTGGTCAGCTCCGGCACGTCCGCGCCGTTCCCGACGACGACCACCTCGATGTCGCCGTCGGTCTGCGTGAGCGCGGACTCAACGGCCCGGTCGAGCTCGGCGATCCTGTTGCCCATGGTGAGGATGACACAGGAGATCTTCACCGCGTCATCGCCTCGACGCTGGGCGCACTGCACACGACTTCATGTTCACCGAGTCTGTATGGCCGGGCGATCCGGGAGCTGCCTGGTTTACCGTGGCACAAGGGTATCGGAACTGCCACCAAACCCCCACCCAACCGCGGATGTACGGATGACCGGCAGTGTCTCCCGCTCACCATCGGGGCGCTCATGTCCGCTCGGTCGTGCCGGAGGCGCGCCATGAACCCCCCTCGTCGCTCGTTCCTCGCTCCTCCGTCCAGACCGGCGGCGCGCCCCTGAGGATCGCTCTCATGAGAGCCGCCGGGACGCGAGGATGCTGACCAGGTGCAGCACGAGCTGGACCGCGGCGATGACGACGCAGGCGACCATGAGGATCCGGGTGGCGGAGAACCAGTTGTCGAGCACCGCCGCGGCCACGACGATCAGTGACAGCTCGACGGCCTGGATCACCCGGTGGAACCGCAGCGCCGCCGCGGCCCGGCGGGCCAGCGCGAGCCGCGGCGAGGCGAACTGCTGCGCCGCCGCCTCGGTGGTCGCGACCAGGCCGGACCGGGCGCGGGCCACGTCGACCAGGTCGGTCTCCGCCTTGATCAGGATCGCGCCCAGCGCCGCCGCGACGCCCATGACCGTGTACCAGTCGGGCAGCGTCTCCGACGCCCGGAAGCCCAGGCCGATCAGCAGCGCCGCCTCGGCGAAGTAGTGCCCGACCCGGTCGAGGTAGACCCCGGTGATCGAGGTGCGGCCGGTCCAGCGGGCCAGCTCGCCGTCCGAGCAGTCGAGCAGCAGATAGATCTGGATCAGCAGGGCCGCGGCCAGCGCCGCCCAGAGTCCCGGCAGGGCCAGGACGGCTCCCGCCGCCACCCCGCACAGGATCATCAGCCCGGTGACCTGGTTGGGGGTGATGGGGGTCTTCGCCAGCAGCCACGTGGCGTAGATGGACAGCCGCCGCATGTACAGCAGGCCTGCCCAGTGCTCGCCGCTGCGGCGGTCCATGGTGGTCTGCGGCTGGGCGACCGCGCGAAGCTCAGCTACCGACGGCGCGGACATAGTCCTCAACTCTCGCCCGGACCTCGGGCTCCGACAGCCGGAGGTGCTCAAGGATGGTGTAGCGGCCGGGCCGGGTGCTGGGGGCCAGCATCACCGCGGCCGTGAACTGGTCGGTCGTCAGGCCGACGTCGCCGGGCACGACCGGCAGGTCGTGCCGTCTGAGGCAGCCGGTCACCTGGCCGAGCCGGTGCGCGTCCTCCCGGAGGAAGTAGCAGAACGCCGCGCCGATGCCGGCCAGCTCACCGTGGTTGGAGGTGCCGGGGAAAAGCTGGTCCACGGCATGAAGGATCTCATGATCGCCGCCACTCGCCGGACGACTTGACCCGGCGATGACCATCGACATGCCCGAGAGGATCAGCGCCTCCGCGAGCACGGTCAGGAACGCGTCCGACTCGATCGAGTCCTGCCTGCCCAGGACCGCCTCGGCCGACGTGCGCGACATCGAGATCGCGAGGCCGTCGATGGGCTCGCCGCGTTCGACGTTGCCGAGCTGCCAGTCGTCGATGGCCGACAGGTTGCTGAGCACGTCGCCGATCCCGGACCGGACGAGCGAGGGCGGGGCGTCGTGGACGAACTCCAGGTCCACCATGATCGCCAGTGGCATGGGCACCCCGAACGAGCCCTTGCCGCCCTCGTGCACGAGCGAGGCGACCGGGGAGCAGATCCCGTCGTGGGAGAGGTTGGTGGCCACCGCGACCATCGGGATGCCCGCCAGGGACGCGGCGTACTTGGTGGCGTCGATGGTCCTGCCGCCGCCGACGCCGATCACCGCCTCGTAGTTGCCCTTGCGCAGGTCGGCGCCGAGCGACACGGCCGCGTCGACCGTGCCGTCCGCCACCCGCAGCACCTTGGCCTCACCGAGCGAGGGCGCGATGACCTCGGCGATCCGGTCGCCCTGCCCCACGCCGACCGCGACCGCGACCCGGCCGGAGGTGGCCACCCTGCTGTCGGCCAGCAGGGTGCCGAGCTGCGCGATCGCGCCCCGCCGCACCTCCATCGTGAGGGGGGCGGGGAGCATCCTTGCCAGAATCGGCATGCGAACTCCTCAGAAGGCCGCGCGTCTCAGTAACGGCACGCGATCTCGCGGGCCTTCGCCAGGTCGTCGTGGTTGTCCACCTCGACCCAGTCGACCTTCCCGATCGGCGCGACGGCGATGTTCTCGCCGCGCCGGACCATCTCCTGGTAACCGTCCTCGTAGTAGAGCTGGGGGTCCCGCTCGAAGGTGGCCTGCAACGCGTCGGCCAGCCGCTCGGCCGCGCCGGGCCGGATCAGCGTGGCGCCGATGTACTCGCCGTACGCCTCGGCGGGGTCCATCAGCTTGGTGATCCGCTTCAGCCGGCCGTCGTCCAGTGTGACCTTCATCTCCTCGTCGGCCAGGGACTTCACGTCGTCCACGGCGAGCAGGATGTCGGAGGTGTCCTCGGCGGCCAGCAGGGTCCGCTCCACCGACACCGGGTGGACGGTGTCGCCGTTGACCAGCAGCGCGCCCTGCGAGAAGTGGTCACGCGCGCACCACAGCGAGTACGCGTTGTTCCACTCCTCGGCCTTGTCGTTGTGCACCAGCGTCAGCGACACCCCGTGACGGCGCTCCAGGTCGGCCTGGCGCTCCCGTACGGCCTGGGCCTGGTAGCCGACGATGACCACGACCTCGCGCAGGTCCACGGCCGCCAGGTTGCGCAGGGCGATGTCGAGGATCGTGGTCTCACCGTCGACCGGCACCAGCGCCTTGGGCAGCGTGTCGGTGTACGGCCGCAGACGACGTCCGGCTCCGGCGGCCAGCACCATTCCGAGCAATTTCCCGCACTCCTTGAGGTCGAGCGTCAGACAGTAACCCCAAAGGTTAGTTGGCCCGGGGCCGCACTTGGGTAATCCGCCGTTGGTCTGACGTTAATCCTGGGGAGCCGGTTCCACCGCCTGGTCGGGCGTACGGGGGGCGGCCAGCCAGCAGGTCAGGCTCTCCCAGCCGAACAGTCCCCACAGGTAGAGCGCGAGCAGGACGAACGCGGGAGCCACCATGTCGAGCAGGCCGGCCAGGGCGACGACCAGCATCCGGCCGTCCCAGCCGAGCCCGGCCGTGGCCAGCCACGGTGGCGGATACACGTGCTGACGCACCCGGTAGACGATGTCGTAGTGGTGGAAGGCCATCGCGCCGAGCAGCGCGAAGGTGATCACGGGCGGCACGGAGCGGGCGAACCCGGCGGAGGCGACGAAGCCGTACTCCGTCAGGCGCAGGATCGGGGGCGCCAGCCAGTCGAGCCGCCCGTCGTGCCGGTGCGCGCTGCCCGCCCCGGCGAGCAGCAGGGCGACCGCGGGCGCGAAGACCGCGAAGTCGTCGGCCCCCGCGATGCCGAGGACCAGCAGCACGGCGGTCACGAACGCCCCCGCGAGCGCGGGCGGGAGGGGCGGCAGCTGCCCGGCGACGAGCAGCCCCATCGCCCGCGACAGCGGGCCGTCGTCACGCTGGGCGACCACGACGCTGCGCGGCACCGGGGTCATGTGTACGGAGATCACGTCGGAGCCCTCCCGAGCGGCGTCGTGGGTGGGGCCGCTCATGCCACCTCCTCGCCTTCGGCTCGGAGCGGCATGCGCCAGGCGCTGTGTTCACTGATTCGCTCGCTACGCTCGCTCATGCGAACGACCTGGCCATCCGCCCGGCGGCCGTGTAGGCGAGCGCCACCCCGCCCCAGCCGAGCAGCGCGAGGAACGTCACCCGCGCGTCGAACAGCGCCGCCGTGACGCAGATCAGGGCGGTCCGTTCCCCGATCGGCAGCACGATCATCTTCTTCAGCCAGTAGGCCACGCCCCGGTCGAGCCGCCGCGACAGTGCCAGCACCGACCCGGTGCCCGAGGCCGCGGCCGCCGCCGGGGCCTCGTCCCAGGGCACCGCCATCGAACGCGGGGCCGCCGCCCGCAGGCCCGCCGCCCGCGCCCGGTCGGCCAGCGCCCCGGCGTACGCGAAGTCGACCATGTGCCGGATCGTCTGCAGGACCAGCGCGGCCACGGCCAGGGCCCAGATCCGCCAGGACTCCCCGGGGCCGGACGTGTACCCGAGCACCAGCCCGACGTAGACCACGTACTCCTTGATCCGGTCGCAGATGGCGTCGAGCCAGCCGCCGAGCGGGGAGAACCGGCGCGTGTACCGCGCGACCTGGCCGTCCAGGCAGTCGAGCACGAACGACAGGTAGAGCGCGACCGCCCCCACGACGAGCCCTGCCCGGTGCCCGTCGGAGAACCAGACGGCGGCGATGAGCGCGAACGCGACCGAGATGCCGGTCACCGAGTTGGGCGTCAGGCCGAGCCGGACGGCCGGCCGGATCAGGTGGCGGGACCACGAGCTGACGCAGTAGGTCGTGAAGAAGCCGTCTCCGCTCTTCACGGCGGCCTCCAGCCGGGCCCGTGCCTCGTCGACGTCGGCGAGCTCGCGCACCGCCCGCTCGGCGGCCGGGCGGGTCGCGACCCGCCCGCAGTGCAGCGCGCCGGGCGCGACGGCGTGCACCGGGACGCCCGCCCGGGCGAGCCCGGTGAGCAGCAGCTCGGGCACCTCGGTGTCGCCCACCCGCCCGAGGTGGCGGCGCTGGGCGAGGTCGGCCAGCTCCTCGGCCAGGTCGGCGAGACCGGCCAGGTGCGCCTCCCCGACCTGCAGGACGCCGCGGAAGGTGCCGTTGGCCCACTCGACCTCGTGGAAGGAGGTGCCCGCCGACACGACGCGGCCCCACTCCGTACGCACGGGCGGCCGAAGCGGGGCGGGATCGCCGCCGGCGACGATGGCGCCGGTCGGGCGGGCGGGATGTTCGAGCAGCAGGGCCAGCGCGTCGGTGTGCGCCACGACGTCGGCGGCCAGCACGGCGACCGGGGAGGTCGAGGCGCGGGCGGTCTTGGCCACGATCCGCAGGTCCTCGGCGAGGCCGTCGCTCACGCAGATCTGGTGCCGCGGGCCGCTGTCGACCTCCCGCTCCCGCCCGCGCGCCGGATCGGGCGGCCGCCCGCCCGCCGTCTCCGGCCCGGGGCCGCGCGCCGCGATCTGTCTTCGCTCGCCGTCCCAGCCGTCCTGGCTCCGCACCACGATCAGCACCTCGCGGATCGGCAGGGTGAGAAGCTGGGCGACGAGCCGCTCCAGGAGGCTGCCCTCCGACCGGGCGCCGTCGGAGCAGGGCAGCCCGGCGGCCGGCGAGGTCGCGAGGACGACCGCCACCGTCTGTGTGTCCCGTACCGTACCGGGCTTGCTCGGATCCGCCCCCATATGGAAACCCGTCTCACGTCGGCCGCACGTGCTCACCTCGCAAAGTAACCGAGTGATCACTAGGTGGCAATCACCTTCTCCGGCTTCCGGCACGGGTATGGTCTGCTGTCGGGGAGGACATCATGATCGCGGAATCGCGTCTGCGCAGGGTGGGGGTCGTGCTGGCCGGCGGCGTCGGCCAGCGCGTGGGGCTGAACACCCCGAAACAGCTTCTGAAGATCGCCGGGAAGACGATCCTGGAGCACACCCTCGACGTGTTCGACGGCCATCCGGAGATCGACGAGGTGATCGTCCTGATGACCCCCGGCTTCGTCACGGACGCCGAGGAGCTCATCAGGCGGAACGGCTACACGAAGGTCTCCCGGGTGCTCGAAGGAGGCGCGAGCCGTACCGAGACGACCTGGCGGGCCCTGTCCGCGCTGGGCGAGCGGGAGTGCGACGTGCTGCTGCACGACGCGGTCCGGCCGCTGATCGAGCCGCGCGTCATCAGCGAGTGCGTGGCCGCCCTCGACCGCTACGAGGCGGTGGAGGTGGCGATCCCGTCCTCCGACACGATCGTCGTGGCCGCGCCCGGCCCGCGCGGCGAGATCATCCGCGACATCCCCGACCGCTCGCGGCTGCGCCGCGGGCAGACCCCGCAGTGCTTCCGGCTGTCGGTGATCCGGGCGGCGTACGAGCGCGCCCTGGCCGACCCCGAGTTCCCCTCCCTGCCCACGACCGACGACTGCGGCGTCGTGCTGCGCTACCTGCCCGACGTGCCGATCTACATCGTGCCCGGCAGCGAGCGCAACATGAAGGTCACCCACCCGGTCGACGTCTACCTGGCCGACAAGCTCTTCCAGCTCGCCGAGAACACCGCGCCCGCGCTCACCGACGAGCAGTACCGCGCCGGGCTGGAGGGCCGCACCGTCGTGGTCTTCGGCGGCAGCTACGGCATCGGCGCGGACGTCGTCGCGCTCGCCCGGGGCTACGGCGCGAGCGTCCACTCCTTCTCCCGCAGCGAGAACGGCGTGCGCGTCGAGGACGCCGCCGCCGTGGAGGACGCCCTCGCCCGCGTGTACGCCGCGACCGGCCGGATCGACCACGTCGTCAACACGGCGGGCGTGCTCCACATGGGCAGGCTCGGCGAGGCCGGCCAGCACACGATCGAGGAGACCATCGGCGTCAACTACCTCGGCCCGGTCAACATCGCCCGCGCGGCGGTGAAGTACCTGATGGAGACCAACGGCCACCTGCTGCTCTACACGTCCTCGTCCCACACCCGCGGCCGGGCCGACTACAGCCTGTACTCCTCCACCAAGGCCGCCGTCGTCAACCTCACCCAGGCGCTCGCCGACGAGTGGGCCTGCCAGGGTGTCCGCGTCAACTGCGTCAACCCCGAGCGCACCGCCACCCCCATGCGGCTGCGCGCGTTCGGCGACGAACCCGCCGGAACGCTTCTCTCCCCCGCCGCCGTCGCCCGCACCAGCCTCGACGTGCTGCTGTCCCGCCTCACGGGACAGGTCGTGGACGTGCGGCTCACCCGATGACCGCAACCACGTACGGAGGGACGGGCGCTCGCCCATGGGGGGAAACATCACGGGGCGCACGGCCCCCGAGGCGCTGCTCACGCTGCTCGCACGGCGCCTGACCCTGATCGCGGGGAACGGCCGGGGCCTGCGGAGGCTGGCCGGGGGACGCCGAGGGGCGCTCGCCGCGCTGACGCTCGCGTCGTACCCGGCCCTGCTCCTGGCGGCCGTCTGGCCGCTGCCCGCGACCTTCGCGGTGCTCGCGCCGCTGTCGTACGCCGCGGAGACGGCGCTGCCCGGCCGGGCGGCGGCGGCGCTGAGCCGGGCCCATCTGGGCGCGACGGTCCGCTTCCTCGCGCGGGAGACCGCCGCCGTGGTGCTGCTGGCACGGGTGGCGCCGGGGCGGCCGTGGTGGTACGCCGCGCTGGCGGCCGGGCTGTTCCTGTTCCACGGCGTGCGGGCCGCGCAGACCTGGCTCGCCTGCCGGCTCGACCGCGTCCACCACCAGACGCCGGTGGTGACCCGCAACATCCACCTGGCGGAGCCGCCGATCCCGCCCCCACCGCCCCGCGCGCTGCTCGCCTGGCGCGGCACCCGCCTGCTCTACCTCGACGCGCTGGCGATCGTGCCGGCGGCGGCCCTGACGCCGTCCGGTCTCGGCTGGACGGGGGCCGCGGGCGCCGCCGCCGCCGTGCTGCTGGAGGTCGCCGCGGCCGCCGCGCTGCTGGTCCACACCCGGCGGGCCGTCCACCTGGGCGACCGGCGGCGCGTCCTGTCGGCCGTGGACGAGTGGGTCGCCGCCTACCGGCCCGAGGTCGTCATGTACTTCTCCGGCCCGGCCACGGCCGCCTACCAGGCCACGATGTGGCTCGGCACGCTGGAGCGGATCACGCCGAGGACGCTGGTGGTGCTGCGCGAGCGGTCGCTCGCCACGGCCCTCGGCCCGACGACGCTGCCGGTGGTGTGCATCCCCTCGTCGGTGGACCTCATGAACTTCCGCGCGCTGGACGGCGCCCGGGTCGCGCTGTTCCCCGCCAACGTCGGCAACAACATCCACATGCTGCGGGTGCCGGGCGTCCGCAGCGTGTTCATCGGCCACGGCGACAGCGACAAGGAGGCGTCGTTCAATCCGTACACGAAGGTGTACGACGAGGTCTGGGTGGCCGGGCCCGCCGGGCGCGACCGCTACCAGCGCGCCCAGGTGGGCGTCCGGGACGAGGCCGTCGAGGAGGTGGGCCGCCCCCAGCTCGCCGGGATCCGGCGCACCAGCCCGTACGCCGAGGGCGTGGCGCCGTACCGGACCATCCTGTACGCGCCGACGTGGGAGGGGTGGAGCGACGACGTGTTCCACAGCTCGCTCGTCGCGATGGGGCCCGCGATCGTGCGCGCCCTGCTGGAGCAGCCGGTGCGGCTGATCTACAAGCCCCACCCACTGACCGGCCACCGATCCCCGGCCGCCCGGGCGGCCCACCGGCGGATCATGGCGCTCCTGGACGAGCGGACCGGCATCCCGCACCTGGCCGTGACCGACCGGGAGCCGTCCCTGTACGACTGCTTCAACGAGGCCGACGTGCTGATCTCCGACATCTCCAGCGTGGTGTCGGACTTCGTCGCCAGCGGCAAGCCGTACGTCGTGACGAACGTGACCGCCCTGCCAGGGGACCGCTTCCGCGAGCGCTACCCGGCCGCCGGGGCGGCCTACCTGCTCGGCCCGGACCTGGCGGAGCTGCCGGACGTCCTGCGCCGTCTGGACGCCCCGGGAGAGGACGAGATGGCCGGCGCCCGCCGCGCCCTGCGGGGCTACCTGCTCGGCCCCGACCACCGGGACCCGCTGGCCCGCTTCGAGGAGGCCGTACGGCGGGCCGCCGCCCGCGCCGAGGAACGCGCCCGCCTCCTCGGCCTCGAAGCCCTCGCCCCCTCCGTGCGCGACTGAACACCGCCCACGAAGTGCTTGCGGATCGCTACCTTCAGTCACATGGATGTAACCATCACCGACCCCTGTGCCCCCGCTTTGGCACCGGTACCCGACCGGCCTCTACCCAGGACACCTCGGGAGCTGTTCGACGCGCTGCCCCCGCTGCCCGGCCTGCTGGTCGAAGTCATCGACGGACGGCTGGTCGCGCGCCGGCGGGACGCTCTCGAACACGCGTCGGCCGCGATGCTGCTGTTCGAGGCGTTCCTGCCGCTGCTGGACGAACGCCGATGGCAAGCGTGCACCGGGAACGTCGGCGTGTGCCTAGACGGGACGCACGAACCGGTCGTACCCGACCTCGTGCTCGCGCCGCTGGGCTGCCCGCGGTGGGAAGAGCGTGAGCTGCTGTCCTCGGGGCTGGTGCTGGTGGCCGAGGTGGTGTCGAAGGGGAGCGCGGAGGACGACCGCCTCAAGAAGCCGGCGATCTATGCCGGGGGTGGTGTCCCGGTGTTCCTGCTCGTGGATCCGCTGACCCGGCCCGCGTCGGTCACGGTCCACAGCGACCCGAAGGAGGGGCGGTACCAGGTGACCTCGACGGTGCCGTTCGGGCGGGAGATCCTCATCCCCCACCCGATCGGCTGCACGCTGGACACCTCAGTCTTCGAAGAGGTCGTCTAGGCTCGCCCGCTCGGCACGCGGCTGGGGCTTGCTGAGCTTCGGGGGGCTGGTCAGGAAGCCCGTCCCCCAGGAGACGTGCATGGTGGCGTACACCACTGGAAGGCGTACGAGCGCGGCGCCGGGCAGCCCTCGGCCGGTGAGGACCGAGCCCGCGACGATCGCCGCGAGGTAGCCCCCGGGGATGAGCAGGCCGGGCCAGAACACGGGCGAGACCACCAGGCCCAGCGCCATCGCCGCGACGGCGGCGGGCGGGGCGAGGTAACGCAGGTTGATCGTGCCCTGGTGGGTGCGGGAGACGACCCGCCGCCAGCGGCCGTAGTGGAAGTACTGCTTGGCCAGGGCGCGCACGTTGGGCCGGGGACGGTAGGTGACACGCATCCTCGGCTGGAACCACACCAGCCCGCCGGTCTCCCGGATGCGGTGGTTCATCTCCCAGTCCTGCGCGCGCAGGAAGTGCTCGTCGTAGCCGCCGACCCGGTCGAGCGCGCTGCGGCGGAAGACGCCCAGGTAGACGGTGTCGGCCGGGCCGGCCTCCCCGCCCGTATGGAACCGGGCGTTGCCCACGCCGATCTTCGAGGTCATGGCGCAGGCCACCGCCTGCTCGAACGGCGTGATCCCCTCGGCGGCCATGATGCCGCCGACGTTGTCGGCGCCGGTCTGCTCCAGCGTCTCAACCGCCGTACGGAGGTAGTCGCGGGGCAGGATCGCGTGCCCGTCCACCCGCGCGATGATCGGGTTGCGGGACGCGGCGATCGCGGCGTTCAGCGCGTTGGGCGTGCGGCCGGTGGGGTTCGGCACGACGACGACGCGGCGGTCCTCGGCCGCGATGGCGTCGGCCACCTCCTGGGTGCGGTCGTGGGACGGGCCCACGCTGATGACGACCTCGAGAGGGCCCTCGTAGTCCTGTTCGAGGACCTGCCGGACGGCGTCGCGCAGGTGCCGCTCCTCGTTCAGCACCGGCATGATCACCGATACCGGCGGCCAGTTCCGCGCGGGATTCTGGCTCGACTGTCGCGAGTCGGGAAAGGGCTTCATGGCGGCGCTCACGCTACTGTACGGAGGGGTGGAGACGGCAACCGGAGGACGGGAATGCCCGGCGACGATCAGGAGGACTCCGGCGTCCGTATAGGCGGCGACGGGTACGGCGGAGTGCGGCTGACGGCACAGCGCGCCCGCCGCCGCGGGAGCAACCTCCGATCCCTGGTCATCTCGGGCGCGCTCTCCGGGATCGTGCTGGTCGGCTCGGGTGTGCTGTGGGCGGTGCCCAACTTCGCCTCCGACCGCATCCAGTCGGTGGACGCGGGCACGAGCGAGTCCTCGTCACGGGGCGCGATGAACATCCTGCTCGTCGGCGTGGACAGGCGCGACAACCTGAGCAGGCGCCAGCAGGTCCAACTCCACCTCGGCCGCGACGTCGGCGAGCGCACCGACACGATGATGGTGCTCCACCTGTCGGAGGACCACAGCAGAGTGACCGTCGTCAGCCTGCCGAGGGACACCTGGACGACGATCCCCGGCAAGGGCGACCACAAGATCAACTCCGCGTACCAGTTCGGCGGGCCGAAGCTGACCGTCAAGACGGTGGAGCAGGTGACCGGCCTGCGCATCAACCACTACGTCGAGGTGAACGTCCTCGGGTTCATCGGCGTGGTGGAGTCACTCGGCGGCGTCACCGTCTGCACGCCGGTGGCCATCGACGACTCCAAGACGAAGCTCAACCTGCGGCCGGGGACGTACACCCTGGACGGGGTCAACGCGCTCGCGTACGCCCGCACGAGGGCCACGGCCCGGTCCGACCTCGACCGCATCGACCGGCAGCAGCAGGTCGTCTCGGCGCTGCTCGACAAGGCGCTGAGCGGCGGCACGCTGGCCAACCCGGCCAAGCTCGCCGGGTTCCTCGACTCCACGTTCAAGACGCTCACGGTGGACCCGGCCCTGCAGAAGGACCTGCTCGGCATGGTCAGCCAGTTCAGGGACGTCTCGACCGACGACGTGTCGTTCGCGACCGTGCCGCTGGCCGACGTGAACTACCGCTCGCCCACGGGCGAGTCGGCGGTGCTGTGGGACAAGCCGGCCGCCCGTGAGCTGTTCCGGCGGATCGACGCCGACCAGCCCCTCGTGGAGCCGCCGGCGAAGGCGTCCGCGTCCGCGAAGCCGTCGGCCTCCCCCACGGCCCCGGCGAGTCCCGCGGCCTCGCCGGGGGCGCTCACCATCCCGCCCGCGCGGATCTCGGTCAAGGTGCTCAACGGCACGCTCGTCACCGGCCTCGGCGCGGCCACGAAGGCCAAGCTCGTCGAGGCGGGGTTCATGGTGCCGTCGCCCCCCGGCGACACGGCCCGGCGCGACTTCGCGAACACGGTCGTGCGCTACCCGCCCGGCCGCGAGGACTCGGCCCGTACGGTGGCCGCCGCCATCCCGGGAGCGGAACTGCGCGAGCAGCCGGACGTGACCGGCATCGAGGTGGTCGTGGGCCAGAAGAACCACGACGTGAAGAAGGTGACCGTGACGGCGGCCCCCACCGCGTCCTCCACCGGGGCCCCTGCCTCGACGCCCGTGGCGACCCCCTCGGCCCGCACCGCGACCCAGAACATCTGCAAAAAGTGACCCTCGCCGGCCCCGGTGAAAGGCACATCGGAATTCCGGTTCGTGGATAACTCGTACACCAGACGGCACTGAACGCACCTCCGGGAATTCTCGGAACCCGCATAACGCTCCGCACGTTGAACCAGGCGACCGAACCATGAAGACGACGGAATCGGGGCCGATCGTCCGCGTCGAAGGTGACGACCGACGAGTGCGCGGACAACAGATGTCGAACGGCGACGTGACCACGGAGCACTCCCATGTCAGACCCCCTGCGGCTGGCGGTGCGCGTCATCGCGGTACTGATGATCCTCGCGGCCCCCGCCGCCTGCACGGACGAGACCACTGAGATCACTTTTCAACCGACCGTCCTGCCCGTGAAACTGAAATGGTCGGACGGGGACGTCGGCGTGGAGGGCGACGTCGGCCTCGTCACACCGGTCGGCAAAATCGAACTGAACGCCGGCCTTCCCCTGCCCGACACCGGCGGCAGGTCCATCTATGTCATCTTCCGGGACAAGCGGGCCTCGGTCGACGACGTCTACCGGGTCAAGAGTGGCGCCGGAACGTTCCACGCAGTGGTCGACGGCACCACCGACTTCTCGGTCGACGACCAGCGCGTGGTCATCGAAGTCCTCCGGGGGACCGCCAAGACGATCGAATTCAAGAAAGCGGAACGGGTGCCCGTCCAGAAGGGCACCGGTGTCATCCACAAGTGGACCGAGTACTGGCAGACGACCTTCCACCGCCCGTTCTCGTGGTCACGATGGGCGTACGACGACTCCACCATGCACGACTGGCCTCCGCTGGGATTCGTGTGGTTCCTGGTCCGCCTCGTCGTCGCGATCGTCCTCGGCGTGATCGACCTGCTTCTGTTCGTCGTGCAGGTCCTGGCCGCGATCGCCTTCGCCCTCGCGGGGACCGTCGCGATGAACGTCGTGTACGGCGTGGCGGCCCTGGTCTTCCTCCTGGTCCTGCTCGGTTTCGTCTCACTGCTGTCCACATCCTTACCCTGAGATCACTGACAGCCGACGTGATCTCCACTGACCCGACGCCCTCAACGTCATGGAGAGCCCGACCTCGCGGAGGTGAGCCGTGCCCTGGGCGGCGCGGGCGCGGGGGTCCGGCGGGGCCGCGCGGGGCCGCGGAGCACGGACAGGGCGAACCGGACCAGCAGGGGCGCGAGCAGCGCCATGAGGAAGAGCCTGAAGCTCTGCACACCGGAGATCAGTGAGACGTCGGCGTCGGTGACGACGGCGGTGGTCAGCACGGCGTTGATCCCGCCGGGCGTGGTGGCCAGGTAGGCGTCGGAGAACGGGATGTCCAGGATCCGCGCCAGGCCGGCCGCCAGCACGGCGCATCCCCCACTCACCACCGCCGTCAGGGCGAGGAGCACCGGCAGCAGCGAGCGCACCCTGCGCAGCGTGTGCCGGGTGAAACGCAGGCCCACGTCGAGGCCGACCAGGGTGAACAGGGCCGTTCTCAGCGCGCCCGCCGGGGCGTACGCCGGCGGCGCGTCCATCGGGACGATCTCCGTCAGCGTGCCGGTCAACGTGACCAGCGCCGTGCCCACGGCGGTGAGGAGCATCGGGCCGAGCAGCGCCGGACACGGCAGCCGCGTCTTCCTGCCCAGGAACACGCCGAGGGCCGCGACGGCCGCCAGGAGCAGGAGCCCCACCCCCTGATGGTCGCCCGCGACGAACCGCCCCCACTCATGGGTGGCGACCGGCGCCTCGCGCGCGCTCTTTCCGCCGGCGACCCAGTCGATGATCACCGGAGCGGTGGCCGCGACCAGGCCGACCCGTAAGTACTGCATGAACGCGACGAGCCGGGTGTCCGCGCCGAGCTCCTCGGCGGAGGCGACCACGGCGGTGGAACCCCCCGCCACCATGCCCAGGGTCGCGCTCGCCCGGTCGACCCCGGCGCGGCGGGCGAGGATCGCCGCCGCGCCGACGCCCATGACGACTGCGGCTCCTGTGACGGTGGTGAGCGGGACGACCGCACCGGCGGTGTCACTCAGGGCTTGCGGGTTCAGGTGCGTGCCCAGCAGGACCCCGAGGAGCGCCTGGGCCACCCGGTTCGCCCACCGCGGCGCCTTGTCGGGCATCACGCCGGTGAGGGCCAGGCAGAGGCCCAGCGCCATCGGCACGAGCAGGTGCGGCGCGGGGATCCGCTGTCCCATCGCCTCGGCCGCGAGACCCCCCGCCGCGAGCGCGGCCGGCCAGCGGAGCGCCCGTACGAGACGCGGGCAGGGCCGGACCGTACGGCTCGCGCTCGGGGAGGTCCTGGAGGACGCCCCGGTGGCCGGACAGGCCTGATCACGAGAGCCGTCTGTCCGAATTGGCATGGATTGAGAACCGCTGAGCACTCTCAACGATGCGGCATCGCGGGTAAAGCCACCGCATGACCCGGCAATGCCACGGTGAGGATTGCCCGTTCTTATCGTCATCAGCGGGAGCGGAGAAACCCCGGGGACGCGTGGGACCACCGATGGCCCGGACCCGCGAGGACATGGTCCGGTGCCGGCCGTCAGGTGGGGAGGACGTAGCCTCCCACGGAGGACGGGATCACGAAGGAGTCGATCCGCGTCAACCGGTGCGTCGTGCGGTTCAACCGGTACCAGGTGTGGAGCCTGCGCTCCTCGCCGCCGACCCGGCGGTCGGAGCGGGTCAGGACGTCGATGTGACCGGCCTTGTCCCAGCGCGCCCGCAGAGCGTCCTCCCCCGTACGGAGCCGGATGGTGATCGTGCTCTTCTTGCCGGTGGCGAGGTTGCGGGTGACGACCATGTTCCGGACGGACTTGCCGGTCTTCGTCCACTTGGTGGCGGCCACGGTGACGCCGTCGGGGCCGAGGTCGCCCCGCATGTAGACGGAGCGCCGCAGCTTCACCGACCACGTGCCGGTCGAGTAGAGCACCGCCGTACGGTTGTTCCCCGCCATCATCCGTCTGCCGTCGGGGCCGAAGTCCCAGGTCTGGTATCCCCTGGGCAGGGTGAAGACCTTCCCGGTGGTCGTGTCGGCGACCCGGTCGACCTCCCATTCGGAGGCGTCGACGCCGCGCATGCTGACGTACCGCCCGCCCGGAGAGAGAGTCAGCGCGTTCATCTGGAGGTCGTCCGGCCAGGTCACCCGGGGGATCTCGCGCGCCCTGCCGGTGGCGGCCGTCCAGATCGTGAGCACGCCGTCCTTCCCGCCGAAGTACGCCGCCTGGGCGCCGTCCTGGGAGACCGCGACGACGGCGGCGGCGACGTACTCGTCGTCGCCCACCGTCCTGCGCGCGCCCGGGAGCGCGACGACGCGTCCGTTGCTCAGCCACAGCTTCAACGGCCCGCACGCGTGCCGGCCGCCGTCGCTCTGCAGGCAGGAACCGAGCCCGGCGTAGCGGATCACCGGCTTGGCCGCTGCGGCCTCGGCATGGGGAGTGATCGTGAGTGGGGCGGCGGTCACGACCGCGGCCAGGAGTACCCGGTACGGCATTCCGGCATCTTCGCACACCGTCACGGACGTTCGGATGCAGAAAGCAAGAGATGGTTCAGCCGGGGAGAACCCGCACCTCTGCGGCGGGCAGGTCGGCCCACCAGCGGTCGTAGGCGCGGTAGAGCCGGGTGTCCCGGCCGGTCAGCAGCGCCACCAGCGCCCGGGCCTCCTCGGCGAGCCCCTCCCACGCCTCGGCCGGCAACGGGTGGAAGGCGGTCGCCTCGATTCCGCCCTCGACCTGGCGCCACACCCCCGCGACGTACCCGTCGACCAGCAGCGTCGGCAGCACGTCACCGTTCGTCCGGATCACGAGCCTGCGGTACTCCGGCGGGAGGACGCGGCTCCGGTCGGCGTACGCCAGCAGGACGCTGTCCCACATGGCCATCAGCCGGGGAGGGGCGGGGGTGTCCGCGGCGGGCCGCGGCGCGCCCGGCACGTCGTACAACTCCGCGCCGCCGGGCCCCTCCACCCGCTCCAGTACGGCGGAGAGGGCACCCAGCGCGCCGCGCACCCTGGACCGCTGCACCAGGGCGAACTGCGCCACATCCGCCACCGACGCGGGACCGAAGCCCTCCAGGTAGCGGGTGACCAGCGTCTGCAGGTACTTGTCGGACAGGTCCCTGTCGTACGGCGCCGGCGGCGTCCCCGACGCGATGTACGACGGCCGTGGGCCGAACGACCACGGCCCGCCCATCGGAACGTGCAGCAGCGGCGCGAACGACCGCACCGCCCACCACACCCCTTGCGGCGGGACGGCGAGCCGTTCGGCGAGCCAGGCCTGGACCTCGGCGTTGGTGCGGGGGCGATCCGCGAACTCCAGCAGATCCGGGAGGAGCGCGTCGGCCTCGGCGGCCCCGAGACCGCTCTCCGTGAAGCGGCGGTCGCCGAGCCTCGCGCCGCGCAGCGTCGGCTGCATGGCCGTGTGCATGGTCGGGTGGTCGTCGGCGTGCACCACGTGCAGCGTGATCCGCATCAGCGTCGCCTTGACCAGCGCCCGCCCGGCGAACGCCACGTCGAGGTCGGCCGGGTCGAAGGCGGCGAGCCGGTTCCACAACGCGATGTACGGTGAGGCGGGCTGCTGCGCCTGTAGCGCGACCACGCGCCGGACCGCGTCGACGACGCCGACCGGCTCCCGCCGCAGCAGCAGTTGCCGGGCGAGCGTGGCGCGGTTGAGGTCCTGTGCCGTGATTGTCATGGTGCACAAGGACTGTAACGGACCCCGAACCCTTCATCCGCCCGGAGTGGGGCGGCCGGTCAGGCGATGGTGGCCTGCCACCGCCCGCGCTCCAGCCGGATCGCGCCGTCAGGGCTGATGGTGACCCATGCCCCGTACAGGGGCAGGCTGCCGTCGACGAGCCACTGATGGCGGATCTGGTCGAGAATGTCCCAAAGACGCCGCGGCCCGCCCTGGTGGACGAGCGGGGCCTCGTCGCGCACGCCCTCGGCACGCGCCCAGGAGCCGTCCGCGTGGACCATCCACGCCGTCCGCCGGCCGTCGTCACCCGCCTCGAACCAGTGCGAGACGCCCGGAGCGGTCACCTCCAGCATCGACCGGAGCTCCCACGCCTCGATCACCTCGACCATCGGGTACCGGCCGCGTCCGACGTCCTCGCCGTCCTGGTCGCGGATCTCCTCGAACCTGGCGCTGAGCCCGGGCGGATAGTCCTCGCCGTGCCGGGTCGTCATGAACCCCGCCCGATCCCACTGCACCCGCCCGAAGGCGCCGCCGTCGCCGGTCCTGTCCGCGACGATGATGATCATCGTGTTCGCGATCGTCGTGACGAGGCGCCCACCGGGACGCAGCGCCGCCAGCCAGCTCGCCGGGACCGGCCGTACGGACACCATGGCCGCGATGCGGTCGAACGTCCCCGGCAGGGGCCCGGTGGCGTCACAGGTGACGACCCGCGGGTGCAGGCCGATCCTGTCGAGCCGCTCGGTCGCGGCCTCGGTCAGGTAGGCGTCCAGGTCCACGCTCGTCACGTGCCGATCGCCGAGCCGCCGGGTGAGCAACGCGGCGCCGTACCCGGAGCCGACACCGACGTCGAGCACGTCGACGCCGTCCTGGATGTCGGCGTGCTGGTACATGCGCACGGCCAGGCCGGGCAGAGTCGAGGACGACGTCGGCAGTCCGGCCGGGTGATCCTCGCCCGTGGCATGGTCGGCGTGTGACGACCCGACCCGGGTCACGAGCGACACGTCGGAGAAGGCCGCCTTCAGCCATTCCCGCTCGTCGGCCGGCCCGTCCCGCAGCGTCCAGAGTCCGCCGCGGTGTTCCCACCATCTCGGGACGAACAACTGGCGCGGCGTGGTGGCCACCGGACCGCGCCAGCGCGAGGCGGGCCGGGTGACGTCGGCGGCGAGCCGTGCGGCGTGCTGTTCCCAGGTCATCGTTCCCTCGTCGTGTCCGGGTCGCGGAAGCGCGGGTCACAAGCGGGCCGGTCCGGCGTCGTCCCCGCCCTCCTTCACCGGTCCGGCGCCCTCATTGTCCCTGGCTTGGAGGAGAACCGTGCGTGAACCGCACGGTGATGGACAGGCCTCCTTCGGGGCGTGCGCGGGCGGCCAGGGTGGCGTGGTGAGCCTGGGTGACGGCGCTGACGATGGCGAGGCCGAGGCCGTACCCGTCGCGGCCGTGCCGTTCGGGCGCCAGTTTCTGGAAGGGTTGGAAAAGTCGCTGGATCTGGTCCTCGGGGACGACCGGCCCGCTGTTGACGACCGTGAGGGCCACCTGCGTGCCGGAGGTCCGCGTCGTGACCTTCACGTGCCCGCCTGCGTGGTTGTGGCGGATGGCGTTGTCGACGAGGTTGGCGACGAGGCTTTCGAGCAGTCCCGGGTCTCCGGCCGTCACCGCGGGCGTCAGGTGGCTGGTGAGGTCGACGCCTCTCCGCGTCGCCTGGTCACGACGGGAGGCGAGCACTCCTCCGGCGACGTCGGCGAGGTCGAGGGTGTCCCAACGGGTGACGCCGCGCTCGCTGGTGGCCAGGGCGAGCAGCGCTTCGACGAGCCGCTCCTGGTATCCGCCCAGAGCGAGGGCCTCCTGGCAGGCCGAGCGCAGGGTGCCGGCGTCGGCGTCGGGGTCGGCGAGGGCGACTTCGAGGAGGGTGCGCAGGCCGGCGAGAGGGGTGCGCAACTCGTGGGAGGCGTTGGCGACGAAGTGGCGCTGGGCGTCGAAGGAGGCTTCGAGCCGGGCGAACAGGTCGTCCAGGGTGTGACCGAGTTCGGTCAGCTCGTCCGTGGGCTCGCCGAGGTCCAGGCGCCGGTGGAGGTTCCCTGCGGAGATGACTTGAGCCGTGGCGGTGATGGCGCGCAGCGGGTCCAGGAACCGGCCGGCGACGTACCAGCCGAGGGCCAGGGCGACGGGAACCAGGACGACCAGGGCGACGGCGGACCCGGTGAGGAGTTGGGGCAGGCCGATCCCGGACTCCGTCTCGGTGACGGTGCTCGGTTCGGGCAGGCCCGCTGGCCTGGTCTCCTGGATGCCGGCGAGCGGGAGGTCGACGAAGACGAGCACCAGGACTCCCGCGGCGTAGACGCCCGCCGCGTAGACGAGTGCGAGCCTCTTCCGCAGGGACCTTCTGGCGAGTTTCCGGGAGGTCATGCCGGCCCGATGCGGTAGCCGCCTTCGCGGATGGTCTCGATCACAGGCGGGTCGCCGAGTTTGACCCTCAACCGGTGCATGGTGTGCTTGACGGCGCTGCTGAAGGGGTCGGCGGCCTCGTCCCACACGCGTTCGAGCAGTTCCTCGGCGGAGATGACCAGGCCGGGTACGGCGAGCAGGCATTCGAGCAGGGCGAACTCCCTGGGGCTCAGGTCGAGGCGCCGGCCCGCCCGGGACGCGACACGGCGGGCGGGATCGAGGGTGATGTCGCCGCACGCCAGGGTGGGCGGCAGCGGCGGGGTGGCGCGGCGGGCCAGGGCGCGGACGCGGGCGACCAGTTCCGCGAACGCGAACGGCTTGGGCAGGTAGTCGTCGGCGCCGAGGCCGAGCCCGTCGACGCGGTCCTCGATCGTGCCGGAGGCGGTGAGCATCAGTACGCGGGTCTCGCAGCGACTGTTGGCGAGTCGCCGGCAGATCTCGTCCCCGTGGACACCGGGCAGGTCGCGGTCGAGGATCACCACGTCGTAGCGGGTGACGGCCAGGCGGTCGATGGCGGCGGTTCCGTCCAGGACGACGTCGACGGCCATGCCCTCGCGGCGCAGTCCGGTTCCGATGGAGCGGGCGAGGACCTCGAAGTCTTCGACGACGAGGACCCTCACCGCCGCTCACCGCCGGCCGTCGGGCGGGCGGGGCGGCCGGGTCGAGGTGCCATGTCTCCACGATGCCAGTTCCCCGGTCGCAGCCGGGTCGCGGCGGCCGCGACCCGGCTGGAACCGGGTGCCCCGTACAACCGTCGCCATGAATCCACTGAAGCCTCGCCGGCTCGGCCGGCAGGACGGTTTTCCCGGGGCGCTGCACGCGGAGTGGAGCAGGTTCCGCACCAGGCGCGGCTGGGTGCTCGCCATGGCGGCCTCCGTGCTGGTCACCGTGTCGCTCGGACTGCTGATCGCCGGGGGCGTCCGCAGCACGTGCGTGACCGGGAAGGGCGAGGGCCCCTGCCCCGCGCCTCTGGTGGGCCCCGACGGCACGGCGGTCAGCGACAAGTACTACTTCGTGCACCAGCCGCTCAAGGGGAACGGCGCCCTCACCGCCCGGGTGTCGGACCTGACCGGGCAGATGCGGATGCCGGACGCCGTCCCCGGGGTGCGCAACGTCAAGGAGGGGGCCGTGCCGTGGGCGAAGGCCGGGCTCCTGGTCAGGCAGAGCCTCACGCAGGGCACACCATACGCCGCCGTGATGCTCACCGGAGAGCACGGCGTACGGATGCAGTACGACTACACCCACGACGTGGCCGGTGATCCTCACGACGGCCCGCGGTGGCTGCGACTGACCAGGTCGGGCGAGACCGTCACCGGCTACGAGTCGGACGACGGCAGGACGTGGACCGAGGTCGGCACGGTCACGCTGACCGGACTGCCCGAGACGGTCGAGATCGGGCTGTTCGCGACCTCGCCAGGGGTGCTGTGGAAGACGGCAGAGGCCTTCGCCCAGGCCACCGCCACCTTCGACCAGATCACATTGCAGGGCGCCGACGGTCCGTGGCGCCGCGACGACGTCGGCGCCATCATGGAGGCCGACGGCAGGACGCCGCACCACCCGGGCGGGGCCGTCGAGTCGGGCGGCACGTTCGTCGTGACCGGGGGCGGCGACATCGGGCCCGCCACGATGGAGGGCGGCGTACGCGCCGACCTCATGCTGACCGGCGGGGCCCTGGGACTGATCCCGGTGCTCGTGGCGGCGGTCACGTTCCTCACGGCGGAGCACCGGCGCGCTCAGGTCAGGACCCTGCCGCAGCCGGCGCGGCCGCTGGCGGCCAAAGCCGTCGTGGTCGGCGCGGTCGCGTTCGCGGCGGGGCTGGTGGCCTCGGGGGTCGTGGTCCCCGTCGGCCTGGCGATACTGCGTGCCCACCAGAACCCGGTCCAGCCGATCCCCCTGAGCACCGAACTCCGGGTGATCGTCGGCTACGCGGCGCTGACCGCGGCCGCCGCCGTACTGGCTCTGGGCCTCGCCGCGCTGGTCAGACGGACCGTCGTCGCCGTCGGGCTGGCCGTCGCGCTGATCGTCGTGCCCTACCTGCTGGCCACCGTGGGCCTGCCGTCATGGCTGCTGACGATCACCCCGGCCGCCGGGTTCGCGATCACGCAGAGCGTCCCCACCTTCGCCCACGTGGACGTGATCCCTTCACTGCTCGGAGGCTACTACCCGCTCCCGCCATGGGCGGGCTTGGCCGTCACCTGCGGATACGCCGCCCTCGCCCTCGTGGCGGCGACAGCCGTACGCCGCGGACAAGTGCCACCTCCGGGTCCGCTCACCTGAAGGCGCGAGAGCACCGGACCGGACGGCGGAGCCGGAGCGGTCAGCCCGGAGAAGTCAGCCCAGCGAGGCCGCCTTGCGCAGCAGCACCGAGCGTTCGCGCTGGTTGGCGCACAGCCGGGCGGCCAGCTCCAGTTCGGCGCGCGCTTCCGGTCGCCGTCCGAGCCGGGCCAGCAGCTCACCGCGTACGGTCGGGACCAGATGCGAACCGGGGAGCCGGTCCGAGGCGATCAGCTCGTCCACGATGGCCAGAGCCTGCGCCGGGCCCGAGGCCATGGCGACGGCGACAGCCCGGTTGAGCTCGACCACCGGCGAGGGTGCGACCCGGCCGAGTGCCTCGTAGAGCACCACGATCCGGTCCCAGTCGGTCGCCTCCACCGAGGGCGCCGACGCGTGGACGGCGGCGATCGCGGCCTGCAGTCCGTAGGGGCCGAGGCCGCGAGCCGACGCCTTGGCCAGCGCGGCCAGCCCACGGCGGATCGCCGAGAAGTCCCACCGCCGCCGGTCCTGCTCGTCGAGCAGGACCGGCGAACCGTCCGGGCCGGTCCGGGCCGGGAAACGCGCGGCCGTCAGCTCGCACAACGCCAGCAGTCCGTGCACCTCCGGCTCGTCCGGCTGCAGCGCGGCCAGGGTGCGGGCGAGCCGGATCGCCTCGTACGCGACGTCGGGGCGCAGCAGCCGGTCGCCCGACGTGGCCGTCGACCCCTCGGTGAAGATCACGTAGAGGACGCTGAGCACGCCGCCCAGCCGCTCCCGGCGCTCGGCGGCCGGCGGCAGCTCGAACGGCACCCCGGCCGCCGCGATCGTCTTCTTGCCCCGGGTGATGCGGGCCTGCACGGTTGGCACGGGTACGAGGAACGCGCGGGCGATCTCCTCGCTGGACAGGCCGCCGACCACGCGCAGGGTCAGCGCCACCCGGGCCTCCGGGGAGAGCACCGGGTGGCAGCTGACGAACATCAGCGCCAGCACGTCGTCATCGATCCTGTCGGGATCGATCTCCTCGTCAACCGCTGATTCAGCCGCCGAGTCGGCCGCCAGCAGGGCGTATCGGTCCTGGAGGGCGGTCCGGCGGCGGATCGCGTCGATCGCCCGCCGCCGGGCCGTGGCCATGAGCCAGCCGGCCGGATTCGCCGGAGCGGCGAGCGGCCACGACACCAGCGCCTCGGCCACCGCCTCCTGGGCCGCGTCCTCGGCCAGCCCGAAATCGCCGGTGAACCGGGTCAGCGCGGCGACGATCCGCGCCGACTCGATCCGCCAGACGGCCTCGACATCGGCCGTACCCATCAGATCCGGCCCCTGCTCTCGTTGATCACTCGTCGACCTGCGGGACCTCGTCGCTCCCGGGCACCCGCCGGACCTCGATCTTCGACCCGGGGGCCGCTGGGACCCGCTTGGCCCACTCGACCGCCTCCTCTTTCGAGGCGACGTCGAGCAGGAAGAAACCCCCGAACAGTTCCTTGGTCTCGCCGTACGGCCTGTCCGTGACCACCGGGGTCTCGCCGCTGAAGTCGACCACGACGCCCTGGGCCGGATCGTCCAGCCCTTCCGCCGCGAGGAGAACGCCGGCCTTGACCGTCTCCTCGATGAAGCGGTGGGTCCTGGCCATCAACTCCTCGATGTCGGCCATCATGGCCGCGTTCGACTCGTCGGTGCCCCGCATGATCAACAGGTACTTCGACATCGCGTTCTCCTCGTCCGGCGGGGCCGCCTCTCGGCCCTCGCACCCCTACGTCGAACGAGCGGCCCGCGGATCGACACGGCCCCGGAGAAATCTTCCACCACCGCCCGGAGGAGGAAGGCGGAGCCGTCACGAATCAGGGGTTACTTGAGGAGCTGGCGGGCCATGACCATGCGCTGGATCTGGTTGGTGCCCTCGTAGATCTGGGTGATCTTCGCGTCGCGCATCATGCGCTCGACGGGGAAGTCGCGGGTGTAGCCGTACCCGCCGAGGAGCTGGACGGCGTCGGTGGTGATCTCCATGGCGGCGTCGGAGGCGGCGCACTTGGCGGCGCTGGAGAAGAACGTGAGGTCCTTGACCGGCGTGCCGTTCATGGCCAGTTCCGACTTGGCCGCGGCGGCGTAGGTGAGCTGGCGGGCGGCCTCCAGCTTCATCGCCATGTCGGCGACCATGAACTGCAGGCCCTGGAAGTCGGCGATCCGCTTGCCGAACTGCTTGCGCTCCTTGACGTACCCGATCGCGTGGTCCAGCGCGCCCTGGGCGATGCCGAGCGCCTGCGCGGCGATGGTGATGCGGGTGTGGTCCAGGGTGGCGAGGGCGGTCTTGAAGCCGGTGCCCGGCTCGCCGATCATCCGGGACTCGGGGATCCGCACGTTCTCCAGGATGACCTGGCGCGTGGGCGAGCCCTTGATACCCAGCTTCTTCTCCTTCGGCCCGAACGAGACGCCCTCGTCGTCCTTCTCGACCACGAACGCGGAGATGCCGCGGGCGCCGGCCGACGGGTGGGTCACGGCCATGACCGTGTAGTACTCCGACACGCCCGCATTGGTGATCCACATCTTGGTGCCGTTGAGCACGTAGTGGTCGCCGTCGCGCTCGGCCCTGGTCTTCATCGCGGCGGCGTCGGAGCCGGCCTCCGGCTCCGACAGGGCGTAGGAGAACATCGCCTCCCCGGCCGCGACCGGCCGCAGGTAGCGCTGCTTGAGGTCCTCGGACGCAGACAGCAGCAGCGGCACGGTGCCCAGCTTGTTGACGGCAGGGATCAGGGAGGACGAGGCGCAGGCGCGGGCGACCTCCTCGATCACGATCACGGTGGCCAGGGCGTCGGCCCCCGCGCCGCCGTACGCCTCGGGGATGTGCACGGCCTGGAGGTCGGCCGCGACGAGGTCCTTGTAGACCTCCCAGGGGAACTCCTCGTTCTCGTCCGCCGCCGCGGCTCGCGGGGCGATCTTCTCGTCGGCGAGGGCCCGGACGGTCTCCCGGAGCATCTCGTGCTCCTCGGCGGGGGCATAGAGAGGGAAGCTCATGACGCCGATACTAGGACGTCCGACTGGAAAGTTACCAGTCGGTACAACAGCCTTCCTGACAGTGTGCCCTGACAGGGGCCGTAATGCCCGAAGCGCCCGGGACGCATCGACCACCTGGGCATTTGGCCGTACCGTTGGGGCCAAGGCCGCGGTTTGCCCAGGTGGCTGCTCGGGCAGATGACAGGGCCGGTACCATGCCAGATCACGAAGAGTCGGCAAGAGGGGAGCCTGCCGTGCCGTACCGCCTCACCGTGCTGGGGACCGGCTACCTGGGTGCCACGCACGCGGCCTGCATGGCGGAGCTGGGCTTCGAGGTGCTCGGTCTGGACGTGGACGAGAGCAAGATCGAACGACTGCGGCGCGGCGAGCTGCCGATCCACGAGCCCGGGCTCGAGGAGGTCCTGCGCCGCAACCTCGACTCGGGCAGGCTGCGCTTCACCACCTCCTATGAGGAGGTCGCGAAGTTCGGCGACGTCCACTTCGTCTGCGTGGGCACGCCGCAGAAGAAGGGCGAGCGCGCCGCCGACGTCTCCTATCTCGACGCGGTCGTCGAGTCGCTGGCCCCCCACCTGGACCGCGAGTGCCTGGTCGTGGGCAAGTCGACGGTCCCCGTCGGCACCGCCGAGCGCCTGGCCGAGAAGCTCGTACGGCTCGCGCCCGCCGGCACACAGGCCGAGCTGGCCTGGAACCCCGAGTTCCTGCGCGAGGGCTTCGCCGTGCAGGACACCCTCAAGCCGGACCGGATCGTGCTCGGAGTGACCTCCGAACGGGCCGAGAAGATCCTGCGGGACGTCTACGCCCCGCTCGGCGAGGTGCCGATCGTGGTGACCGACTTCCCCACGGCCGAACTGGTCAAGTCGGCCGCGAACGCGTTCCTGGCCACCAAGATCTCGTTCATCAACGCGATGGCGGAGGTCTGCGAGGCCGCCGGCGGCGACGTCACGCAGTTGTCGGCGGCCTTGTCGTACGACGACCGGATCGGCGGCAGGTACCTCAACCCCGGCCTCGGCTTCGGCGGCGGATGCCTGCCCAAGGACATCAGGGCGTTCACCGCCCGGGCGGACGAACTGGGCGCCGGCCACGCGCTCGCCTTCCTGCGGGAGGTCGACGAGATCAACCTGCGGCGCCGCGCCCGGATGGTCGGCCTCGCCGCTGAGGCCCTCGGCGGCTCGTTCGACGGCCGGAGGGTGGCGGTGCTGGGCGCGGCCTTCAAGCCCGACTCCGACGACATCCGCGACTCGCCCGCCCTGTACGTCGCGGTGAAGATCGCCGAGCAGGGCGGGCTGGTGACGCTCTACGACCCCGCGGCCCTGGCCAACGCGCGGGCCGCCCATCCCCACCTCGGGTACGCCGGGTCGGCCCTGGAGGCCGCGAGCGGAGCCGAGGCCGTGCTGCTGCTCACCGAGTGGCGGGAGTTCGTCGCGCTCGACCCCGAGGACCTGGGGGCGGTCGTCGCCGCCCGGGTCATCGTCGACGGCCGCAACGCCCTCGACGCGGAGACGTGGCGGGGCGCGGGCTGGGACTACCGGGCGCTCGGCCGCCCCTGATCACGCTCCCCGTACAGCGTCACGCTCCCCGTACAGCGTCAGGCTCCCCGCACAGGGTCAGACTCCCTGTGTGGGGTCAGGCTTTCCGTGTGAGGTCGGACTCTCCGTGAAGGGCGGCGGCCTCGGCGCGGAGGCGCTCGCCCTTGGCGTGCGCCTGGTCGCGCAGGGCGGCCTGGAACTCCTCCATCCGCCGCCGCAGTCCCTCGTCGGCCGCGGCCAGGATCCGTACGGCGAGCAGTCCCGCGTTCCGGGCGCCGCCGACGGCGACGGTCGCCACGGGCACCCCGGCCGGCATCTGGACGATCGACAGCAGCGAGTCCATCCCGTCGAGATACTTGAGCGGCACCGGGACGCCGATCACCGGCAGCGGGGTGACGGAGGCCAGCATCCCCGGCAGGTGGGCGGCGCCGCCCGCCCCGGCGATGATCACCTTCAGTCCGCGCCCGGCCGCGCGGGAGCCGTACTCGATCATCTCGGCCGGCATCCGGTGCGCGGAGACCACGTCGGCCTCGAAGGACACGCCGAACTCGGCGACCGCCTCGGCGGCCAGGCGCATCACCGGCCAGTCCGAGTCGCTCCCCATGACGATCCCGACGTCAGGCATCCACGGGTCCTCTCAGACAGGTGACGGCGTGGTGGGCACGGGCCCGCACCTCGTCGAGGTCGGTGCCGAGGGCCGTGACGTGCCCGATCTTGCGGCCGGGCCGCACGTCCTTGCCATAGAAATGGATCTTGATACCCGGGTCGTTGGCCAGCACGTGCTCGTACCGGGAGTACACGTCCGGGTCGGGCCCGCCGAGCAGGTTGGCCATGACGACGACCGGCGCGGTCATCGACGGCGACCCGAGCGGCAGGTTCAGCACGGCCCGCAGGTGCTGCTCGAACTGGGACGTACGCGCGCCCTCGATCGTCCAGTGGCCGCTGTTGTGCGGGCGCATGGCCAGCTCGTTGACCACGAGGCCGGTCTTCGTGACGAACATCTCGACCGCGAGGAGCCCGGTCACGCCGAGGTCGCGCGCGATGGTGAGCGCGACGCGCTGGGCGTACGCCGCCTCCTCCTCGCCGAGGCCCGGCGCGGGGGCGATGACCTCGACGCAGATCCCGTCCTGCTGGACCGTCTCCACGACGGGGTAGCTGACGCCCTGGCCGTGCGGCGACCGGGCGACCAGCACGGCGATCTCCCGCTCGAACGGGACGAACGCCTCGGCCATCAGGTCCACGCCGGTGCCGAGCGCCGCTCGCGCCTCTTCCGGAGACGAGCAGACCCACACGCCCCGGCCGTCGTACCCGCCGCGGACCGCCTTCAGCACCACCGGCCAGCCGTGCTCCGCGGCGAACGCCTCGACGCCGGCCAGGTCGTCGACGCGGGCCCAGGCGGGACAGGGCGCGCCGATCGCGGTGAGCCGCTCGCGCATCACCGCCTTGTCCTGCGCGTGGACGAGCGCGTCGGCGCCGGGGTGTACGGCGTGCCCGTCGGCGGCCAGGGCCCGGATGTGCCCGGTCGGCACGTGCTCGTGGTCGAAGGTGACGGCGTCGCACCCCTTGGCGAACTCCCGCAGGTCGGCGAGGTCGCGGTAGTCGCCCAGATGGGTGTCCACGATGACCTTGGCGGCGCTCTCGTCGCGGGCGTTCGCCAGCACGCGCAACTCGATGCCGAGCGCGATCGCGGCCTGCTGGGTCATCCGGGCGAGCTGACCCGCGCCGACCATGCCTACGACGGGGCTCGCAACAGGGTCTGCCACGGGCCGGGAAGGGGAATCCTTCGGGCTGTTCACGACAGGTCAGCCTACCTATTGCCCGCGCGTAAGCCCGCCACGGCCCAGGCGTCAGCCCGCCCGATCAGTCCGCGCCGCCGGCCCGCTCCGTCAGCCGGAGCCCTCGGTGATGTCGGCCAGGACCCGGCGCATGCCCACGGTCCTCATCCTGTTGTCCCCGGCCACCCTGGTGGCGAGCAGCACGATCTCCGCACCCGTCACGGTCTTCGGCGCGCCGCCGGTGAAGGCGCGCACGTCGGACGCGCCGTACCGCCGATGGGTGAGGGAGGAGCGCCCCGGGCCGGGCTTCTGGGTGAAGACGAGGCGCAGCGCGTGGAACACCAGGGCCCCGCCGTCCGGCAGGGCCAGCGCGCGGGCCGGCCCCTCGATGCGTACGTCGGTGGACAGGCGGTCGGGACGGACCCTGCCGGGAGCCCGGACCAGTTCGCCGAGCAGGTCGCGCATGGGGTCGCCGGAGACGAAGCGGACCCCGCTCACCCCCGCGGGATCGGTCAGGAAGGCGACGTGCCGGGTGGACACGAGCCGAGCCCCGACCCAGGCGGCGTCCACGATCTCGCCCGCCGCCTCGGGCGCGTCGCCCGCGAGCGGGATCGGCCCGGCGCCGAGCCGCCACGCGCCGTCCGTGCGTACGAAGACGAAGTAGGCCGGGGTGGGCTTGCGGGCCAGGACGGCGAACCAGGGGTCGTCCTCGCCGTCCTCATGCGCGGGGATCAGGAACTCCGGATCCCCGTACGTGCCGAGGCCGGGCGCGGAGCGATCCTTTCGGCCCGCCGCGCAGACACGGCTCCCGATCGTCTTCTCCGCCCACGTCGTGAACCGCTCGATCCCGGCGCAGTCGCCGTCCTTCCAGGCCGCGGCGAGGTCGCCGAGCCCGCCGAAGGCCGCCTCGGCGTCGGCCCGGGCGATCTCGACCGTCGCCGGGGAGGACTCCCCGGGATCGGCCGGGGTCTGCCGGGCGCCCTCGGTTCCGCACCCCGCGAGCAGGGCCGCGAGCAGGACCGCAGGCAGGAGGCGGCGGAGGACGCGGCTCGGCAGCCGAGCCCCGAAGGTACGACGAACCACGTTGAAGGCCCCCTCTCCACAACGGCACGCCCCGCGTGAAGTGATCCAGTGGGGCGAGAGCGTAGTGCGAAGAGTGCCGTCAAATACCAGATGACGGGATTTTCCATGAAATGTTCTTCGGCGACCTGCGGCGGAGCGGGGAGAGGTTGTGCTACTACCCTTGTTTGTGCCACCGGCGGGTAGCCTGAGAGGACCTCGCCGCCGACCAGGCCGCAGATCAGGAAGGACCGAGCGGGACGTGCAGTTTCTACGACGCGCCTACGAGCGGTTCGCCACGCTCATCCATGAGTTGATCAAGTTCGGAGCGGTGGGCGCGATCGCGTTCGTCATCGACTTCTTCGGCGCCAACCTGCTGACCTTCGGCCTCGACGTCGGCCCGATGAAATCCAAGGTCATCTCCACGGTCGTCGCCACCACCTTCGCCTACGCGGGCAACCGCTTCTGGACCTACCGGCATCGCCAGCAGAGCGGCCTGAGGCGGGAGTACATCCTCTTCTTCCTGCTCAACGGCATCGCGCTGATCCCCCCGATGATCACCATCGGATTCCGGACCTACACGCTCGGCATGCACGACCTGCTGAGCTACAACGTCGCCCAGATCATCGGCGTGGTCATCGGCACGTTGTTCCGCTTCTGGTCGTACAAGAAGTGGGTGTTCCTCGCGGTCCCGGAGCCGGTCGAGAGCGAAGGACCCGCCGTGGGCGTCGGGGCGGCACTGGTCGCATCCGGCACGAAGGCCGACTCTCAGAAGACCGGCCCCCAGAAGACCGCAGCCGAGAAGACCGGCCCGCAGAAGTCCGGAGCGAAGACCGGCAGGAAGGCCCGGGCGAAGGCGGGAGCGAGAGCGGCCGTCAAGGCGGACGTCCCGGCGCAGCCCGACCCGATCACCGCCCGCTGACCGGTCTCCCCTTCTCCAGCTCGACCCGCCGCACCTCGGCCTGCCGCAGGCCGGCCGGGTCCGCCGTCCTCGGCTTCACACCGCTCCGGCTCAGAGCGCGGCCCGGAGCCGCCCCGCGCTCCAGGCGTACGGACGCGGTCAGGCCGGGCCGGAGACCACGCGGCGACGGTCGTTGTCGCGGTCGTGACGCAGGAAGATGGCGAAGGTCGCCGGGCGGCGCTTGACGAGTTCGAGCCGGCCGCCGTCCGCGGCGACGAGAGCCCGGGCGAGGGTCAGCCCCAGGCCGGTGCCACCACTGCCGCTCACGTTCCGCTCGAAGACGCGCTGGCCGAGGGCCTCGGGGATACCCGGACCCTCGTCGCCCACCTCGATCACCACGGACTTGCCCGTACTCGACGTGTTGATCGTCAGCACGCCGCCGCCGTGCTTCAGGGAGTTCTCCAGCAGGGTGGCCAGCACCTGGCTGAGCCCGCCCGTCGTGCCGAGTGCGTGCAGGCCGCGGTCCCCCGCCAGCACCAGCGACCGATGTGCCCGGCGGAACGCGGGCTCCCACTCGACGATCTGCTGGCCCACCACGTCGTCCACGTCGAGCGGTCCGGCCTGGGCGTGGCGCTGCCTGCGGGCCGCGGCCAGCAACTCGTCGATGACCGCCGTCAGCCGCTCGACCTGCACAATGGCGGCCTCGCCCTCCTCGCGGACCACCTCGGGCTGCCCGGCCGCGGCGACGATCTCCTCCAGGCGCATGGTCAGCCCGGTCAGCGGCGTACGCAGCTGGTGGGAGGCGTCGGTGGCGAACTCGCGCTCGCGGGCGAGCAGGTCGGAGATCCGCAGCGCGCTGCGGTCCAGCACCTCCGCCACGAGGTCGAGCTCCGGAACACCGTAGCGGTGCCTGCTGGGCCTCGCGTCGCCCGAGCCGAGCCGCTCCGCGATCCTGGTGAGATCTTGGAGCGGCAGGCTCAGGCGGCGCGAGGTCACGGTGGCCAGGGCGATCGCGGCGCCGAGCGCCGCGATCGCGAGCGCGATGATCAGCACCAGCCGCGCCCGGGTCTCCCGCTGGACCTGGGCCGAGTCGCGGCTGACACGCACGTAACCGTTCTCGGAGCGAGCCTCCTCGGTCAGGTCACGGGCCTCCGGCGGAGGCGTGCCGACGATGATCGGCGGGTTCCCGCGGACGTACACCTGGAGGTATCTGTCCGGGTAGTTCCGTGCGAGTTGCTCCGGACTGATCGGCTGCTGCTGGCTGACGGAATACTCCACCCCGATCAGCAGCCGGTTCGCCTCCGCATGCAGCTCCTGGGCGGCCTCGTCGTTGATCAGCCGTACGACGACCACGCCCAGGGGCACGCCTAACAGCAGGACCGCGATCACCGCGACGAGCAGCATGGAGGCAAGCAGGCGCCGGCGCATGCGGCTAGCTCCTCCCCCGAAACCGCCCCACGGCCGCTACTCGCGCTCGAAGCGGAAGCCGACCCCACGAACGGTGGTGATGTAGCGCGGCTTGGCCGCGTCGTCGCCCAGCTTCCGGCGCAGCCAGGAGATGTGCATGTCCAGTGTCTTGGTCGAACCCCACCAGTTGGTGTCCCACACCTCGCGCATGATCTGCTCGCGGGTGACGACCTTGCCGGCGTCCCGTACGAGCACGCGCAGCAGGTCGAACTCCTTGGTGGTGAGATGCAGCTCCTTGTCCCCCATCCAGGCCCGGCGGGAATCGGCGTCGATGCGGACGCCCTGCACCACCGGGGTCTCGGACGTTCCGCGCCGGAGCAGCGCCCGCACGCGGGCGAGCAACTCCGCCAGCCGGAACGGCTTGGTCACGTAGTCGTCGGCCCCCGCGTCGAGGCCGACGACGGTGTCGACTTCGTCGACACGTGCGGTGAGGATCAGGACCGGAGTCCCGTGTCCCTCCGCGCGAATGCGGCGCGCGACCTCCAGCCCGTCCATTTCCGGCAGGCCGAGGTCGAGAACAATCAGGTCGACGCCCCCCGACAAGGCCCTCTCCAGGGCCTGCGGGCCATCCGGGCTCACCTCCACCTGATAGCCCTCCCGGCGCAGTGCGCGCGCCAGTGGCTCGGATATCGAGGTGTCATCCTCGGCGAGAAGTACGCAGGTCATGGTGCGATCGTAGGACCTTAAGCGATCGTTTCCCGGCTACAGCTCGCAGTTTGACTTGTCGTTGACTCATCAATTGACCTGGGCAAACACTGATAAATCCGGGATAGTCAGTACGGAAGGGCCGTGATCTTTCATGGCATTCTCCGCCAATTCGAACAGCCTCGGATCAAGGCGGATAACGACATGAAAAACGCCCGCCGAACCGATGTCGACGGGCGTTGTCCATCTGAATTCGCGAGTTTCGGCCGAGTCGCCGGCCGGGCTTCGGGCGGCCTCAGGCGGGCGACGGCGGCTCCGCGTACCGCTGGAGGTAGAGCTGCTCGCCCAGACTCTCCAGGAGGCCGAGCTCGGTCTCCAGGTAGTCGATGTGGTGCTCCTCGTCGGCGAGGATCCGCTCGAACAACGTGGCGGAGGTGATGTCCCCCCGCTCCCGCATGAGGGCGATCCCCGGCCGCAGCCGCTTGACCACCTCCACCTCAAGCTCCAGGTCGGCCTGGAGCTGCTCCCTCACGGTCTGGCCGATGTGGAGGGTGTTGAGCTTCTGGTAGTTCGGCAGGCCCTCTAAGAAGAGGATCCGGTCGGTGAGCTCCTCCGCGTGCCGCATCTCGTCTATCGACTCCGCCCTCGTCAGGGCGGCGAGCTTGGTGTATCCCCAGTTCTCCTGCAGCTTGGCGTGCAGGAAGTATTGGTTGATGGCGGTGAGCTCGGAGGTGAGCTGCTCGTTGAGCAGCGCGATGATCTCCTTGTCGCCCTGCATCGCGTACCTCGATCTATGCGCTGGTGACCAGGTCGTCTGACCGTTTCAGGATGGCACAGATCTTCCGGACGCATGACGCGCAGTCCCCCCCTGCGCCGGTGGCGTCCCGCACCTGACGCGCCGTCCGCGCCCCCGCGGCGATGCAGTCGTGCACCTCGTTCTCGGTGACCGCGCGGCAGATGCACACGTACATGGGTCGCCCTCTCCGGGATCATCAGCAAGGTAAGGCATACCTAACATAACCCACTTTGGTAAGGCTTGCCTACTTGGCTTCATCCCCGCCTAAGAACGGGGGACTCCCACCCTCACAGGCCGGGCTTCCTGCTTCACAGCCGACCGCATCCGGGAGGACCCGGAGTGGCTTACGTCAGCTCCACAGGCAGACACCGCTCGACCAGCGGCCAGAATGTTCTTGGCGGCGTTGACGTCCCGGTCGTGCCGGGTGCCGCAGCCCGGACACGTCCAGTGCCGGGTGGATAGGGACAGCGCGGTGAGCAGGTGCCCGCACACGCTGCACGTCTTCGAGCTCGGATACCAGCGGTCGATCACGATCAGCTGGCGGCCGTACCGGACGGACTTGTATTCAAGTTGACGGCGGAACTCGCCCCATCCGGCATCGGAGATCGCCCGCGCCAGGGATCGGTTCCGCACCATGCCCCTGACATTGAGATCCTCAATCACGATCAGTTCGTGCTCGCGAACCAGACGGGTGCTGGTCTTGTGCAGGAAGTCGGTGCGGGCGTCACGCACCTTGGCATGGGCGCGGGCGACCTTCGCCCTGGCCTTGGCCCGGTTGGCCGATCCGCGCTGTTTCCGGGCCATGCGCCTCTGGTAGCGGGCCAGGTTTTCAACTTTCCGTTCCAGGTGACGCGGGTTGGGAATCTTCTCGCCGGTGGACAGGACGGCGAAGTCTGTTACACCCAAGTCGATCCCGGCATGGCTACCGGTGGCGGGCAGCGGCCCTGCTCCGGTCTCTGCCGTGGTTTCCACGGCCAGCGAGGCGTACCAGCGTCCGTCGGGGTCGCGGGAGACGGTCACCGTGGCCGAGTCGATCGTGGCCGGGTCGATGCCGGGCCAGGACCACAAGAACTCCAGCGGGCCGTCCATCTTCGCCAGGTGGAGCCGCCCGTCACGCCAGCGGAAGGCCGAGCGGGTGTAAGTGGCGGACTGGCGGCCGTGGCGGGACTTGAATCGCGGGTGCTTGGCGTGTCCGGCGAAGTAGTTCACGAACGCCGTGTACTGGTGGCGCAGCACCTGCTGCAGCGGAACGCTGGACACCTCGTACAGGAAGTCGTGGACGCCGTCGCGCTTCAGCTCAGTCAGATACCGGTCGGTCTGCGCGTACGAGGTCTTCACGCCCTCGGCGTAGCGGGCCTTCCGCCAGGCCAGGACCGTGTTCCAAACCAGGCGTGCGCAGCCGAAAGTACGGTCCAGCACCGCTGCCTGTTCGGTGGTGGGGTAGACCCGCACCTTGTAAGCCGTACGCACGTTCGCATCGTGCCAGCTCCTTGCCCGACAGGTGGGCGAAAGGAGAAAGCGGTGAGCGCTTGGCGCTCTGGGGCACGCCGGCTTCGCCGGGCCGACCCTCGTGGCGTTTTCCGAGACTTCGGTGATCCAGCGCACAGAAAGGGGCGGCGACCGGCGAACCCGCGAACCCGGGGGCCGGAACGCCGCCCCTGTCGCCGAGGCGGGCGTCGTCCGAAGAGGTCAGAGCACCACGACGGAGCGCAGCACCTCCCCGCGGTGCATCTTGCCGAACGCCTCCTCGACCTGGTCGAGGGCGATGGTCTCGGAGACGAACCCGTCGAGGTCGAGCCGTCCCTGCAGGTAGAGGTCGATCAGCATCGGGAAGTCGCGGCTGGGCAGGCAGTCGCCGTACCAGGAGGACTTGAGCGCGCCGCCGCGGCCGAACACGTCGAGCAGGGGGAGTTCGAGGGTCATCTCGGGCGTCGGCACGCCGACGAGCACGACGGTCCCGGCCAGGTCGCGGGCGTAGAAGGCCTGCTTGTAGGTCTCCGGGCGGCCCACCGCCTCGATCACCACGTCGGCGCCGAAACCACCGGTCAGGTCGCGGATCGCCGCCACGGCGTCGGCCTCCCGCGAGTTCACCGTGTGGGTGGCGCCGAAGCGGCGGGCCCAGTCGAGCTTGCGGTCGTCGACGTCCACCGCGATGATCGTGCGCGCCCCGGCGAGGTTCGACCCGAGGATCGCCGCGTTGCCCACGCCGCCGCAGCCGATCACCGCCACCGAGTCGCCGCGCGTGACGCCCCCGGTGTTGATCGCGGCGCCGAGGCCCGCCATCACGCCGCAGCCGAGGAGACCGGCGACGGCCGGGGCGGCCGCCTGGTCGACCTTCGTGCACTGGCCCGCGGCCACCAGGGTCTTCTCCGCGAACGCCCCGATGCCGAGCGCCGGGCTGAGCACGGTGCCGTCGGCCAGGCTCATCTTCTGGACGGCGTTGTGGGTGTTGAAGCAGTACCACGGCCGGCCCCGCAGGCACGCCCGGCACTGCCCGCAGACCGCCCGCCAGTTGAGGATGACGTAGTCGCCGGGCGCGACCTCGGTCACGCCCTCGCCGACCGCCTCGACGACGCCCGCGGCCTCGTGGCCCAGCAGGAACGGGAACTCGTCGTTGATGCCGCCCTCGCGGTAGTGGAGATCGGTGTGGCAGACGCCGCAGGCCTGCACGTTCACGACCGCCTCGCCGGGCCCCGGGTCCGGGACGACGACCGTCTCCAGTGTCACCGCCTCTCCCTTGCCCCGTGCCACCACGCCCTGGACTTCGTACGGCATGCCCCGCACCTCAACTCTCTCTGCTGGATCTCCTCAGAACATACGGCTCCACGACGCCGAGCCCGCGTGCGGGGCGGCGGCGCAGTTTCACGAGATCGACACCGGCCGCGCCGGTGAGCGCGGCCGCCATCTCGCTGTCGGCGAGGATCGTGCCCGGCCGGGCGATGGCGGTGAGCCGCGCCGCCAGGTTCACCGTCGTGCCGAAGACGTCGCCCATCGCGGGCAGCACCGGACCGTACGCCACCCCGACCCGCACGTCCGGCCCCTCGGCGTCCCGCTTGAGCTCGTCGAGCAGGTCGAGCGCGATCAGGGCCGCGGTGCGCGGGCCCGGGGCCGTGAAGAGCACCTCGTCGCCGAGCGTCTTCACCAGCCGCCCGTCGTGGGCGGCGATCACGTCGGAGGCCCGCGACTCGAACCCCTCGACCAGGTCGGCCAGCGCCAGCTCGTCCAGCTCCCGGGACACCCGGGTGAAGGCGACGAGGTCGGCGAACCCGACCGCGAGCCTCGGGCGGGTCGGGGAGGCGTCCCCGCCCGGCTCGCCGGGCTCGGCGAGACTGACCAGCCGGCTCGCGGTCGCGGCCAGCTGCGAGCGCCAGACGTGCACCAGCGTCCGCTCGAAGTCGGGCAGCAGGCGGCTGACCGTGTCCATCACCTGCCGGAGCCGCTCCTCGCCCGCCCGCGCACCGGGCTCGATCAGTGCGTCCACCATGATCTCGGCCTGCCACTGCGCGAGCCGCGCGGTGTTGCGGCCGAGCGCGCGGGCCATCCGGATCACGGACCGCTCGTCGAGCATCTCCGCGTCCAGCAGGTCGCGGATGCGGTACAGGGCCTCCAGGTCGGCGTCCGTGAACGCCACCGCGTCGTCGGCGAACGTCGCGAAGCCCAGAGCCCGCCAGATCCGGGCGGCGAGGTCCTGCGGGATCCCCGCCGCTTCGGCGACCTGCCGCCGCGTGTACACCGGCGGCGGCCCCAGGAACAGCCGCCGCATGTCGTCGGCGCCGGGCCGCCCGCTTGTCTCCACGTCTCCCTCCCCCGTACGGCACGTGGTCCGCACCGTGCTAGTCCCCGTCGATGTTCCCGTCGGCGGCGTCCTCCACCAGCCGGAACAGCTCGTGCCGTACGCGCTGGATCTGGGGGATGTCGCGGTAGTCGATGTCGCCCTTCTCCGAGGCCGACTCGACCCGGAGCGTGCCACAGCCCAGGATGCGCTCCACGAACCGCTGGTCGGAGCTCACGCTGCTGACCTTGGCCAGCGGGATGTCGTCCTCCGACTTGTTCAGCACTCCGGTGCTGATGGCGAAGCGGTGCGAGGTCAGCGTGTAGGAGGTCGTCACCCAGCGCAGGTAGGGGACGAGCGTCCACAGGACCAGCGCCACGAAGGCGACCACGGCCACCGCGCCGCGGGCGAGCCCCGCGTACTCGTAGTCGCCGGGAATGAAGATGAAGGCCGCGACGGCGGCGGCGAGGACGACGACGAAGGCGAGAACCGGCAGGATGAGCCGCTTCCAGTGCGGATGGAACGATAGAACGACCCGCTCGCCTTCGGCCAGATAGTGATCCGGGAGACCCATGGCGCAAATCGTGACACGATCCCGGGTCGTTCGCATGCGTTCGCATGGCTAGTGCCGCGACTCCCGAGAATTGCCCGGGCGGCGGGGGCGAAGATCGGCGGGAGGGGCACTAGGAGGATCCGGGCCTGACGTGGACGACGTCGCCGGCGCTGAGGGAGTGCTCCCCGTCCTCGCCGCGGACGAGCAGGTGGCCCGCGGGGTCGATGCCGGCGGCCCGGCCCGTGATCACCCGCTCGCCCGGCAGTTCGACCCGCACGTCCTGGCCCACCGTCGCCGACCAGGCGAGATAGGCCGCGCGCAGGCCCGAGGCGTCCGGGTCGCCGTCCGCCGCCACCCAGTCGCGGTAGTGCGACTCGACCTCCCGCAGGATCGCGCGCAGCAGCGGATCGCGGTCGGTGCAGGCGGCGTTCTCCACCGCGAGGGACGTGGCCCGTTCGACGGGCAGCTCCTCCCGGCGCAGCGAGACGTTGAGGCCCATGCCGATGACGATCACCTGGTCCACCCGCTCGGCCAGGATGCCGGCCAGCTTGCGCTCCCCGATCATGAGGTCGTTGGGCCACTTCAGCCGTACGTCGACCTCCGCGATCCGCCGTACGGCCGAGGCGGCGGCGAGGCCCACCAGCAGGGCCAGCCAGCCCTGCCGGGCGAGCGGCACCTCCGGCCGCAGCAGCATCGAGAACGTCAGCCCCGAACGCGGCGGCGCGCTCCAGGGGCGGCCGAGCCGTCCACGGCCCGCGAACTGCGCCTCCGCGACCAGCACGGCGCCCTCGCCGGGGGTGTCCCGCACGGTCTTGGCGAGGTCGGCGTTGGTGGAACCGGTCCGCTCGACCACGCGTACGGACGACCAGAGCGAGCCGGGGCGCACCAGCGCCCTGGTCAGCGCGGCCTCGGACAGCGGGGGCCGATCGAGGTCGGCGTACGGCGAGTCGGGCACGCGTCCAGGCTATCGGCCGGGGGGCCGCCTCCGCCCCCGGGAAGCCACATCGGCGGTCCACGGCCCCGATCGGCCTCACCGCGGGGCGCCGGGCGGCTTCACAACACCCCCAGGCGGCCTTGGAGCGGGTTCGGGCGAGACTTTCCCCGCGGGTCCCCAATCCACTCCAGCGGGGCCATGGGTGGCTGCGGGGGATGCCGCCGCACCCGTACGGCGGATCCGGCACCCGGCCGTGACCTGCGTGGATGGGGGTTTGCCGGGGAGAGGCGCCGGGCACCGTGACGGCACGCGCCGCCCGGGGAGGTGAGCATGGCGAGGGGGATCCGCGTGGCCGTGGTCCACGGTCCCGGGCCCGCGCACCGCGACGGCGTCGGCGACTACGTCGAGCGCCTCGTCGGCGCGCTGGGCGGGGCCGGAGTCGACGCGGTGGGGGTGCCGGTGGGCACGCCGGACGCCCGCTCCCCCCGGCAGTGGCTGCCGGCGACGCTGGCGGCGGCCCGGCGGGTGCGGCGGCTGCGCCCCGACGTGGTCCACGTGCAGTTCGCCCCCTCGGCCTACCGGTTCTCCGGGCTGCCGGGACTGCTCCCGCCCCTGCTGCCGGCCGGGACGCCGCTGGTGACGACCCTGCACGAGTACGGCTGGTGGGCGACCCCCGCATGGGTGCCGGACGCCGTCTGGTGGCCGCTGGAGCGGGCCCGCCTGTGGGACCGGGAGACCGGGCGGCTCGTGCCCGCCAGCGCTCTCGTGGTCGTGACGAACGCCGCCCACGCCCGGCAGGTCCACGGCCGCCTCGGGACACCGGCGGTGGAGGTGCCGCTGGCGCCCAACGTGGTCGACCACGGCGGCGGCGCGCGGGCCCGCGCGCGGGTGCGGGGCGAACTCGGCGTGCGGCCCGGCGACCCGCTGCTCGCGTTCTTCGGGTTCGTCCACCCGGTGAAGGGCGTGCGTCAGCTGGTCGAGGCCCTGCCCGCGCTCCGCACCGGCCGTCCCGGGCTCCGCCTGCTGGTCGTGGGCGGCTTCACGTCCCAGGCGCTGCCCGAGGCGGAGGCGCGGGCCTTCCGCGCGGAACTGGAGGCGCTGGCCGCGCGGCACGGGGTGGCGGACACGGTGACGTTCACCGGGCACCTGCCCGCCTCCCGGGTGTCGGAGCTCCTGCACGCGGCCGACGCGGGCGTGCTGCCCTTCACCGCCGGGGTCACGACCAAGAGCGGCGCGCTGCTGACGATGCTGGCGCACGGCCTGCCGGTCGCGGTCACCGTGCCGGACGAACTCGACCCGGCGCTTCCCCTCGGGGAGGCCGTCGCCGTGATCCGGGCCCGCCGCGACGCCGCCGCCGTCGCGCGTGCCGTCGGCGCGCTGCTGGACGATCCGGACCTGCGGCGGCGGATGGGCGGGGCCGCCCGGCGGCTCGCCGCCCGCCACTCCTGGCCGGAGGTCGCCACCGCTCACCGCGCCCTCTACGAGACCCTGACGGGCCCGCGTCCAGACCTCCCCCACCGCCTCCGGACCCTGTGCGAAGCCCTGATCGGCCCGCGCGGAGATCTCTCCCACCGCCTCCGGTCCTCGTACGCCGGCCCGCGCCGACATCTCCCCGGCCGCGATGGGTGAGCCGTACCGGGAGATCCTGGTCGTCGACCTCCTCGGCGGCATCGGCGACCTGATCATGGTGCTGCCCGCCGTGCACGCCCTGGCCCGCCGCAACCCCGGGGCGTCGCTGCGGGTGCTCACCCACGAGCCCGGCGCCGCCCTGCTGCGCGAGGACCCCGCCGTCACCCGGGTGCTCACCCCGCGCCACAGCGAAGCGGGCGCCGAGCGGGAGGCCGTGGCCGAGGCCCTCGCGGATCGCCACCCGGACCTGGCCGTCACGACCACCCGCTACGACGGCATACCCGATCTCCTCGCCGCCTCGGGCGCCCGGTGCGTCACCGACCTGTGGCGTCGCCCGCCCGCCGATGAGCCGGTCGGCGAGCGGTACCTGCGGATCCTGCTCGCCGAAGGGCTGGTGCGGCCGGACGACCTCCGTACGCGGCCGGTCGTGCGGCTGACGGCGGACGAGATCGCGGACGGCGAGAGCACGGTCGGGCGGTGTCTCCCGCCCGCCGCGGCCCGCCCGCCGGTCGTGCTGGTCACCGACGCGGGCATGGACGTGAAGCGCTGGCCCGCCGCGCACTGGCGGGCACTCGCCGCGCTGCTGGCCCGCCGGGGCCATCCCCTGCTCGCGCTCCACGCGCCGCGTGAGCACCCGCCCACGGCCCGCGGTCCGGCGCTCGATCCTCCGCGCCGGGAGGTGGCGGTGCTGCCGCCATGCGACCTGCGGGGCCTCGCCGCGTGCTTCGCCGCGGCGGCGCGAAGGGGCGCCGTGGTCGTGGGCGGCGACACCGGCCCGCTGCGCCTCGCCGCCGCGTCCGGCGCCGCCACGGTCGGACTGTTCGGCCCGACCTGGGCCGAGAGGTACGGCATCGCCGGAACCCGCGCGGCGGACCTTCAGGGGCTGCCGGGGTGCCCGCACCGGAGGCCGGTCGTGATCACGGAACAGCCGTGCTGGTGGACCGCCGCGTGCCCGTTGTCCCCGGCGGGCCCCGCCTGCATGGCCGACGTCTCCGTGGCGTCCGTCGCCCGCGCCGTGACCCGCCTGTGCGGCGGCCCGCCCGCGCGCCACCCGGCGGGCGACGCCTGAGACGAGGCGTGGCAGGCTGCGTACGGGAAAGAGCGGCAGCCATGCCGGCAAGGAGGAAGCAGATGCGACGGGACGGCGGGGAGGGGCTGTCTGCCCGTCCGGGGCCGGTCACGCGGTTCCGCGTCCGGAGGGTGTCGGGATCGGCCGTACGCGACCGGCGGGACGATCTCGCCACCGAGGAACCGCTGGAGATCCGGCTGCTGGCCGCGGGCGGCGACGCCCGTACGGTGGCGATCACGATGCGGACGCCGGGCGCGGACTTCGAACTCTCGGCGGGGTTCCTGCACGGCGAGGGGATCGTCGGCCCCGGCGGCATCGCCGCCATCGGCTACTGCACGGACGAGGACCTGGACCCCGAGGCGCGCTACAACACCGTGACCGTGCGGCTCACCGCGCCCGAACTGCCCGACATGACCGCTGTCCAGCGGAACTTCCTGACGTCGAGCGCGTGCGGCGTCTGCGGCACGGCCAGCCTGGACGCCCTGCGCGACCGCTGCCCGGCGCCGGCCGTCCGCCCGCCGGTCGGCGTGTCCGCCGCGACCCTGTACGCCCTGCCGGACCGGCTGCGCGAGGCCCAGGGGGTGTTCGGCAGGACGGGCGGGCTGCACGCCGCCGGGCTGTTCACGCCTGAGGGCGCCCCCGTGGCCGTACGGGAGGACGTGGGGCGGCACAACGCGGTCGACAAGCTGGTCGGCTGGGCTCTGATGGGCGGCACGCTGCCCCTCGACCGGCACGTCCTGCTGGTCAGCGGCCGCGTCAGCTACGAGATCATGCAGAAGGCCGCGAGCGCCGGGATCCAGATCGTCTGCGCCGTCTCCGCGCCCTCCTCGCTCGCCGTCGACCTCGCCCGCGAGTTCGGCGTCACGCTCGTGGGGTTCCTGCGCGACGAGCGCTTCAACGTCTACGCCTGCCCGGAGCGGATCGACGTCGAGCGGGAGCCGGCGGTTCCGGTCCCTCCCCCGCCCTGACACGCCGTGACACCCCGCGGCCGCGGCCGAAGCCGCGGCAGGCCGACCGGCGCGCGGGCGTCCGTTCCACCCACGCCCGCACGCCGGACCGGCCGGTCAGCCGGTGTTCTGGAGGCCGGCGGCGACGCCGTTCACGCTCAGCAACAGCAGCGTGGACAGGCGCTCGCGCTCCTCCTCCGACAGGTCGCCGGACGCCCGCAGCGCCGACAGCGCGCGCAGTTGCAGGTGGCTGAGCGCGTCCACGTACGGATCGCGGAGCTGCACGGCCCGCGAGAGGACCCGCCGGTTCTCCAGCAGGCGGTCGTGGCCGGTCACCTCCAGCACCAGCCGCCTCGTCAGGTCGTACTCCTCCAGGACCTGCTCGGCGAAGTCGCTCCGCCCGCCCAGCCCCAGGTAGCGCGACGCGATGGCCCGGTCGGTCTTGGCCAGCGACATCTCCGCGTTGTCCAGCATCGCGGCGAACAGCGGCCACTCCTGGTACGCCGCGCGCAGTTCGGCCATCCCGCCGTCGGTGACCACGGCGGCCAGGCCGCTGCCCAGGCCGTACCAGCCGGGGAGGTTGACCCGGGTCTGGGCCCACGAGAAGACCCAGGGGATGGCCCGCAGGTCGTCCAGCGAGCGGGGGGCGCCGAGACCGCGCCGTGCGGGCCGGGAGCCGAGCCGCAGCGAGCCCAGCTCCTCCAGCGGACTGACCAGCGCGAACCATTCGGGGAAGCCCGGGGCCTCGGTCAGCGCGCGGTACGCGCGTTCGGAGGCCGAGGCGACGAGGTCGGCGAGCCGGCGGAACTTGGCCGCCGCCTCGGCCGTGCTCGACTCCACCGCCGAGGTGGACGCCAGCAGCACGGCGTTGGTGACCTGCTCGATGTGGCGCTTGGCGATGGCCGAGTGGCCGTACCGGGCGAAGATGACCTCGCCCTGCTCGGTGACCTTGAACCGTCCGGCCACCGACCCCGGGGCCTGGGCGAGCACGGCGCGGTTGGCCGGGCCGCCGCCGCGGCCGAGCGCGCCGCCGCGGCCGTGGAAGAGCGTGAGCCGGACGTCGTTGGCCGCCGCCCACGCGGTCAGCGCCGCCTGCGCGTCGTAGAGGCGCAGGGTGGCCGCCGCCGGGCCGAGTTCCTTGGCCGAGTCGGAGTAGCCGAGCATGACCTCCATGCGCCGCCCGTTGGCGGCGAGCCGCTTACGCACCGGCTCCAGCGCGGCCATGCCCTCCAGGACCCTGGTGGAGTTGTCGAGGTCCTCGCCCGACTCGAACAGCGGAACCACGTCGAGCACCGGGGCGCGGTCGCCCAGGGCGTGCCGGGCGAGCTCGTACACGGCGGCGATGTCGTCGGCCGAGCGGGTGAACGAGACGACGTACCGGGAGCAGGCGGTCACGCCGAAGCGCTCCTGGATCCAGCCGATCACCCGGATCGTGGCCAGGACCTCCTCGGTGCGCTCGGACAGCGTGCCGGAGGCGATCTCCTGCAGCGCCGCCGCGTGGACCGCCGAGTGCTGGCGCACCTCCAGCTCCGCCAGGTGGAACCCGAACGTCTCCACCTGCCAGACGAGGTGCTGCAACTCGCCGTACGCCTGCCGTACGGCGCCCGCGCCGCGCAGGGAGTCCTGCGCGAGCCGCAGGTCGGCGAGCAGCTCCGCCGGCGCGCGGTAGGCGAGATCGAGGTCGCGGCGGCGGGTCGCGGCGATCCTGGCCGCCACGAACATCAGCCACTGGCGGTGCGGCTCCATCGGCGAGCGGGTGGCCATCTCCGACACCAGGTCGGGGTGGTCGTCCTCGGCCTGGGCGAGCGCGGCGCGCAGGTCGGCGGACGGCGGCGTGTAGGCGGCGGCCAGGGTCAGCGACCTGCCGATCCTGGTGGTTGCGTTCTCCAGCGCGATGAGCACGTGCTCGGCCTGGATCTGCATGGCCTCCCTGGTCACCTTGGCGGTGACGTTGGGGTTGCCGTCGCGGTCGCCGCCGATCCAGCTGCCGTAGCGGATGTACGCCTTGGCCTGCGGCTCCCGCGTCCCGGTGCCCGGGCCGAGCGCCGCGTCGAGCGACCGGTAGATCAGCGGCACCGTGCGGAAGAGCGTCTCGTCGAACGCCGCCATCGCGGTGCGGACCTCGTCCAGAGGGTCGAGCTTGGTGTGCCGGAGCTGGGCGGTCCGCCAGAGGAGGTCGATCTCCTCCAGCAGCCGCCGGTGGGCCTCCTCGCGCTCGGCGGCGCCCCGCCCCGGCAGGTTGTACGCGTCGAGCTGCGCGCTGATCCGCTGGATGGCGGTGACGATCGCGCGCCGCCGCGCCTCGGTCGGGTGCGCGGTCAGCACCGGCCGGAACTCCAGCCCGTCGATCAGTCCCTGGAGGCGGTCGTCCCCGCGCAGCCGCTGGACGGCCTCGGCGAGCGACTCGCGCAGCGGCACGTCGTCCTTGTCGCGCTGCCGGAGCGTACGGACCCGGTAGTGCTCCTCGGCGAGGTTGGCGAGGTGGAAGTAGCAGGTGAAGGCGCGGGCGATCTGCACGGCGCGGTCGACGGGCCATTCGGCGACCAGGGCCGCGACCTCGTCGGCCGTCGTCTCCTGACGGCGCGCCGCGATCACCGCCTTCCGGAGCCGTTCCACGTCGGCGAGGAGGTCGGGGCCGCCGTGTTCGGCGATCACCTGACCCAGCAGTCCACCCAGGAGGCGCACGTCGGCGCGGAGTTCATCCGGCATCTCCGCTACGGCGTTGTGTCGTTCGGCAGGAGCGATGGCGGCCATGGTTGGAAGGCTAGCGAATGACTTATCGCGCCCCGAGGGCGGTCTCACTTATTGGACTAGACCACTGAAAAGGGACAGATCAGATTGTCCCGAGCGCCTCGGCGGGGGTGCTGTCGCCCGCCGGGAGCCGCCTGAAGCGGAGCGTGAGGTGCTGGGCGAGCAGGCCGTGCGCCACCACGGCGGCGGCGAAGGCGACGATCAGGACGGCGATCGTCGTCAACCGGCTCTCGTCGGCCAGAAGGATCGTCTTCGCATCGCTGAGCCCCGTCCCCGCGGCCATCATCCCGGTGACCACGGTGGTCACCCACCGGCCGGCGTGCCTGACCACCGGGCGCGCGGTCGCGGTCACCGCCGCGGGCACGGCCAGCACGACGAAGACGACGATGATCGCCAAAGTGCTCACCAGGGAGAAACCGGTCAGTCCGCCGATGGCCAGCGTGATACCCCGCATCAGGAGGCGCGCCACCGCCCCGATGACCAGTCCGCTCAGCGCCGCCGCGGCCAGCGGCGCCCAGATCACGCGGCCCAGCCGCCTGCGGTCGTGCATCATTCATCCCCTTAGAACGGTCCAGACCGTTATAGGGACAGCCCATAACGCCCGCAACACCGCAAGGACTTCGCGACCGCTCTGTTACGTGACAGACAGGGCAGAAGACGCAGTCAGGTGGGGCGGGAGACGGCGGCGAGGAGTTCGGGGAGCCGGGCGAAGCCGATGCCGGACGCGAGCCGGCGGCCCGCCCAGGCGACCGCCACGCCGTACGGCACCGCGAGCACGGCGACCCAGGTCGTGCCGAGCAGGACCGGCAGCGCGACGGGCAGCGCGAGCGCGGCGACGGCGAGCATCGTGGCGAAGGACGAGACGAACGCCTGCCCGCCCTGCCCGGGTGCGGCGCCGCTGAAGGCGTTGAGCCGGTCGGGATAGGTGTACGGGACGGTCACGCTGGTGAGCGCGCCGACTCCCATGCCGACGCCGAGCACGCCCCACGCGGTGAGCGCGGCGGCGGGGGCCCAGGTGGCGTCGCCCGCCACCAGGGCGGCGGCCAGCGACGCCAGCGCCAGCAGCGGCACCGCGATGACCGCCATGGCGAGGTGCCGCCCGGCCAGGTCGGTGCGCAGGTCGCGCGGGGTGCCGAAGGCCACCGCGTTCATCCACAGCGACCTGCCGTCGATGCCGAAGGAGTTGGCCGACTGCAGCCCGATCACCAGGGCGGCCAGGCAGGCGGGGCCGATCGCGGACGTGGGGCCCGCCGAGAGGCCGGGCCCGTGCAGGGAGAACATGACGACCGCGCTCACGAAGATCGCGATGATCCAGTTCACCCGGCCGCGCGGCTCCCTCCGGGCGTACTTCAGCTCCTTGGCGACGACGGCGCCGATCATGCCGCCCGGCAGGAGTCCGCCCGCCCAGGACCGGCGCACCGACCCGCCGCCCTGGTTGGAGGAGTCGGGCCGCACCAGCGCGTGCCGCAGCGCGGTGATCCACAGCCATCCCAGCACGACCACCGTCACCGCGACGACGACCAGGCCGGCCACGCCGGCGAGCCCGCCGTCGGCGATCGCGTGCGCGGCCAGGCCGGGCGGCGTCCAGCGCAGGACGTCCGCCGCCGACGCCAGCATCCCCGCGGGGTCGGCCGCGAGCCTCTGGTTGAGCAGCAGGTCAGGCAACTGGGCGAGCAGCACGCCGAAGACGGCGGCGACCGCGAGCACGTCGCGTCCCCGCCGGGTGCGCAGCGCGCCGGACAACGCGGTGGTCACCAGGCGGGAGACCACGATGCAGAAGGCGAACTGGAGGACCACCGCGGGCACCCCGAGCAGCACGCCGCCCGGCCCATGGGCGAGCGCGACCACGCCGCCGGAGAGCGCGACCAGCGAGGCGATCGGCCACGGCCCGGCGACGGACGCGGCGAACAGTCCGGTCGCGAGCTGCCGGGTGGTCAGCGGGAACAGGGCCAGCCGGGCCGGGTCGAGCGTCTCGTCCAGGCCGAAGGCCATCAGCGGCACGACGATCCACCCGGCGGCGAACATCGCGAACGCCACCGGCACGACGTCGAGGGCGACGTCGTGCGGCGCGAGCCGTACGAGTGCGAACAACCCGAACCCCGCGACCGCCATGACGACGGCGGCGAGCAGCGAGAAGACGAACCCGAGCTGCCTGGCCAGCTCGCCGCGCAGGCCCCCGCGGACGAGGCTGAGCTTCATCCGGACGAACAGCCACGTCATGACGCGCTCCCCCGTCCGACGGGCCGCGCGGTCAGGAGGCCCGCGTGCTGGGCGGTCAGGACGCCGGTGGGCCGCGCGGTCAGGATGCCGGTGGGCCGCTTGGTCAGGAGGCCGAGGTGCCCAGCCACGACAGGCCCTCCTCCCCGTTTCCGCGTGCGCCGACGAGGTCGAGGAACGCCTCGTTGAGGGTGCGGCCCCGCCGTACGTCGTCGAGCGGGCCCTGCGCGACGACGAGCCCACCGTTCATCACCGACACCCAGTCGCACAGCCGCTCGACCAGGTCCATCACGTGGCTGGAGAAGACGACGGTGGAGCCCGAGGCGGTGTATCTGCGCAGCACCTCGGCCAGGGTGTTGGCCGAGACCGGGTCGACGCCCTCGAACGGCTCGTCGAGGAACAGCACGCGCGGGTTGTGCAGCAGCGCCGCGGCGAGGCCGATCTTCTTGCGCATGCCGGTCGAGTAGTCGACCACCAGCTTGTCCTGGGCCTCGACCAGGTCCATGACCCTGAGCAGCTCGTCGGCGCGCCTGCCGGCCTCGTCCAGGGGGATGCCGCGCAGCTGGCCGCCGTACAGCAGCAACTCGCGGCCGGACAGCCGTTCGAACAGCCGCAGGCCCTCGGGCAGCACGCCGATCCGCGCCTTGGCGGCGACCGGATCGGCCCACACGTCGTGGCCGTCGATCTCGATCCGCCCGCCGTCGGGGCGCAGCAACCCGGTGATCATGCTCAGCGTCGTCGTCTTGCCCGCGCCGTTCGGGCCGACCAGGCCGGCGAAACCGCCTTCCGGCACCACCAGGTCGACCCCGCCGACCGCCACCTGCCGCCCGAAGCGCTTGTACAGGCCCTGCGTGCGTACGGCGTCACCCATTGCGCCCCCTCCTCCGCCGATGGTCGTGCGGCCTTGTCGTGAAGGCCCGGTTCCGAAGGCCCGGTCGTATGGCCGAACGAACGACACGCGGCCTCCGTTCCTCCTGGGACTCCGCCCAGGACTCTCCCAGGACTCCTCCCCGGCTCTTTCCGGCCGCGCCCCGGCGCGACCTCGCGGTGCGAGTCTCGTTAACCTGTCGGCCATGGATTCGACGCGGCCCGGACCGGATCGCGGGACCCGCTGAGCATGCGAGGAACGGCGAGGTGACGATGAGCGCGGAACGCGCCCACGAGATCGATATCCACACCACCGCGGGCAAGATCGCCGACCTGGAGCGGCGCCTCGGCGAGGCGGCCCACGCAGGCTCCGCGCGGGCGGTGGAGAAACAGCACGCCAAGGGAAAGATGACGGCCCGCGAGCGGGTCGCGGCCTTCCTCGACGAGGGCTCGTTCGTGGAGTTCGACGAACTGGCCAGGCACCGGGCGACCGCCTTCGGCCTGGACCGCGAACGCCCGTACGGCGACGGGGTCGTGACCGGGTACGGCACGGTGGACGGCCGCCCGGTCGCGGTGTTCGCGCAGGACTTCACCGTGTTCGGCGGCTCGCTGGGCGAGGTCTTCGGCGAGAAGATCGTCAAGGTGATGGACCACGCGCTCAAGACCGGCTGCCCGGTGATCGGGATCAACGACTCGGGCGGCGCGCGCATCCAGGAGGGCGTGGTCTCCCTCGGCCTGTACGCGGAGATCTTCAAGCGCAACGTGCACTCCTCCGGGGTGATCCCGCAGATCTCGCTGATCATGGGCCCGTGCGCCGGTGGCGCGGTCTACTCCCCCGCGCTGACCGACTTCGTGCTGATGGTCCGGGAGAAGTCGCACATGTTCATCACCGGCCCGGACGTGATCAAGACCGTCACCGGCGAGGAGGTGACGTTCGAGGAGCTGGGCGGGGCCCACACGCACAACTCCCGGAGCGGCGTCGCCCACTACGAGGCGTCCGACGAGCAGGACTGCCTCGACTTCGCCAGGGCGCTGCTGTCGTTCCTGCCGTCCAACAACATGGACGACCCGCCGGCCTTCGAGGCGGAGGCGGTCCTGGAGACGACCGAGGACGACCGCGTGCTCGACACGCTGATCCCCGACTCGGCCAACCAGCCGTACGACATGCACGCGGTGATCGAGCACGTCCTCGACGACGGGGAGTTCCTGGAGATCCACGCGGGCTTCGCGCCGAACATCCTGGTCGGCTTCGGCCGGGTCGAGGGGCGTTCGGTGGGCGTCGTCGCCAACCAGCCGATGAGCTACGCCGGGACGCTCGACATCGCCGCCTCCGAGAAGGCCGCCCGGTTCGTCCGCACCTGCGATGCCTTCAACATCCCGGTGCTGACCTTCGTCGACGTGCCGGGCTTCCTCCCGGGCACCGACCAGGAGTGGAACGGCATCATCCGGCGCGGCGCCAAGCTCCTCTACGCCTACGCCGAGGCGACCGTGCCGCTGGTCACCGTCATCACCCGCAAGGCGTACGGCGGGGCGTACGACGTCATGGGTTCCAAGCACCTCGGCGCGGACGTCAACCTGGCCTGGCCCACCGCCCAGATCGCGGTGATGGGGGCGCAGGGCGCCGTCAACATCCTCTACCGGCGTGAACTGGCCGCCGCCGACGACCCGGACACGGCGCGGGCGAACTTCGTCGCCGAGTACGAGGACGCGCTGGCGAACCCGTACCTGGCCGCCGAGCGCGGCTACGTGGACGCGGTGATCCGGCCCTCGGACACCCGGGTCCAGATCGTCCGCGCGCTGCGGGCACTGCGCAACAAGCGGGCCGCCCTGCCGCCGAAGAAGCATGGGAACATCCCGCTGTGAGCACTCGCGAGCCGTACCTGGAGATCATCCGGGGGGACGCCACCCCCGAGGAGACCGCCGCCCTGCTCGCCGCGCTGCTGGCCCGCGCGTCGGCGCACGCCCCACGGGAGGCCCCGCCCGCCACCAGCGGAAACTGGAGGTACGCGGGGCGCGGCATGCGCCCGGCGCTGCGGCACGGCCTGGGGGCGTGGCGCTCCGCCTTCCTCCCCGGCGCCCGGTGACCGGCAGCCGGGATCAGCCGAGGATCTGCCGGGGACCACAGCCTGATTACATCGACGGAACCGGGTGTCAACTGGCCCAAGAGTTGGGACTATCTAGAAAGCGGGGGAATATAGTCGCCTGATCATCTAGTGACGAGTCCTGGAGGACACCATGGCCATCCCGGACTTCAGCGCACATGGGATCGCCGCAAAGTATGCCGTTCTGGTGGACGTCGGTTACCTTTACGCCGCTGCCGGTGAAGTTCTCTTAGGCGCCAAGGAGCGTAAGGAGTACCGTGTCGCCGCGGACGAGTTGATCCAGTCGCTGCAGAAGCATGCTGTGGACCGCATCTCGGGTGAACTGCTGCGGGTGTACTGGTACGACGCCGCACGCGACCGGGTGCCCACCGTGGACCAGCGGGTGATCGCCCAGCTGCCCTGGGTCAAGGTGCGGCTCGGCAACCTGAACGCCCGTGGCCAGCAGAAGGGTGTGGACGCGCAGATCCGCAGCGACCTGGAGGCGCTCGCCCGGCACCACGCCGTGAACGACACCGTGCTGATCGCCGGTGACGAGGACATGGTGCCCGCCGTGGAGGCCGCCCAGGCGTACGGCGTTCGCGTCCACCTGTGGGGCGTCGAGCCGCCGTTCGGGACGAACCAGGCCGAACGGCTCGTCTGGGAGTCGGACACCGTCGAGATCCTGAGCGCCGACTTCCTGCGTCCGTTCTTCACCCGCGCTCCCGTGCCGGTGCCCGTCACGCCCGCGCCGTCGCCCGCCCAGGTCTTCGCGGGCCGCGCCAAGCCGATGCCGCCGAAGACGCCGGTCGGCCAGACCTCCAAGCTGGGCCCGGGCCGGCCCCACGTGGAGGAGGTCGGCGAGCACGTCGCGCAGAAATGGATACTGACCCGCGGCCGGGACAACATCCGCGACCTGCTGCCCGGCCCGATCCTGCCCACGGTGATCGACACCGAACTGCTCATCGAGGCCGAGAAGGAACTCGGCCATTCCCTGCGGCCCTATCCCGAGGCGCGCGTGTGGCTGCGCGACGGCTTCTGGGCCCGGGTGTACCGCGAGTTCGACCTCGGGGTCGGCATCTCCAGCAAGTGACGCCGACCTCCCGTCCCGCGCGAGAGCATGGCCCGGCGCCGCACCGCCCGGCCTCGCGCGAGCGCGACCACTCCTGGGCGTTCGGCCTTGATGATTCGGTGTGACGTCCACGTCCGATTTCCGCGAGCCCGCATCGGTGGCCTGGGCATAACGTCGTGTGCGTGACCACCACACGACAGCTCGACTTCGACGCGTGCTACCTGGCCGTGTCCGCCCGGGACTCCCGTTTTGACGGGCGTTTCTACACGGCTGTCACGACCACCGGCATCTACTGCCGCCCGATCTGCCCGGCGCGCACGCCCGGACGGGGAAACGTCCGCTTCTACCGGCACGCCGCCGCGGCCGAGGCCGCCGGATTCCGGCCCTGCCGCCGCTGCCGCCCGGAGCTCAGCCCGGGTGACCCCGGCTGGGACGTACGCGCCGACCTGGTGGGACGCGCGCTGCGGCTGATCGACGACGGCGTCGCCGACGACTCCGGCGTCGCCGGGCTGGCCCGGCGCCTGCACGTGACCGAGCGCCATCTCCATCGCCTGTTCGCCGCCGAACTCGGCGCCGGACCCCTCGCCGTCGCCCGCACCCGGCGGCTGCTGCTCGCCAAGCAACTGCTCACCGAGACCACTCTGCCGATCACTGACGTCGCGTTCGCCGCCGGGTTCGGGAGCGTACGGCAGTTCAACGCGGCCATGAAGGAGTCGTACGGCTTCGCGCCGGGCGAGCTGCGCAAAGGCAACGGGCCGGTCGGCGGCGGGGGCGTCTGCTCCCCCGCGAGCGGCCTGACCCTGCGGCTCGGCCACCGGCAGCCGTACGACGCGCAGTCGGTGCTGCGCTTCCTCGCCGCCCGGGCGATCCCGGGGGTGGAGGCGGTCCGCTGGTCCGGCACGGACGTCGCGGCGTACACCCGAGCCGTCCCGGGCGGCTCGATCACCCTGCGGCCCGCCGCGGACCACGTCAGGCTCACGGTGCGGACCACCGAGGCCCACCGCCTGTCGCCGCTGGTGGCGCGGTGCCGCCGGCTGCTCGACCTGGACGCCGACCCGGGGGCGGTGCGGGAGATCCTCGGCCGCACGTCGCTCGCGCCACTGGTCGAGGCCCGGCCGGGCCTGCGGGTGCCGGGGGCGTACGACGGGTTCGAGGCGGCCGTCCGCGCCGTCGTGGGGCAGCAGATCTCGGTGGCCGGAGCCCGCACGCTGCTCGGCCGCATCGCCACCCGCGCCGGAACCCCCGCCGTCACGGACCCGAACTCCGCCGGCCCGGGCGGAGAGGCCCCCGGCCCGGAGCAGAACCCTCCCCCCGCCACCCGGAACACCACCACCGCGGACCGGGACTCCGCCGTCGGGGAGCAGGACCTTCGCACCGCGGACCGGGAGCCCACCCCGGAGGCGGTGAACGAGATCCCGCTGCTGTTTCCCACCGCCGACCGGCTGGCGGACGCCGATCTGGACGGCCTCGGGCTTACCACCCGCAGGACCGCCACGATCAGGGCGCTGGCCGAGGGGGTCGCCTCCGGCGAGATCGACCTCGACGGCGCCGGGGACCCGGCCGACACCACGGCCCGGCTGCTGGCGATCCCCGGCATCGGCCCGTGGACGGCGAGCTACATCGCGCTGCGCGCGCTGCGCGACCCGGACGCCTGGCCCGAGGGCGACCTCGTGTTGCGCAGGACCATGGACCGGCTCGGCATCACGACCGGCGAGACCGAGGGGTGGCGGCCCTGGCGCGCGTACGCGGCGGTCCACCTGTGGAGCCACGCCGCGCAGCCTCAGCCCACGATTCGTACTCACGAGATGGACGTGACGAACCGATGATCCTCACGCAGATCGTGCCCACCCCGGTGGGCCCTCTCGCCCTGCTGGCCCACGACGGCGCGCTCGTCGCCGCGGGCTTCACCGCCGATCCCCGCGAGATGTACGCGCGGCTCTCGCCGTCGCTGCGGGCCCTCCCCCTGCGGGAGGACGACCTCGGCGACGCGGCGCTGGCCGTCCGCGAATACCTCGACGGGAAGATCGACGCCCTCGACCGGGTCCCGGCCCGGCAGCCGGGCACGCCCACCAGGCAGCGCCTGTACGAGGCGCTGCGCGCCGTGCCCGCCGGCACCACCGTGTCGTACGCCGTGCTGGCCGAGCGGGCGGGACTGCCGAGGACCGCCGCGCGGGCCGCCGGGTCGGCCTGCGCGCAGAACCTCGTCGCGCCGTTCGTGCCGTGCCACCGTGTGCTGCCGTCGACCGGCGGCTACGGCGGCTACTACTACGGCACGCCGGTCAAGGAATGGCTGCTCGCCCACGAGTCCGGCGTGGCCTGACCGGCCGAGTGGCCTGACGAGCCGCCCGGTGAGCCGGGCGGCCGGTCACTTCTGGACGACGCTCTGGACCTCCCCCACGGGCACGTCGCGCTGGGCGTTCACCTGGACCGGCGCGTAGTTGAGCGGCGCGTAGATGAACGGGTCGACCGCACCGCCGCCGAGGTTCTGGCCGTTGCCGACGACGTTCCAGGTGGTCGTCACGGTGAGGGTGTAGACCTTGCGCGGCTGGTCGATCGACGCGCGCTTGTAGCGGACCCCGCAGGTGAAATCGCCACCCTTGACGTACGGATGGCCGGTCTGGCCGCAGCCGGTGGTGATGACGTCGGCCCGGTCGGGCGACGTCCCCGGCTTGATCGTCATGCCGTTCTTGTCCGGCGTCGCCGTGACGGTGGCGGACATGACCCCGGGCAGCGTGGCGGTGACGGATCTGGGGGCCTGGTTGGCTTGGTCCAGCCAGACCCATGTCTCCAGGTTCACGTAGCTCTTGGCGTCCGGGCTCAGCTTGATCGTCGGCTGGGGGACGGTCAGCGCGGCCCGGGCGAGCTGCGCGAGCTGCTCGAACGTGATGCCTCCGGCGGGTGTGTCCCCCTCCGGCACCCACACGAGCGGGTCACGCCCGGACGCGCACGCCTCTCCCTTGGGGTCGCCCGCGTTGTAGCCGACTCCCCACCACGAGCCCTTCTCGTCGAGTTTGCTCGAGAACTCGCCGAGGTCCGGCCGGTAGTCGCCGCCCGTCTCCACCGACTCCTTCTTCTCCCGCACCTTGAGGTCACGCGCCTCCTGCGCCGACATGCTCGGCTCGTACCAGCACGGATTGGGCATCTTGTAGCCGTCGCTCTTGCCCCTGAGTCCGCTGCCGGACAGCGTGATCTTCGAGTTGGTGAGCTTGACGCCGGCCTTCCTGCCGTGCTGGAAGGCCTCGCCGTGCGGCCCGGCGCCCGGGTCCGCCGAGGCGGGCGGCGTGGCAAGCGGCGTGAGCACCGCGAGCATGCCGCCCGCCAGCAGGGACGTCACCGCGATTGTCGGTCTTGTAGTCAACGGAGGCACTCCTTAGCGCGCTCGTCCGGATAGTCCGCGTGGTGATACATGGCGATTCGCCAGGCGCCGTCGTCCCCGCGGCGCAGTCCGGCGGTCTGCAGGAAGACCGCACGCGGGCGTTTCAGCCAGGCGGGCTGACCTGCCAGCGGGGTGCCCTCCTGGTCGGTCAGCCGTACGCCGGTCAGATCGACGCAGGCGTCCGCCTCGGCCCCTCGCCCCATGATCGCGGGCACGGTCAGGGAGTAGACCTTGGCGACGCCCCGGGCCGACTGCCTGTCCTTGAGGAATCCGTGAACCCATTTGTCGGCGTCACGGAAGGCCGACGACCCCGGGTCGATCCCCTTGGTGTACGACCGGTCCTCTCCGAGGGTGCCGACGGCCCGCCACTGGGCGGTGAAGTCGTCGGCGAACGCCTTGACCACGGCCGACCGCACCGGGTCGAGCCCCTGCGGCCAATCGATCTCGATCCGCAGGCCGGGCGCCGCCGTGATCACGTCGTCGCCCGTCCCGTCACCCGTCTCGTCGCCTGTCACACCGGTCGCCGCACCGGCCGCGGCGGGCGCGGCCGCGCCGCCACCGGGGGTGAAGCCGTGGTCCGCGTCCGGCGCCGCGCAGGCCGACGTGAGCAGCGCGCAGGCCGACACGAGCAGTGTGGCCGCCGCCGTGGCGAGTCCCGGACGCGTCAAGGGGGTCCTCCGCAGTACGCGATCCCCCGCCGGTCCCACCCTAGAAAGGGTCGCCGGTGATGATCCAGCGTCATGCTCGAATCGGCATGGGTCGGGCATCAGACGCTCCGCTCAGGCGAGACGTTGGGTTCGGAGATCGGGTGAGAGGGTGCGGCGCCAGTCGGGCAGCAACTCGTCGATGAGCGCCTCGGTCTCCGGGGCCATCCCACCGCCGTAGGGGTGGGAGGCCGCGCGGCGCACCAGGCCGTCGACGACCGCCCGCAGCCGGACCGGCTCCCCGGTCGCGTGCGAGGCGCGGAGCAGGTCACGCCACAACCCCTCGTCGTCGGCCGCGAGCAGCAACCCGGCGCGGGCCGCCGCGACCGCGCCGTACGGGTCGTTGCGCCGCAGCCTGATCTCGCACAGTTGGTGCGCCGCGTCCGCCACCCAGGCCGTCACGTCGTACTCCAGCGGGTCGGCCGCCAGCCAGGCGTACCGGTCCGGCGGCCTGCCGCTCAGCAGCGGCCCGCGCACCAGCCGCAACGCCCGGTTCAGCAGGTCCTCCTCGACCTCGCCCGAGGAGGACGTCCCGGCCCACTCGCTCGCCTGCCGTACGAGGTCCTGGAACAACCGCCAGTCCGTACGGATCTCCGGCCCGAGCCGCAACCGCCCGGACCGGTCGGCGAAGAGATGGGGACGCCCCTCGGAGTCGCGGCCGAGCCATTCGGCGACCCGGGCGATGGTGGCGTCGCGGACCGCGGTCTGCACGCCGCGCGGCCACAGCACCCCGGCCAGGACGACCGGATGCACGCCGTCGGGATGCGTGGCGAGGTAGACGACGAGTTCGTGGGCGAGGGCGGCCCGGCCCTCTTCGAGCGGATTCACCGGGCTGATCTCGATCGGGCCGAGGACGCGCACCTCGATGGCCGGCGGCTCCTCGCTGAGCCGCTCCGTCACGGGGGTGAGCGGCTCGCTCTCCTGCCGCAGCGCCGTCCGGAACAGGCCGACCACCGCGTCGTAGTGCCTGCGCGGCAGCAGGTGTGCCTCGATGTCCAGGCCCAGGGCGTCGACGCGGGTCCGCCCGCCGTCGGTGATGTCCCACTTCCAGGTGGCGTGCGGCACCGCGCCCGCGATCACGAAGCCGGTCGCCGTACGGGTGCCCTTGCCGAGCAGGGCCAGCCGGCGCGCCTCGTCCTCGTCGGGCCGGATGGCCGACAGCAGGTAGTGCGGGGTGTAGGCGGGATCGGCCACCCAGCTGTGCACACGGCCGGTGAGCACGTCGCCGTCGTGCCGGCCGCGCTCCTCGAACTCGGGCAGCACCTCGGCCAGGCTGCCCGCCGTCCTGATCCGCTCGGGCGCGAGCAGGGCGAGTTCCTCGCCGAAGCCGACGAGCGTGAGGCGCATGTCGTCGGACCAGCGGTTGGTGGCGAGTTCCACGGCGAGCGCGGACAGGGCGGCGACGGTGTGCGCGCCGGTAATCGCGATGATGCCGTGGGCGGCTTCCAGGTCGACCAGGACCCGGCCGCCCTGACCGGTGCCGAGCGAGACCAGTCCGGGGTAGGGCGCGGGCACCCCGGCGAGCGCGTGCTCGTCGATGCGGCGCCCCTCGTGGGCCGGGAGCCGCCAGACCTGCCCGCCGTCGCAGGCCTCCCACGGCTCGGGCGCGTCCTGCTCGGCCGGGTGGATCCACAGGTCGAGGCCCCGGCTGGACAGGTGGACGGCGTAGATGGTGGGCGGCCGCCTGCCGGAGTCGGCCAGCAGGCGGCCGAGCAGCCGCAGGCCGATGTCGAGCATCCGGCTGCCGGGGGCGTCGGCGCCGAGGCGGATGGCGACCTCGGCCTCGGCGGCGTCTCCGCGTGGCCGTGCGATCCGCCGCCCGAACGCCCTGCGCCACAGTTGCTCCCGCCGCCTGCGGCCGAGCAGGGCCAGCAGCCCGGCCGCCGCCAGTGACGACGCCGCGAGGTAGTCGGCGAGCACCGGCCCGCCCCGCTGCCCGTCCTCACCGGGCCCGTCCTTTTCGGGCCCGCTTCCGTCGTGGTCGCCGGCCGCAGCGGCGGGTGCGCCGTGGGCGTCGGCCGTCGGACCGGGCGAGGGGGCGGACGACGAGGCGGACGGGGACGCGGTTGCGTGGTGCCCGGGCGCCGTGGCCTCGGCGACGGGCCGGACATGCGTCCGAGGCTGCCCCTCCTCCCGCGCGGACCCCGCGCCGGGCTGGTCGGCCGCTCGCCCGGATGCCTGCTCGCTCGGGTGCTCGGTGGGTCGTGCCTCTCCCACAGCGGCCGGCTGGGCGGTGGTGGTCGTGATCGGCCGTGGCGTCCGTGACCCCTCGGCCGTCGCGTGCGCGTCCGGCGTCGAGGCCTTGCCGGTGGCGTGCGCGTCCGGCGTGGTGGCCTTGCCGGTGGCGTGCGCGTCCGGCGTCGAGGCCTTGCCGCTGTGTCCCGGCGAGTGCACGGCGGTGGGATCCTGCGGCATCGCGGGCGGTGGCAGCACGACCCCCGGCTTGCCCGGCTGAGGGGTCACCCTGCCGGGCTCGTGCCGTGCGTCGCCCTGATGCTGAGTGCCCTCCGGCCTCGGGGTGGCGGGCCCGGCCGTCGGCGGAGTGTGCCGCACGTTCCCGCCCGGCCCGGCCGGGGTGTCTCCCGAGCCCTGGTCGGGCAGCGTCGTGTCCCTTTCGCCACCGGCCGAGCCGCCGTGGGAACCGGTTCCGCCGGCCGAGGCGCGCGGGTCGGGCGTGGCGTGCGAGCGCTCCTGGGCGCCGCCGGCCGTGTTGTGGGGAGTGGGGCGGGGATGCGCGCGGACGTCGCCCTTGGTGTCCGCCTCCCCGGCACCGCCGCCGTAACGGGTGGTGCCGTCGAGTTCGGCGGGGGCGTTCCGGTGCTCCCCGAGGATCTCCGGCCGATCCTCGTCGACGGGCACGACGTGGACGTTCCTCGCGTCGTCCGGCATGTCGAGCACCCAGCCGGGGCGGATGAGGTCGGCCATGTGGAGGCGACTGCCGTCGGGCTGCTCCTTGTGCTGGTTCAGCTGGTAGATCTCCGGATAGCGGCGCCCGTCACCCAGGCACTTGTCCGCGATCTCCCAGAGGCTCTCGTGGTGACGCCCGTGCGGGGGCTGCACCACGTAGACCTTCTTGACCTCCCTGGCGTGCAGGGCCGGCCGGTCCGCTTCGGTCTGGGGCACCGGCGCGGACAACACGGTGGCGGCGGCGACCGTCTGCGGCTTGATCACGACGGGCGCGCCCGCGCGGGCGATGGGCACCACCGCGGCGGTCGCCGTGAACAGCAGCAGGACGGCGCCGACGAGGCGGTTCGCGAGCGCCTGGGTGCCGCCCGACAACGGCACGCGGGCCGGCATGCCGACCCGGCGCAGTCCCGCGTACACCTCGACGACCACGCACAGGAACAACTGCAACCAGGCCAGCCACACCAGCAGGACCAGGATCGCGATGACCGTTTCCGGGCCGACGTGGTCGGTGAACAGATCGAGGTTCAGCAGGTCGCCGCTGATCGGCGGCCCGGCCAGCCTCAGCAGCGCGTACGGCACGCCGCCCACCAGGCCCACGAGCGCGATGAACGCCCCGATGCCGGCGAACACGTCCTTCGCCCCGCGCCTGGGCCGCGGCCGCGCCGTCCGGTCGTCGCGCCAGTGCTCAGGGGCCCGCTGTGGTGCCAGCACGGACGGCATGCCCTCGGGACGCGGTCGCGGTCCCCGGCCGGGGTCCTGACGGACGGCCTGGTAGTAGTCCTGGCCGGGAGCGTAGCCGGACGACGGGCCGGACGACTGGCCGGGAGCCTGGCCGGACGACTGGCCGGGAGCCTGGCCGGACGACTGGCCGGGAGCGTGGCCGGACGACTGGCTGGACGACGGGCCGGGAGCGTAGCCCGCACGGCCGGGCACGCCGCGCGACGGCGCGGCGGCGCGGTCCGGCCACTGCGTCTGCGCCTGCACCTGCGCCTGGGTCTGCCCCTGTGTCTGCCCTGTGGCTTCGCGGGCGGAGTGCCGGCCCTGCGGTGTGGACCTGTCCGTCATTCCTCCCCCGGATCCGGTGCGGCCGTGGCCTCGGCCTCCATGTCGGAGCCGGCGAAGCCGAGCGCGGACAGGAAGAAGGCGTCCCAGTGGACCGCCACCCCCACCGTCACCTCCGCCTGGCCACCACCCACCGTGCATTCGGTCATGCGTACGCCCTCCGCGTCGCGGTCCGTGGTGATCTCCTCGGCCCGGCCGCACACCGCGCCGTCGTCGGCGAGCAGGCGCACCTGACCGGAGGCCCGCAGGATCTCCTCGTCGATCTGGTCGGCGGCGGCGCGGGCGGCCTGCTCGGCGATGTCGGCCGCCTTCAGCCGGGCGTTGATGGCCGCCCCGCCGTCGACGAGCAACCCGGCCAGCAGGAACACCGCCCCCGAGAACAGGACCACGAACACCGACATGGAGCCCCGCTCCGCCGCTCTCCGCCGTACGGCCCGGCGTGCCCGGCGTGCACGACGCGCGCCTCCACCCGGTGATCCCGGCCGCAGGGCGGCGCCCGGCGCCGGGCCGGAAGCCGGTGCCGAAGTGGAGCACGATGCCGGGGCACGGCCGGATGCCGAGGCGACAGCCGATGCGGTGACGGCCGGTGCCGAGGCGGCATTCGGCGCCGGAACAACGCCTGACGCGGGGGCGGCGGCCGGCGGGGCGGCGGGGCGGGAAAGAGGGATCATTCCTGCACCCTCCGGAACCGCTCCAGCGGCACGACCGAGGTGCCCGACATCCGCTTGGCCGCGCCGAAGCCGAGGACGGCCAGATCGAGCTCGCAGGTAACGGTGGCGCGGACGACCGCGAGATGGTCGTCGGTGCTCATCTCCCACTCGGTGCCCGACATGTCGACCTCCGGGGAGCACTCGCCGGAGAGGGCCGATTCGGCGGCCTCCTTGGCGGCCGACTCGGCCTCCGACCGCGTCCGCTGCACCGAGGCGGCCCGCGCGGCGTCACGCGCCGCCCCGTTGACCTCTCCCTGCGCCTCCACGATCCGGCCCGCCGCGACCAGGAACAGCAGGAACAGCAGGAAGAGCGGGGCGAGCATGACCGTCTCGGCCGTCATCGAGCCCCTCTCTCCTTTCCTGGCGAGACGTGGAGCCCGGGCGAGTCCTGGGGCCGGGGTGGAGCGGAGCGTCATTCGCACCCCTCCGAGCCGTCGTCCGGGCGGAAGCACTCGACGGGCCCGCCGAAGCGCGAGGTGATGTGGATGGCCATCTCGGGCAGCAGCGGCACCACCAGTACGGCGTCGCCGGTGACCTCGATGCCCCGCTGGTCGCCCTGCTCCCAGGCCTTCGCCTCGGCGTCGCGCAGCAGTTGCGGGCCGATCGCCTGCACGATCTGCCGGGCCTTGCCCTCCGCGGCGTCCTGCCAGCCGTCGGAGGAGCCCGCCGTCCTGGCGACGCGCGCGCCCTCCCGCGCGGCGGCGTCGGCGACCTGACGGCCGTGGAACCAGAGCGCGACCTGGACGATCAGGAAGACGACCACCAGCACGATCGGCATCAGGATGGCGAGCTCGATCACCGTCGCGCCCCGCTCACCACGCCGCTCGCCGCGCCGCTCACCACGCCCGCCACTCCGTCCGGGATCGGAGCGGCACGACACGTCATGCAGCCGTCCGGGACCGAGCCCGCACGGCTCAGTGGCACGCCGGGGACAGGGGCCGCGTGGCACGCGGCCGCGTCCGCCCTGCACCCTGGTCACCCGCCGCCGCCGGCACCACCACCGCCGCCACCGCCACCGCCGCCGCCGAAGCTGTTCTGGATGTCGGCCTGCCGTCCCTCGACCACCGACTTGATCAGCGTGGCCAGGCCCAGCGCGACCCCGGCGATGATGGCGGTGATGATCACCCATTCGACCGCCGAGGCTCCCCTGGACGGAGCGGTCCTGGCGCGGTCGAGCCGTACGTGGAGCACGGCGACCAGATAGTGAAACCAGAGCATCAGGCCCCCAACATCTTCATGGCTGCCGGAAAGGTAAGGAAGATCACAAAACCTGCGCACAGCAGGAGCTGGGCGACGAGCATGGACTGGGACCGCTCGCCCGCCTTGCCCTCGACCTCCGCGAGTTCGCGGCGGCGCAGGGTGGCGGCCCGTGCGGTGAGTGACGAGCGCACCTTGGCGCCGTCGTCGGCGACCAGCCCGAGGGCGGCCGAGAGGTCGCGCAGCTCGTCGACATTGATCTCGTCGCCGAGCTGGCCGAGCGCCTGCCACGGGGTGATGCCGACGATCCGGGCGTTCGCCAGTGCCTCGCGGATACGCTCCATGGCCCAGTTCGCGCCGGGGGCGGGCCCGGCCGCGTTCCCGGCGCCGCTCGCCCCACCGCTCACACCGCCGCTCACGATGCCGGTCGAAGCGCCGGCGACCGCGCCGCTCGAAGCGCCGTTCAGCGTCCCGTTGAGCGCGCCGGGCGCGGCGGCGGGGCTGCCGACGGAGACCGCCATCATCAGCGCCTCCGGGACGCCCCGGCCACCCGCGAGGTTCATCGCCACGAGGTCGAGGAAGGCCCCGACCGCGTGCCGGAAGTCCCGGCGCCGTACGGCGGCGTCCCGCTTGAGCTGCACGTCGGGCAGCAGGAAGAAGATCACGCAGACGATCAGGGCCGACCACAGCGGCACCTGCAGCGAGACCCCCCACTCCATCAGCGCCAGCCAGCCGACGAGCAGTGGGAACGCCAGCAGGCCGGAGACGCCCAGCAGCAGCTTCGTCGCCAGGAAGCCCTCGAACGACCTGCCGAGCAGCGCGAGGTCGGCCTTGACCGAGCGCGCCTCCCAGCCGCGGCTCTCGTAGAACCGGGCGAGCCGGACGCCGAGCGTACGGCGGAACTCGCTGACGTCCTCCTCCGGCGCGATCAGGGGAGCCCGCGGCACGCCCGTGCCGTCGCGGGCCTGGTCGAGCGCGGCGAGCCGGGCGAGCAGGCCGGGCCGGGGCGGGAACAGCGCCCGCAGCAACAGGAAGATCCCGAGCCCGAGCACCACCCCGGCGAGCACGGTGTTGATCACGGCGTCCTCCCTTCGGCCGCGAGACCACCGACGGTTCCTCCGGTGGGGACCGGCCGCGTCTGGGAGCGGGTCTGCGGCGGAGAGATCTCGGCCCGGGTGTGCGGGGCGAGGATCCGGGCGGGCTTGTCGAAGCGGGCGAGCCGCCGCATCCACGCGAAGCCCGCGCCGAACAGGCCGGCCACGATGACCAGCACGGCCTGGCCGAGCACGGAGTTGTACTCCTCCACGTAGGACCGGTTGAACACGACGAGCGCGCCGGCGAAGACGAGAGCGGTGCCGACGACGATCTGCACGCTCTTGCGGGTGGACCTGCGCTCGGCCTCGACCCGGCGGCGCATGTCCAGCTCCTCGCGGGCGGAGACCGCCAGGGCCGACAGCACGTCGCGCAGGCCCGGCCCGCGCAGCCGGGAGTTGAGGATCAGCGCCGCCACGACGAGGTCGGCCGAGGTGTCGTCCAGCTCGTCGGCGAAGATCCGCAGCGCGTCGGAGAGCGGCATCCTCATGTGCAGGCGGTCGACCATCGACCGCAGATGGGGTTGCAGCGTCGGCGACGCGGCCCGGATCGACGAGGGGATGGCCTGCTCCAGGCCGGCCGCGCCGGCGATCGTGTCCCGCAGCGACTCGGTCCAGGCCGCCAGGCCCTCCAGCCGCTTCATCGCGGCCCGCTCCTCCGCCGCGCCGCCGGTGAGTCCGCGCCAGGCGATGACCAGCAGTACGGCGCCTGCCGCGATGACCGGCCACCCCGTCACCACCAGGACCAGCACCCCCGTGATCAGGGCGACCGCCAGCCTGGTGGACAGCGTGCGCAGCAGCGCCGTCCGCTTCGCCCTGCCGTCGGGGGCGGCGGGCCGGGGACGCACGCCGTACAGGGCCAGGGCGAGCAGGAAGATCCCGCCGCCGGCCATGGCGCCGGGCAGCAGCACCAGCGGGTCGAGCAGGTCCGGGGGCACGGGCAGCAGGCCGCTCATCGCCACGCTCCCATCGCCGGGTCGTAGCCGTGGGCGGCCAGTTCGTCCGCGCAGGAGATCGGGGCGTGCGGCACCACGTAGCCGCCCGCCATCGCGAACACCTCTGAGGACAGCACCCGGCCGTCGCAGCCGGTGACCTCGCGCACGCTGGACACATAGCGGCGCAGCGTGCCGCCCCGGTGGTAGTCGTTGCGCTTCTCGATGAACACCACGAAGTCGATGGCCCCGGCGATGAGCATGTGGGTGGCCTCGATGGGCAGCCGCTCCACGGCCTGCAGCGCGTAGGTCGCGATGCGGTTGAACACCTCCATGCTGGAGTTGGCGTGGATCGTCGACAGCGACCCGTCGTTGCCCTGGGTCATCGCGTTCAGCATCGTGACGATCTCGTCGCCGAGCACCTCGCCCACGATCACCCGGGAGGGGTTCATGCGCAGCGAGCGGCGCACCAGCTCGGCCATCGTGATCTCCCCCTGCCCCTCGGAGTTGGGCAGGCGGTGCTCGAAGGCCACCACGTTCGGGTGCAGCTCGGGGAACTGGTCCAGCCCCAGCTCAAGGGCGCGTTCCACCGTGATGAGCCGCTCGGTCGGCGGGATCTCGTTGGCCAGCGCCCGCAGCAGCGTCGTCTTCCCGGCGTTCGTCGACCCGGCGAGCATGATGTTCTTGCGCGCCGCGACCGCGGCCGTGAGGAACCTGCCCACCTCGGGGGTGAGCGTGCCGTTCCCGACGAGGTCGGAGAGGAAGACCTTGCCGAGGCGGGACCGGCGGATCGACAGCGCGGGCCGCACGGTGACGTCCATGACCGCCGAGAGCCGCGAGCCGTCCGGCAGGCGCAGGTCGAGCTGCGGGTTCGCGGTGTCGAAGGGCCGCGACGAGAGGCCCGAGTAGGCCGCGAGGATCTGGATCAGCTCGACCAGCTCCTCGTCGGACTCCGCGACGGGATCGTGCATGATCTCCTGGCCGTCGGCGTAGCTGACGAACACCCGGTCGCACCCGTTGATGTCGATGTTCTCGACCTCGGGGTCGTCCAGCAGCGGCTGGAGGCGGCCGACGCCGAAGAGCGCGGCGTGGATGCCCGCCGCGAGCGCCTCCTCCTCCTCGGCGGTCGGCGGCGTGCGCCCCACGCCGATCTCGCCGCGCGCGAACTCCTCCAGCACCTGGGCGATCAGCGCCCGGGCGAACTGCCGTTCGTCCTCCCCCGACATGGGCGGCAGGCCGCTCGCCTGGTCCAGCCGCCGCTGGTGCGCCAGACGGTCGCCGACCTCCTGCCGGAACCGCTTCACCAGGCCGTGGTCCACGGTCCGCCGCTGGGCGTTCATGCCGCCCCCTCGCCGGGCCGCCCGCGGGAGCGTCCGGTGCGCCCTGCGGTCCGCGCGATCATGACCGCACCTCCGGGGCCCGTCGCGTGAACCGGCCGCCCGGCTGCCGCCGCGCCGCCTGCGAGTCGTCCTCGCCGCCCGCGAGGTGCGTGGCGAGGCGGGTGGCCAGCTCCCGCGCCGTACGGATCAGCATGCTGCGGTCGAGTTTGCCGCCCCACTGGCCGCGCAACAGTTCGGCGCCCTTCGGGTCGTGCGCCAGGCCGCCGACGAAGGCGACGTCCCAGCCGGACACGATGCGCCGGATCTCCTCCAGCGACGTGCGGTACGACCGGGGGTCGGCGATGACGACGACGCCGGCCTTGCGGCCGAGCAGCGACAGCCGCTCGCGCAGGTGGGCGACGTGGTCGAGGCTGGCCCGCGTGAACAGCACCACCAGGTCGGCCTCGGCCATGAGGTCGTTGATGGGGGCGTGCAGCCCGAGGCGGCCGCAGTCGGCGAGCACGTCGGCCTGCGGCAGGGCGGCGAACGCCCGGCCGAGCGGCCCCCACAGCCAGGTGAGGCCCGCCGCCTGCTCGCCGCTGGTCAGCCCGGCCAGCACGTCGAGACCGCCGACGAGCTTCTGCGTGTGCTCGTACACGAGATCGGTGTGGAGCCCGCGCCGCGCGACCGCGCCGAGGCTGAGCAGGCCGCGGCCGGGGTTGAGCACGCTCCCGTCGGCCCCGGGCAGGCGGTAGGCGAGGTCGCCGCCGGACGGGTCGCACTCGGCCAGCAGCACCGGGCGGGGCCACACCGCGCCGAGGGCCGTCGCCGCGGTGGTCACACCGGGCGCCCCCTTGTCGGCCGCGAGCACGATCAGCGCCACGTCACTTGACCCCCGGAAGCGAGATGAGGGCGATTTCCCCGCTGGAGGCGTACTGGGCGATGGTCGGCGCGATCGTGGTGTCGACGACGATCGTGACCAGCCCGCCGCCGGACCGTCCGGAGGAGATGCTCTCCACGCGGGCGGCGGTGGTCAGCACCTTCTGCTGGGCGGTGACGGAGCCGCGACCGGCCGTGGGCACGTAGACCACCTGGACGATCTCGCTCCACCTGAGGTCGCCGGGCATCTGTCCCGCCTTGAGCGAGAGGCCGACCTTGGCCTTGCCCGGCCCGACCTGGTCGCTCGAATTCGAAGTCATCTGCTGGGTGAGCAGCGTGCCCGGCAACAGCGTCACCGCGGCGTACGTCTTGGCCACCTCGTCCTTGTAGCGATAGGCGACGTAGTCGATGCCGGTGTCGGCGATCTGCACCTCTCTGAGGGCCGATGCCGGGATGCGCTGCCCGGCGCCCACCTGCTGGGTGATCTGCACGGCGGAGACGCGGTCGCCGCTGCGCATGACCAGAAGGGTGGTGGCCAGCGCGCCGCCCAGGATGAGGAGGACGGCGAGCGCGGCGAGGGCGGGCTTGCGCTCCCTCGGCGGGACGGGCAGTTTGCGGGAGGCCGGTCCGGACAGGCCGGGCCGGGCCGCCGCGCGAGCGTCCTGCGGCGTCTTCTCGCTGATCCTCATGGGTGGGGGACCCCCAGGATGACGGCGCCCCTTCTGTTTTCGGGCCGCTTGATTGTAATTACGGTCTTACCGTTGCTCCGAATTCACTCCATTATGGCCAGCTCCCGCCGCCATAAGTGGCGCGAAGTGGCGACCCATGCTTATCCGTTAGGAATACGCCTGTCAACGGGAGTCGATCTATCGCCATATCGACACAAGGCTTTACTATCCCGACATTTCGTGATAGTAACTGACCACTTCTTCCCCACTTGTCGCATGGTTCACAGCCGCATCTCGGGAAGCGCGGCCGGGTCCGCGCCGGGCATGTCTCCCGGTCCGTCACACGTACGCCGGATGACAGACGCTTTTACCTATTCCGGGAAACGCCCAGATGAGCGGCGGGCGCGCGGCTACGGTGTCCCGCGGGAGAGCGCCCGGACCCGAGGCGGCACCGGAGCGGACCTCGGGAAAGATCTTCACGGGACCGCCCCGGGATGAAACGCTTTCCGGAGTTCTCCGCCGCACCACCGCCGTCTGGGAGTCTGCGCATGCGGGTTACGCTCACCGTGGTCACCGAGCACGGCCGCCGGGACGTGCTGGTCGAGGGAGAGGGGACCGCCACGGTCGCCGCCCTCACCGGCGCGCTCACCGCCATGCTGGAGGGCGCGTCCGCCCGGCCCGCCAACGTCGTACGGCTGCCGCGCGCCCGCGCGCCGTACGACATGGACCGGGACCGGCCCGCCAGGCCCGCCGTCGGCCAGGAGACGAGGCTCTGGGTGGACGGCCGGCCGCTCGACCCCGACGCGGTCGTGTTCGGCCTGCTGCGCGACGGCGACCTGGTGGCCCTGGACGGTCACGCCGCGGCCGCCACGGTCACCGAGGAGCCCGGCGGCCCGGCGGAGTTGCGCGTGGTGGGCGGGCCCGGCGCGGGGGTGGTCCACCGGATCGGGCTCGGCGCGCACACGGTCGGCGCCGATCCCGCCTGCGCCATCTCCGTGCCCGACCCCGGGATGCCGCCGGTCGCGCTGGTCGTCAGGCTCGCCCTCGGAACGGCCACCGTGGAGCCCGCCGGACCGGCGTCCGCCCCCGGCGGCGAACCGGTCGCCAGGCTGGAGGGCGAACCGGTCACCGGGGCGGTCGAGTGGCCCGCGGGCGGCATGCTCTCCTGCGGCGGCTCCGTGCTGTCCCTGGGCCCCGTGCGGCCCCCGGACGCCCACCTCGACGCGCTGCAGGACGGCGGGCTCGCCTACAACCGGCCGCCGCGCCTGCAGCGGCCCGAGCGGCAGCGGCGGTTCACGGTCCCGGCCGAGCCGAAGCGGGGCGAGGGCATGCGGCTGCAGCTGCTGGCCGCGATGCTGCCGGCCGTCCTCGGGGTGGTCATGGCCCTCGTCACGCACACGTGGTACTACCTGCTGATCGCGTTCATGACGCCGCTCATCATGATCGGCCAGTGGGTGAGCGACCGCAGGCACGGCAGGAAGAAGCACCGCCAGGCGATCAAGGCGTACCGCGAGCGGATGGCCGCCTTCGAGGCGGAGGTGGCCCGCGCGGTGCGGCAGGACGAGGAGGCCCGCCGCCAGGGCGCTCCCGACCCCGCCGAGGTGCTGCTCACCGCGACCGGGCCGCGCCGCCGCCTCTGGGAGCGCCGCGTGCACGACCAGGACGCGCTGCGGCTGCGGATAGGGCTGGCCGACCTGCCCGCCGACCTGGAGTTCGAGCCGGAGACCGGCACTCCCCCCGACGCGGCCCGGCGGGAGCCGCCCGTCTGCCACGACGTGCCGGTCGCGCTCGTCATGCGCCGCCTCGGCGTCGCGGGCCTGACCGGGCCGCGGGAGGTGGCCCTCGGCTGCGCCCGGTGGCTCGTCGGCCAGGCCGCCGCCCTGCACAGCCCGCGCGACCTGGCCGTCGTGGTGCTGTCCGCCAACGCCGACGGCGCCGAGCAGTGGAGCTGGGTCCGCTGGCTGCCGCACTGCGCCCCGGACGCCGCCCGCGGGGGCGCCCTGTCGTCCGACTGCGCCGCGCTCGTCGGCGCCGACCCCGAGGCCGCCGCGCGCCGTGTCGCCGAACTCACCGCCCTGGTCGCCGAACGCCTCGACAGCGAGAACGGCTCCGGCCCCTACCCGGGGGCGCCACGCGGCGCCCGCCTGTCGGGCGGCCCGGCCGGCTGGGACGACCTGGGGCGCGGAGGCGGGAACCGGTCCGCCGAGCCGGCCTTCACGACCTACGACGAGCGGCCGTTCGACGTGCTCGTCGTGCTCGACGGCGCGCAGGTGCTGCGCGGCCTGCCCGGCATGCCGCAGGTGCTGCGGCAGGGACCCCGGGCGGGGGTCTACACGATCGCGATCGACGACGACGAGCGGCTGCTGCCCGAGGAGTGCGCGACGGTCGTGTCCTGCGACCCCGCCGGTGGCGTACGGCTCCACGGCGGCGGCCTCGACCCGATCACGGGCATCCGCGCCGACCGGGTCTCGCCGTCCTGGGCCGAGCGCCTGGCCCGCGCGCTCGCCCCGCTGCGTGACGTCAGCCGCGAGGACCCCTCGGCCGCCCTGCCCGACGCGGTCCGCCTGCTCGACCTGCTGGACGTCTCGCCCGACCCCGCCGCCCTCGCGGAGCGGCAGGGCCGTACGACCCGGGCCCTGATCGGCGTGGGGCCGGAGGGGCCGTTCGAGGTGGACCTGAGCAGGGACGGCCCGCACGCCCTGGTCGCGGGCACGACCGGCGCGGGCAAGTCGGAACTGCTGCAGACCCTGATCTGCTCGCTCGCCGTGGTCAACCGGCCCGACGAGATGACGTTCGTGCTGATCGACTACAAGGGCGGCGCCGCCTTCAAGGAGTGCGTACGGCTCCCGCACACGGTCGGCATGGTGAGCGACCTCGACGGCCACCTGACCCAGCGGGCCCTGTCGTCGCTGGCCGCCGAGATCCGGCGCAGGGAGCGCCTGCTGCTCGACGCGGGGGCCAAGGACATCGAGGACTACCAGCGGTCGCGCGGGGCCACCTGGGTCCTCGGCAGCGGCGGCGTCCGGCGGACGCGCGGCGGCGGGATCTTCGCCGCGCCGGTGCCGGAGAGCGCCGGCAGCAAGAGGGACCTGCCGCCGCTGCCCCGGCTCGTCCTGATCATCGACGAGTTCGCCGCGCTGGTGGCGGAGCTGCCCGACTTCGTGGACGGCCTGGTCGACATCGCCCGCCGGGGCCGTTCCCTCGGCATCCACCTGATCCTCGCCACCCAGCGGCCGGGCGGCGTGGTCACCGCCGACATCCAGGCCAACACCTCGCTCAGGATCGCGCTGCGGGTGACCGACGCCCGCGAGTCCGGGGACGTCATCGACGTGCCGGACGCCGCGCACATCTCCCGGGCGACGCCGGGCCGCTGCTACGTGCGGGCGGGCTCGGCCACGCCGGTCGCCGTGCAGACGGCCAGGATCGGCGGGCGGACCCCCCATGCCCGGGTCCGCGGCAACGGCGCGGCCGACGGCGGCGCCGAGGACGTGCGGGTGCTCGACCTGCCCTGGCCCGCCCTCGGCCATCCCCTGCCCGCCCCGCCCGCCCAGGCGGGGAGCGGCACCGACCTGGCCCTGCTCGTGGACGCGCTGCTGGAGGCCGGGAACGGGCTGCCCCGCCAGCCCAGTCCCTGGCTGCCGCCCCTTCCGGACCGGGTCGTGCTCGACGTCGAGGCCGCGGCGGCGGGACGGTCGGGGTCGTCGGTGAGGTCGTCCGTGAGGTACGAGGGGGGCGCCGGGGAGACCGGCTCCGGGAGCGACCCGCTCGACGGCGGGGCGCTGGCATCGGCGCCGCCGTACCGGCCGGGGATCGAGGAGGTGCCGCCGCTGCCGTTCGGCGTGACGGACCTGCCCTGGCGGCAGGGCCGGCGGGCGCTCGCGCTCGACCCGCGCCACGGCGGCCACCTGCTGATCGCGGGCGGCGCGCGCAGCGGCAGGTCCAGCGCGCTGCGGACGATCGCGGGGTCGATCGCGGCCGGCGCCTCCCCCGAGGACGTGCACGTCCACGCCGTCGACTGCGGGTCGGGCGCGCTGCTGCCGCTCGTCGCGCTGCCGCACTGCGGCGCCGTGGTGACGCGCGACCAGATGGACCGGGTGGAGCGCCTGCTGACCCGGCTACGCGCGGAGGTCGGGCGCCGTCAGCACCTGCTGGCCGAGGCGGGATACGCCTCGCTCGCCGAGGCGCGGGCCGCCGCCAGGTCCCGGACCGACACCAGGCCGCTGACGGCCCGGGACCGTTCGGGTGTGGGGGCGCTGCCCTGGATGGTGCTGCTGCTGGACCGCTGGGAGGGGTACGTCGCGGCGTTCGAGAACTACGACTACGGGCGGCTGGTCGACGCGTTGCTGCAACTGCTGCGGGAGGGACCGGCCGTGGGGCTGCGCGCCGTGGTCACCGCCGACCGGTCGGGCCTGATCGGGCAGATCTCCACCGTCTTCGACGACCGGCTGGTGCTCCGGCTCGCCGATCCCGCCGACTACGGACTCGCCGGGCTGCCCGTACGCAACCTGCCGACCTCCATGCCGCCGGGCCGGGCCCTGTCGGTCGGCGACCACGGCCTGGTGGAGAGCCAGGTCGCGCTGCTGGGCGACGACCCCTCCGGCCCCGCGCAGGTGGCGGTCCTGCAGGATCTCGCCCGTACGACCGCGGCCAGGTTCGGGGGCACGACCGGGGGCACGACGAGCGGCGGGACCGGCGGCGGGACGGACGACGGGGAGGCGGGCCGCGCCTGGGTCTGGCCGTCGGAGCCCCCGCTGCGGGTGGACGCCCTGCCGATGCGCATCACGGCGGAGCAGGCGATGGACCTCGCTCCGGCGTTCGAGCCGCCGTCGGCGCTGTGGGCGCTGCTCGGCGCGGGAGGCGACGCGCTCACGCCACTGGGCGTGGACCTGCAGGGCCAGGGCCCGGCGGCGGTGATCGCCGGACCGCCCCGCTCGGGCAGGTCGTCCACACTGGTCACGGCGGCACGCTCACTGCTTGCCCGGGGCACGCCGGTGCTCGTCGTGACCCCGCGCCGCAGCCCGCTGCGCGACCTCGCCGGGGCATCCGGAGTGCTCGCCGTGCTGGACGGCAACGCCAGAAGCGTGACCGGGGGCGGCGCCGACGAGTTCGGCGGCCTGCCCGGCGCGCTCGATCCGCTGGCCCTGGTCGCCGGGCACGAGCGTTATGTGGTGGTCGTGGACGACGCGGAACTGATCTCGCCCGACTCGCCGCTCGGGCTGGCCCTGGACGAGATCCTGCGCACCGGCCGGGACGGCGAGCACGGCCTGCTCGTCGCGGGGGCCACCGGCGACCTGGCGACGGCCTACCGGGGCTTCGCGGCCGAGGCGCGCAAGGGCAGGACCGGGCTGCTGCTCAACGTGCAGAGCCCGGCCGACGGGGACCTGTTCACCGTGCGGCTGCCGCGTGGCGCCGTGGGCGGGCCTCCCGGGCGGGGCCTGCTGGTCATCTCGGGCACCGCGACCCCTATCCAGTGCGCCGTCCCCCAGTGACCCCGTGCCGTGCGTGACCCTGTGCCCGACCCTGTGCCGGACGTCGTGCCGGACGCCGCGTGGGCGGCGTCCGGCGGTGTGACGAGGATGGCATTTCAGGTCTTTCCTGGCCCGAAGGCCGTCCTTTTTCGCGAATCGCCGGACGCCTCGTCAGCCGAGGCGCCCGGCGAGAGATCGTGCGGATTTCGTCAGCGGGTGGCGGACTCGATGTTGCCGCGGTAGGTGGTGATGACCCGGGAGGCCTCGTTGAGCTCTTCCGCCATTCGCTGGAACGCCGTGCGGTAGCTCTGCCAGGCGTCGTGGAAGCGCTGCGCGCCGGGGCCGGTCCAGGCGGTGCCGACCTTGGCCGCCTCACGGTCGAGGGCGGCCATCGTGGTGCGAACCTGGTCCGCCTGCTGGCTGAACTGCGCGGCCATGCCCTGCATCTCCGCGGGGTCGCCGCCGAGCAAGCTGTTACTCATTCAGTCACTCCTCCATCGACAAAGGGGCCGCCCTCACCGTAAAACGCATGTCAATCCTGTGAAGACCTTATGCCGAGCGGCTATATCGGAAGGCCAGGAGAATGTGGCTTTTCTGGTAGTTATTCCTCTTGGGCCGGGCCTTGCCAGGAGGCCCGCCGGGAGCCTGTGCGGCCGCGCGCCCTCCGAAGGGGGACGACTCCGGCGCCCCCTGAAAATTCCTGCCCGGCGTAGGTCAGGGGTGCCCCTGGGGCCCCCGGCGACGAGGCGGCACCTCTACACTCCCAGGCAGGGTTCGCGAGCGCTGAAGGGAAGGGACATCCCGGTGCAAAAGGTCCTGATCGCCAATCGTGGCGAAATCGCCGTACGGATCGCCCGGGCGTGCCGGGACGCCGGCCTGGCCAGCGTGGCGGTGTACGCCGACCAGGATCTGGACGCGTTGCACGTGCGGGTGGCCGACGAGGCGCACGCGCTCGGCGGGCAGAGCCCTGCGGAGACGTACCTCGACATCGCCAAGATCCTGGCGGTGGCGGCGAAGACCGGCGCGGACGCCGTCCATCCCGGCTACGGCTTCCTCGCCGAGAACGCGGCCTTCGCCCAGGCCGTGCTCGACGCCGGTCTGATCTGGATCGGCCCGCCGCCCTCGGCGATCGACGCGCTCGGCGACAAGGTCCAGGCCCGGCACATCGCGCAGCGCGTCGGCGCCCCGCTCGTGGCGGGCACCCCCGACCCGGTGTCCGGTGTGGACGAGGTGGTCGAGTTCGCCGGGCGGCACGGCCTGCCGATCGCCATCAAGGCCGCCTTCGGCGGCGGCGGCCGCGGGCTCAAGGTCGCCCGGACGATGGAGGAGATCCCCGACCTCTACGAGTCGGCCGTACGTGAGGCGGTGACCGCCTTCGGGCGCGGCGAGTGCTTCGTCGAGCGCTACCTCGACCGGCCGCGCCACGTCGAGACCCAGTGCCTGGCCGACCGGCACGGCAACGTGGTCGTCGTCAGCACCCGCGACTGCTCGCTCCAGCGCCGTCACCAGAAGCTCGTGGAGGAGGCCCCGGCGCCGTTCCTCACCGACGAGCAGCTCGACCTCCTCTACTCGTCGTCGAAGGCCATCCTGCGCGAGGCGGGGTACGTCGGCGCCGGCACCTGCGAGTTCCTCGTCGGCCAGGACGGCACGATCTCCTTCCTGGAGGTCAACACCCGGCTCCAGGTCGAGCACCCGGTGACCGAGGAGGTCTCCGGCATCGACCTCGTCCGCGAGATGTTCCGCATCGCCGACGGCGAGCCGCTGGGGTACGACGACCCGGTGCTGCGCGGCCACTCGATCGAGTTCCGGATCAACGCGGAGGACGCGGGCCGCAACTTCCTGCCCGCGCCCGGCACGCTGACCTCGATGCGCGTCCCGTCCGGGCCGGGCGTACGCCTGGACGGCGGCTACGAGACCGGGATGAGCGTCCCGCAGGCGTTCGACTCGCTCGTGGCCAAGCTGATCGTGACCGGGGCCACCCGCCGGCAGGCGCTGGAGCGGGCGCGGCGGGCGCTGGCCGAGTACGAGATCGGCGGCATGCCGACCGTGCTGCCGTTCCACCGGGCCGTGGTGGAGGACCCCGCCTTCGCCGGCGAGCCCTTCTCCGTCCACACCCGGTGGATCGAGACCGAGTTCGTCAACGACATCCCGCCGTACGAGGCGACGGCGGAGGCCTCCGGCGAGCCGGCGGGACGCGAGCGGATCACGGTCGAGGTCGGCGGCAAGCGACTGGAGGTCGTGCTGCCCGCGGGGCTGGGTTCGTCCGGCCTCGGGGCGGACCGCCCCGAGCCCAGGAAGGCGGCGCCCAGGCGGTCCGGCGGGAGCGGCGCGAAGAAGGCCGCGGCGAGCGGCGACGCGCTCGTCAGCCCGATGCAGGGCACGATCGTGAAGGTCGTCGTCGCCGACGGGGACACCGTCGAGCCCGGCGACACGGTCATCGTCCTGGAGGCGATGAAGATGGAGCAGCCGCTGACCGCGCACAAGGGCGGCACGGTCACCGGCCTGGCGGCCGCCGTCGGCCAGACGGTCACCGCCGGGACCGCGCTCTGCGAGATCAAGGACGCCTGACCCGGCCCGCGATCACGGCGCGGAGCCGGGTGACGACCGCACGGTGACCGTGCGGTGTGGTGCGGCGATGGGGAACGATAGTTTCCTGTGGAGGAACCATCGCGCCCTGCCGTTCGTCCAGTAGGGCGAAGGAGGCATAAGCCGTGACCATGAAATCACCGCTCGGACGGGCAGGGGCCGCCCTGGCGGCTCTGTTCGCCGGGCTCTTCATCTCGCTCGCGCTCGCTCCGGCCGCGAACGCGGCGGCTCCGCCGGACCCGGCCACGGTCGTGGCGTCATGGAAGAACAGCAGTAATCCGCTCTTCGTCCAGCCCGGGTCGCCGCTCTCGTCCGACCAGCAGAGCAAGATCCGCAAGGAGCTGGAGGACTCGAAGGCCAAGATCTACATGGTCGCGCTCCCGGACGGCACCGTGACCACGGCCCAGGTGAGCACGTACATCCCGCAGCTGATGACCGAGCTCGACAAGGCCGGGCGGTCGCGGGCGACCGTGGTCCTGCTGGACGGCATGAGCCTGTTCGCCGGCTCCAACGACCTGCCGAAGAACGCCGCGGGAGCGCTGGCCCGGCTGTCCACCAACGCCAACAGCGACGTGGTCAGCGGCATGCAGGACTTCGTCAACCGGGTGAACCTGGTGCACGAGGGTGATGTGAAGGGCGCCCGGGGCACTGGTTCCACCGTCGGTGGTGGAGGCGGCTCGGGCGTGCTCGTCGGCATCCTGGGCGTGGCCGTAGTGGGAGGTGCCGGTTTGTGGATCATCGGACGCCGCAACAAGCGCAAGCGCGAGGAGCGCGAGGCCGCCGAGCTGGCCGCCGTCAAGCAGACGGTCGAGGAGGACGTCACCAAGTTCGGTGAGGAGATCACCGCGCTCGACGTCGACGTCAAGATGCTCCCGCAGGCGGAGACGACGGGCGACTGGCAGCGCGCGCTCGACTCCTACGAGCGGGCCAAGACCGAGCTGGACGGGATCAAGCGGCCCGAGGACCTGCGTACGGTGACCTCGACGCTGGAGGACGGCCGCTACGCGCTGGCGTGCGTCAAGGCGCGGGTGAACAACCAGCCGCTGCCCGAGCGGCTCCCGCCGTGCTTCTTCAACCCCCAGCACGGCCCGTCGGTGCGCAACGTCCGCTGGGCGCCCCCCGGCGGCGCGGTGCGCGACGTCCCCGCCTGCGCGGCCGACGCCGAGGCGGTGGAGCGCGGCTTCGACCCGCAGATGCGCGAGGTCGTGGTGAACGGCCACCGCAGGCCCTACTGGGACGCCGGGCCCGCCTACCAGCCCTACGCGTACGGCTACTACGGCGGCTTCGGCGGCGACCTGCTGACCGGCATGCTCGTCGGCACCATGCTCGGCAACGCCTTCGGCGGCTGGGGCTACGGCGGCTACGGCGCCGGCTACGACTCCGGATACGCGGCGGGCGTCGAGTCCGGCGGCGGCAACGACTGGGGCGGCGGCGACTGGGGCGGCGGCGGTGGCGGCGACTTCGGTGGCGGTGGCGACTGGGGCGGCGGCAGCGACTTCGGCGGAGGAGACTTCGGCGGCGGCGGCGACTGGTAACGCCTGACGCGACATCGGACACGACCTCGGAAGGGGGCGGACCACGACGGTCCGCCCCCTTCGTCGTCGGAGACGTCCGGGAAGCCGTGCCATATGGATGTGCAACTGGTCGAAATTCCTGATCGCCTTCGAGTTGATCCCCAGCCCCCCCCGGGGTGGGAACCACGGTGGGAGTCTGGGTGGCGTAGTAGTCGGCGGCGCTCCAATAGTTCGGCGCGCTGCTACCGCAGATCCAGGAACACTCGATACCGCTGATCCGCTCGGTGGGGACGAGAATGTAGTCGACGTATCCCTTCTTGCTCTTGGCACCGCCCATCACCACGTAGTCGGCGTGGTTCTGCAGACAGGTGTTGTTGCTGTGGCACTTCTGACTGCGCTGCCAGAGAGAGTCCGAGTCGGAGGTCCTGCCGCACTCCTTGGGATCAGGCCCCTTCACCAGGCTCGGCGGAGGCACCGCCAGGGCCTTCCCGGCGTCGGCGAGAAGGCCCGCACCCGCCAGCACGCCGGCGCCCGCCAGGCCGGAGAACTGGATGAACCGGCGTCGAGTCAGCTCGCTCGCCTCGTCGCCCGCCCGGCGATTATCGTGGCATGAACCCGCGTCCCGCCCGAGTCGAAGCGGCCGTCGTCGCCCGTGAGACACCGTCAGCGACTTGCAAGCGGACGTAAAGAGCGCGTGGGAGACTCGGGGCGTTCCCCCAGGAGGCCCCCCTTGCGCCGTTTCGTCCCCCTCTTCGTCGCCGTCCAGGTCCTGTCGCTCGCCTTCCTGCTCGCGGCCCTCTTCCCGTCCCCGGCGGACGCCGCACCCGTTCCGTACGCGGCTGGCGCGACGACGGCGGGTGCGCCGTGCACGCCGGGCAGCGGCGTCAAGCTCCGGGGCAGGGACCTCACCGAGGGCGGCACCCTCCCCGCCAACCTGCGGTGCGCCGACCTCACCGGCGCCAAGCTCGACGGGGTGGATCTCACCGCCAAGGACCTGACCGGAGCCGTCCTCCGCAAGGCGTCGCTGAAGGAGGCCGACCTCGGCCAGGTCCATCTCGACTACGCCGACCTGCGCGGGGCCGACCTGTCGGACGCGGACCTCGGTCAGTTGCGGGCGAGGAAGGCGGACCTGCGCGGAGCGATCCTCACCGACGCGGACGCCGTCCAGGCCGAGTTCCCGCACGCCGACCTGACGGGCGCCGTCCTCACCCGGGCCGTGCTCACGCAGGCCGACCTCACCGACGCCACGCTCGTGGACGCGGACCTCAGAGACGTGACGCTCGGCCAGGCCAAGGCCCGCAAGGCCGACCTCACCCGGGCCAAGGCCGGCGGGGCCAAGCTCGGCCAGGCCCACCTGGAGCACGCCGTGCTCAGGAACGCGGACCTGTCGGAGGCGGAGTTCACCCAGGCCGAGCTGGACGGCGCCGACTTCCGGGGAGCCGACGTCGGCAAGGCGTCCTTCATCCAGGCGAGCGACGTGAACCTCACCGGCGCCCGCGGCACGCCCGTGAACCTGCCGGACGACGCCGTGGCGCCCGGCCGGACCGGCGATGCGGAAGAGGACGCCCAAGTCGGCGTGGACGACGTCGTAGGCGACGACACCGGCGACGATCCCACCCTACGCCCGGGCGGCACGCGGGGCCCGTCACCGGCGGTGATCCTGGTCGTCGTGAGCGGGCTCGGGCTGATCCTGACGCTGGGCATGTGGGGCGTCGCGCACCGGCGCAGGCAGCGCTTCGCGGCGGAGATGGCGGTGGTCAGGCACGCGGCCGAGGAGGACGTGACCCGCTTCGGCGAGGAGATCGACGCCCTCGACTTCGAGATGAAGATCAACCAGATCAGCGGCCCGTCGCAGGAGTGGCGGGCGGCACTCGACGCCTACGAGGCGGCCAAGCAGGCACTCGGCCTCGCCCGCACGCCGTACGAACTGCGGGCGGCGGGCGTGACCGTGGCGCGGGGACGGGAGGCCCTGCGGCAGGTGCGGTCCCGGCTGCCCCACACGGGCGGAAGCCACTGAGCCTCGACGCGCTCAGACGCCGGGCCGCTCAGACCCCAGGCCGCTCAGACCCCAGGCCGGTCAGGTGCCGGACCGGTCAGATGCCGGCGGTCAGGGGCGACATGAGGCGGCGGGCCGCCTCGGTGATCGAGCCGGACAGCGACGGATAGACGGCGAACGTGTGGGCGAGCTGGTCCACGGTCAGGCGGTGCTGCACGGCCACCGACACCGCGAGGATCAGCTCCGAGGCGCGCGGGGCGACCACGACGCCGCCGAGCACGATGCCGGTGTTGGGCCGGCAGAACAGCTTGACGAAACCGTCGTTGAAGCCCTGCATCTTGGCCCGGGCGTTGGTGGCTAGCGGCAGCTTGACCACGTTCGCCTCGATCTCGCCTGACTCGATCTGCCGCTGCGAGATACCCACCGCGGCGATCTCGGGGTCGGTGAAGATGTTCGAGGCGACCGTGGCCAGCCGGATCGGCTGCACGGCCTCGCCGAGCGCGTGCCAGACCGCGATCCTGCCCTGCATGGCGGCGACCGAGGCGAGCATCAGGACGCCCGTGCAGTCGCCCGCGGCGTACACGCCCGGGGCGGAGGTCCTGGAGACCTTGTCGACCTCGATGAAGCCGCCCCGGTCGAGCCGCACGCCGTTGTCCTCCAGCCCGAGCCCGGAGGTGTTGGGCACCATGCCGACGGTCATCAGACAGTGGGTGCCCTCGGCCGTGCGGCCGTCCTCCAGCGTGACGACGACCCCGTGCTCGGTGCGCTTGACGGAGGCGGCCCGCGAACGGCCCATGACGTTCATGCCGCGCCGCCGGTAGACCTCTTCGAGCACCTCGGCCGCGTCGGCGTCCTCGTTGGGCATCATCCGGTCGCGGGAGGAGACCAGCGTGACCTCCGACCCCAGCGACTGGTAGGCGCCGGCGAACTCCGCGCCGGTGACGCCGGAACCGACCACGATCAGGTGCCCCGGCAGCTCCTCCAGGTCGTAGAGCTGCCGCCAGCTGAGGATGCGCTCGCCGTCCGGCTCTGCCCCGGGCAGCACCCGGGGGTGGGCGCCGGTGGCCACGATGACCACGTCGGCCCGGATCGTACGGTCGCCCGCGCGGACCACCTGGGGATCGACCAGCCGGCCGCGGGCGCGGATGACCTCGACGCCCTCGGCGGCCAGCCGGGCGGCGATGTCGCCGGACTGCGCCAGCGCCAGTTCCTTGACGCGCTTGTTCACGTCGATCATGTCCACGGCGACGCCGCCCGCGTCACCGTCGAGGCCGCCGTCGAAGCGGACCCCCACGGAGGCCGCGTCGAGGAGCGCCTGCTTGCGGGCGGAGGTGGCGATCAGGGTCTTGGACGGCACGCAGTCGGTGAGAACGCACGCCCCGCCGGGCCCTTCCTCCTCCACCACGGTGACCCGCGCCCCCAGTTGCGCGGCGACCAGGGCCGCCTCGTATCCGCCGGGGCCGCCACCGATGATCACGATCCTTGTCACATGCTCCATTGTCCCGCATCCTGGCTACGTATTCCCGGCGAGGGCCGCGTAACGGGTCAACTACTCGTATTTCTCTCGCCACATCCCATGCGCGCGCTACCCGTCCAACTTCGGCGATCTTGGATTAGGCTTGGGTGCCGTGCCTGTTTACGCGGCCTACGGCAGCAACATGGACCCCAAGCAGATGGCGGAGTGGGCGCCCCACTCGCCCATGCGAGGAACGGGGTGGCTCCCGGGCTGGCGGCTCACCTTCGGCGGCGAGGACGTCAGCTGGGAGGGCGCTCTCGCCACGATAGTCGAGGATGCCGACGAGCAGGTATTCGTGGTCCTGTACGACGTGCCGGAGTGGGACGAGCCGTCCCTCGACCGGTGGACGGGCACCGACCTCGGCCTCTACCGCAAGGTGCGGCTCCGCGTCGCGACCCTGGAGGGCGACGTGCTCGCCTGGTCGCACGTGCTCGACTCCTACGAGGGCGGCCTGCCCTCGGCGCGCTACATCGGCATCCTCGCCGACGCCGCGGAGAAGGCGGGGGCTCCCGACGACTACGTCACGGGGCTGCGCAACCGCCCCTGCAAGTCCCTCGGCGACTGACTCCGTCCGCGGCGGCGACCCGAGCGACAGAACGGCAGGTGGAGCCGCCGGACTCCGTCATGCCCTTCTGTACGCTCAGCAAAGTGACCCCTTATGACCTGGCGGCCGAGGCCGCGACCACGTTGAGGAACCTCACCGGCATCCCCTCCTTCGACGCCGCCCTCGTCATGGGCTCGGGATGGGTGCCGGCCGCGGACGCGATCGGCGAGACGGTCGCCGAACTCCCGGTGACGAAGCTGCCCGGGTTCACCCCGCCCGCGGTCGCCGGGCACGCCGGCACGGTACGCGCGGTGCGGACGGCGGCCGGGCTCAACGGGCTGATCTTCCTGGGGCGCACGCACCTGTACGAGGGGCGCGGCGTGGACCCGGTGGTGCACGGCGTCCGTACGGCCGTCGCGGCCGGGGTGCGCACGGTCGTGCTGACCAACGCGGCGGGCGGGCTGCGCCCGGAGACCCAGAAGGTCGGCGACCCCGTGCTCATCGCCGACCACATCAACCTGACCGGGAGCAACCCGCTCGTCGGCGCGACGTTCGTGGACCTGACCGAGGTGTACTCCAGGCGGCTGCGGGACCTCGCCCGCGAGGTGGACCCCTCACTGGCCGAGGGCGTGTACGTGGCCTTCCGCGGCCCGACGTACGAGACGCCCGCGGAGATCCGCATGCTGCGCACGCTCGGCGGCGACCTGGTGGGCATGTCGACCGTGCTGGAGGCGATCGCCGCCCGGGAGGCCGGGGCCGAGGTGCTCGGGATCTCCCTGGTCACCAATCCCGGCGCGGGCCTGGCGGACGAGCCGCTCAACCACGAGGAGGTCCTGGAGGTCGGCCGCGCCACCGCCGCCCGGATGGGCGTCCTGCTCGCCCAGGTCGTCGACAAGCTGTAGGGAGCACCCGTGACCGATCTCGTACGGCTCGCCCGCGAATGGCGTGACCAGGACCCCGACCCCGACACGCGGGCGGAACTCGACGCGATCCTGGACCGGCAGGATCTCGACGCACTGGAGGACCGCTTCGGCGCCAAGCTGGAGTTCGGCACGGCGGGCCTGCGCGGCGCGCTGGGAGCCGGGCCGAACCGGATGAACCGGGTGACCGTGATGCGGGCCGCCGCCGGCCTGGCCCGCGTGCTCGGACCGGGACGCCACGTCGTGATCGGCTACGACGGGCGGCACAAGTCCGACGTGTTCGCCGCCGACACGGCCCGCGTGCTGACGGGGGCCGGGCTGCGCGCGTCGGTCATGGCCGGGAGGTGGCCGACGCCGGTGCTGGCGTTCGCCGTCCGCCACCTCGGCGCGGACGCGGGCGTGATGGTCACCGCCTCGCACAACCCTCCCCAGGACAACGGTTACAAGGTCTACTGGGGCGACGGCGCGCAGATCGTCCCGCCGATCGACCAGGACATCTCGGCCGCCATCGACGCGACCGGCCCGGTGGACGCCCTCCCGCTGGGCGACGCCTGGACGACCCTCGGCCACGACGACATCGTCACGCCGTACCTGCGGGCGCTGACGGCGCTGCCGCTGGGCGACGCCCGCGCGATCTCGGTCGCGTACACCCCGCTGCACGGCGTCGGCGGCGCGACCGTGTCCGAGGCGTTCCGCGCGGCGGGCTTCGAGGTGCCGGTCATGGTCGGCCGGCAGGCCATGCCCGACCCGAACTTCCCCACCGTGGCGTTCCCGAACCCGGAGGAGCCGGGCGCGATGGACCTCGCGCTCGAACTCGCCGCCGCCACCCGCGCCGACCTCGTCCTGGCGAACGACCCGGACGCCGACCGGTGCGCGGTCGGCACGCCGCTGCCCGGCGGCGGCTACCGGATGCTGACCGGCGACGAGGTGGGCGGGCTGCTCGCCGAGCACGTGCTGCGGCACACCTCGGGCGGCGACCGGCTGGTCGCCACGTCGATCGTGTCGTCCTCGCTGCTCGCGAAGATCGCCGCCGATCACGGCGTGCGGCACGCCGAGACGCTGACGGGCTTCAAGTGGATCATGAAGACTGGGCCGGGGCTCGTCTTCGGGTACGAGGAGGCGCTGGGCTACAGCGTCGGGTCGGATGCGGGCCTGCCGGTCCACGACAAGGACGGCGTCGGGGCCGCGCTCGCCGTCGCCGGGATGGCCGCCGCGGCCAGGCGGGAGGGCCGCTCGCTGCTCGACCTGCTGGACGACCAGGCCCGCCGGTACGGCCTGCACGCGACCACCCAGCTGTCGGTCCGGGTCGAGGACCTGTCGCTGATCGCGAAGGCGATGGAGCGCCTGCGGGCCAATCCTCCGGCGCGGCTGGCGGGCCGGGCGGTGGAGTCGGCCGAGGACCTGTCGCTAGGGGTGGCCGGGCTGCCGCCGACCGACGGCCTGCGCTACCGCCTCTCCGGCGACGCCCGGGTCATCGTCCGGCCCAGCGGCACCGAGCCCAAGCTCAAGTGCTACCTGGAGGTCGTCGTGCCGGTCGGGGACGAGGACGTCGCGGAGGCGAGGGCACGGGCCGCCGCGGACCTGGAGGCCCTGAAACAGGACCTCGCCACCGCCCTGGCCCTCTGAAAGGCTCCGCGCCACTCGTGTCCCGGGCCGGCCGCGCACCGGTGACCGGGCTGCGCGGGTTCCGCACGAGCACGTCGGACGGCCCCTGCGGCGTGACCCCCACCGGCGTCTCCGCCGGTGGGGCCGGTGGGCGCAGGGGCCGGGGTTGACGGCGACCCGGCTACTGGCGGGCGCCGATGGTCTCGGCCGGGCGGGCGCGCAGGGCGAGACGCGCGGGGAGGCTCGTGGCGACCAGGGCGAGCGCGGCCACGGCGGCGATCACCAGCGCGTAGCCGGCCGGAGGGACGTACGGCACGGCCGACCCGGTCATCCCCCTGCCGAAGGCCGACAGCGTGACCAGCGCGATGCCGGTCCCGGCGAGCACCGAGACGACCAGCGCGGTCAGGGTCTCCAGGCGGAGCATGCGCAGCACCTGCCGCCGGGTCGCGCCGACCAGGCGGAGCAGGGCCAGCTCCCGCGACCGGTCCATGGTGGACATGGCCAGCGTGTTGACCACGGCGATCGCGCCGAACGCGATGATCAGGCCCATGGCCACGTAGTCGACCTCGGCGTTCGGCGCCCGCGTCCCGGTCCCCTCCGTCGGCGACACCACCGGCGCCACGGCCGCCAGGGCCTCACGCCGGACCGAGGGCGCCTCGACGAGCAGGGTGCCCGAGGAATCGTCGACATGGCCGGCCACCAGCGCGTACGGGAGGGTCAGGTCGCCGAACCCGAGGCCGCGCGAGTAGATCGCCACGACCTTCAGCTCCGCCGGGGTGCCGTCGCCCAGGGTGAGCCTGACCGTCTCGCCGGTCGACAGCCCGAGCCTGGACGCCGCCGACTCGCTCAGCGCGGCCGACCGGGCACCGAATCCGTCGAGCGAGCCGGACACGACTCCCAGGTCCACGGCCTGACCGATCGGCCGCTCGCCGCCGTCGACGCCCTGCGCGCCGTACTTGTCCAGCCCGACGCGCACGGAGGTGCGCACCACCGAAGTGACAGCGGTCACGCCCGGCACGCGGCGCACCGCGTCCGCCGTCGCGCCGCTCACCATGTAGTGGGCGTGGGAACCGGCGGCGGCCTGCGCGGCCGACGCGTGTCCCATCGTGGTCTGGGTGAACAGGATGGTGCAGGTCAAGGCCACCAGAAGGGTGAGCGGCGCCATCACGGAGGCCATCCGTCCCGGGTCCGTCCGCAGGTTGCGCGCGGCCAGGTGCCCGGCGCGGGAGGCGCGCAGCGCGACGCCGAGCAGGGTGGTCGCGGCGCGGGCGAGCACCGGCCCGAGCAGGGTGACGGCCGTCGTCCAGACGAGCGCGGTCAGCATCGTCACGGGGCTCGACGCCGCCTCGGTCTCGAGTCCCGACAGCACCAGCGTCAGCGCGATCCCGCCGACGACGCACAGGACGCCCGCGACCGACCGGCCGAGGGGCAGGCCGCCCCCGCCCATGGCGGCCTCGCCGAGCGCCTCGACGGGACGGATCCGCGCGATCCGGCGGACCGACAGGCGGGTCGCGGCCCAGGCCGCCACCACGGCGGCGAGCAGGGCGGCCGCCGCCGGGAACGGGCCGACCACCAGGCGCAGGTTCTCCGGCATGGCGCCCAGCTCGACGAACCGGCCGCGCAGCCAGAACCCGAGACCGGCACCGGCCGCCGATCCGACGACGCCGGCGACCAGGCCGACCAGCAGCGCCTCGCCGCCCAGCAGCCTGCGTACCTGCCCGGGCGTGGCGGCGACCGCGCGGAGGAGGGCGATCTCGCGCCGTCGCTGCTGGACCGCGAGGGCGGAGGTGCCGGTCACGACGAGGATCGCCACCAGCAGGGACGTGCCGCCGAGGGCGCCGCCCAGGCTGATCAGCCGCACCCGCGCCTGCTCCGCGTCGAGGAACTCCACGGTGCCGCGCCCGTCCCCGGTGTAGGCCACGAGACGGTCGGTCAGCACCGGCGAGACATCCACGCGGGGGAACACGCCGATCGCGGTCACCAGCCCCGGGCGCCCGGCCAGCCGGCGCGCCTCGGCCGTCGAGAAGAACACCGTGTCCTGGCTCGGCAGGGCCTGCGCCGTGACCCCCACGACCCGGTACGCCTCGCCTCGGACATCGAGAGCAGCGCCGACGGACAGGCCGGAGCGGGCGTCCACGACCACCTCGCGGTTCTCACGCGGCGGGCGTCCCCGCGCGACGGTGAACGGCGTGAGCCCCGCAGACTCCCACCCGTGCCCGAGAGCGTGCCCGTTCACGGGGAACGTCACCTCGGTCAGCACCTCGGAGACGCCCGGCAGGCCGCGCAGCCGCGCGGCCGTCGCCTCGGCGATCCAGACCCGCTCCGACAGCGGCTTGGCCTTCGTCTTGACCTTCCCGGAGGACGCGGCCACGGTCTCGTGGACGTTCTGGTCGCCCGCGACGATCAGCGGCGCGCCCGCGTAGCGCTCCGGCGCTACTCCGCCCCGCAGGCCGGTCTCCAGCAGCATCAGGCACGCGCAGACCAGCGCGGCGGCGCACACCAGCGCCACGAACGCCCCCGCGAACGCCGCCCCGCGGTGCCGCAGGGTCTTCAGTGCGAGTCCGGTGATCATGCCGCGTACGCCCCCAGCCTCGTCATGCGCTCGGCGACCCTCTCGGAGCTCGGCCCGGTCATCGCGTCCACGATCCGGCCGTCGGCGAGGAACAGGACGGTGTCGGCGTAGGAGGCCGCCACCGGGTCGTGGGTGACCATCACCACGGTCTGGCCGAGGCCGTCCACCACCTCCCGCAGCAGCCGGAGCACGTCACGGGCCGTCATCGTGTCGAGCGCGCCCGTCGGCTCGTCGCCGAAGACCACCTGCGGCCGGGTCACCAGCGCCCTGGCGATGGCCACCCGCTGCTGCTGCCCGCCGGACAGCTGGGCGGGGCGGTGCCCGGTCCGGCCCGCCAGCCCCACCCGCCCGACGATCTCCTCAAGCCAGGCCCGGTCGGCCCGCACCCCGGCCAGCCGCATCGGGAGCGTGATGTTCTCCAGCACGGTCAGGGACGAGACCAGGTTGAACGCCTGGAACACGAAGCCGATCCGCTGCCTGCGCAGCTCCGTCAACCGGGTCTCGTCCATGCCGGACAGCTCCGTGCCGCCCAGCCGCACGGAGCCGGAGGAGGGCGTGTCCAGCCCCGCCGCGCAGTGCAGGAACGTGCTCTTGCCCGAACCCGACGGCCCCATCACGGCGGTGAAGCTCCCGCCGGGGATGGTCACCGAGACCTCACGCAGGGCGGCGACCGCGCCCTGTCCCTTCCCGTACACCTTGCTGACCGCGTCAAGGCGGAGCACCTCTGTCATGTGCTCAAGCCTGCTGATCAGCGGTCACGCGTCCCAGAGACGGCCTCACCTCCTGCCCATGACCTCATCATGATCCGGACACTGGTAGACATATCCGCGTGATTCGCGTACTCCTTGCCGAGGACCAGCACGTCATCAGGAGCGCCCTCGCCGCCCTGCTCGGGCTGGAGGAGGACCTGGAGATCGTCGCGACCGTGGAGTCCGGAGAGGCCGCCCTGGCCGCCGCGCTGGTCCACCGACCCGACGTCGCCGTCCTCGACATCGACATGCCCGGCAGGCTGGACGGCCTGGCGGCCGCGGCCGAGCTCCGCACGCGCCTGCCCGCCTGCCGCGCTCTGATGCTGACGGCGTACGGCAAGCCGGGACACCTGCGCCGTGCCCTCGGCTCGGGTGTCGCCGGATTCGTGCTGAAGACGGCGCCGCCGGACGAGCTGGTGACCGCCATCCGCAAGGTCGCGGCCGGGGAACGGGTGCTCGACCCCTCGCTCGCGGTCACCGCCTGGGACCTGGCGGACAACCCGCTCACCCCACGCGAGGCCGACGTGCTGCGCCTGGCCGCCGCCGGCGCGGACGCCACGGACATCGCCGCGCGGCTCCACCTGGCCGCGGGCACGGTGCGCAACTACCTCACCGTGATCGTGACCAAGCTCAACGCCCGCAACCGGACCGACGCCGTGCGCATCGCCACCGAGGCCGGCTGGATCTAGCGGCCGGCTCGATCCAGGGGCGCGGCTCGATCTAAGGGGTCGGCTCGATCCGGATTCGCGCGGGCAGCGGCGCCCGGTGGGGCACGCAGGCGTCCAGCGTGAACCGGTCGCCGTCGGCGTGCGAGGTCAGCCGGCCGTCCAGGGCCGCGAGGCGGGTGGTCAGGTTGCCGATGCCCGACGACCCCCGCCGTGTCTCCCCCGGCCGCGCGCCGTCGTTGCGCACCCGCAGCCGCAGCCCGGTCTCGTCGGCGCGCATCGTGATCGCGCAGTGGCGGGCCTCGCTGTGCCTGAGCACGTTCGTCACGGCCTCCCTGAGCACGGTGCCCAGCACGGTCTCGACCTCGGCGGGCAGGTCCGGCTCGACCGGCTCCACGGTCACCCGGATCCCGGCGGCCGACAGCACCGTGCGCGCCGACTCCACCTCGGCGGCCAGGGACAGCTCCCGCTGCTCGCCCGACACCGAACGCAGGTCCGCCCGCGCGCCCTCCGCCATGGCGACAATCTCCTCGATCCGCTCCCGCGGGCTCTCCAGGCGGCGGGCCAGCTCACAGGTCAGCAGGATCGCGGCCAGGGAGTGCCCGAGCAGGTCGTGCAGGTCGCGGGCGGCGCGCAGACGCTCCTCGACGATCGCGGAGCGGGCCAGGCTCTCCCTCGCGGCTTGGAGCTCCTTCACGATCTGGGCCAGGCGGAGCAGGGCGTAGACCACCAGCCCGGTGACGAGCGCGCTGATCGTGCTGTTGGCGAGGACGGGGGCGGGCAGGCCGAACAGCATCCCGGCCCCGGCGACGCTCGCCACGATCGCCGCCGCCGCCGGCCACGCGGCCCGCCGGGGGAACGCGAGCAGGACCGGCCCGGCGAGGAAGCCCGCCGCTCCGAGCCAGACGGGCCCGAAGACCGGAACAGGCGCGTACGTGAGGACCGCCATCACCCCGAGCGCCACCATGTGACGCCCGTTCACGGAGCGGAGCTGCATGACGACGATCACGGCGAGGCACGCCGCGGCCGGGACCACGAGGGCGCCGGAGAGCTGGAGCAGCGCCTTGACGCTGAAGCCCACGAGGACGGCCGCGAGCACCGTGACCGACACGGCGTACGACGCGTCGCCGGCGAACCTCGGCAGGAACCGGCGCCGTTCTCCCTCCGCCGACGATTCCGGAGCACGGGCGTCGCCGGCGCCCGTCGCGCCCGGCGGCGCCTCGATGGAAGGACTGCGGGGAAGCGTCGCCTCCACCACGAATCGTCCCGTGGGGGACAGACCGGTGGCGAGGGTGCCGCCCGCCTCCTCCAGCCGGAGCCCGTCGAAGTCGGGGCCCTCGGCGGTGCGGTGGCCGTCGTCGACGACACGCAGCCGCACCTTGTCTCCCTGCTCGCTCGTCTCAATGACGCACAGCCGGGCGGTGCCCCGCCTCAGCACGTCGGTGACGGCCTCGCGCAGCACACTCGCCAACAGCGCCCCACCGGGGCCGAGAGGCTCGGTGTGGCCGCCGCGCACCTCGACGGCGACTCCCGCGGCGTCGAGCATCGCCCTCGCCGTGACCAGCTCGGGAGCGAGGGACGTGGCACGGTAGTTCGCGGAGGCGGCGCGGGCGTCGGCCAGTGCCGCACGCGCGGTAGCGGTCACCGAAGCCAGCACCTCGGCCGCGCCGTCGGGTTCCGCCAGCGCGCGGCGGCCGCCGTCGACGATCACCTCCAGGCTCCGCCCGAGGCCGTCGTTGAGCTCGGCCGCCAGGCGCAGCCGCTCGGCGCCCACGGCCGCGGCGGCCAGCGAGAGCCGGGCGGCGTACATCTCGCCCGCGCGCTCCACGAGCCGGGTGAGACCGAAGACGACCAGCGCGACCAGCACCACGGTGATCGTCGCGTCGGCCGTCGCCCCGCCGCGGGCGGCGTCGATCAGCGCCGCGCTCGCCACCACCAGCGGCGCGAGCACGCGTGCGGTATCACGATGGGCACTGGTCAGCAGCAGCGCACCGGCCAGGAAGCCCAGGATCCCGGTGGAGACGCCGCCGATGACGCTCGCCGTGTAGACGAGGGCGGCCTGCGCGGCGAGCAGCCACCACTTCCTGAACTTCAGCAGGTAGAGGACCTGCACGCCGAACACCGCCAGCGCGATCGGCGCGCCCGCGACCACGTAGACGCTCGCGAGCGCGGCCAGCACAACGACGACGATCATCCGCGCCAGACGCACTCGGACCCCTTCGGCAAACGACGACCACCCCGGCGTCGCACGGGCAGGACGCGCGGCGCGCGCCAGGCCGCGGTGCGTGCTCCGCCCCCGCTCCCCGCCTCCTGATCAGGAGAGGACGACGGCGGCCACGACCAGCACGAGCGCGGCGGCCAGGACGGCCAGGGCGGAGGGCGACCAGGTGACCCGGGTCTCGCCGGTGGACGTCTGCCGGCGCGACCTGCTCATCTCCTCAAGCTGCTGGGCCACCCAGTCGGCGTGGGTGCGTCCGCCCACGGCCGCCGTGGCCCGCTCGACGCGGTCCTTCGACGAGGCCGCCTTGACGGCCTGCCCGGCGGCCCTGGCCCGCTCCCGCGCCGTGGCCTGCGGTGTCCAGCAGCGTACGGCCGTCCCGCCCGACTCGATCACGATGGCGCTGGTGACCGAGAGGTCGTCGACGGCGTTCCAAGGGATGTAGGCGTTCCTGAGCACGTTGCGGACGCGGACCCCGCCCTCCTCGGCGAGGATGGCGGGCCGCAGCGCCATGACGAAGACCAGGGCCGTGATGACGCCGAGCACCGCCCCCGCGATCAGCGCGCTGGGCATCCGGCCGTGGGCGATCAGGTCCCAGGTGTTCCAGGCGGCGAACACCAGCCAGGCCCACCCGAAGATCCAGGCCAGCTTGGACCGGTAGACCTGCGGCTTCACGCGCCCTGCCGCATCCGTGCGAAGGCGGGCTTGATCACGTCGTTGATCAGCGCGAGCCGCTCGTCGAACGGGATGAACGCCGACTTCATCGCGTTGACGGTGAACCACTGCAGGTCGTCCCAGCCGTAGCCGAAGGCGTCCACCAGCTCCGCGAACTCCCGCGACACGCTGGTGCCGCTCATCAGCCGGTTGTCGGTGTTGACCGTCACGCGGAAGTACAGGCGGCGCAGCAGGCCGATCGGGTGTTCGGCGATCGACGGGGCGGCCCCGGTCTGCAGGTTGGAGGTCGGGCACATCTCCAGCGGGATGCGCTTGTCGCGGACGTAGGCCGCGAGCCTGCCGAGCTTGGCCTCGCCGTCCGCCGGCACCGTGATGTCGTCGATGATCCGCACCCCGTGGCCCAGCCGGTCGGCGCCGCACCACTGGATGGCCTGCCAGATCGACGGCAGTCCGAAGGCCTCCCCCGCGTGGATCGTGAAGTGGGCGTTCTCCCGCTGGAGGTACTCGAAGGTGTCCAGGTGCCGTGTGGGCGGATATCCGGCCTCCGCGCCCGCGATGTCGAACCCGACCACGCCGAGGTCCCGGTAGCGTACGGCGAGCTCGGCGATCTCCATCGAGCGCGCCTGGTGGCGCATCGCGGTGAGCAGCGTGCCGACCCTGATGCGCGTGCCGCCGTCCGGTGCGGCCGAGCCGAGCCGGAACCCCTCCAGCACTGCCTCCACGACCTCGTCCAGCGACAGGCCCTGTGAGGTGTGCTGTTCCGGCGCGAAACGGACCTCGGCGTAGATCACGCCGTCGTCCGCCAGGTCCTCGGCGCACTCGGCGGCCACCCTGACCAGCCCGTCACGGGTCTGCATGACCCCGACCGTGTGGGCGAACGTCTCCAGGTAACGCTCCAGCGACCCCGAGTCCGCCGCCTCCCTGAACCAGGCCCCCAGCTTGTCCGGGTCGTACGTGGGCAGTTCGTGTCCGCACTCCCGGGCGAGCTCCACGATCGTCCCGGCCCGCAGCCCGCCGTCGAGATGGTCGTGCAGGAGCACCTTGGGCACCCTGCGGATCTCCTCCAGAGTGGGCAACTCGTTCATCAAAGCCTCCGAGAAACCCCCGCCTTCGGGCGGAGGAGGAATCGGACTGCCTGCGGGGGCAGGGCAGGGATAGGCGTTTCGCCGCAAAGCGAACCGCTGTACGAATTCACGCGATCGTCAACTGATCGGGTGGCATGATGTGCGGCGTGGCGCAGACGGTGAAGCGGGCCTACAAGTACCGCTTCTACCCGACCTCCGCGCAGGCCGCCGAGCTTGCCCGGACGTTCGGGTGCGTGCGCCTGGTCTACAACAAGGCCCTTGAAGAACGTACCCGCGCCTACACCAGGGAAAGCGCCCGCGTCTCCTACGCCGAGTCCTCGGCCGCGCTGACGGCGTGGAAGCGCACCGAAGAGCTGGCGTTCCTGGCCGAGGTGTCCAGTGTGCCGCTGCAGCAGGCACTGCGGCACCTGCAGGCCGCCTTCGCGAACTTCTTCGCCAAGCGGGCCAGGTATCCGGTGTTCAAGTCGCGGAAGAAGTCGCGGGCGTCGGCCGAGTACACCCGCTCGGCGTTCCGCTGGCGGGACGGCCGGCTCACGCTGGCGAAGATGGACGGGCCGCTGGACATCGTGTGGTCGCGTCCGCTCCCGCAGGGGGCGCAGCCGTCCACGGTGACGGTGAGCAAGGACGCGGCGGGGCGCTGGTTCGTGTCCATCCTGGTGGAGCAGGCCATTGATCCGCTCGCCCCCACCGGGGGCGCGGTTGGTGTGGATGCGGGGATCACCGCCCTGGTCACCCTGTCGACCGGTGAGAAGATCACCAACCCCCGGCATGAGCGGGCCGACCGGCGGGCGCTGACCAGGGCTCAGCGTGCGCTCGCCCGCAAAACCGCAGGCAGCGGCAATCGGGCCAAGGCCAGGGTGAGGGTCGCCCGCCTGTACGCGCGGGAACTCGTGGTGATCGACCGGTGGTTTCCCAGCTCGAAGCTGTGCTCGGCCTGCGGGACCCTGCACGAGGCGATGCCGTTGCACGTCCGGGAATGGGAGTGCGCCTGCGGCACGGTCCATGTCCGGGACGTCAACGCCGCCAACAACATCCTCGCCGCCGGGCTGGCGGAGAGGTGAAACGCCTGTGGAGCTGGTGTAAGACCTCAACGAGAGCCCTCTCGGACGAGGCGACCGGCGGCGAAACAGGAAGACCAACCTGTGAGGGTTGGAATCCTCTCTCTTCAGGGAGGGGAGGATGTCAATCGCCCTCCTCACCGCGGTCGTACATCCGGCAATCCTATCCACGGACCCGGATCGGGCGGCCTGGCGAGATCCGCCGACGCTCAGTCCTCGCGGTTGGCGGTGTCCGGGGAGAACGCGGGCAGGCAGACCGCCACGTACTCGGCGCCGGACGGCCCGGCGCTGTAGCGGATCTTCTCTCCCGGCTCGCTGGCGAACGCCTGGCCCGCCTCCACGACGGTCGCCCCGCCCTCGTGCTCCACGACGACCGATCCCTTGAGGACGAGCGTGTACTCGGCGAACGCGGGGGCCTGCGCGGGCTCGCTCCAGCCCGCGGGCACCACCATGTGGGCGATGGAGACCTGTTCGTCGCCGCTGTTGACGCGGCCGACGTACTCGTCGATGACCTTCCCGCCCGGCACCGGCACCCGGGTGGGTCCCTCGATCTTCCTGACCATGCCGACCAGTGTCGCAGTGGGCGGCGCCCGCCACGAGCCCGGGGGCCCACGCTCCCCCGGGCTCGCAGCGGCGAGGTGGTCAGACGAGTTCCGGCACCGGTTCCTCCCTGGCCTCGACCGGCCGCCGGAACCGGAGCCCCGAGACGGCGACCGCCAGGCCGGCGAGGGCGAACCCGGCCGAGACCAGGATCGCGGCGCGGAACCGGGTGATCGGGTCACCGCCGTCCGCCCCCGCGGTGAGGACGGCCGTGACGATCGCCAGCACCACCGCGCCGCCGACCTGCCCGGAGGTGTTCAGCAGCCCGGAGGCGAGCCCCTGCTCCTCGTCGTCGACCCCGGCGGTCGCCTGGATGTTGAGCGAGGGGAAGGACAGCGCGAACGCGACGCCCAGCAGGAGCATGCCGGGCAGCACCATCGTGAACAGGCCGGGGTGCAGGTCCACCCGCAGGAACACCGCGTAGCCCGCGAGCAGCGCGACCGACCCCACCACGATGAGGCGCGCGGTGCCGAAGCGGTCGGCGAGCCTGCCCATCGTGGTCGAGCCGACCGCGACCAGCAGTCCGGCCGGAAGGAACGCCAGCGCGGTCGTCAGGGCGCTCCAGCCCAGCAGGTTCTGGAAGTACTGCATCGCCACGAACTGGAAGCCGACGTACGAGCCGAACAGGATGACCAGCCCGACGTTGGCCCGGACGAGCGGTGCGGAGCGCAGGATGCCGAGCCGGACCAGCGGGTGCCGCACCCTCCGCTCCAGCCGGACGAACAGGCCGACCAGGGCGGCGGACGCCGCCAGCGACACCACGGTGCGCACCACGCTCACCTTGGGCGCCTCGACCACGGCGAAGACCATGAGCAGCATCGCGGCCGTGATGGTCACGGCGCCGAGGAGGTCGTGGCCGCCCTCCCCGCGCTCATCGCTCCGCTCCAGCAGGCGCGCCCCGGCCACCAGCGCGATGATGGCCACCGGTACGGGCATGAGGAACGTCCAGCGCCAGCCGATCTCGGTGAGCACGCCGGACAGCACCAGCCCGAGTGAGAAGCCGCTGGCGCCGGAGGCGGTGAAGATGCTCAGCGCCCGGTTGCGGGCGGGTCCTTCGGCGAAGGTCGTGGTGATGATGGACAACGCGGCCGGCGCGGTGAACGCGGCGCTGACGCCCTTCGCGAAACGGGCCGCGATCAACAGCGTCCCGTCGCTCATCAGCCCGCCGAGCAGCGAGGCGACGGCGAAGAGGACCAGGGCCGACAGGAACACCCGGCGACGGCCGAGCAGGTCGGCGGTCCGGCCCCCGAGCAGCAGCAGACCGCCGTACCCCAGCACGTAACCGCTCACCACCCACTGCAGCGAGGTGGTGGTCATCCCGAGATCGGCCTGGATGGACGGAAGCGCCACCCCGACCATCGACACGTCGAGGGCGTCGAGGAACACGACGGCGCAGAGCACCGTGAGGGCACCCCACAGGCGGGCCCCCCAGCGCTCGTCCTTGGTGGAGGAAATCATGGGCCAGAACTTACATGCACGCGCATTCAATGCACAAGCATTTAATGTTGTTGCATGTAGTTTGCGTGGGTGGTATGGTCGCGCGCAGAAAGGCGGTCTCGCATGAACGACACCGACACCGATTTCGTGGTCATGGCCTGGCGCGCGCTGCTCGCCCGTCACGCCGAGGTGTCATGCGTCCTGGAGCGCGAGCTCAGCGACAAGCACGGGCTCGGAGTGAGCGAGTTCGAGGTGCTGGAGCGCCTCGCGGAGGGCCGGTCGTCCTGCCAGGAGCCGGGCGAGGTCAAGTTCCGCGTGCAGGGGCTCGCCGACCAGGTCCACCTGAGCCAGAGCGCGCTCTCCCGCCTCATCGCACGGCTGGAACGCGAAGGACTGGTCGCCCGCGCCCTGTGCGAGGCGGACCGGCGCGGAGTGTTCGTGCATATCACCGAGGAGGGCCGCCGCCGGCACGCCGAGGCGACCCCCACCCACAGAGCGGTTCTGTCCGCGCACCTGTTCCCGCACCTCGTCGACGCCGGCTGCGCGAAACCGGCCGAGGACGCCGCTCCGGAGGACGCGACCTCCCGCCAGGCCTGACCGCCACGGGCGGGTCGGTCAGGCGGTGCCCGCGAGGGCCAACGGGACGCCGTCCGGGTCGACGAGCAGTCCGTCCCCCGCGACCCGGGCGCCGGACGCGACCAGCCTCCCGGCCTCCCTCCCGGGGTCGTCCACGGCGAGGGCGACGTGCCGGAAGCCGCGCCGGCCGGGGTCGGCCGTCCAGGGACTCGGCGTCGTCGCCGCGGTGAACGTGAACACCTCCAGTACGGCAGGCCCCGCCAGCAGGTAGGTGATCAGGAAGCCCCGAGGATCCTGGTCCTGGGTGATCTGGCCGATCACCTCGTACCCGAGGGTGTCGCGGTAGAAGGCCAGCGCGGCGTCGAGCCCTCCCGACGTGACCGCCACATGGTCGAAAACCGGCGGCGCCGTACGCGGCCTGCTCAGGGTGGCCAGCCGTTCGCGTTCGGCGAGTTCGGGCGAGGCGACGCGGTGATACCGCAGGTAGTTGTCGGTGATCTCCAGGTGCGTGCCGTCCGGGTCCTGGAAGAACGCGATGCGCACGCCGCCGACCGCGTCGAGCGGCGGGAGCGTGAAGGGCACCCCGGCGTCGCGTACGCGCTCGGCCCGCAGGTCGACGTCCCCGACCTTGAAGCCGATGTGCCGGATGCCGCGCTGGAGGTCGTCGTTCACCCAGCCGCCGAGGTCGCCGTCGCCCGTCTCGACGAGCTTGAGCAGCACGGGACCCGCCGTCAGCCAGGCCACCCCCGCCTCTCCGGCGGGGCCCTCCACCTCGGCGAGGTCCAGCAGGCTCCGGTAGAAGTCGAGCGAACGGGCCAGATCGGCGACGCCGATCTCGACATGCCGGATGTCCCTGGACACGTGCCTCCCTCCGTCACGGCCCGCCCCGGCACCGCCGGTCACGAAGCCCTGATCTCTACGCACATGAGACTTTCCCATATCTCTCCGGACGCAGGCCGGGCGCCAGGGCCAGCGTGACCGCGACGGAGACCGCGGCCATCGCGGCCATGGCGGCCGAGGCCGAGGTGAGCTGGGCGACGGAACCGGCGATCGCGGCGCCGACCCCCTGCATGGTCATCGTGCCGGACGACTGCAGCCCCAGCGCCTGGCCGCTCATCTCCTCGGGCGTGACGGCCATGAGGCGTTCCTGGAGAAGCAGGCCGGCCGAGTATCCGGCCGAGGCGAGCCCCACGGCCGCGACCGCGAGCGGCAGGGCCGGGCGCAGGAGGAAGACCAGGTACGGCACGGCCAGCAGCAGCCGTAGCGGAGCGCTCAGCCGCTCGCGCCACCACTTCGGGACGAACCGCCCCAGCAGGGTGTCTCCCGCGAGCATCCCCGCGGCGGCGGAGGCGAACAGCGTCCCGGCATGCCGCGGATCATAGGCGACGTACAGCGACTCGCAGCCGACGATCAGTCCGTTGGGCACCCACAGGGCCAGGTAGAGACGACGGCGCGCCGGCGACGACCACAGCCTTCGGTTGGTCCGCCACGTCTCGGCGGGCGAGGGCCGTCCCTGTGCCCGGGGCGGACGGGCGGCGAGCCCCCATCGGGCGACGAGGGCGGCGGCGAGGTCCAGCCCCGCCCCCACGAGCAGGGTGCCGCGCGGGGAGAGGGCGGTCACGAGCACGCCACCGGCGGCGAAACCCACGATCTGCTGGACGCCGGCTGACATGTTGAGCACCGAACGGCCCAGCAGGTATCCGTCCCTCGGCAGGATCTCGTTGAGCAGCCCGAACCTGACCCCGCTGCCGAGGGACGCGGCGAGCCCCATGCCGAGGACGACGGCGAACAGCGCCCACAGCGGCAGGCCGGGTACGGCGAGCACGACCGTGCCGCCGCAGAACACCAGCGCCAGGCCGCTCATGGTCGAGGCCGCCACCTGCGCGGAGGAGAAGGCGAACAGGGGCGTGAACTCGGGCGTGCGGAAGAGGTCCCGATAAGTACGCATGGCAGGACCTTCCATCGGCACCCCATGTCGCCGTTACTGTTTCGCGGGGAGGCGAAACGTGGGCTGGTGGCTGGTGAACGCCGACACTCTCGCGGAGAGCCGGTTCGTCGTGTCCCCGCTCGCCGAGGCCACCGCCTGCCTGCTCAGCCTGGAGAAGGCGTCGGCCCGGAACCCGGCGGAGCGCGCCTGGCTCGACACGCACCTGCCCGCGTACCGCGCTCACCTGGCCGATGATCCGGTCACCGCGCTGCTGCTGAAGGCCGCGCGGGGACGCGGCTGGATCGCCGACTTCCTCACGCCCGCACCGCCGGGCGAGGGCGACGCGGTCTTCGAGGAGGAGGTGGCCCGCGTCCGCGCGACCCCGCCCGAGACCGCGCTCGACGACATGCGGCCGGGGATGCGATGGCTCGGCGCCCGGCGGCCCGGCGGCGTCCGAGGCGCTGGGCAGGCTGCTCGGACCGGCGAGGGCACGGGTGCTCGTGCTGCTCGCCGCGCCGAAGAGCACCACCCACCTCGTGGCGCTCACCGGCCGGCCGCTCGGGTCCGTCGGCCGCCACCTCAGGGTGCTGCTCGACGCCGGTCTCGTACGGCGCCGCCGCGCCGGGCGGTCCGTCCTGTACTACCGCACGCCCCTCGGCGACGCGCTCGCCGAGACCGACACGAATTATCGTTCGTTATAATGAACGTATGGTTCATTTCAGAATGACATCGTGAGCGGGGCGGCGGCGGCGATCGGTGCGCAGATCCGGCTGCGCCGGCAGCAGCGCGGGATGAGCGCGGCCGAGCTCGCCCGCCGGGCCGGTCTCGGCAAGGCGACGCTGTCCAGCCTGGAGGCGGGCACCGGCAATCCGACGATCGAGACGCTGGAAGCCGTCGCCCTGGCCCTGCACATTCCCCTGACCGACCTGCTGACCAGGGACACCGACGCCGGTCCCGTCCACCTGCCCTCGACGCTCGCGGCCGCCGACGGTCCGACACGCGAACTGCTGCGCCGCATCGGCAGCGGGCACAGCCTGGAGCTGTGGCGGCTGCGCATGCCCCCGCGCACCGACCTCGACGGCATCCCGCACGCCCCCGGCACCGTCGAACACCTGCTGGTCGCCGCGGGCGAGGTCACGGCCGGGCCGGCCGACGACCCCCGCCTCCTCGCGCCGGGCGACCTGCTGGCCTTCGCCGGCGACCGCCCGCACCGTTACAGCACCGGCGACGGCCCGGCGGACGTCACGGTCGTCATCGCCTCGCCCGTGACCGGCTGAGCCGATCGAATCCCCCCACGGCCGGCCAGACCGGCCAGGAAGGACCAGCCCATGTCGTGGTTGCCGATACTCCCCCTGCTCGGCGTCTGGATCCTGGTCGTGATGAGCCCGGGCCCCGACTTCCTCATCGTGCTCAGACACTCGGCCGGCGGGTCACGGCGCAGCGGCGTACGCGTGGCCGCGGGCGTCGTCACCGGCATCGGGGTGTGGGCGGTCGCCGGTCTGTTCGGCGTCACCATGCTCGTCCAGCGGTTCGAGTGGCTCTACACCGCCGCCCGCGTCGCCGGCGCGCTGTTCCTCGTCGCGTTCGGCGTCGCGACCATCCGCGCCGCCCGCAAGCGGTCGCCCCAGGCCGACGACGAGCCGCCGGCCATCGCCGCGCGCCGTCCGGGCAGACTGCGCGAGTGGCGCGCCGGGCTGCTGACCAACCTCGCCAACCCGAAGGCTCTGGTCTTCTTCGGCGCCCTGTTCGCCAGCCTGCTCCCGCACCACGCGAACCTCGTCATGCGAACGGTCACGCTCGGCGCGATGCTGGCCGTCGCGTTCGCCTGGTTCTCCGCCGTGGCCTTCCTGGCCGGCAGCCCGTGGATCACCAGGGGCTACGGGCGGCTGAGGAAGAGGCTCGACCTGCTCACCGGCGGCCTGTTCGTCGGCATGGGCGCGCTGCTCATCCCCCGCTGAGCCCGGCCGGAACGCGCGGGAGGTCAGGCGGTGACGCGGTCGATGACCAGGGGCAGCAGGTCCGCGCCGCCGTCCACGCCGATCTCGTACGCGCCGTCGAGCGCCTGGAGGGCCCGGTCGAACCGGCCGGCCTCGTCGGCGTACAGGGTCATCAGCGGGGCGCCGGCCCGGACCTCGTCGCCGGGCTTGGCGTGCAGGACGACGCCCGCGCCCGCCGACACCGGGTCCTCCTTGCGGGCCCGTCCGGCGCCGAGCCGCCAGGCCGCCACGCCAACCTTGAGCGCGTCGAGCGTGACCAGCGTGCCCGAGGCGGGAGCGGTCACCACGGCCGACTCGGCGGCCTTCGGCAGCGGCGCGTCCGGGTCGCCGCCCTGGGCGCCGATCATGCGCCGCCAGGCGTCCATCGCCGAGCCGTCCTTGAGCGCCTGCTCGGGATCCCGGGCGCCCGGCACGGCGGCCGCCTCCAGCATCTCCTCGGCCAGCCGCACGGTGAGCTCGACCACGTCGGCCGGGCCGCCGCCGGCGAGCACCTCGACGGCCTCCTCCACCTCCAGCGCGTTGCCGACCTTCAGGCCGAGCGGCCGGTCCATCGCGGTCAGCAGGGCGACCGTGCGCACCCCGGCGTCGGTGCCGAGCTCGACCATCGTCCGGGCGAGCTCCCGGGCGTCGTCCACGGTCTTCATGAACGCGCCCGAGCCGGCCTTCACGTCGAGCACCAGCGAGCCCGTGCCCTCGGCGATCTTCTTCGACATGATCGAGGAGGCGATCAGCGGGATCGACTCGACCGTGCCGGTGACGTCGCGCAGCGCGTAGAGCTTGCGGTCGGCGGGCGCGAGGCCCGCGCCCGCCGCGCACACGACCGCGCCGGCCGAGTGGATCACGCCGAGCATCTCCTCGTTGGACAGGGACGCCCGCCAGCCGGGGATCGACTCCAGCTTGTCCAGCGTGCCGCCGCTGTGCCCGAGGCCGCGCCCGGACAGCTGCGGCACGTACGCGCCGCACGCGGCGACCAGCGGGGCCAGCGGCAGAGTGATCTTGTCCCCGACCCCGCCGGTGGAGTGCTTGTCGGCGGTGGGCCGGTCGAGGGCGGACCAGTCCATCCGCTCCCCCGACCTGATCATGGCCTGGGTCCAGTCCGCGATCTCCCTGCGGTTCATGCCGTTCAGCAGGATCGCCATCAGCAGCGCCGACATCTGCTCGTCGGCCACCTCGCCGCGCGTGTACGCGTCGATCACCCAGTCGATCTGGGCGGCCGACAGCTCGCCGCGGTCCCGCTTGGCGACGATGACCTCGATCGCGTCGAACCCCACGTTTCCCCCTTTATCGCGAAAGGTCGTCTGGCCCGAAGGCGAACGGCAGGAAGTCCGCCATCCGCATCGGCCCGTCGGGCGTCTCCACCAGCAGATCGGCGCCGCCGTGCTCGAACAGCAGCTGGCGGCAGCGCCCGCACGGCATCAGCAGCTCGCCGTGGCCGTCCACGCAGGTGAAGGCCACCAGCCGGCCGCCGCCGCTCGCGTGCAGCGCCGAGACGAGCCCGCACTCGGCGCACAGCCCGATGCCGTACGACGCGTTCTCCACGTTGCAGCCGGTGACGGTGCGGCCGTCGTCGGCCAGCGCCGCCGCGCCCACCGGGAACTTCGAGTACGGCGCGTACGCGTGGGTCATGGCCTCGCGGGCCGCCTCGCGCAGCGCCTCCCAGTCGATGGTCATTTCGCCTGCCCCCTTCGGTACGGGACGCCGTCGGCCGCCGGCATCCGCAGCCGCTGCGATGCCAGCGACAACACCAGCAGCGTGGTCAGGTGGGGGGTGAACGAGGTGAACTGCTCCGGAACGGTGTCCGTCAGGGCGAAGACCGCGAACACCGCGATCGCCACGACGCCGGTGACGAGCGCCGCGACTGCCCGCCGCTGCCGTACGAGCTGGTAGACCGCCACGGCGGCGAGCAGCAGGGCGACGACCAGCAGCAGCGCGTGCACCGAGATGCCGCCCTGGCGGAGCTGGAGCGCGTCGGTGTAGCCGAACAGCGCGGCGCCCCCGGCGAGCCCGCCCGGCCGCCAGTTGCCGAAGATCATGGCGGCGAGGCCGATGTAGCCGCGCCCGCCCGTCTGGCCGTCCCGGTAGATGCCGGCGGCCACCAGCGACAGGAACGCGCCGCCGAGCCCGGCGAGCAGGCCGGAGACGAGCACCGCGGCCCACTTGTAGAGGTAGACGTTCACGCCAAGCGACTCGGCCGCGACCGGCCGCTCACCGCACGCCCGCAGGCGCAGCCCGAAGGGCGTGCGCCACAGGATGTAGAGCGACAGCGGGACCAGCAGGATCGCCAGGATCGTGAACCAGGACACGCCCTGGGTGATGCCCCGCAGCATGCCCGCGAAGTCGGACAGCACGAACCAGTGGTTCGCCTCGACGGTACGCAGCGGGTCGTCGAGGAAGCCCAGGCTCACCGTGCCCATCTTCGGCAGCGGCGGGGAGTTCTTGGTGCCGCCGCCCGGCATGCCGTTGAAGACGAGCTGGGACAGGTACTGCGTGACGCCGACGCCGACGATGTTGATCGCGACGCCGGAGATGATGTGGTCGACGCCGAAGGTCACGGTCGCGACCGCGTGGATCGCCGCGCCCAGCGCGCCGCCGATCGCGCCGGCGAGCACGCCCGCCCACGGGCTGTGGAACTGGAGCGCGCCCCAGGCGCCGAACCACGTGCCGAGCACCATCATGCCTTCGAGGCCGATGTTGACCACGCCGGCCCGCTCCGACCACAGGCCGCCGAGCCCGGCGAGGCCGATCGGCACGGCGAGGCCGAGCGCGGCGCTGACCGTGCCCGCCGACGTGATGTCGTTCGCCCCGGTCACCAGGCGCGCGACCGACAGCAGCACCACCAGCCCGGCCAGCCCGAGCAGGAGCACCGGCGCCGACAGCCGGAACCGCCGCGCCGGAGGCGTCTCGACCGGGCGCTCGACCGGAAGGTCCGTCGCCGTCATGCCGTCTCCTCAGTTCCGTCCGCCGCGCCGCGTTCACCGATTCGCCCGCTCATACCGCCGCCTCCGCCTTGGGCGGCTCCGCCGGGGCGGCGAGCTGGCGGCTCACCCGGCGCTGCTCCGCCACGAGCCGGTACCGGTGGACCAGCTCGTACGCGATGATCACGGAGAGCACGACGACGCCCTGCATGATCTGGACGATCTCCTTGGAGATGTCGAGCAGCTGGAGCTGGTTCGACGAGTTGTCCAGAAAGCTCCACAGCAGCGCGCCGACCGCCATGCCGACCGGGCTGTTGCGGCCGAGCAGGGCGATCGCGATGCCGGTGAAGCCGAGGCCGGCGGGGAAGTTGTTGCTGTACTTGTAGGAGGCGCCGAGCAGCTCCGGCATGCCGATCAGGCCCGCGATCGCCCCCGACATGACCATCGTGACGACGATCATCTTCTTCACGCCGACCCCGCTGGCCACCGCGGCCGACTCGGACTTGCCGGTCGCCCGCAGCTCGAAGCCGAACCGGGTGCGGTTGAGCACGACCCAGTACGCGGCGCCGAGCAGGATCGCGACCACGATGAACCCGTTGACCAGCACCGGCGTGCCCGCGACGAGCGGGATGCCGGGCACGTGCGCGTCGTCGGGGATCGGCCGGGTGCCGAGGTCGTTGCCGGTCAGCACGCCGAAGTGCTCGCTGACCAGCCAGGACCCGAGGCCCGTGGCGATCGCGTTCAGCATGATGGTCGAGATGACCTCGCTCACGCCCCGGTAGACCCGGAGCAGGCCGGCGATGGCGGCCCACAGCGCCCCGACGACCACCGCGGCGACGACCACGAGGACGATGTTCAGCACGCCGGGGACGACGGCGGCGCCGCCGAGCCCGGCCGCGATCACGGCCGCGAGGCGGTACTGGCCGTCCACGCCGATGTTGAAGAGGTTCATCCGGAAGCCGACGGCCACCGCGAGCGCGGAGATGTAGTACATGACCCCGGTGTTGAGGATCATGACCATCGACCGCGGCTGGGTGCCGTAGTCCGCGAGCGTGGTGAACGCCTCCACCGGCTCCTTGCCGGCGACGAGCAGGACCACCGAGGTGATCAGCACCGCGAAGACGACCGCGACGACCGGCGCGGCCACGGCGAGCCAGCCGCCCAGGCGGACCCGGCCGAGCACCCGGTCGAGGAAGCCGTTCATACGCCCTCCCCGGCGCCGGTCATCGCCGAGCCCAGTTGCTCGGGCGTCACGTTCGCGGGATCGACGTCGGCGACGATCCTGCCGCGCAGGATCACCTTGAGCGTGTCGGACAGCCCGATCAGCTCGTCCAGGTCCGCGGAGATCAGCAGCACGGCCAGCCCGGCGGCACGCGCGGTGCGCAGGTGGTCCCAGATCGCCGCCTGCGCGCCGATGTCGACGCCGCGGGTGGGATGGCTGGCGATGAGCAGCACGGGGTCACCGCTCATCTCGCGGCCGACGATCAGCTTCTGCTGGTTGCCGCCGGACAGCGCGGCGGCGTCCACGTCGATCCCGGGGGTGCGGACGTCGTAGTCCTCGACGATCCGCCGGGTGTCGGCCCGCGCGCCCGCGCGGTCGATCCACGGCCCCCTGACGTTCGGCCTGCGCGTCTGGTGACCGAGGATGCGGTTCTCCCACAGCGGGGACTCCAGCAGCAGGCCGTGCCGGTGGCGGTCCTCGGGGATGTAGCCGATCCCGCCCGCGCGCCGTCTGAGCGTCGGCCACTGGGAGATGTCGGCGCCGCCGAGGGTGAGCGCGGCCACCTCGCAGGGGCGCATGCCCATGATCGCCTCGACCAGTTCCGCCTGGCCGTTGCCCTCGACGCCCGCGATGCCGAGCACCTCGCCCTTGCGGATGTCGAAGCTCACGTTCCCGACCACCGGGCGCCCGTCGCCGGTGCGCACGGTCAGGTCGCGTACGGACAGGGCGACGACGTCGGTGACGGTCGACTCGCGGGTCTCGGGGCTGGGCAGCGCGCTGCCGACCATGAGCTCGGCGAGCTTGCGGGAGGTGACGTCCTTCGGGTCCACGGTCGCGACCGTGGTGCCGCGCCGGATGACGGTGATGGCGTCGGCGACCCGCAGCACCTCGTCCAGCTTGTGGGAGATGAACAGGATCGTCAGTCCCTCGCGGACCAGGCCGCGCAGGTTGTCGAACAGCTCGTCCACCTCGTGCGGCACGAGCACGGCGGTCGGCTCGTCCAGGATCAGGATGCGGGCGCCCCGGTAGAGCACCTTCAGGATCTCCACCCGCTGGCGGTCGCCGACCCCCAGCTCCTCCACCGGCACGTCGGGGCGCACGCCCAGGCCGTACGCGTCGGAGATGTCCTTGATCTTCCTGCGCGCGGCGGCGAAGTCGAGGGCGACCCCGCCTCGGCGGGGCTCGCTGCCGAGCACCACGTTCTCCAGGACGGTCAGGTTGTCGGCCAGCATGAAGTGCTGGTGGACCATTCCGATGCCGGCGGAGATGGCGTCGGCGGGAGTGTGGAACCCCACGGGTAACCCGTCGACGCGGATCTCGCCCTCGTCGGGCCGCTGCATCCCGTAGAGGATCTTCATGAGCGTGGACTTGCCCGCGCCGTTCTCGCCGACGATGGCGTGGATGTGCCCTCGGGCGACGCGGAGGTGGATGTCGCTGTTGGCGACGACTCCCGGGAACCTCTTGGTGATCCCGGAGAGCTCTACTGCGGGTGCCGTAGCGGTGGCGACGGTAATGGCGGCCTCCTCCTCGCGGAGTGCCCGATGACGGTCAAGTGGTAGTCAGAGTAGAACAAAAGGGCCCGGGGCGGGTGCCACCGGGCCCCTTGATTGCGCAGGTCAGGAGCTCGGGACCGAGATCTCGCCGCTGATGATCTTCTGCTTGTACTCGTCGATCTTCGGCTTGATGTCGTCGATCTTGCCGCCGGTCGTGGAGTAGTCGACGCCGCCGGCCTTGAGGTCGTAGATGGCCGGACCGGCCTTGACCGTGCCGGAGGTGAAGTTCTTCAGGAAGTCGAAGACGGCCACGTCGACCTTCTTGATCATGGACGTCATGATCACGTCCTTGAAGTCGGCGTACGCCGGGAGGGCCGCCTGGTCGGAGTCGACCCCGATCGCCATCGCCTTGGCGGCCTTGGCCGCCTCGAACACGCCCCCGCCGGAGCCGCCGGCCGCCTGGTAGACCACGTCCGCGCCGGCGTCGTACATGCCCGTCGCGGCGGTCTTGCCCTTGGCCGGGTCGCCGAAGCCGCCGAAGTCCGGGGGCTGGGTGAGGTACTTGGTCTGGATCTTGATGTCCGGCTTGACGGCCTTCGCGCCGGCCTCGAAGCCCGCCTCGAACTTGTGGATCAGCGGCACGTCGACGCCGCCCACGAAGCCGATGTTGCCCTTCTCGGACTTCAGCGCCGCCGCGGCGCCGACGAGGAACGACCCCTGCTCCTCGGCGAACATCAGGTTGGTGATGTTGTCGGCCTTGGCGGCGTCGTCGTCGACGATGGCGAACTTGACGTCGGGGAACTCCTTGGCGACCTTCACCAAGGGGCCCGAGTAGACGAAGCCCACCGCGATGACCGGGTTGTACCCGCCGTTGGCGAGCAGGCGCAGCCGCTCCTCCTTCTGGGCGTCGGTCTCCCCCGCCGTCGCCTCCAGTTCCTTCTTCTCGATCTTCAGCTCCGACTCGGCCTGGTCGAGGCCCCTGGCGGCGGCGTCGTTGAACGAACCGTCGCCGCGGCCGCCGATGTCGTACGCCATGCCCACCTTCGCGCCGGCGGCGGCGGGCGCGGAGGACGCGCCGGCCGTGGCCCCGGTGGTGGTGTCGTCGCCGCCCCCACACGCGGCGGCGGCCATGAGCAAGGCGCCACCCATGGTGGCGGCGGCCAGTCTGCTAACTCGATTGCGGAGCAAGATGTTGACTCCCCTTCCGTTCCCCGCCGTCCCTCGTCGCACGCACGCAGGAACGCACGGCAACCCTGCACGGAAGATAGTTGTTTGACCTGCATAGACCAAACCCGCATACCACTCCGCAACATGTCCGTTATTGAGCCCAGTCCGGGCTGTGACCAGCGACTTAGCCGGGGGAACCGTTACCTCCCCATGAACGATCTCGCACCCGGGCCGCCCGGATGCCCACGCCCGTGCCGACCTTGGCGGAGCGCCGGGGCCATGGTCCTGCGGCCCGGACCGGTGCGCGGAGAATCATCGCTGTAGGCCCTCCGGCCACCGATGAACAAGGTCCCGCGCGCGCTTCGCCCACCATGATTGAAGCAGCCGCGACGGCCATGGCAGAGGCGACCAAGCCGGCATCGGATGCTTTTCTGTCTCCCTTTTCTCGCTCATCATGGAGGGTGCAGCCCCGACTTGCGGTCCGGAACCACGGAGGTTTCATTGGATCCCATCACCGTGGCGATCGCCGGCGCCGTGGCGACCGGCCTCGCGACACGTACCGGCGAATCAGCGGGTGACGCTCTCGCCACCCTCGTCGGCCGGATCCGCAGGCGTTTCCGCGACAGACCGGCGGTCCTCGACGACGAGGAACAGGCAGCCGAGGTGATCGACGCCGAGTTCGCCCGCGACCCCGCGTTCAAGCGGGACTGCCACGCTCTGTGGGTTCAGGCACAGAACAACGCGGTCGTGAACTCCTTCACGGGCCAGGCGAAGAACGTCGTCCAGGCCCGCGAAATCCATGGCGGAATAACCTTCGACTGAACGAGAACGGGGAAAGATACCGGACGATATCAATCAGGTGTCCGAGCCGCCGCAGATCAGGAACGAGATTTCCGGCGTCATTGTCGGTAATGTCGTTCAGGTCGGCCAGTTGATCGGTCCCGCAGCGCCCGCCACTCGGCCATGGATGGCGCCTCCGCTCGACCACGTGATCGAACGGCCCGAGGTGGGAGATGTGCTGCTGGAGACCCTGCTCGCGGCCGACGCACAGGAGATCGGGCTGTCCACCGCGCTGCACGGAGCGGGCGGCTTCGGCAAGACCACCCTCGCGGCCTGGGCGTGTCACCGCCCGGAGGTGTACGACTTCTACCGCGGCGGCCTGCTGTGGCTGACGATCGGCCAGGAGACCCGCGACGCCGCGCTCGCCGAGCGGATCAACGATCTGGCGTTCGTGGTGTCGGGACGGCGGCCCTCGATCGCCGATCCACTGATCGCAGGCGCGGAACTGGGACGACTGCTGGATGAGCGGGATCCCCTGTTGCTGGTCCTGGACGACGTCTGGCACGAATCGCAACTGCGGCCGTTCCGGGTAGGTGGCGGAAGGTGCACGAGGCTGGTCACGACCCGCGTCCCGGATCTGCTGCCCCCCGCCGCGGCACGCTTCCTGGTGGACGTCATGTCCCCGGAGCAGGCGAGGCTGGTGATCACCCAGGGAATCACCGACTTCCCGGCAGGGCGGGCCGACGCGCTGGCGGCCGCGTGCGGCCGGTGGCCGGTGCTCCTGGGGCTGGTCAACAGGGTGCTGCGGCGCCGGACGGCTCGCGGTGAGGCGAGCGCCGAAGCCGTCGACTGGGTGCTGGGACGCCTGACCGCGCAGGGTCCCGCCGCGCTGGACCCGTCCCGGCCGGCTGACCGCGCCCAGGCGGTCGCCGCCACCGTGGAGGCGAGCCTGGGGCTGTTGTCGCCTGCCGGACGGGCACGCTGTCTGGATCTCGCGATCTTCCCGGAGGACGTGCCGATTCCGTTGACCGTCCTCTCCTTGCTGTGGCCAGGTGACGTGGAGGCGGCCTGTGAGGAGCTCACGAGCGTCGGGCTGATCGCGGACTACCGGCTCGATGCGCCCGGCCCACGCCTACTGCTCCACGACGTGATCCGGAGCTACCTGAGAACCTGCCTCACAGACGAGGCGTCGGTGCACGTCCGGCTGGTACGGGGTGTCGAACGGCTGGTCGGCGACAAGTGGTGGGACCTCCCCGCCGAGGCCGAGTACCTGTGGCGGTTCCTGCCCTACCACGTGCACAAGGCGGGCCTGCCGATCGAACCCGTGAGCGATCTACGGTGGGTGGCGGCGAAGACGCTGCACCAGGGGTCGCTCGTCGGCGCGCTGACCGATCTCGAACTCGGTGCCACACCCGCCGCGAGAGCTCTCCGGTCGGTGCTGGCACCGGTCGCACGGTTGTTCGGCCCCATCGACCCCGCCACTGCGATCGGCGCCACTCTGGCCAGCCGCGTGCGGGGCGTCGAAGGGCTCGAAGAGGTGTATTCGGCCTACCGCCGCACCCTGCCGCGCCCACGCCTGGAGCCGGCGTGGCCGTTACCCGACCGGGAGGCGTCCGTCGGCCACACCGGCGGAGTCACCGACTGTGCCTTCTCACCGGACGGCACGCTGCTGGCCACCTCCAGTGACGATCAGACGGTCCGGCTCTGGCACACACCGGACGGGACGGCGCGAGGAGTGCTGGAAGGACACAGCGGCGGCATCTGGACATGCGCGTTCTCCCCCGACGGCACGCTGCTGGCCACGGGAGGCGACGACCACACCGTACGGCTCTGGCGAGTGAGCGACGCCACGCCCCAAGAAATCCTGGTGGGCCACCGCGGGCTGGTCGGCGACTGCGCTTTCTCTCCGGACGCCACGCTACTTGCGACCGTGAGCACGGACGGCTCCGCGCGGCTGTGGTCGGTCCCGGACGGCGCCTGCGTGGCGGTGCTGATGAGCCACGCGGGGCCCGTCACCTGTTGTGCCTTCTCTCCCGACGGCATGCTGCTCGCGACCGCGGGACACGATCGGATCGTGCGGCTCTGGTCCGTTCGCGACCGACGCCTGCTCGTGAGGCTGCACGGCCACACCGACCGGGTGCAGGGATGTTCGTTCTCCGCCGACGGACTGCTGGCGACTGTCGGTGCGGACTCGATGGTGCGACTGTGGGACACCCGCGACGGTTCCTCGGCCGGAGTGCTGACCGGACATCGGGGCTTCGTCACGGACTGCCAGTTCGCGCCGGACGGAAGGCTCGCGACGACCGGTCACGACGAAACGGTGCGGCTGTGGCGCGACGGTGTGCAGTTCCAGGTCTGGTCTGGGCACACCGCCTGGATCCGGCGATGCGCGTTCTCGCGTGACGGCGGGCTGATGGCCACCGCGGCCTATGACGGGACGGCGCGGATCTGGCGCACCGCCGACGGCACCTCGTCGGTCCTGTCGGCACAACGGGCCTGGGTCCGCGGGTGCGCGTTCTCCCCCGACGGCCGCTTGCTGGCCACCGCGAGCGATGACCTCACCGCACGCGTGCTGCGCATCGAGGACGGCGTAGAGGTGGCGTCCCTCTCCGGCCATGGGGGCCGGGTCAACGGGTGCGCCTTCTCCCCTGACAGCGCAGTGCTGGCGACGTCCAGTTCGGACGGCATCGCGCGGCTGTGGCGCTCCGGCTCGCCGGAGGTCGAACTCACGGGCCATACCGAAGGCGTCAACGGCTGCCGGTTCTCTCCCGATGGAAGACTGCTCGCGACGCCGAGCGACGATCGAACGGTCCGGCTGTGGCGGGCACGGGACGGCGAGGTGCTCACGGTGCTGCGGGGCCACGCCGACCGTGTGAACGACTGCGCGTTCTCCCCCGACGGCGCACGTGTGATCAGTGGCGGCAACGACGGCACTGTGCGCGTGTGGCGTGACGGCCGACCGGAGATGGTTCTCGAAGGCCATACGGACGTCGTGAACGGGTGTGCGTTCGCGCCGGCCGGATCGATGATCGCCAGTTCCAGCGACGACGGGACGATCATCCTGTGGGACCTGGCGGCCGCCGCTCCCCGCGCCGTCCTTCGCGGGCACACGAGTTGGGTCGACCGGTGCGCGTTCTCTCCGGACGGCGCCGTCCTGGCCAGCGCGAGCAACGACGGCACCGTACGTGTGTGGGACGTGACCACCGCGGCGTGCCTCGCCGCGTTACGCGTCGCCGGGCCGGTAACGGGAATCGCGTGGCATCCCGGGGGTGGCCTCCTTGCCACCGGCGGCGGTGCGGGCGCCTACTTGCTGCGCTATACGTGACCACCGACGCCGAGGGCGCGAAGGCCCCGGCGGCGCGGAGGCGTCAAGCGAGAACCCGGGCGGTGCGGCAGGTCGGGACCCGGCACGCACCGCCTCGACGTGTCAGCGGTTGCCGCCCCACAGGGCGGTGAGCGCCGTGGCGGCGAGCACCTTGACGCCGACGCCGATGGCGCGCTCGTCCACGTCGAACTGCGGCCGGTGGAGGTCGACCTCGTCCACGACACCCGGCGGCCGGGTGCCGAGCCGGGCGAGCGCGCCGGGCACCGATTCGAGGTACCAGGAGAAGTCCTCGCCGCCGAGGCTCTGCGGGGTGGGCACGGCCCTGCCCTCGCCGATGATCTGGGTGACCGCGTCGTGCAGCATCTGGATGCTGGTGGCCTCGTTCACCGTGGGCGGCGTGCCGCGCCGGTAGTCGATCTCGGCGTCCACGCCGTACGCGCAGGCGACCGAGTCGAGCAGCGCCTTGACGAGGTCGGGGGCCTGGTGCCAGGCCTCCTCGTCCAGGGACCTGACCGTGCCCTGGGCCATGCCGACGTCCGGGATCGCGTTGGCCACGGACCCGGCCGAGATCTGGCCCCACACGAGGCTGAGGCTGGACCGGGGGTCCACGCGCCGCGACAGCGCGGCCGGCAGCTCGGTGACGATCTTGCTGAGCGCGTAGACGAGGTCCACGGTCAGGTGGGGCCGGGCGGTGTGCCCGCCGGGGCCGGCCACCCGGATGCGCAGGCTGTCGCAGGACCCGGTGATCGGGCCGGTGCGCAGGCCGACGTGACCGGCGTCGAGGCGCGGGTCGCAGTGCAGCGCGAAGATGCGGTCGACGTCGTTCAGGCCGCCGTCGCGCATGACCTCCAGGGCGCCGCTCGCCACCTCCTCGGCGGGCTGGAAGATCAGCCGTACCCGGCCGGGCAGCGCGCCCGCGTCGGCCTGCGACGCCAGGAACAGCCCCGCGCCGACGACCATGGTGGTGTGCACGTCGTGGCCGCAGGCGTGGCAGGCGTTCGGGTTCGTGGAGCGATAGGGGACGTCCTTCTCGTCCTCCATCGGCAGCGCGTCGATGTCGGCGCGCAGGGCGATCGTCGGCCCTTCGCCCCGGCCGAGGTCCACCCACAGGCCGGTCCCGCGGGACAGCGGGTGCGGCGTGAGACCGGCGTCGGTCATGCGCTCGGCGATCTTCTCCGTCGTGCGATGCTCGCTGAAGGCGATCTCCGGATGCGCGTGCAGATCGCGCCGGAACTCGATCAGCTCATCGTTGTGCTCGCGAAGGAAGTCCGCCAGTTGCCCGGCCAGGTCGGCACTTCCCGGCACGGCCGCGTCCGGCGTAGCGAGCTTCGATGAGGTGGCCACGGGTCTTCCCTTCTCCGGTGAGCCGTCCCGGCCACGGGTCATCGGATCGTCCATATGATCACTAAAAGTCATGAAAAAGCCCAGAAGGGTCGAGCGGGCGTGTCTCGCCTCCACCGACCCTTCATTCACAATCCTTCCATGCCGCGGCCCCTTGATACGGCGGATTGCCCAGTATTTACACCGGTCACCGCCTGTTGTCAGAACTGCGGCGAAGTTTCCCGGTACATCTCAGGCGTACCCCTTCAGGAGCCCGAATGCCCGGCGTCGCGGTTGGGGTTCGACGTCACGAACCTGTCCTCGGCGAGCTCGATGATCGTGGCATCGACCACGTCCTGGAGGCTCCCTCCGTCGGCGAGGATCGCCCGCTGGCGCTCGGAGGAGCTTCCCTGCTCCAGCACGTCGGTCACGACCGCCAGTTCCTCGGCACAGCCGAGCCGCTCGGCGACCGGTTCGAGTTCGCGCTGAAGTTCATACAATACGTCGCGCATCGGCGCCGTGGAGCCATGGTCGTCGGTGATCACGTCCGCGTCGAGACCATACCGCGTCGCGCGCCACTTGTTGTCACGCACCACCCACGCCGCCGGATGCGGCAGCGTGTAGCCCCGGTCGATCTGCTGGTCGAACTGCTGCACGAGGCACTGGGACAGCGCGGCGACCATGCCGACCTCGCGCGGCGTGGGGATGCCGTCGAACATCCGGATCTCGATCGTGCCGAAGTCGGGGTGCGGCCGGATGTCCCACCACACCTCCTTGATGCTGCGGATCGTGCCCGCCTTGATCAGCGTGTCCATGTACTCCTCGAACTCGGCCCAGTCGGCCAGCAGGTGCGGCGGCCCGGCGGTGGGCAGCGAGCCGAAGACGATGGCCCGGCTCGACGCCAGCCCGGTGTCCTGCCCGCCCCAGTAGGGGCTGGAGGAGGTGAGCGCCAGGAAGTGCGGGAGGTACGCCGCGAGGGCGTTGACGATCGGGATGACCTTGTCCCGGTCCCGGACGCCCACGTGGACGTGCACGCCGAAGGTCTGGATGCGCCAGGCGAGCCACTGCATCTCCTCGACCAGTTCGACGTACCGCTGGTTGGGCGCGTAGACGGCGTCCCGCCAGTCGCTGATCGCGTGGGTCCCGGTGCAGGCGAGCGCGATGCCGCGCGGCTCGACCGCCTCGGTCAGCCGGCCGATGCTCTTGCGCAGATCCTGTACGGCCTCCGCGACCGTGTGGCAGACGTCGGTGATGATCTCGACCTGCGACTGCATCAGCTCGTGCATCGCCTTGGGCCGCTGGCCCTCACTGAGGTCGGGGACCGCGGCGAGCACGTCCCTCGCGTCCTGGCGCAGATGCCGCGTGTGCGTGTCGACGAGCTGAAGCTCCCACTCCACCCCGAGCGTCGCACCCCGCGAGGGATTGAACTCGATCGTCACCGCTTGCCTCCATCACTTGGTCGTGCCGGACAACGTCGTCAGAGGTCAGCCCTACCCCTCATCCATCCCCGCACGCCCACGGCCGCGAGCGTCAGCGCCAGGAGGATGTTCACCGCGATCAGCACCCCGTGGACGACGTAGAAGGACGTCTTGTGCCCGTCGGCGAGGTTGAAGCCCAGGTTGATCCACTCGAAGATCATGAACGCGGCGAGCGCCACGAGAAAGGCGGAGACACGTCTCGTCATGCTCACAGTATCGACGGCTCTCCGCGTGGCCCCGAGGTCTATGGGGCATATGTCGCTTCATGCGAAAACAGTCGAGGCTAGGCTGAGCCACCTATGGGGACGAACCTACGGGCCCTCACCGCGGCCGGGGCGACGGCGGGGCTGCTGACGACGGCGCTGCTCGGCGCCTCTCCCGCCGCCGGAACGCGTGCCGTGCCGAGTCCGCCGGCCCCGCGGGCGAGCGGGACCGCGGCCGCCGGGACCACCGGAACGGCGGGGGCCGCCACCGTCGGCGGGGAACGGCTGGCCGGTCACGGCGTCATCGCGCCGGACGGTTTCAAGGCGCCGCCCAAGACCGAGTCCTCCGCCTACCTCGTCGCCGACGCGGACACCGGCGCGGTGCTCGCGGCGAAGGACCCGCACGGGCGCTATCTGCCGGCGAGCACCCTGAAGACGCTCACGGCCGTGACGCTGATCCCCAGGCTGGACAAGAATCGCAAGATCAAGCCGAGCGAGAAGGCCTGCAACGTCGAGGGCAGCGCCGTCGGGATCGTTCCCGAACCGATCTACAAGATCGACGACCTCATGCGGGCCCTCCTCATGGTCTCCGCCAACGACGCCGCGGTCGCGCTCGCCGAGGCCAACGGCGGCCTGCCCAGGACGCTCGCCGACATGAACAGACAGGCGCGCAAACTCCAGGCGTACGACACGGTGGCCAAGACGCCGAACGGCCTGGACGCCCCCGGCCAGCGCAGCTCGGCGTACGACCTCGCCCTCATCGCCAGGGCCGGGCTGGCGATGCCGGCCTTCCGCGAGTACATCAGCACGAAGGTCGCCAAGTTCCCGGCGCCCAAGGACTACGGCAAGAAAAAGAAGAAGAAGCACCACGACGACTCCGACCCCAGCGAGTCCCCGGCGCCCGCCTACTACGAGATGGCCAACCACAACCGGCTGCTCGGGCGTTACAAGGGCATGCTCGGCGTGAAGAACGGCTGGACGTCGAAGGCTCTCGGCAGCTTCGTGGGCGCGGCCCGCCGCGACGGCCACACGATCATCGTCGTGATCATGCATCACCCCGGCGGCTTCTGGGAGGAGGTCTCCAAGCTGCTCGACTGGGGCTTCGCCGCGCGCAGCCGGGTCGCCCCCATCGGCGAACTGGTCAAACCGGTGCCCGACCCCGCGCCCTCGTCGTCCGCCCTGGCCGTACGGCCCACGCGGACGCCCGGCGCGGCGGACGGCTCGGGCGGTGACGCGCGCCGGGTGGCGGGCAAGGAGCCCGCCGCGGGCGGCTCGGGGATGGCCGTCCCCCTGCTCGCCGGCGGCGGAGCGCTGGCGGCGCTCGCCCTCGGCGGCGCGTACGCCCTGCGCCGCCGCCGGAGGACCCCCGGCGACACCGCCGGCTAGACGGCCCCTGCCGGACGGCGCCCGTCGAACAGCGCCCGTCAGACAGCGGGAGGGGCGGGGATGGCGTGCTCGGCGGCGCGGCTGACCTCCTCCCACTGGGCCCAGGTCTCCATCCGCCGGCGGGAGACGTCGAAGGCCAGGTCGTAGGCCGTGCCGCCCAGCAGCAGCCGCAGCGGCGGCTCGTCGCTGCCGACGAGCCTCAGCACGGCCTCGGCGGCCAGCCGGGGGTCGCTGTCCACCGATCCCTCGGCCCACTGCTTCTCCAGCTCCGCCCGCAGGGGTGCGTAGTCAGGGATCGGCGTGGTCGCGGTCATGCCGCTGTAGAGGTTGGTCCAGTAGCCGCCGGGCTCGACGATGGTGACCCTGACCCCGAACCGCGCGGCCTCCATCGCCAGAGCCTCGCTCATCCCCTCCAGAGCGAACTTGCTCGCGCTGTACAACCCCGTGGTGGGGAAACCGCCGAGCGCTCCGATGCTGGAGATCTGCACGATGTGCCCGGACCGCTGGGCCCGCAGGCGGGGCATTACGGCCTGACCGACCCACAACGCGCCGAAGAAGTTGGTCTCCATCTGAGCCCGGGCCTCAGCCTCGGTGAACTCCTCGATCATCCCCATGCACATGATCCCGGCGTTGTTCACCACGACGTCGAGCCGGCCGAAGCGTTCGGCCGCCCGGGCGACCGCGGCGAAGACCGCCGCGCGGTCGGTGACGTCCAGAGGGTGCACGAACAGCCTGTCCTCGTGTTCGGCGGCCAGGTCCTCCAGCGGCGCGACGGTCCGGGTCGCGGCCACCACCCGGTCGCCGTTGTCGAGCGCGGCCCGGGCGAACGCCCGGCCGAGGCCCCGTCCCGCACCGGTGATGAACCAGACCCGGCCCGAATCGTCGGTCGTCGTACGCATGCGGCTCCAATCGGATTGTCAATACTGGACGAGACGTCTCGTCTCGTTTGACCAATAGTGACGTCGCATCGGAAACATGTCAAGACGGACCGTCTCGTCTCATTTTTGGTAGGTTCGGCGGCATGACGGCACAGCACGGCACGACTCCCGGCACGAGACGCCGCAGCGAGGCCTCACGGCGGGCCATCCTCACCGCGGCGTTCGAACTCGTCGGCGAGGTCGGCTACGCGAAGCTGAGCATCGAGGGGATCGCCGCCCGGGCCGGGGTCGGCAAGCAGACCATCTACCGCTGGTGGCCCTCCAAGGGAGCGGTGCTCTTCGACGCGTTCCTGATGCTCAGCGAGGGCGAGGGCGATTCGCCGGCGCTGCCTGACACCGGCGACCTGGAGGCCGACCTGAAGACGGTCCTGCGCGCCACGGTCGCCGAGCTGAACGACCCGCGGTACGACGAGCCCATGCGCGCGCTCAACACGGAGATCCCGCACGACCCCGCGCTCGCCGCGGCCTACGCCGAACGGCTCGACCGGCCGATGAAGGAGCTGAAGAAGCAGCGGCTGCGCAGCGCGCAGCGGGCCGGGCAGCTCTCCGGCGATCTGGACCTGGACGTCGCGATCGAGATGCTGTGGGGACCGCTGCTCAACCGGTGGCTCCAGCGCAGCGGCCCTCTCACTCCCGAGTACGCCGACACGATCGTGGAGACCGCGCTCAAGGGGTTGCGCCCGCGTTAGAGGCGCGCGGTCACGCGGGACCGGTGGTGGGGGTGGTCGCGGGCGAGGGAAGCGGAGTGGGCTCGGGAGGCGGGCCGAGGGTGGCCGTCGCCGTCCACGCGGCGGCGTAGAGGATCACCCGGGCCGACAGGTTGATCCACAGCAGCAACCCCACGACCACCGCGAACGTGCCGTACACGGGGTTGTGCAGGGTGCTGGAGAGGATCAGCGCGGCGAGCTGCTTGAGCACCCCGAATCCGACCGCGCCCAGCAGCGCGCCCTTGAGCACGACGAGGAACGGCTGCCCCGGTTTGGCCAGCCAGCCGAGGATGACCAGGAAGAGCAGCAGGTCGGCGACGAGGCTCGCGGCCACCCCGGCGAGCCAGACGCCGAGACCGGCGAGCGGTGAGGAGCCGAGGCCGAGCCAGCCGGCGACCGTGTTCGTGGCCCCGGTGGCGAAGCCGCTCGCGATCACCGAGGCGAGCAGGACGACACCCATGAGCACGAGCGCGACGAGGTCGCGCAGCTTGCCGACGAAGTAGTTGAGCGGCGGCTCGCAGGTCATCCAGACGGTGCGCAGGGCCCCGCGCAGCGCGTCCATCGCGCCCAGGCCGGCGTAGAGCAGGCCGAGCAGGCCGATGAGCCCGGCTCGCGCCCGCGCCCCGGCGAGCTGGTCGATGTGCAGCTGCCCGGCGAGCCCGGGAAGCTGGCTGTTGATCGCCTCCGTGAGCGTGGCGAGCGCGTCCGGGCGGATCGTCACGACGTACCCGAACAGCGCGAAGGCCAGTGCGATCAGCGGGAAGAACGACAGGAACGCGAAGTAGGTGATGGCGCCGGCCAGCCGGTCACCCGTCTGCACCTGGTAGCGCTGCACGGTCCGGATGAGGTGGTCGAGCGCGCGGAAGCGGATCCGGTTGCGCTCGATCCACACTCGGCCCGTCGCCTTGACCGCGTCCACCCGCCGGGTGACCTGCTCGACGATCCCCAACCTCATCGCGGTTGTCTACCCCGCGGAGCGGGCTCGATGCCTGCTCACGCGGGCCTGCCGGTCAGTCGAGGGGCGGGGACGGCAGCAGGCCGAGGCGCTCGCGCACCTGAGCCATCGTCTCGCGGGCCACCGCCCGGGCCCGGGCCGCGCCCGCGACCAGCAGCCGGTCGAGCTCGGCCTCGTCGGCCAGCAGCTTCTCCGTACGCTCGCGGATCGGGGCGAACGTCTCGATGACCGCCTCGGCGACCTCCTTCTTGAAGGTGCCGTAGCCCTGCCCGGCGAACCGGGCCTCCAGCTCGGGGATCGGCGTGCCGGTCAGCGCGGACTGGATCCGCAGCAGGTTGGTGACGCCCGGCTTGTTCTCCTCGTCGGCGACGACCTCGCTGCCGGTGTCGGTCACCGCACGCATGATCTTCTTGCGCAGCGCGGTCGGCTCCTCCAGGACGTCGATGATGCCCTGTGGGCTCGACGACGACTTGGACATCTTCGCGGTCGGGTCCTGGAGGTCGGTGATCTTCTCGACCTCCTTGAGAATGTAGGGGTTCGGCACCTTGAAGGTCGGGCCGTAGCGGCTGTTGAAGCGCTGCGCGAGGTCGCGGCTGAGCTCCAGGTGCTGCTTCTGGTCCACGCCCACCGGCACCTGGTCGGCCTGGTAGATCAGGATGTCGGCCGCCTGGAGGATCGGGTAGGTGAACAGGCCGACTCCGGCCGAGCTCTCGCCGTACCTGGCGGACTTGTCCTTGAACTGGGTCATCCGCCCGGCCTCGCCCATGCCGGTCTGGCAGATGAGGTACCAGGCGAGCTCGCTGTGCTCGCGTACGTGGCTCTGGGCGAACACCGAGGCGCGCTCCGGGTCGAGGCCCGCCCCGAAGAGCTGGGCGGCGGCGACCCTGGTGCGGCGGCGCAGCTCCTCCGGCTTCGGGGAGACCGTCAGCGCGTGCAGGTCGGCGATGAAGAAGAAGGCCTCGTGGGTGTCCTGCAACGCGACGTACTGCCGGACGGCACCGAGGTAGTTCCCCAGGTGGAACGAGTCGGCGGTGGGCTGGATGCCGGACAGGACGCGAGCGAGAGCCATGGGGCAATTCTGTCAGGACTCCCGGGCTGCCCGCGACACGCGCGCCGGGCCCCGGACGGACGTCAGACGGTCGCGGCCGGGGGCTCTTCGGCGGAGCCCTCCTCCGCGGGGGGATTGCGGGTGACGCGGACGCGGGAGACCCGGCGGCCGTCCATCTCGGTCACGGTCAGCGTGACGCCCGGCGCCTCCGCGACCTCGCCGCGCTGCGGCAGGTGACCGAGGAAGGCCATGACGTAGCCCCCCAGCGTCTCGTACGGCCCGCCGGGCAGCCGCACCGCCGTCTGCGCGTGGAACTCGTCCAGGTTGACCAGCCCGTCGACCTCCACGTCACCGGCGATCACCCGTACGGCGTCGCCGCTCTCGTCGTACTCGTCGCGGATGTCGCCGACGAGCTCCTCGACCAGGTCCTCCAGCGTCACGATGCCGTCGGTGCCGCCGTACTCGTCCACCACGATGGCGAGGTGGTGGCCCTCGTCGCGCATCTCGGCGAGCGTGGCGAGCACCCGCTTGCTGGCCGGCACGAGCTTGACCGGCCGGATCGGCACGACCTCGCTGATCGGCTCCAGCCGCCCGGTCCTGACCGGGTCGAGCAGGTCCCGGACGTGGACGAACCCGATGACGTCGTCGTAGGTGTCGCGGTAGACCGGGAAACGGGAGTGCGGCATGGCGGCGGCGAGCACCGCGGCCTCGGCGAGCGGCGTGTCCGCGGCCATGAACTCGACCTCGGTGCGGGGCAGCATGACCTCCCTGAGCTGGCGCTTGCCCGCCGCGAACACCTCGGCGATCACGTCGCGCTCGTCCTGCGTGAGTTCCTTGTGCCCCACGACCATGTCGCGCAGTTCCTCGGTCGTCATGGCCGCCCTGTCGGCGGACGGGTTGCCGCCCACCAGCCGTACGATGCCGTTGGTCGACTTCGACAGCACCCAGATCACCGGCCGCGACAGCGTGGCGATCCGGTCGAGCAGCGGGGCGGTCATGAGCGACAGGCTCTCCGCCCGCTGACGGCCGAGCCGCTTGGGCGCGAGCTCGCCGAGCACGAGCGTGACGTACGAGATGGCGAGCGTGACCGTCACGAAGGCGGCGGGCGCGGCCACGTCCGGCCGCAGGCCCCACCCCTCCAGGACCGGGGCGAACTCCGGGCCCAGCGCGTCGGCGCCGAGGGCGGCCGACAGCACGGTCGCCACCGTCACGCCGACCTGGATGGCGGACAGGAAGCGGTTGGGGTCGCGGGCGAGCTTCTGCACCCGCGCGCCGCGGCGTCCCTCGCGGCTCAGACGGCGGATCTGGCTCTCCCGCAGGGAGACCATCGCCATCTCGGCCGCCGCGAAGAACCCGCCGATCAGGATGAATATGAGGACCAGGGCGATGGTCACCGCGACGTTGCTCACGTCAATTGTCCGTTCGGGTGTCAGGCATGCCGGCCGGTCGCCGCGATCTCCGCGGCTCGCAGAGATTGCGGTACTGGTGGCATTTAACCCGCTCCTCAGTGGAAGCGCGTAAGCTAGGTCCCGGGCCTACATAATCAAACACTTTTGAACAGGAGTACACAGTGAAGCTGCTGGTTACTGGTGGAGCCGGGTACATCGGCAGCGTCGTGGCGGCGCAACTCCTTGAGCGCGGGCACGAGGTCACGGTGCTCGACGACCTGTCGACCGGGCACGCCGACGCGGTGCCGCCCGGCGCCTCGTTCGTGCAGGCGTCGATCACCGAGGCCGCGGGGGTGCTCTCCGAGGGGTTCGACGCCGTGCTCCACTTCGCCGCCAAGTCGCTGGTGGGCGAGTCGGTGGAGCGGCCCGGCCTGTACTGGTCGAACAACCTCGGCGGCACGCTGGCGCTGCTCGACGCCATGCGGCGCACGGGGGTGGACCGGATCGTCTTCTCCTCCACCGCCGCGACGTACGGCGAGCCGGAGCGCACGCCCATCGTGGAGACCGACCCGACCCGGCCCGGCAACCCCTACGGCGCGTCCAAGCTCGCCGTGGACACCGCGCTGACCGCCTTCGCCGGCCTGTACGGCCTGGGCGCGGTCAGCCTGCGCTACTTCAACGTGGCCGGAGCGTACGGCGAGTATCGCGAACGGCACGCGGTCGAGACCCATCTGATCCCCAACATCCTGAAGGTGGCGCTCGGCGAGCGGGAGTCGGTGAGCGTGTTCGGCACCGACTACCCCACCCCGGACGGCACCTGCGTCCGCGACTACGTCCACGTCACGGATCTCGCGGTGGCCCACCTGCTCGCCCTGGACGCCTGCGCGCCCGGGGAGCACCGGATCTACAACCTGGGCAGCGGCACCGGCTTCTCGGTGAAGGAGGTCGTCGAGGTGTGCCGGGAGGTGACCGGGCACCCCATCCCGGTGACCACCGCCCCGCGCCGCCCCGGCGACCCGGCCGTCCTGGTCGCGTCGCCGGAGAAGATCCAGCGCGAGCTCGGCTGGAAGCAGGCGCACGGCTCCCTGCGCGACATGGTCGCCGACGCCTGGGCCTCCTGCGCCAAGCCCGCCTGAGCCGACTGGGCCGACCGGGCCGGCGGGCGGCGTGATCGGCGGGCGGCGACGGCTCGGACGGCCGGTCAGGCGCGGCGCAGGGCCACGCGCATGCTGGCCTGGTTGTTGGCCGGGCGGCGGTCGCCGAACCGGCGCGAGTAGACGGTGGCCATCGTCGCCACGGCGTGCGAGGCCCGGGACGGCACCCGGAAGACCAGCTTGAGCAGCCCTCGCGACCCCGACCTGATCGGCGGCAGCGAGCAGCCGACGAACTGGCGGTTCCGGTGGCAGCGCGCCCCGGTCGCCGACAGGAGCCGGGCCTCCTGCGGCTGGAAGAACACGTAGGCGTCCCGGACGACCCGCGGCCCCCGGTTGCGTACCTCCGCCCGTACGGCGAACCAGTGCCCGGGACGGGTGTACCGGGTGGAGGAGCTGAACCGCATGGCCAGGTCGGCGCCTTCGTCGACCCTGGTCACCGTCTCGGCCGTGTTGTCGGTCTCGTCGTCGTCCAGCACCTCGGAGGTCAGGTCGGCCCGCGCGCGGAGGGGTCCGTGCGCGCCCGGCCGGATCATGCCCGTGATCGTCATGTCTCCCGAGCCGCCGGGCAGGACGTCGTCGGAGGACCGGCAGACCACCTCGTTGCGGGCGGAGCCGGGCCCGCACTCGGCCACGCCGACGTTCAGGATCTGGAAGTCGCGGGGCAGCCGGACCCGCAGCGTCGGCAGCACCGCGTCTCCCGGGCCCTGGTTGTGCACGCTGACGTGGTAGGTCAGCGGCTGCCCGGGTTGCGCCACCTTCGGCGACGCGGTGATCCCGACCATGAGATCGGCGGTCCCCCACCGGCCCTGCGCCGGCGCCGCCCCCGGCGCGGCGAGCGCCGGGTGCGGCGTTCCGGCGACGAAGACACAGACCAAACCCGTGACGACCCTGCGACCCATGCTGCTCCCCCGAAAGCGTGAGATCAATTCAATCGTCCGGGCGGTCCCCGCGACCGCCCGACACGCCGCGCGCGGCCCCGCCGGGGCGGGGTGATCTCACGCCGTGACAAGGTCCTCCCGCGGTGCCGCGGACCGGTCGAGCCGCAGGTCGCGGTTGGGCAGCAGCGCGAGCGCGAGGAGCGCGACCACCGCGCCCGCGACCCCGAGCCAGGGGATCACCGTCGCGGTCGCGGCGGCGTGCGCGGCGGGCAGGCCGTGCGCCGGCGCCTCCCGGGTCACCACCGACGCGTACGCCGTGCCCGCGACGGCCAGTGCGACCGAGCCGCCGATCTGCCGGAAGAACGTCAGGTTCGCGCTGGCCGTGCCGACGTACCGGGACGGCACGGACCTCTGGATCGCCACCGTCAGGCCCGAGAGCATGGGCCCCATCCCGAGACCGATCAGCGCCATCCAGACGACGAGCAGCGGCTCCGAGGTGCCGACGGCGAGGTTCGCGCACAACGTCGTGCCCGCCACCAGGAGAACCGTCGCGGCGACGAGCCAGGGCTTGTAGCGGCCGGTGCGGGAGATGAGCGCGCCGGTCACCGCGCTGCCGGCCACCATCGCCAGCATCAGCGGGTAGATGTGCAGCCCGGAGGAGGTGGCGCTGAGGCCGCGTGACTCCTGGAAGTAGCGCGGCAGGAAGACCACTCCCGCGTACATGCAGAACGCGGTGAAGAACGATGCGACGTTGACCAGGGAGTAGGTGCGGTTCGCGAAGAGATGGAGCGGCACGATGGGCTGCTCCACCCGGCGCTCGACCGCGACGAAGACCACGAGCAGCGCGAGCGACGCGGCGATCGGCCCGATCACCGGCCCGCTCGTCCAGGTGTGGCCGTCGACGCCCTTCTCGGTCAGCCCGACGAGCAGCGCGCTGATCGCGGCGCTGAAGACGGCGATGCCGAGGTAGTCGGGCCGCGCCCCGCCGTGCCCCGGCCGGTGCGGCAGCCGCCACACGATGATCGCCACCAGGACGGCGCCGATCGGCACGTTCACGTAGAAGGCCCAGCGCCAGCTCGCGTGGTCGGTGAACAGGCCGCCGAGGAACGGCCCGGCGAGGTAGCTCAGCGCCATGACCCCGCCGAGGGCGCCCTGCACGCGCCCGCCGCGCTCCGGCGGGAACAGGTCGACCACCAGCGCGAGCGACAGCGGCAGCAGCGCGCCCGCGCCCAGGCCCTGCAGGCCGCGGAAGGCGATGAGCTGCGCCATGCTCTGCGCGGCGCCCGACAGGATCGAGCCGAGCAGGAACAGCGCCACCCCCACCAGCAGGAGCGGCTTGCGGCCGTACGCGTCGGACAGCCGGCCGTACAGCGGGACCGTGATGGTCGAGGTCAGCAGATAGGCGGTGACCACCCAGGTGTAGAGGCCGGTGCCGCCGAGCTCGCCGACGATCCTGGGCAGCGCGGTGCCGACGATCGTCTGGTCGAGCATCGCGAGGAACATGCCGCCCAGCACGGCGAAGAGGAGGAGTCCGTTCTTGGATCGCATGTGTCGAAGGTGACATGTCAGTGCTTACATGTCAATACGGAGGTATAGTGGGGGGCATGTCCCTGCGCATCGCTCTCCTCGGCCTGCTGACTGCGTACGGCTCGGCGAGCGGCTACGACCTGGCCAAATCGTTCGAGAAGTCCGTGGCCCACGTCTGGCAGGCCGGCCACAGCCAGATCTATCCGGAGCTCGCCAAGATGGCGTCGGACGGGCTGGTGACGGTCGAGGCGGAGGGCGCCCGGGGCCGCAAGATCTACACGATCACCGCGGAGGGCCGCGCCGAGCTGCGCGAATGGCTGCTCGGCCACGATCCCACGGGCCCGGCGCGCAGCGAGGTCGCGCTGCAGGCGTTCCTCGTCCCGCTGCTCGAAACGCCGGAGGCGGTGGCCGTGCTGGAGCGGTTGCGGGCCCACTCGGAACAGAAGCTGGCGCAGCTGGAAGCGCTCTGGACGGCCAAGCACTCGGCGCCCATCCCGGAGGGGACGGCGCGGGTCAAGTTCGGCAATCTCGCCCTGGACCTAGGGATCCGGCAGACCCGCATGGTGCTCCAGTGGGCGGACGACGCCATCGCCGAGGTCCAGGCCCGGTCCTGAAGCGCGCAGTCCCGAAGCGCGCGGTCCCGAAGCGCGCAGTCCTGACGGCCGACGCGCGGCGGGCGGGACTCAGCGGCAGGAGAGCGGGGCCGGGGCCTTCCGTTCGGAGTCGAAGTCGACGTTGCCGAAGTGCTTGCGCAGCAGGCTCCGCATCGTGCCGTCGTCGTACAGGTCCTGGATCGCGCCCTCGACGGCCGCGCAGGTGCGCAGGTCCTTCCTGGGCAGGCCGACGGCGTACCGCTGGTCTCGCAGCCGCACGCCGAGCACCGACAGCTTCAGGCCCGTCTCCCTGTTCGCGAAGCCCGCGATGATCAGGTCGTCGCCGGGGACCGCGTCGACCTTTCCGCTGGTCAGCAGGTTCATGCACTCCGCGTAGTTGCCGGCCGGGACCTGCTCGACGTCCACCCTGCCCGCGACGAGGCGGGCCGTCGCGCTCCCGGCGGGCGCGCACATCCGGCGGCCGGCGAGGTCGTCGAGCCTCCTGACCCGCGAGCCGGCGAGCACCAGCAGGTCGGCGTGGGCCGTGTAGTACGGGCCCGCGAAGGTGACGGCGTCGTCGCGGTTGTCGTCGTAGGAGTACGTCGCGACGACCATGTCCACCACGCCGTCGGCCAGGGCCCGCACCCGTTCACCGACGCCGATCCGGTGGAAGGTGATCCCGCTCGCGGGGACCTTGAGACGCCTGGCGATGTACGTGGCGAGGTCGACCTCGAACCCGCTGGGTCCCGTTCCCTGCTGCAGGGCGACGCCCGGCAGGTCTCCGCGTACGCCGATGGTGAGCCGCCCGGTGCGCGCCACCTTGTCGAGCACGGACGTGAACGTGTGGCCGGGCCGGGGGCCGCTCGACGACGAGGTTCCCGCCTCGCCGGTCTCGCCGCCGGCCCTCGGGAGGAGGCCGATCCCGTTCGCGACGAGCACGCCCCCGCCGGCCAGGACGGCGAGCACGGCCGCGCACGCGGCGATCAGGAGGTTCCTGCGCCGGGACCGCCGGGACGGCTCCGGCCCCGGATCGTGCGGCTCCACCCGCCCCCCGCCGTGCGGCCCTGATCCGTACGGCTCTGATCCGTGCGGACCCAACCCGTGCGGCCCCGAACCCTGGGGCCCTGATCCGTGCGGCTCTGATCTATGCGGCCCTGATCCGTGCGGTCCGGTCTTCGCGGGCCCGCCCGCGGGGACGGCGGCACCCACGTCCCCACCCGCGCGCACGTCGGTGCTGACCGCGGGCGACAGGAACGCACGGGCCGCCTCGGTGTCCCAGGTCCCCACGCTCACCACGGGGCCCGTGGCGTCCTCGTAGCGGTCGCTCCAGGCCGCGTCGCGCGCCGCGTTACGGGCCGGGTTGCGGGCCGGATCGTGAGCCGTGTCGCGGACCGGATTGTGGGCCGCGTTGTGGGCCGCGTTGTGGGCACCGCTGGGGGGGCCGTACCGGGCTCCGCCGGCGGAGTCGCGCGGGCCGCTGCCGGCCGCCCCCGTGAACCGGTGCGGGCCGCTTCGGGCGTCGCCGCCAGACCCGCCGTACTGCCCGCCGTACGAGCCGCCGTGCTGCCCGCCGGGATGAGGGGCCGCGCGTCCGGCGAATGGCCTGGCCGCGGGATCGGCCGCGTGCGCGGCGCCCTCGGAGAGCACCGTCGTGGACGCGTCGCCCGACGCCGCACGGCCGAGCAGGCGCAGCAGGATCTGGTCGGCGGTCGGGCGCTCGTCCGGCGACTTGCGCAGGCACGCCCGCACCACCCCGGCGAGCGGCTCGGGCAGCGCCGAGGTGTCGATGTCGTGGTTCAGGATGCGGTTGAGCACGGCCGCGATCGAGTCACCGCCGAAGACGACCGTGCCGGTCGCGGCGTACGCGATCGTCGAGGCCCACGAGAAGACGTCGGCGGGGGGCCCGACCTTGCCGCCGGAGATCTGCTCGGGAGCCATGTAGGCGGGCGTGCCGATCGCCCGGCTGGTGATCGTCGCGGTCGAGTCGAGGATGCGGGCGATGCCGAAGTCGACCACCCGGGGCCCGTCGACGGCGAGCAGCACGTTGTCGGGCTTGAAGTCGCGGTGGACGATCCCCGCCTGGTGGATGGCGGTGAGCGCGGTGGCCGTGCCGACGGCCAGGCGCTCCAGCGCCGAGCCCGTCACCGTCCCCCGCTCCTCGACCGTCTCGCGCAGCGACCGCCCGTCGATGAACTCGCTCGCGATGTACGGCGTGTCGCCCTCCAGGTCGGCCGCCATGACCCGCGCGGTGCAGAAACTCGCCACCCGCTGGGCGGCCCGCAACTCCCGGGCGAAGCGGGACCTGGCGACCGCGTCACCGCTGAACTTCACGTGCAGCAGCTTCACCGCGGCCTGCTCGCCCGCCTGGTCCTCGCCGAGGTAGACCACGCCCTGGCCGCCCTCGCCGAGACGGCCGGACAGCACGAAGGGACCGAGCCGGGTCGGGTCCCCCGGTTGGAGCGGCGCGATCTGCGGCATCCCCGTTCCCCACGATTCGGCAAAGTACCGGCCAGCAGAACTTTACGGCCCCCGCGCGGCGCTTCCGGTTCCCGATACCACGCCGTGACGTCAGGAAGTCGTGACAATGCGGCGAGCGGTCCCCATCCCCAAGTGACGGAAAAGGGCCGCCCGGAATGTCTCCGGGCGGCTCCCCCTCCTGCCGGGCGGCGGGCGAGCGGCGGCCGGGTCAGACGCGGCGCGCTCCGATGGTCTTCAGCCACTTGTCGCAGTTGCCGCAGGCCTTGCGGGGCTGCCACACCTTCTTGTCCCAGTTCCACGTCTCGGCGTGGAAGTACAGGTTCTTGCCCTGGACGTCGCTCAGGACCCGCGCCTTGATCTTGTAGAGGTACTTGTTCATCGCGTCGACCTCGGCGCAGTTGTCCACCGTCCACTCCTCGCCCTGGCCGACCTTGGCGAGGATCTCCTCCATGACCGGATGCTTCTCCGTCCGGGCGAGGTAGGGGTACGCGCCGCTCGTTCCGGTGAAGGTCTGCTGCGTGCCGAGGTCGGCCAGACCGGCGACCACCGTGCCCAGCCCGCCCTGCGTCCTGGTCGCCCTCTGGGCCTCCGTACGGGCCTTGGCGATGAAACGCTGGATGGCCTGCTCGGCCTCGAGCCTGTTCGCCTCGGCGACCACCCTGGCCTTCTCCTCCAGGTACCACGTGAAGCCGCCGTTCCAGTCGTTCTCGTAGACCCACGTGACGAAGGCCGCGCGCGCCTCCGCCTCGGATTTCGTCTGGCTCACGAGGGCGCTCTCCAGCGCGCCGAGCCTCTTCCACACCTCCTCGGCGGCCGCCTTGACGTCGCTGCCGATCGTCGCCGTCCTGAGCCACTGGCCGAGCTCGATGCGGGCCTTGCTGGCCCACTCCTTGACCTTCGTCGTGGGCACCGCTTCTTCGGCGGGGTTGTGTGAGGCGTGCGTCGTCTCTGCCATCGCGCTTCCTTCGTCGAGGGTCTTCGCCTGTGGTGGCCCGGCCCTCGACCAGAGTCGCCGGAAGCCGTCGGCGTCGGATTGCCGGGCGATCCGGATCCGATTGCCGGCGTACCCGCGGTCGTCCGGCGCGGCGGAGGACGTCTCCCGGAGAAGGGCGTGACGGCCCATGGACGGCCCATGGACGCGAATCGGCCTCCGCCCCGACGGTGGAACCGCGGGCAGAGGCCGATTCTCCGTACCAGGCCGCTAGGCGGACATCTTCTTCTTGAGGTTCTCGTCGAGAGCCGCGAGGAAGTCCTGCGTGGTCAGCCACTCGGCGTCGCCGCCGACCAGGAGCGCGAGGTCCTTGGTCATCTGGCCGCCCTCGACGGTCTCGACACAGACCTGCTCCAGCTTCTCGGCGAAGTCGATCACCTCGGGCTGGTTGTCGAGCTTGCCGCGGTGCTGCAGGCCGCGGGTCCAGGCGAAGATCGAGGCGATCGGGTTCGTGGACGTCGGCTTGCCCTGCTGGTGCTGACGGTAGTGCCGGGTCACCGTGCCGTGCGCGGCCTCGGCCTCGACGGTGCGGCCGTCGGGGGTCATCAGCACGCTGGTCATCAGGCCGAGCGAGCCGAAGCCCTGGGCCACGGTGTCCGACTGGACGTCGCCGTCGTAGTTCTTGCAGGCCCAGACGTACCCGCCCTCCCACTTGAGGGAGGCGGCCACCATGTCGTCGATCAGCCGGTGCTCGTAGGTGATCCCGGCGGCTTCGAAGTCGGCCTTGAACTCGCTCTCGTACACCTCGGCGAAGATGTCCTTGAACCGGCCGTCGTACGCCTTGAGGATGGTGTTCTTGGTCGACAGGTAGACCGGGTAGCCGCGGTTGAGGCCGTACCGCATCGAGGCACGGGCGAAGTCGCGGATCGACTCGTCCAGGTTGTACATCGCCAGGGCGACGCCGGAGCCGGGGAAGTCGAAGACGTTGAGCTCGATCGGCTCGCCGCCGTCCTTCGGGGTGAAGGTCAACGTCAAGGTGCCCTCGCCCGGCACCTTGAGGTCGGTGGCGCGGTACTGGTCGCCGAAGGCGTGACGGCCGACGACGATCGGCTTGGTCCAGCCGGGCACCAACCGGGGGACGTTCGACATGATGATCGGCTCACGGAAGATGACACCGCCGAGGATGTTGCGGATCGTCCCGTTCGGGGACCTCCACATCTTCTTCAGGCCGAACTCCTCGACCCGCGCCTCGTCCGGCGTGATCGTCGCGCACTTGACGCCCACGCCGTACTGCTTGATGGCGTTGGCGGCGTCGATCGTGACCTGGTCGTCGGTGGCGTCGCGGTGCTCAATGCCGAGGTCGTAGTACTTCAGGTCGACGTCGAGGTAGGGAAGGATCAGCTGGTCCTTGATGAACTGCCAGATGATCCGGGTCATCTCGTCGCCGTCGAGCTCGACGACAGGGCCCGCTACCTTGATCTTGGGCATGCGTGGGGTTCCCCTTCTGGTCTGACTGGCCAGCACGTCCTTTTTGAGGCTCACTGGCCGTTGAGGCTATCGGACGGGTGTGGTAAGCCCGCGACGAGGTCGCGTTCCTACGAGTCGTGCAGGCGCAGCAGCATGAGCAGCGAGCCGGCCACGAGCGCCACGCCGAACGCCGCCAGCGTGATCGCGTCGGTCCGCCTGCCGCGGACCGCGAGCGCACCCGCCCGCCGGTCCGACGTCGCCAGCCGGGTGACGGACCCGGCGAGGAAGGCGCCTCCCATCACCACTCCGCCGGTCGACACCGGCGCCCCCAGCCCGATCGCGCTCAGTCCGGCGGCCACGCCGGCCGCCACCACCAGGTACGACCCCCAGGCCGTGCTCTCGCCCGTTCTCACGTCTCTCCCATGCCTGCCACCGCGGTCCTCCATGTCAGCGCTCACCGATGGGCGCCCATTTCTGGTCGCGCTCACCGATGTACTCGCTGTCGGGCCGGATCAGCCGGTTGTCGGCGTGCTGCTCGATCACGTGGGCGGTCCACCCCGACATCCGGCTGACCGAGAACACGGGAGTGAACAGATCCGTCGGTATGCCCAGGTAGTGGTAGACGGTGGCCGCGTAGAAGTCAACGTTCGGGTACAGGTGCTTCTCCGCGAGGACGACCTCCTCCATCTCCCGGGACATCCGGTAGTAGGTGTCGTCGCCGGAGGCCTCGGCCAGCTCCTCCGACATCCGCCGCAGGTGCGTCGCCCGGGGGTCCTCCGTCTTGTAGACGCGGTGCCCGAATCCCATGATCTTCTCGCCCGCCGCCAGTCTGTCCCGTACGGCCTGGGCGACGCCGCGTGGGTCCAGCTCTTCCAGCGTACGCATGACCTGCTCGTTCGCGCCTCCGTGCAGGGGCCCCTTGAGCGTGCCGATGGCGGCGACGATGGCCGAGTGCATGTCGGACAGCGTGGCGGCGCACACACGGGCGGCGAACGTCGAGGCGTTCATGGTGTGGTCGGCGTGCAGCACGAGACAGGTGTCGAAGATCTCGGCGGCGCGCCCCTCGGGGCGCCGGCCGGTGATCTGGAGCAGGAAGTTCCCGGCGATGCTCAGCTCGGGATCGATCTCGGGCAGCGTCGCCCCGGTCCGCGCCGCGTGGTAGCGGGCGACCAGGATCGGCTGCTGGGCGGTCAGCCGCGCGGCCTTGCGCAGGTTGGCCTCGGGGGCGTTGGAATCCTTGTCCGGATCGTCCGCGCCGGCCAGGGAGACCAGCGTCCGCAGCGCCTCCATGGGCGCCTGCCTCTCGGCGATCTCGGGGATGTCGCGCTCGACGAGCGTGCCCAGGGTGCGGCCACGCGCCAGTTCCGCGCCGTAGTCGGCGAGCTGGGCGCGGGACGGCAGCGACCCGCGCTGGAGCAGGTGGGCGGTCTCCTCGAAGGTGGTGCGGCCGGCCAGGTCGTGGATGTCGTAGCCACGGTAGAAGAGCCGGCCCGCCTTGCCGTCGATGTCGCTCAGCGCTGTGGACGCGGCGACGACATCGGCGAGTCCTTTGGTGGGCTTGTCTGCAACCTCTCGGGGGGTTCCACCCCCCAAGTCCCCCCCGTCCGAGGAAGTCTGCTTCATAGTATTTCCTCCGCTTATCTCCGCCCGAAGTCTACCCGTGAGCAGGGAAGAAGCCCCTCAAAGGCCCAGATCAATTTCAGGGGAGATTCTGCTTATGGCAAAGGCGATTCCCCCTCGCCACGGGTGGGTAAGCCGCATCTATAGAGAAAGTAACGGCGGGCTACCTGGGGAGGAACTGCCGTGGAGGGGCCGTTCATACGGATCGAGGACAGCGGCGAGGTGGTACCGCTGCGCCCCGACGTCACCACGATCGGTCGCGGCCGGGGCGCGGACATCCGGCTGGCGGATCCGAGCGTGTCACGGCTGCACGCCGAATTCGTGCGTCGCGGGCCCTACCTGTACGTCGTGGACCTGGGCCTGTCCCGCAACGGCACACGGGTGAACGGCAGGCCGATCGCCCGGAGGGTGCTGGACGACGGCGACGTCGTCTCCTTCGGCGCCGCCCGGGCCCGGGTCGGCGGGATCCCGCGTGAGGACCTCGCGCCCGAGGTCGAACTGCGCCGCGCCGCCGCGCCGGAACTGACCCGCCGCGAGGTCGACGTGCTCACCTCGCTGTGCCGCCCCGCCCTGTCGGACGAGGCGTTCGTGGCGCCGGCCACGGCCCGGGAGATCGCCGACGACCTGGTGGTCACCGAGGCGGCGGTCAAGCAGCATCTGCTGCGGCTCTACCAGAAGTTCCGCATCCCGGAGGGCACCAACCGGCGGACCAGGCTGGCCAACGAGGTCGTCGCCCTCGGCCTCGTGCGGCCCACGCCGGTCGTGCCGCCGCAGCGCGCGAGCGGCCCGGCCGAGCAGGAGCCGCAACGCGCCCCCGTAGGCCGCCGGGCCTCCTGAACCGGTGACACACCGGCCGCGTGGAAGTGGAAGCCGTCCATCCCTCGCGGCCGGTGGAGCGTTCCCAACCGGTCGGCGCCGGCATCCGATGGTGACAAAAAGTGATTTATGAGCGAATGGGCTAAGACGAGGGAAGAGTTTTCTCGCACCGGTTGAACCGGGCTCCCCACTCATGGATTCGGTCGATCAGTTCGGGCGGATGGATGACGCGGAAATCGGCACCGACCACGCCCAGCGCCAAGGTCGGCCAGTCCAGGGAGTCCGCCGTCATCCGCATCCGGCAGTGCTCGTCGTCGATCTCCTCGATCATGCTCCACCTGCCGATCCGTTCACGCACGGTCACGGCCGGGGCGTCGACCAGGACCTCCACCCGGTACGGCCGGGGCAGGTTGTCCCGGCCGGCCCGCACGAACTCGGCGGCGTCGGCGGCGGGCAGTTCCCGGGGCCGGAACCGGGAGCCGGTGTGGTGGGGTGCGGTGAGCCGGTCGAGCCGGAAGCTGCGCCAGTCGTGCCGGACGAGGTCGTAGGCGACCAGGTACCAGCGGCGGCCGAGACAGACCAGCCGATGGGGTTCGACGTGCCGCTCGGTGTGCCTGCCGTCGGAGGCGGTGTAGGAGAAGCGGAGCTGTTCGTCGTCCCGGCACGCCAGCGCGACCGTGGTGAGCACGCCCGGGTCGACGCCCGCCCTGACCGGGCCGTCCCAGCCGGCGGGCACGGTCATCGCGCGCAGCGCGTCGATCCGGCGTCGCAGCCGGGCCGGCATCACCTGCACCACCTTGGCCAGCGCCCGCACCGAGGACTCGGCGATGCCCTCCACCGCGCCCTGCGCGGCGGCCTGCAGTCCCAGGGCCAGGGCCACCGCCTCGTCGTCGTCGATCACCAGTGGCGGCAGTGCCGCGCCGGCGGCGAGCTGATAGCCGCCGTCCACGCCGCGCTGCGCCTCGACCGGATAGCCCAGTTCCCGCAGCCGGTCGACGTCCCGGCGCAGCGTGCGGACCGAGACCCCCAGCCGTTCGGCCAGTTCGGCGCCTGGCCAGTACCGATGGGTCTGCAGCAGCGACAGCAGCCGCAGCGTCCGCTCGCTGGTATTCGCCATGCCATGATTCTTCCGCAATTGAGGTCAGAAAGTGACCGTTGTGCCGCCTAGCGTGGGTTCTGACCGGCCATACAGGACAGCGAAGGCGGAGAACCATGAGCGAGACCACGACCGTCGGCGAGCCGACCACCCGCGACCTCACCGGCGAGCGCGCGGACCTGCTGGCGATGCTGGCCAAGCAGCGGCACTTCCTGCGCTTCACCACCCGCGACCTCACCGACGAGCAGGCCGGGCGGCGGACCACCGCCAGCGAACTGTGCCTGGGCGGGCTGATCAAGCACGTCACCTCGGTCGAACGGACCTGGGCGCGCTTCATCTTGGAGGGCCCGTCGGCCATGGGTGACTTCACCGCCATGACCGAGGCCGACTGGGCCCGGAGGGCCGACGAGTTCCGGCTGCTGCCCGGCGAGACGCTGGCCGGTGTGCTGGCCGACTACGCCGAGGTCGCCCGCCGGACCGACGAGCTGGTCGCCGGCCTGCCCGACCTGGACGCCGCCCAGCCGCTGCCGAAGGCCCCGTGGCACGAGCCCGGCACGTCGTGGTCGGCCCGCCGGGTGCTGATGCACGTCATGGCCGAGACCGCCCAGCACGCGGGCCACGCCGACATCATCCGCGAGTCCCTCGACGGCGCCAAGAGCATGGGCTGACCCCCCGGCGGAGGCGTGGCGGGGTCAGGAACGCCTCGGCCCTGAGCGCCGCGACGCCGATGCGCGGCAGGTCGCGCGATGTGGGGAAGACCAGGAACCGCGGCTCCCACACCGGCCGGAACTTGGCGTTGAACCGGTACAACGAGTCGATCTGGAACCAGCGGGACAGGAAGACGAGGACACCGCGCCAGGCCCGTGACACCGGCCCCGCGCCCAGCCGCTCCCCCCGCGCCAGCGCGGCCCGGAACACCGCGAAGTTGAGGGACACCCTGGTCACCCCGAGCTCCGGCGCCGCCTCCAGGGCCCTCACGATCAGGAACTCGTTCAGACCGGGATCGGCCCGCAGGTCACGGCGCATGAGGTCGAGCGACAGCCCGTCGCGTCCCCACGGGACGAAGTGCAGCACGGCCCGGACGTCCCCCGTCTCCTCCCCGCCCCTGGGCCTGGCCCCGGCGGCGGGGGGTGACGCCTGCGCCGGGCCGTGGGCCGTCACCACCACGCAGCCGGCGTCGGCGGGATCGCCGAACCGGCCCAGTGCCATCGAGAAGCCGCGCTCGGCCGTGGTGCCGCGCCAGGAGACGGCCGCGGCGTGGATGCGGTCCCGCTCGGCCTCGGTCAGGTCACCGGCCCGCCGTACGTGGCAGGTGTAGCCGAGACGCTCCACCCGGTGGACCATCTGCCGCACGTTGCGCATGGCCCGGCCCTCCAGGGTGAATCCGGCCACCTCGACGACCGCCTCGTCGCCGAGTTCCAGCGCGCCGAGACCGCCTTCCCGGGTCCACGCCTCGCCTCCGCTCTCGCCACAGCCGATCACGGCCGGGATCCAGGCATGCCGCCCGGCCTCCTCCAGGAAGCGGCGGATGGCCCCCGGCCAGGCCTCGGCGTCGCCGAGCGGGTCGCCGCTCGCCAGCATCACCCCGGCCACGACGCGGTACGTCACGGCCGCCTTGCCGCTGGGCGAGAAGATCACGCTCTTGTCCCTGCGGAGCGCGAAGTAGCCGAGCGAGTCCTGCCCGCCCCACTGGTCGAGCATGGCCCTGAGGCGCCGCTCGTCGCCGGGGGTGAGCGCGGCGGCCGGGCGCTCCGGCCGCAGCGCGAGGTGGATGGTCGTGACGGCGGTGAGGGCGCCGAGCCCGGCGAGCGAGGACGACACCAGGGCGCCGGCGTGCGCCGAGGCGTAGCCGACGGGACCGTCCACGCCCGCGAGGCCGAGGACGACCTGCCGCAGCCGGTCGCCCGGGCCGAGCCGGCCCGCGACGTCACGGGCGTGCGCGGCGACCAGCACCCATCCGATCACGACGTCGAACGCGCCGAGCACGATCAGGTTGCCCAGGGCGCGCCAGCGGGAGCGTGGGTCGGGCAGGGCGTAGAACTCCGCCCTGCTCAGCAGCAGCACCCCGAACAGCAGCAGCGAGACCGACGCGGCGAGGGGGTGCCGCCAGCGCAGCGCCTCCAGGACGGCGCCCACGGGCAGCAGCACCACCACCGCCCGCCAGGCCCTCGCCTTGCGCCGCCTGAGGGCGTGGGCCAGCATGATCAGCAGGATTCCGACCAGGAGAGAGGCCGTTTCGGCCAGCGTGGTGACACTGCCCGGCAGAATTCCGGCGATCTCGCTGATCCTGCTTGTACGGAACCGCGGGACGACGCCGTTGACGATGTCCAGGGCCCCGATCAGCAGCGCGGCCCGGCCCGCCGCCGCGGGCACCCAGGGACGCGCGATCCTCGCATGTACGGAGTGCGTCCGAACACTCACGATATGTGAGGATAGGTGACATTAGCGCCCGCGAAGCGGCGTGATTCCGATCCTTGCCCGGGTCCTTACGCCACCCGGACCACGCCTCCAGGACCACGCCGGCCACCAGGGCCGGCCGGTGCCGTCACTGCCGCTCGGCGGCCTCGACGACGTTGGCCAGCAGCATGGCCCGGGTCATCGGCCCCACCCCGCCGGGGTTGGGGGCGACGAAACCCGCCACCTCGCGGACGTCGGGGGCCACGTCTCCGGCGATCTTCCCGTCGACCCGGGACACGCCCACGTCGAGCACGGCCGCGCCCGGCTTGACCATCTCCGCGGTCACCAGGTGGGGCACCCCGGCCGCGGCGACGACGATGTCCGCCCGGCGCACGTGGGACGCCAGGTCCTGGGTGCCGGTGTGGCAGAGCGTCACGGTGGCGTTCTCCGCGCGCCGGGTGAGCAGCAGGCCCAGCGGCCGGCCCACGGTGATGCCCCGGCCGACGACGACGACCTCGGCGCCCTTGATCGGCACGCCGTACCGCTGGAGCAGCACCACGATGCCGCGCGGGGTGCACGGCAGCGGGGCGTCGACCATGTGGACGAGCCTGCCCAGGTTGACCGGGTGGAGGCCGTCGGCGTCCTTGGCCGGGTCCATCCGCTCGATGAGCGCCTGGGTGTCCAGGTGACGCGGCAGCGGAAGCTGAACGATGTAGCCCGTGCAGGCCGGGTCGGCGTTCAGCTCGTCGACCGCGGCCTCCACGTCGGCCTGGGTGGCGGTGTCCGGAAGGTCCTTCCGGATGGAGGTGATGCCGACCTCCGCGCAGTCGCGGTGCTTGCCCGCGACGTAGATCTGACTGCCCGGGTCCTCACCGACCAGGATCGTGCCCAGCCCGGGGGTGATGCCCCGGTTCGCCAGGGCCTTCACCCGCTCCGCCAGTTCACCCTTGATCGTGGCGGCGGTCGCCTTGCCGTCCAGAAGCCGCGCGGTCATCGCACTCCCCAGTTCGTCCAGGTGGTTCTACTGAGCCCCCTCGCGGCGCTCGATGATCCGGCGGGTGAGAGGGATGAACTCCACGATCTTCCACCCGAAGTACGCGGCCAGGACCGCGATGGGCAGCAGCGCGAGGGGGCTGTTCCACACGCCGTTCATCAGGGCGAAAGAAGTCGTGAGCATGTCAACGGGCATGGAGGGACTCCGGGGGAAGAAGAGTGGGGCGTTTCAGGCTAACCGCACCACAAGGGTGATCGTGCCGTTTCCGCCCTTTCTGTCCCCCGAGTGCCCCTCCGATCGCGTCGCGCCCCCGCTGACCGTGGTCCGGTCAGTGGAAGAAGTGGCGGGTGCCGGTGAAGTAGAGCGTGATGCCCGCCTCCTTGGCGGCCTCGATGACCTGGTCGTCGCGGATCGATCCGCCCGGCTCCACGATCGCCTTCACCCCCGCCTCGGTCAGCACCTGCAGGCCGTCCGGGAAGGGGAAGTACGCGTCGGAGGCCCCGACCGATCCGGCCGCGCGCTCACCGGCCCGCGCGACCGCCAGCCGGGCCGAGTCGACCCGGTTGACCTGGCCCATCCCGACGCCGACGGTCGCGCCGCCGGTCGCGAGGAGGATCGCGTTGGACTTCACCGAACGGCAGGCCCGCCAGGCGAAGGCGAGGTCGGCCAGCACCTCGGGCGAGGCCGGCTCGCCGGCCCTGAGCTCCCAGCCGGACGGGTCGTCGCCGGGGGCGTCCACCCGGTCGACCGTCTGCACGAGGAGGCCGCCGTCGACGCGGCGGAACTCCGCGGCGTTCGCCGGCCCCGACGGGCAGGCGAGCAGCCGGATGTTCTTCTTCTCCCGCAGGATCTCCAGCGCGTCCGCCGCGAACGACGGCGCCACCACGACCTCCGTGAAGATCGGCGCGATCTGCTCGGCCAGCTCACGGGTCACCTCGCGGTTCACCGCGATCACCCCGCCGTACGCCGAGACCGGGTCGCACTCGTGCGCCTTGCGGTGCGCCTCGGCCACGTCGGCGCCCACGGCGATGCCGCAGGGGTTGGCGTGCTTGATGATGGCGACGGCCGGCTCGGCGAAGTCCCAGGCGGCCCGCCAGGCGGCGTCGGCGTCCACGTAGTTGTTGTAGGACATCTCCTTGCCGTGGAGCTGCTCGGCGTTGGCCAGGCCGTCCGTGCCGCCGGTGTAGAGCGCGGCTCCCTGGTGCGGGTTCTCGCCGTACCGCAGGGCCGCCTTGCGCTTCCACGCCGCGCCCATGAACGACGGCCACTCGCCCTCGGGGGCGTAGACGTTGCCGAACCACGACGCCACCGCGACGTCGTACGCGGCGGTGTGCGCGTAGGCCGTGGCGGCGAGCCTCCTGCGCTCGGTCAGCGTGAAGCCGCCCTCAGCGGCCGCGGCCAGCACGTCGCCGTACGCCGCGGGGTCGACGACCACGGCCACCGTGCCGTGGTTCTTGGCGGCGGCCCGGATCATCGCGGGGCCGCCGATGTCGATCTGCTCGACGCATTCGGCGTCCGAGGCGCCGGAGGCGACCGTGGCGGCGAACGGGTAGAGGTTCACCACCGCGAGCTGGAACTGCTCGATCTCCAGCTCCTCCAGCTGCTTGACGTGCGAGGGGTTGCCGCCGTCGGCGAGCAGCCCGGCGTGCACCCGCGGGTGGAGGGTCTTGACCCGGCCGTCCAGGCACTCGGGGAAGCCGGTGAGCGACTCCACCCTGGTGACCGGCACGCCGTAGGAGGCGATCGCGGCGGCGGTGCCGCCGGTCGACACGATCTCCACGCCCGCGGCCTCAAGCCCCCGCGCCAGGTCTTCCAGACCCGTCTTGTCGTAAACGGTGATGAGCGCACGGCGGATGGCGATGCGGGTCACTTCGTGGTCCTTCCTGATGTCGTGCCCTGTGTCCGGTCCTGTGCCGGAGCCGGTTCTGCGACGGGCGCCGGGCGCCGCGCGGCGGCGGCCTGTCCCGCGGTTCGCGCCGTCCCCAGGCGTACGGTCCGCCCGGTCGTGGTCCAGCCCTCGCGGGCCATCCGGCCGACCATCTCGACGAGGAGGCCGCGCTCGACGGTCTTGATCCGCTCGTGCAGCGACTCCTCGTCGTCGCCCTCCCGCACCGGCACCGCCTCCTGGGCGATCACCGGCCCGGTGTCCACGCCCGCGTCGACCAGGTGCACGGTGCAGCCGGTGACGCGGACGCCGTACGCGAGCGCGTCGCGCACCGCGTGGGCGCCCGGGAAGGAGGGCAACAGCGCCGGGTGGGTGTTGACGACCGGGAACGCGGCCAGCACGCGAGGACCGAGGATCTTCATGAACCCGGCGGAGACCACGAGGTCGGGCCGGTGCCCGGCGATGCGCTCCGCCAGGCTCTCGTCCCATTCCTCCCGGGTTGGGTGGTCGCCCACCCTCTCGACGAACGTGGGGACGCCCGCGCGCCCGGCCCGCGCCAGGCCCTCGATGTCGTCGCGGTCGGCTCCGACGGCCACCACCGTCGCGCCGTACGCGTCGTCGGAGGCGGCGTCGAGCAGCGCTTGCAGGTTGGTCCCCGATCCCGAGACGAGGACCACGAGCCGGAAGGACAGGGCGGAACTCCTTCGTGAGCTGGCTTCGTTTTGCAGGTGATTACCGGGAGATGGTTCCTTAGAGATGGTCGCGCGTGGAGGGTGGGCCCTCGACGCAGCTAAAGCGTATCGGGCGCCGGCCATCAGGATTCACGACGGGCTATGCGAACGCGAGGCGAGGAGACCGTGACAACATCCCTTGAGACTTCGGCCCCGGCGACGGGAGGACGCAGGGCGCTGGCCCTGGCCGTCACGGCCATGGTCTTCACCCTGCTGCTGCCGCCCGCGGGGCTGGCGCTGTCGGTTTTCGCGTTCATCGTGGCCGTCCGCGATCTCCGCCTGCTGAACCGCGCACGGCAGGGCATCGGCATGGCGACCGGCGCCGTGGTGCTGTCGACACTCGCGTTCGTCCTGGGCGCCGTCACGACGGCCTTCCAGCTCTACTTCTCGGCGGAGCTCAACGCCTACACCGAGTGCCGCAAGGGCGCGGGCACGGTGGCCGCCCAGCAGCAGTGCTCCGACCAGCTCATGCGGGCCTTCGAGGACAAGCTCGGCATGGCCTGGCCCGCCTCCGTCCCCGCCCCCGCCTGACGGCCCCTCGCCGGGGGCCGGGTTCCTCCGGTTTGCCCCTGACGTACGGGTCAGGGTTTACCGTCGCGGCGGCGTGCGGCGGGGCCGCACGGCCGCTCACGTCGTCGCGCGAGGAGAAGCCCATGTCCGAGACACCGCCCGGCACCGTACGGGAGATCCGGCTCACCGAGGTTCCGTCCGGTCTGCCCGGCCCCGAGCACCTGGCCGTCGTGGAGGTCCCGACGCCTGTGCCGGGAGCCGGTGAGGTCCTGGTGCGCAACCGCTGCTTCCAGGTCTTTCCGGCGCTGCGCACGTTGACGGCCGGGGGCGTGCCGGGCGCGCCCTTTCCGCCCCTGCGGCCGGGGGACACGCTGTTCGGCCCCGCCGTCGGCGAGGTCGTCACGGCCGGGGACGGCGCGAGCCTGCGGCCGGGCGACCTGGTCTCGCACTTCCAGGGCTGGCGCGAGTACGCCGTGGTCCCCGACTCCGAGCCGCTGGACGGCGCCCTGCCCGATCCCGCCGCCTACCTCGCTCCGGGGGCCACGGCGTACGCGGCCCTGACGCGGATCGCGGGCCTGCGCCCGGGAGAGACCGTGTTCGTCAGCGGGGGCGCCGGAGGCGTCGGGTCGCTCGCGGGCCAGATCGCCCGCCTGCTGGGCGCGGCGCGCGTGATCGGCAGCACCGGCTCGGCCGCGAAGGCCGAGCGCATGACCGCCGAGCTCGGCTACGACGCGGTCGTCCTCCGTGGCGACGGTCCGATCGGCGCGCGGCTGGCCGAGGCCGCGCCCGACGGCATCGACGTGGTCGTCGACAACGTCGGCGGCGAGCAGCTCCGTGCGGCGGCCGACGCGGCACGGCCGGGAGCCCGTCTCGTCCTGGTCGGGACCCTGGCCACGCAGCTGTCGGCGGCGTCCACCGGCGCGACCGCTCCCGTGGAGCTGGACACCTTCCGGCTCATCCTCGGGAACATCACCCTTCGCGGCCTGACCGGCGTCGACGCGGCGACCACCGCGGAGTGGAGGGAGCGCTTCGGCGCCTGGCTCCGCTCGGGGTCCATCTCCTTTCCGCACACGCGGATCCCGGGCATCGACCGCGCACCGCTGGCACTGCGTGAGCTCTTCGACGGACGACACGTCGGCACCGTCGTCGTGGAGCCGTGAACGACGCCGTGAACGACGCCGTGAACAACGCGGCCGAAGACGGCGGGTCCCGGCAGGCCGGGAGCGCGCGACAGTGGTGATACGGCCGTAGAGATGCGATCGTGATGACTGCGGCAAAACGACCACACGAGTGCGGCCAGAACGAGGCGGCCGGAACAGTGCGGCCGGAGCGGTGCGGTCGAAGCGGTGCGGCCGGAGCGGTGCGTCAGGGCGATGTGGCCGTGACGATGCGCCCGCGACGATGTGACCGTGACGGTGTGGCCACGGCAGGGCGTGAAGGCGGAGGCGGGACGGGCATGCGGATCGGCGACGCCGCGGCGGCGACGGGGACCACTCCGCGCGCCCTGCGCTTCTACGAGCAGCGTGGGCTGCTCCTCCCGCCGCGCACGGCGTCGGGCCAGCGGGAGTACGGCCCGCGTGAGATCGCCCGCATCCGCCTGGTGCGCCAGTTGCTCGCCCTCGGCCTGACCGTCGAGGACGTCGCCGGCTGCGCCGACCGCCTGGACCTGCTGGAGGGCGACACCCTCCCGCCGTACGGCTCCCCCGGCTGCACGGGCGGCACGGGGGTCGTCCAGCGCCGCATCGCCGCACTGAACGACGAGATCGGCCGCCTGACCCGGCTGCGGGACCGCCTCGCCTCGAGCGTCCCCGAGCCGGGCGCAGCACCCGAAACCGTGGCCGGGCCCATACCCGAGACCCTGGTCTGCCCGAGCCCGTGAAGACGCTCGTGGGCGCGGCCGGAGGCATGGGCGAGCACTCCCTGGCCCGGCCCTCCGACGGCGGGCTGTCGTCCGTCAGGCGCGTCCCGCCGCCGGCCGGCCGGTGGGTCGTCAGTCGCGGTCCCAGGCGTAGGGGTCGACGTAGATGACGTGACCCCCGCGGTCGTCGGTCTCGTCGACGATGTCCGTACGCGGCTTCGGGGCGGCGCCGGCGGGCGGTTTGCGCGACGGCTCCGGCCGGCCCCGCCGGGCGGTCATGTCGTCGAACGTCTCCGCGGTCGCCGCGGCGTGCTCGTCGGTCCAGTCGTCCCTGATCACGGGGATCGGCTGGGTCTCCGCCTCGGTGGCGTCCAGCCAGTGGCCCGGGAGATGGGCGCCCCGGGCCGGTCGCACCTTCCCGGCCGCCTTGGCGATCACGGCGCCGGCCTTCCTGACCGGCTCCGGCGGGGTCGCCGGCCGCCGGGAGATCAGCCACCAGTTGGCGATGCCGGCCGAGATTCCGGCGGCCACGCCGACCTCCAGCGCGACCGACAGCGCCACCTCCCAGGGGGAGGGCCCCACGGCGGCCAGCCCGGCCCCGCCGAGCGGCCCGCCCGACAGCGCCGCGAGCGTCCCCGCCGCGAGCCCGCTGGTGATTCCGCAGACGAAGCCCCACAGCGGCGCGGCCTCGATCGAGGGGGTCGGCGCGACGCGGGCCGTCACCACGCCCGCGACCGCCCCCGCGGCGAACGGCACCGCGATCACCGACATGACCCACGGGGGCGCGGTGCCGGACGGCGGCAGCGCGCCGAGCAGCGGCAGCATGGGAACCGCGCTCAGCTTGACCCCGGTGGGCGCGACCAGCGTGCCCGCGCCCACCGCGAAGCCGGGTCCCGAGATGTACGCCATTCCCCAGATCACGGCGTTGAAGAAGTAGAGGACCTCCAGGAGCAGGAGCAGCCCACCGCCGACCAGGCCGGGGCTGAGCACCTCCGACATCTGCTGGATCCGGGTGAAGTTCATCGCCACGGCCACGAGGACGAGCACCGCCCCGGCCGTGAGGAGCAGCGCGGTCGCGACGGCCGTACCCGCGACGAGCGAGCGCGGCCGCTCGGGCAGCAGGCGCAGCATCGACCGCCACGGCCCGATCGTGCGGGCGGTGGCCACCGATCCCGTGACGAAGGCCAGCAGCAGGTGGCTGACGAGCGCCTCCCCCGGGAACGGCTGCATGATCTCGTTGCGCGACACCAGGGCGATCACCCCGGCGAGCAGCGCGTACGGCGCGGCCAGCGAGATGCCGGCCTGGGCGATGAGCACGAGCTGGGCGCGGCGGCGGGCGTTCTCGACGTCGCGGGGGGTGCCCTTCGGCAGCCGGGCCGGCATCCTCAACCGCAGGTCGGCGTCGCGTGCCATCCACAGGCCCGCCCGGTAGAGCAGCGCGCCGGGCAGGATCATGAGCCCGATGGGCAGCAGGCCCACCCGGCCGCCGGGGATCGCGAATCCGGCGTGGTGGGCGGCCAGCCAGAGCTGGCAGGCGGTGCGGAACACGCCGGGCAGGCCCTCGCCGAAGGGCCCCCGGGGGGCGGCCATCCAGCCGATGAGCGTGAGCGTGGTGAGCACGGCGATGCCGACGCCGAGCGTCCAGAACGCAGCCAGCATGCCGGAGACGGGAAGCGGACGGCGGCTCTCCTCGTCGTCGCCGGCGCCACCGCGACCGAGGACGGCGCGGGGACCGGTCCTGATTTGATCGATAAGTCCCGTCACGCTACCTCATCATCCCAGCGCGGCCGCCGCTCTCCACGTCGCCACGCCGTTCACCCCCGCTCGAAATGGGATGCTCTTGCAGTCGCCGCCCGCGGCGGCTCCCCCCCTCATACGCGTCGTGACCTCACGCCGGAGGCGTGAGGTCACGAACGGCGCCGGGAGACCGGCTGGGCCGCCGGAACCCCTGAAGACCCGGCGGCCCGCCCGTCACGACCCCTTGGTCACGACATGAGCTCGCGCATGAGGCGGGCGGTCTCGCTGGGAGTGCGGCCGACACGGACGCCGACCTTCTCCAGGGCCTCCTTCTTGGCCTGGGCGGTGCCGGCGGAGCCGGACACGATCGCGCCGGCGTGGCCCATCGTCTTGCCCTCGGGCGCGGTGAACCCGGCGACGTAGGCGACGACGGGCTTGGTGACGTGCTCGTCGATGTAGGCCGCGGCCCGCTCCTCGGCGTCGCCGCCGATCTCGCCGATCATCACGATCGCGTCGGTCTCCGGGTCGTCCTGGAACGCCTGGAGCGCGTCGATGTGGGTCGTGCCGATGACCGGGTCGCCGCCGATGCCGACGCAGGTGGAGAAGCCGATGTCGCGCAGCTCGTACATGAGCTGGTAGGTCAGCGTGCCCGACTTCGACACCAGGCCCACGCGGCCCTTGGTGGTGATGTCGGCCGGAATGATCCCGGCGTTGGACGCGCCGGGCGAGGCGATGCCGGGGCAGTTCGGCCCGATGATGCGGGTCTTGTTGCCCTTGGAGACGGCGTAGGCCCAGAACTCGGTGGTGTCGTGGACCGGCACGCCCTCGGTGATGACCACGCACAGCGGGATCTCGGCGTCGATGGCCTCACGGACGGCCGCCTTGGTGTGCGCCGGGGGCACGAAGACGACGGAGACGTCCGCGCCCGTCTGCTCCATGGCCTCCTTGACGGTGCCAAAGACCGGCAGGCCCTCGTGCGTGACGCCGGCCTTGCGGGCGTTGACGCCGCCCACGACGTTCACCCCGGCGGCGAGCATGCGGCGGGTGTGCTTGGTGCCCTCACCGCCGGTCATGCCCTGAACGATGATTTTGCTGTTCTCGGTGAGCCAGATAGCCATTACGCACCTACCGCGGCGAGCTCGGCGGCGCGCTTGGCCGCTTCGTCCATCGTGTCGACCAGCTCGACGCGCGGGAGCGCGGCGTCGGCCAGGATCTGCCGCCCGAGAGCGGCGTTGTTGCCGTCCAGACGGACGACGAGCGGGTGGGTCACTTCCTCGCCACGGCTCTCCAGCAGCTTGAAGGCCGAGACGATGCCGTTGGCGACCGCGTCGCAGGCGGTGATGCCGCCGAAGACGTTCACGAAGACCGACTTCACCGACGGGTCGGACAGGATGATCTCCAGCCCGTTCGCCATGACCTCGGCCGAGGCCCCGCCGCCGATGTCGAGGAAGTTGGCCGGCTTGGGCCGCCCGGGGAACTCCTCGCCCGCGTACGCCACGACGTCCAGCGTGGACATGACCAGGCCGGCGCCGTTGCCGATGATGCCGACGTCGCCGTCCAGCTTCACGTAGTTGAGGTGCTTCTCCTTGGCCCGGGCCTCCAGCGGGTCCTCCGCGGCCTTGTCGACGTACGTCACGTGCTCCGCCTGGCGGAAGTCCGCGTTGTCGTCGAGGGTGACCTTGCCGTCGAGCGCCTTCACCTGGCCGTCAGCCGACAGGATCATGGGGTTGACCTCGACGAGCGAGGCGTCCTCGTCCACGAAGACGGCCCAGAGCTTCTCGATCAGCTCGGCGGCGCCGTCCAGCGCCTGCTGCGGCAGGCCGCCGGCCACCGCGATCTCGCGGGCCCTGGCGCGGTCGACGCCGGTCAGCGGGCTGACCGGCACCTTCGCCACCTTCTCCGGCGCGGTGTGCGCGACCTCCTCGATGTCCATCCCGCCGGAGGCGGAGCAGATCGCGAGGAACGTACGGTTGGCACGGTCGAGGAGGAAGGAGAAGTAGTACTCCTCCGCGATCTGGCTGGCCTCCTCGATCAGGACCTTGTGGACCGTGTGGCCCTTGATGTCCATGCCGAGGATCCGCGTCGCCTTGTCGTACGCGTCGGCGGCGTCGTCGGCCACCTTCACGCCGCCGGCCTTGCCGCGCCCGCCGGTCTTGACCTGGGCCTTGACGACAACGCGTCCGGTGAGCTGCTCGGCAGCCGCCCGCGCCTCATCCGCGGTGTGCGCCACGATTCCGCGCGGCACCGCGATGCCGTACTCCGCGAAGAGCTCCTTCGCCTGATGTTCGAACAGGTCCACGAGGGTCCGTCCCTTTTGATGTCCGAGGCCGGGCGCCGTCGTCCCGCCCGGCTATTCCGCGCAAGAAGCCTAGTCCCCGCGCGAGCATGGCCTTGTCATCGGGTCACCCGGAGCCTTGCCTTCAACCCTCGATTACGGCAAGGTTGGGCAAAATGCCTAAACGGTGGCGGGAACCGCAGAACGGACCCAGTCCACGATCTCCTGTGTCGTGGAGCCCGGCGTGAATATCCGCGCCACCCCCATCCGCTCCAGCTCGGGGATGTCGGCCTCGGGGATGATGCCGCCGCCGAACACTACGATGTCCTCGGCGTCCTCCTCGCGCAGCACCTCGAAGAGCCGGGCGAAGAGCGTCATGTGGGCGCCCGACAGGATGGACAGCCCGATGGCCGCCGCGTCCTCCTGGATCGCCGTCCGGACGATCTGCTCCGGCGTCTGGTGCAGCCCGGTGTAGACGACCTCCATGCCCGCGTCCCGCAACGCCCGCGCCACGACCTTGACGCCGCGGTCGTGCCCGTCGAGCCCCGGCTTGGCGACGACGACCCGAATCCTGCCTGCCATGAAGACCTCCCAGATGGTGCCGCTGCCCGAAGCGTAACCGCCGGGACGGCGAACGCTCCCCTGCCCGCCGCGGCGCGGCTCAGCCGTCCGCCCGCGCCGCGCGCAGCAGCGCGCGCAGGCCGTCGACGAGCCCCTGCCGCTCCCCCGGGGTCATGGCCCGTACGGCCCGCGCCAGCGGGTCCTCCTCCCGCGGCAGGGCGGTCAGGGCGGCGGCGTGGCCGGCGTCGGTGACGCTGACGAAGACCCGCCGGCGGTCGCGCCGGTCGCGGGCCCGCACCACGAGGCCCCGGTCCTCGACACGGTCGACGAGTTCGGTCGTCGCGGCCATGGACAGCCGCAACTGCCCGGCCAGTTCGCCCACCGTGAGCGGGCCGTGGGCGACCAGACGGCGCAGGACCGACGCCATGCGCGCCGTGACGTCGCCCTCGCCCACCGGCTGCCCGGACATCCGGAGACACCGGTGGACGGCAGGATAGAGCCGGGAGATCTCCTCGACAGCCGGCCTCTCCTCCATGCGTTCCTTTCGCATGCGAATTATTCGCCCGAAATAATAATCACCCCGCATACCCGCTCTTCATCTGCCATTTCACAGGAAATCTAGATTTCCGTGACTTTTCCGTGATCATGAACCACGAGGATTCCCGGGCCGCTCTTGATGATCAAGGGCACTTACGGGAGGAACCCCACGTGAAGCGAGCATTCATGGCGCTGGCGTGCGCCGCGACGGCCGCGCTCGTCGCGCCCGCCGTCGCCGCCCCCGCCCATGCGCAGACCCCCACGGGAAGCCGGGCGCGGCCCGCGAACCCGGTGGCGGCGCTCAAGAAGCAGTTCGTTCCCGGCCGTGGCGTACGCGTCGTCTCGTCCGCCAGGTTGAACTACGGCGGCCTGATCGACATCAAGTCCGGCGCGAAGGGCGTCGTCGGGTTCGGCCGGTCCGGGGTCGCGTCCTCCGACATCACCACCAAGACCAACTACGGTGGCGGACTGGGCGACGACGACGAGCTCAAGGGCCTCAACGACCCGATGCGGACCATCACCGTCGGCCGGACGTCGTACGTCTCCGGAGGCATCTACGCGGACCTGCTGCCCGACGGCAAGTCGTGGCTGCGCCTGCCCGGGCAGGACCCGGACGCGGCGCTGACCGGCCTCGGCGGCTTCGTCAACCCGCTCGACCCGCGTGCCCTCCAGGCGGTCCTCGCGACCACCAGGGCCAAGGGCGCGGGCGGTGTCGTCAACGGCGCGCGGACCACGCTCTACCGGGGCACGATCACGGTGAAGCAGCTCGCCGCGGCGGTGCCGTCGCTGCGCAAGGGCCTGCCCTCCAGCATGTCGAAGGGCGTGATCAGCTGGAGGCTGTGGATCGGCGGGGACCAGCTCGTCCGCAAGGTGTCCAGCTCGTTGACGACGACCTTGAAGGTCAAGAAGACGAGCATCGGCATCGAGATGAGCAGCACGACCGCCTACGGCGGCTGGGGCGGGAAGGTCACGGTGAAGGCGCCGCCGAAGGACCAGGTCGCCAGCACCTCGGACATCGACGGCAGCGTGCCGGACCTGCCGCAGGTCATCGACCTGGGCGACTGATCCGCGTATGGACGCCCGCGGCGGCCGGGCTCCCCGCCCGTCCGCCGCTCAGAGGATCCCGACCGCCGCTCAGAGGCTCCCTGCCGCCGCTCAGAGCTTCTCGATGGGCGCGTAGGCGAGCAGCAGGGTCTTCTCCCCGTCCCCACCGAAGTCGATCTTTACTCGGGTCTTCTCGGCGACGCCGTCCACGCTGACGACCGTGCCCAGCCCGAAGCTGTCGTGGGTGACGCGGTCGCCGGGCGACAGGCTCGGCATCTGACGGCCGCCCGCCTTGGGCGCCGGCGCCGTACGGGCGGAGGGGCGGGAGGTCGCGGCGGACCAGGCGGTCTTGCCGGGGTCGCCGCGCCACTCGACCAGGTCGCCCGGCACCTCCGACAGGAAGCGCGAGGCCGGGTTGAAGGACGGCGCCCCCCACGAGGACCGCACCGCCGAGCGGGACAGGTAGAGCCGCTGCTTGGCCCGGGTGATGCCGACGTACGCCAGCCTGCGCTCCTCCTCCAGTTCCTTCGGGTCGCTCAGCGAGCGCATGTGGGGGAAGACCCCGTCCTCCATGCCCGTGAGGAACACCACGGGGAACTCCAGGCCCTTGGCGGTGTGCAGGGTCATCAGCGTGACCACCCCGCCGTGCTCGCCGGTCTCGGGAGCGCGATCGCCCGGGGGGACGACCCCCGCGTTCCCGCCCGGGATCTGGTCGGCGTCGGCGACCAGCGAGACCTGCTCCAGGAAGTCGACGAGCGTGCCCTCCGGGTTGGCCTCCTCGAACTCGGCGGCCACCGAGATCAGCTCGTTGAGGTTCTCCAGCCGGCTCTCGTCCTGCGGATCGCCCGAGGTCTCCAGCTCCGTGCGGTAGCCGGTGACGCGGAGCACCTCCTCCGCGAGGTCGGAGAGCGGAAGCTCCTTGGCCCGCAACTCCTCCAGCATCGCGACGAAGTCCCTGATCGCGTTGAGCGACCGGGTGGCCAGCCCCGGAGCCTCGCCGGCCCGGCGCAGCCCCTCCCAGAAGCCGATGCGCTCCCGGTTCGCGAACGCCTCGACCATCGCCTCGGCCCGGTCGCCGATGCCGCGCTTGGGCACGTTGAGGACCCGCCGCAGCGACACCGTGTCGTTCGGGTTGGCCAGGACCCGCAGGTAGGCGAGCAGGTCCTTGACCTCCTTGCGCTCGTAGAACCGCACCCCGCCCACGACCTTGTACGGCAGGCCGGTGCGGATGAAGATCTCCTCGAAGACGCGGGATGCGGCGTTCGTGCGGTAGAAGATCGCCACGTCACCCGGCGTGACGTCGTGGTCGTCGCAGAGCCGGTCGATCTCCTGCGCGACGAACATGGCCTCGTCGTGCTCGTTGTCGGCGGCGTAACCGATGATCTTCGATCCCGCGCCCTGGTCGGACCACAGGTTCTTCGGCTTGCGGCCCTCGTTGCGGGAGATGACCGAGTTGGCGGCGTTCAGGATCGTCTGCGTGGAGCGGTAGTTCTGCTCCAGCAGGATCGTCCGGGCGTCCGGGTAGTCGCGCTCGAACTCCAGGATGTTGCGGATCGTCGCGCCGCGGAAGGCGTAGATCGACTGGTCGGCGTCGCCGACGACGACCAGTTCGGCGGGCTCGACGCCCTCGCGCACCACGTCGCCGTCGGCGGTGCGCACCTCGGGCCGCCCGACCAGCTCGCGGATCAGCGTGTACTGCGCGTGGTTGGTGTCCTGGTACTCGTCGACCATCACGTGCCGGAACCTGCGCCGGTAGTGCTCGGCCACCTCGGGGAAGAGCTGGAACAACGTGACCGTCAGCATGATCAGGTCGTCGAAGTCCATCGCGCCGGCCTCGGTGAGCCGCCGCTGGTAGGTGCGGTACGCCTCGGCGAGCGTGCGCTCCAGGTGCGTCGACGCCCGGTCGGCCGCCGTCTCGTAGTCGATCAGCTCGTTCTTGAAGTTGCTGACCTGGGCCGAGAACGACCGCGGCGGATAGCGCTTGGGATCGAGGTCGAGCTCGCGGCAGACCATCGCCATGAGCCGCTGGGAGTCGGCCTGGTCGTAGATCGAGAAGCTGGAGGAGAAGCCCAGCCGCTTGGCCTCGCGCCGCAGGATCCGCACGCAGGCGCTGTGGAACGTCATCACCCACATCGCCCTGGACCTCGGGCCGATCAGCTTGTCGACCCGCTCCTTCATCTCGCGGGCGGCCTTGTTGGTGAAGGTGATCGCGAGGATCTCCCCCGGCTGGACGCCGCGTTCCGCCAGCAGGTAGGCGATGCGGTGGGTCAGCACCCGGGTCTTCCCGGAGCCCGCCCCCGCGACGATCAGCAGGGGGCTGCCCTGGTGGGTCACGGCGTCCCGCTGCTGCGGGTTGAGGCCGTCGAGCAAGGGATGGGTGGCGGCTCCGATGGACACGTCCCTAGGGTATGACCGCCCACCGACATCCGGAGCCCACTCACCCGGCAAGGCCCGATTAAGGTAATTGCCGGACCATGAGGAGGTTGCCCGTGCTGGACGAGGCGGAAATCCGCAAAGTGCTGGTCGTCGTCGCGCACCCCGACGACATCGACTTCGGCGGGGCGGGAACGGTCGCCAGGCTGACCGAGGCGGGGGCCGAGGTCGTGTACTGCCTGGTCACCGATGGCGACGCGGGCGGATTCGACCGTCTGGTGGACAACGGCGGCATGGCGGCGCTGCGCCGGGCCGAGCAGACGGCGGCGGCCAAGTGCGTGGGCGTCGGCGACCTGCGCTTCCTGGGATACCAGGACGGGATGGTCGAGCAGACGCTCGGCCTGCGCCGCGACATCACGCGGGTGATCCGCCAGGTCCGGCCGGACCTGGTCGTCACCTCGACCCCCGACCGCAACTACGAGCGGCTCGGGCCGAGCCACCCCGACCACCGGGCCGTCGGCGGCGCCACCCTCGACGCGGTCTATCCCGACGCCCGCAACCCGTACGCCTTCCCCGAACTGCTCACCGACGAGGGCCTGGAGGCCTGGACGGTGCGCGAGGTCTGGCTGAGCGGCGGGATGGCCGTGAACCACTACGTCGACGTGACCTCCACGGTGGACCGGAAGGTCGCCGCCCTGCGCGCCCACGAGAGCCAGACCGCGCACATCCCCGACCTGGACGGCATGATCAAGGGCTGGCTCTCCGCCAACGCCGCCGCCGCGGGCCTCCCCGAGGGTTCGTACGCCGAGGCGTTCCAGCGGGTCGTCACCGCCTGAGTAGGGCGGCGGGGCCGGCGCTGCGGTCGTCCAGGCGGCGGGCGGCCCGGGCGGCGGCGTAACCGAGGGAGTTCGTCGCCACGTGCAGCAGCGCGGGGGCGAGCAGACCGGCGCGGTGGCGGAGCCCGTGGAACACCAGCCCCGCCAGCGCGGTGGACGCCACCGTCCCCGCCACCAGCCGCCCCGCCTCCGCACCGCCCCGGCGGCCGTCCCCCAGGGCGGGGTCCTCCCCCGCCGCCAGGCGTCCGAGGGCGGGGTTGGCCCGCGCCATGTCGAGCGCGGGCAGCACGTGCCACACCCCGAACAGCGCGGCCGAGGCGGCGACCGCCGTACGCGCGGGCAGGACCCGGCCGAGCAGGGCCGGGAGCACGCCGCGGAAACCGACCTCCTCCAGCAGCACGGTCCCGAAGGGCACCTGGACCAGGGCCTCCTCCAGCACCCGGCGACGCGACAGCGCCAGCGCCCGCTGGTCGTGGAACAACGGCCGGGTCCGGGGCAGCGCCACCCCGGCCGCGTACCCCGCGGCGACGGCGGCGGCGAGCGCCCCGCCCGTCGCGGCGCCCGCGCGGGCGTCCCGGAAGCCCAGCTCATGCCGGGTCAGCCCGGCCCGCCGGGCGATCAGCAGGAGCGCGCCGGTCGCGGCGGCGGACGTCACCGGGGCCCAGCGCCGGGCGACGCGGTTGTTGAGCAGGTTCGCCGCGGCGAGCACGCCGAGACCCGTCGCGATCGTCCGCCTCACGCCGTCCTCCACCGCCTTCGCACGTGCCCCGCCATCACATCACGCCGCATCGCCACTGTGACCCGCCACGCTCCGCCCGCCACGCCGCATCGTGCTCCGCCTCACCGTGGGCCGGCCGGCAGGCCCGTACGACGGATCCGGGCGGGGATCAGCAGGCCCCCACGCCCTCGTTGTAGCCCTGGGCGAAGTACCCCTGCCGCTGCTGCGGCGTGCCATGCGCGTCGGGCGCCCACCAGGCGTCGGTGGGGTCGCCGGCCGCTTCGAGGTTGACGAGCAGTTCCTCCTCGTCGCCCTCCTCGGCCCGCAGCGCCCGCGCCTGGATGAGGCCGCCGAGCGTGGCGCCCGCGTAGCAGTCGGCCTGAAGCTCCCGCTGCACGTTGTAGCGGAAGTCGTCCACGAGCTGGGCCTGGACCGCGTGCCCCAGTTCATGTGGGATCACCACGTAGACCGCGCCGTCGCCCATCCGGTCGTACATCGCCTTCAGCCAGGTGGCGTCGTAGGCGACGAAGTGCCCGTACGGGCAGTAGAAGGCGTTCTCCGGCACGGCCGGCTGCCCGCCGCAGTCGGGACCGTCGTTCCCCTCGTACGCGACGAAGCGGGTGATCGGGCGGTAGGTCTCCCCACTCTGGCCGAAGCGGTTCGCCCAGAACCACTCCGTGAGGCACCGGGCGAGCTTCACGTCGCCGGGGAAGTCGTCGCCGGTGCCCTTGCACGGCGTCGCCCGGGCGTCGCCCTGCTGTGCGCGGTCCGGCGGAGGCGACCCGGCGAGCGTGCCGCAGGACGCGACCAGGGTCACCAGGAGGAAGAACGCGGCGAACGCTCGACGGGTCATTCCACTACTGCTACCCCAAATATGGGGAAAAATTTCGCTAAAACCCGCCCTTAGTGGTCACACACTCCAGAGGTGGACGGGCTCGTTGGTGTGCATGTGGTCCAGGTACCGCAGGGTCATCCGGCGCAGCGCCTCGTGGTCCCCGCCGAGCGCCCGGGCCGTCCTGACCTGCCAGTCCGCCCCCGTACGGCCGGTCACGCAGCGCCGCTCGATGATGCCGAGCAGCCGGTCGCGCTGGACCGGGTCGACCTCCCACAGGTCCAGCCCGTGATAGGCGAGGGGCAGCAGCCTCCGCAGGATCAGCTCGGCGGCGGGCACCTCCCCCAGTCCCGGCCAGTACAGGCGGGCGTCGAGGCCGTACCGCGCGGCGTTGCGGAGGTTGTCCTCGGCCGCGGCGAAGGACATGCGCGTCCACACGGGCCGTTCGGCCGACGGGAGCACCCGCATGAGCCCGTAGTAGAAGGCCGCGTTGGCGGCGATGTCCGCGACGGTCGGCCCGGCCGGCAACACCCGGTTCTCCACCCGCAGGTGCGGGACGCCGCCGGCCACGTCGTAGACGGGCCGGTTCCAGCGGTAGACGGTGCCGTTGTGCAGCCGGAGCTCGTGCAGCCCGGGCACTCCGCCGCCGTCCAGGACCTGCCTCGGGTCCTCCTCCTCGCACAGCGGCAGCAACGCGGGGAAGTAGCGGACGTTCTCCTCGAACAGATCGAAGACCGAGGTGATCCACCGCTCCCCGAACCACACCCGGGGCCGCACGCCCTGGGCCTTCAGCTCCTCGGGACGGGTGTCGGTGGCCTGCTCGAACAGGCTGATCCTGGTCTCCCGCCACAGCTCCTTGCCGAACAGGAAGGGCGAGTTGGCCGCGACCGCCACCTGCGGGCCCGCGATGACCTGGGCCGCGTTCCAGTGGTCGGCGAACTTCTCCGGGCTCACCTGCAGGTGGAGCTGGACGCTCGTGCACGCCGCCTCGGGGGTGATGCTGTCGGCGTAGGTGTCGAGCAGGTCGACGCCCTCGATGTGGAGGTGCAGGTCCTCGCCGCGGGCGGCGAAGATCTGCTCGTTGAGCAGCTTGTAGCGCGGGTTCGCCGACAGCGTGCCCTCGCTGACGTCGGACTCGCGCAGGGTCGGCAGGATCCCGACCAGCATGAGCTGCCCGCCGACGCGGGCGGCCCGCTCCTGCCCGCGGTTGAGACGGCGCCGTACGGACTCCTCCAGCAGCCGGCTGCCGTCGCCGGACAGCACCTGCGGCGGGACGTTGATCTCGACGTTGAACTGGCCCAGCTCGGTGGCCCAGTCGGGCTCGGCGATGGCGACCAGGACCTCGGCGTTCTTCATGGCCGGCTCGCCCCGCGCGTCGACCAGGTTCAGCTCGATCTCCATGCCCATCAGCGGCCGCTCGAACTCGAACCGCGACCCCCGCAGCATCTCCGCGAGGATCTCCAGCGACAGCTTGACCTTCTCCCGGTAGCGACGGCGGTCCTCCCGGGTGAAGGACACGGAGGGTACGTCACGGCCCATGCCCGAAGCGTCGCACGCCGAGGGGCGATCACACCAGACGGGCCGACACGGACGGGGTCAGACCAGGCGTCTGGCGGTGGCCCACCGCGACAGCTCGTGCCGGTTGGACAGCTGCAGCTTGCGCAGCACGCTCGACACGTGGGTCTCGACGGTCTTCACCGAGATGAACAGCTCCTTGGCGATCTCCTTGTACGCGTAGCCGCGCGCGATCAGCCGCAGCACCTCACGCTCCCGCTGGGTGAGCGAGTCGAGCTCGGGATCGATGGGCGGCGCCTCGGTCGAGGCGAACGCGTCGAGCACGAACCCGGCCAGCCGCGGGGAGAACACCGCGTCGCCCTCCGACACCCGGACGATCGCGTCGGTCAGCTCGGCGCCGCTGATCGTCTTGGTCACATAGCCCCGGGCGCCGCCCCGGATGACCCCGATCACGTCCTCGGCGGCGTCCGACACCGACAGCGCGAGGAAGCGCACCTGCGACCCCGAGCCGAGCACGCGCCGGAGCACCTCCTGGCCGCCGCCGCCCGGCATGTGCACGTCGAGCAGCACCACGTCGGGCGCCAGCTCGGCGATCGCCGAGACCGCCGACTCGACGTCCTCGGCCTCGCCGATGACCTGGATCGACGGGCCCAGCTCGGCCCGTACGCCGGACCGGAACAGCCGGTGGTCGTCGACGATCAGCACGCGTACGGTCTTCATGTTTCCCTCTTCATGGTCAGCATGACCTCGGTTCCGTCGCCGGGCTCGGTCCTGACCCGGGCGCTTCCGCCGTTGCGCTCCATCCTGCCGATGATCGACTGGCGGATGCCCATCCGGTCACCGGGGACGTCGTCGAGCACGAAGCCCTTGCCCCGGTCCCGGACGAACACCGTCACCTCGTCGGGCTCGACCTCGGCGTAGACGGAGACGACCGGAGACCCACTGTATTTGCACGCGTTGACCATCGCCTGCCGGGCGGCGTGGAGCAGGGCCGCCATGTTCTCGGTCAGCTCGCAGTCGCCCACGCAGACGACCTCGATCTGCACGCCGTGGGCGTCCTCCTCCTCGGCCGCGACCCGGCGTACGGCGGCGGCGAGGGTCGCGTCGGCGTCCTGCTTGGGCTGGTAGAGCCAGTTGCGCAGCTCCCGCTCCTGCGAGCGGGCGAGCCTGGCCACCTCCCGCGCGTCGTGGGCGTTGCGCTGGATGAGGGTCAGTGTGTGCAGCACCGAGTCGTGGACGTGGGCGGCCACCTCGGCCCGCTCCTCCTGCCTGATGCGCTCGGTACGCTCCCGCTGGAGCTCCTTGACGAGCGAGGCGAGCCAGGGCGCGGCGATCATCAGCATGCCGCCGACGACCACCGCCGTGAAGACCAGCCCGGTCTTCGCCTTGGCCAGCTCACCGCTCGCGGCGAGGAAGCCGATCGCGCCCACGACGACGAGGAGCGCGCCGATGCCCGTGCGGACCCAGGTCGTGCTGACCTGCTTGACCGCTCCGGACATCCAGCGCTGCCGGCGTCCCGGATCGGCCTGCTGCCACAGGATCAGCGCGCCGATGCCGCCCACGGCGATCGGCCAGGTGCCGAACCCGCCGCTGGACGCGCCGGTCAGCCAGGCGAAGGCCCCGAGCGTCAGCCACAGCACGCCGTACGCCGCGAGCTGTCCCCACTCGCGGGCGGGCTCGCGGCCCTCCACCTCCTCCTTGGGGGTGAACATCCACAGCGCGGCGTACGCCACGAGGCCCAGCCCGTCGACGACGGTGAGCAGCACGAAGGCGAGGCGCAGCACGACGGGGTCGAGCCGCAGCTGGGCGGCGGCGCCCTGGGCGACGCCCGCGACCACCCGGCCCGACACGGGCCGGACCATCCGGGGGAACGCCACGGGGGCGTTAGGCATCTCAGACATCTCGGAAAGCATCGTCACACGTCAGGGAGCATGGGCGCATCAGGGCATGCCCTGATGCGGCCCCTGGGGACTCGGGGACGGCTCAGGGGTTCCCCCGATGGCAGGGCCGCGGCGGACCCGGCCAGGATGGGACCATGACCGAGGCGCCATCCGCTCCCGCTCCCGACCCCGCCGGCCAGCCAGAACCCGAGAGGGTGCTGAGCCGCCACCGCGACGGCCGCGTGATCACAGGCGTGTGCGCGGGCCTCGGCAGGTACACGGGCATGGACCCGGTGCTCTTCCGGGTCGGGTTCGCGGTGCTGGTCCTCGCCTCCGGCATCGGCGTCATGCTGTACGTCGCGGCGTTCCTGCTGATGCGCCGGCCGGACGGCGGTCCCGGCCACCTGGAGCAGTGGACCCGGCGGATGTTCGACGCCGAGACCGTGCTCGCGTTGCTGGCGGCGGTCTTCGCGTTCGGGCTGATCATCAACGTGGCCTCGGGCGGCATCAACCGCGGCACGATCGTCGTCGGCACGCTGCTGGCCATCGTGCTGATGGCCGCGCACGCCCGGGGCGTCGACCTGCTCACCATGGCCAGGTCGATGCCGGAACGGGCGACCGGCCGGCGCGGCATGACCCGGTCCACCCCCGGGTTCGCGCCGTTCGCCCCCTTCGCGCAGGAGCCGTACGCCCCGGCGCCCCAGCCGGCCGAGACGACGGCGATGCCCGGAACGTACGGCCCGCAGACGGCCGGGCGGGGGCCCGAGCCGTCCGCGAGCGCGACCCCCGAGGATGCCGCTGAGAACAGTGCCCAGGACACCGCCGTCCGCCGGTTCGCGTCGGAGCCCACGCGGGAAACGGTGACGGAACAGGTGCGGGACACCACGTCGGCGCCCGTGTCAGAGCCTGTGACGGAGCCCACGGGGGACACCGTGACGGAGCCCGTGCGCGACGTGGACGCCGAGCATGGCGCGGGTTCCGCGGCCCGGGCCGACGGCGACCCGCCGACCCGGGCCTTCGAGACTCCGGCCGGCACGGCCCCGCTGTCCGGGCCGGGCGCCCCGGGGCCCGGCCTACACGACTCCGGCCTACGCGACTCCGCCACGCACGACCCCGGCCCGCGCGACTCCGGCACGCGCGACTCCGGGCCACACGGCTTCGGCGCGGGCGGGGGCCCCGTACCGCCGCCTCGGGCCGCGGACGGGTACCGGCGGCTGTCGGACCTGGCGCGCGAGGCGCGGGCGAGCGCGCGGGGCGACCTCGGCTCACCCGGCCAGGCGCCGGGCCGGGCCGCCGGTCAGGGGTACGGCGCGGGCGAGCCTTTCGCGCCCCACGGCCCGTACACGATGCGGGAGCCGTACCGGCCGCTCGCCACGCCCTACGCGGCGGGCCCGTACGGGCCGCCCGTGGCCCCGCCGCCGCGGCCCAGGAAGCCCAAGCGTCCCCGGTCGTTCGTCAGCGGCCTCACGATATGCCTCGCCCTGATCGTTGGAGGGATCATGGTCACCATGCAACGGACCGGCACCGGCTCGGTCGGCCTCCCGGTCGTCGGCGGGGCGGTGCTCGTCACGATCGGCGCGGGCCTGCTCGTCGCCGCCTGGTTCGGGCGAGGCGGCGGGCTGGTCGCCGCCGGCACGATCGTGGCCCTCGTGCTGGTGGGAAGCACGACGGTCAACGGCATTCCCCGCAATGTCGGCAGCTACGTCTGGCATCCCGTCACCGCCGTGCGGTCGCCCAGCACCTACGAACTGGGCATCGGCGAGGGCAAGCTCGACCTGAGCGACGTCCCGCTGAAGTCGGGCGCCCGGCTGAGGTTCGACGCCTCGGTGTCGCTGGGCCAGCTCACGGTGATCGTCCCGCCCGCCGCGCGGATCGAGGTGTACGGCTTCACGAAGCTGGGCGAGGTGCGGATCGACCACACGGTCGAGGACGGCACCAACGTGCGGTTCGACCGCGTCCTGGAGCCCGAGACGCCCGCCAAGGGCGACGCGGCCACGATCGAACTGCACGTGAAGGCGGGCGTCGGTGACGTGGAGGTGCGCCGTGCTGCCTGACCACCACACCGATCCTCGTGCCGGGCGCCCGCGCCGGGTGCACCGTACGAGCTGGATGTGCCTGCTCTCAGGCCTGCTGTTCATCGGCATGGGCATCCGCTACCTGACCGGGCCCGACCCCGACGCGGTCGTGATGGCTCCCCTGCTCGTCGGAGGGCTGGGGTTCGCGGCCTTCATCGCGATCCTCGCGAAGGCCATCCGCCGCTGACCCCCTCCCGCTGACCTCACCTCGTCGACCCCGGGCCGGACCTCCCGCCCGGGGTCGAGGTATTTCACTGCCGATTCGGGGATCCGCTCGCCAGAAGCATACTCAGTATGCATACTGAGTATTCATGTCCGTACGACACGGCCTGCTCGCCCTGCTGAGTCAGGGCCCGCGCTACGGCTACCAGCTCAAGACCGAGTTCGAGGCGTCCACCGCCGACACCTGCCCGCTCAACATCGGGCAGGTCTACACGACGCTGTCCCGCCTGGAGCGGGACGGCCTCGTGTCCCGCGCCGGGGAGGACGAGCAGGGCCGCGTCCGATACGCCATCACCCCCGACGGCCACGGCGAACTCGACAGGTGGTTCGCCAAACCCGTCTCCCGGGCCGACCGGCCCCGCGACGAACTCGTCGTCAAGCTCGCCATGGCCGCCACCACCCCCGGCGTGGACGTGGCGGCGGTCGTCCAGGCGCAGCGGTCCTCGACGATGCGGACCCTGCAGGAGCTCACGCGCGCCAAGCGGGGCTTCGACGCGTCCGCCGAGACCGCGCAGCGCCTGGTCCTCGATTCGATGATCTTCCAGGCCGAGGCCGAGCAGCGCTGGCTCGACCACTGCGAAGCCGTCCTCGGCGGCCCCTCCGACTCCAGCCCAGCCAAGGAGACCACGTGACCGAGCGTGAGCCGTCCGCGTCCCCAGCGGACCAGTTACCCCGCCCGGACGGCGAGCCGATCGTCCGCCTCGCGGGCGTCGTCCGCGTCCACGGCGAGGGGCCGCACGCCGTACCCGCCCTGCGGGGCGTCAGCCTCGACGTACGGGCCGGTGAGCTGGTCGCCGTCATGGGCCCGTCCGGGTCCGGCAAGTCCACCCTGCTCAACCTGGCGGGCGGGCTCGACCGGCCGACCGAGGGGTCCGTCCTCCTCGAAGGCCGCGAACTGCGGGATCTGCCGCCCAAGCGGCTCGCGGAACTGCGCCGCAGGAGTGCGGGCTACGTGTTCCAGGATCTCAACCTCATCCCGTCGCTGACGGTGGCCGAGAACGTCGCGCTGCCGCGTGAGCTGGACGGCGTGTCCACGGCGAAGGCCCGGCGTGCGGCCCTGCGGGTGCTGGACGAGGTCGGCCTCGCGGACATGGGCGACCGGTTCCCCGACGACCTGTCGGGCGGGCAGCGCCAGCGGGCCGCCATCGCCAGGGCGCTGGTCGGGGAGCGCCGCCTGCTCCTCGCGGACGAGCCCACCGGGGCGCTCGACACCCGGGCGGGCGACGAGATCATCCAGGTGCTCCGGCAGCGCGCCGACGCGGGGGCCGCCGTGCTGCTGGTCACCCACGAGCCGAGGTACGCCGCCTGGGCCGACCGCGTCGTCTTCCTCCGGGACGGGCGGATCACCGACTCCTCCGACGCCCAGGGGACGGACGGGGCCGACGGCATGGGCGTGGTGAGCGCCCGATGAGAGGCCTGCGCGCCGCGCTGCGGATCTCGCGCCGCACCGCCTGGCGCTCGAAGGGGCGCAGCGCGCTGATCCTCGCGATGCTCGCGCTGCCCGTCGCCGTCGTCACCTTCGTGCTGACCACGTTCGCCACCGTGTACGAGATGTCACCCAGCCAGTACCCATTCGGCCGGGCCGACGCCGTGGTGCGGGGCGCCCGCGAGTGGAGCGGCCTCAGCCAGAACGCGTGGGGAGAGACCGATCCCCTGGAGAACGGCGCGAAGACGACACCGTACACCCGGGCGGAGATCGCCGGCCTCATCCCCGGCAGCCGCCTGATCCCGGCGTCGCAGCAGTTCCTCCGTTATCTCGCCCCGGGAGGGTACGAGATGGGATTCGTCCGGCAGGTGGATCTGCGCGACCCGATGTCCCAGGGCACCTTCCGGCTCGTGCGCGGCAGGCTTCCCGCCGCTCCCGGCGAGGCCGTCATCTCCGCCCAGCTGCTGGACGAGCAGACCAGGCCGGGCGTGACGCTCCTGGCCACGGAGGAACGACATCCGCTCCGGATCGTCGGCGTCGCCCTGTTCGCTCCGGCGAGGCCCGAAGTTGTCGTCTTCCCTGGCAGTCTGCCCGATTCCGCCTTCGGGCCCGCCGATTCCCAGCAGGTGACGCACGGCTGGCTCGTGGACGCGCCGCGTCCGCTGTCGTGGCCGGACGTCCGCCGGCTCAACGCGCGTGGTCTCGTGGTCGTGAGCCGGGCCGTCGCCGACAGCGCCTCGCCGGAGACTCAGTTCGACCTGAAGATCGACTCCTCCACGCTGCCGGTGCTCCCGTGGACCGGGATCGCACTGCTGCAGGTCGTCCTCGCGGCCGGGCCGGCCTTCGCGGTCGGGCGGCGACGACGGGCCCGCGAGTTCGCGCTCGTCGCCGCCCAGGGCGGCTCTCCGGCGCAGCTGCGGCTGATCGCGCTGGCCGACGGCCTGCTCTTCGGCGTCGCCGGGGCCCTTGCCGGGGTCGCGCTCGGCATCGCGGCGGTGCCGCTCGCGATGCCCGGCCTCGAACTGTGGATGAAGGCCCTGGCGGGCCCGTTCACCGTCCCCTGGATCTCGGTCGCGCTGGTCGCGGTGCTCGGGGTCGCCGCCGGGGTGCTGGCCGCGCTCGCCCCCGCCGTCGGCGCGGGCCGTACGGACGCCGCGGCCGTGCTGTCCGGCAGGCGCGAGCGGCGCCGAGACCGCGCGGGCCGGCCGCTGCTCGGAGCGGTGCTCGTCATGGCGGGCCTCACGGCGACGGCGGTGAGCACCCGGCAGGGCCTCCACTGGATCGCCGCCTCGGCGCTGCTCACCCAGCTCGGGCTGGTGGCCCTGGTGCCGGCCCTCGTCCGAGCCGTGGGCCGGGCCGCCGCCCGGCTCCCCCTGCCGCTCCGCTTCGCCGTCAGGGACGCCGTACGCAACAGGGGCCGTACGGTGCCCGCCGTCGCCGCGGTGATGACCACGGTCGTGGTGCTCACCGCGACAGGCGTGGCCTGGCGGGCCGCGGCCGTCAGCCCTCATTCGTTCCTGCGTAGCCTGCCGCAGGGGCCGGCGGGATCACTCCAGATCTCGGCGGCCGACCTCACTCCGCAGCTGTGGGACCGCGTCCGCGCCGCCGTGGTACGTGAACTGCCGGCGGGCGTGCCGCTGGTGGAAGGACGGGCTCTCGCGACGAAGACCGGCGTGCCGCTCGGCGTGGCCCTGCCGACTCCGGCCAGGCCGGAGAACCAGCAGGTCTACTTCATGGAGGGCTGGAACGGCGGGCTGCTGACCGGAGACGAGGGCCTGCTGCGTTACGCGCTCGGCCGCGAGGACCCGGAGGCGGTCGCGGCGCTCCGTGCGGGCAAAGCCGTGGTGCTCAATCCCGCCACCGTCCGGAAGGGCAGGATCAGAGCGGATGTGATGCGGCAGGACGCGCGACCCCTGAACGAACCCGCATCGATCTCCCTGCCGGCCGTCGGGGTGCGGCCCACGGGGCAGGGCTGGGCGCGTGTGGTCGTCGCGCCCGAGGCGGTCGAGAAGACGGGTTACGGCACCGTCACCACCCTCCTCGCGGTGAACCCCGCGGACTACCGGATGTCACAGGCGTCGGCGGACCGGATCGCCGCGACCGTGGAGGCGATCACGCCCCACGCGATGGTCAGGCTGGAGACGCCGCGCGGTCCCGTGGACGACTCGGTGGCCCTGCTCGTGCTCGCCGTGGCGGCCGCCGTGCTGGTGCTGGGGATGACCTTCGTCGCGACCGCGCTGGCCGCCGCCGAGGCGCGGCCCGACCTGGAGACGATGGCCGCGGTGGGGGCGGCTCCACGGACGAAGCGGGCCGTCGTCGCGGGTCAGGCCCTGGTGATCGCGCTGCTCGGCACGACCGTCGGAGTGCTCGCCGGTCTGCCGCCCGGCGCCGCCGCGACCCGGGCGCCGTCCGGGCTGTACCGGCCGACGATGATGGTGCGGCCCGACGGGGTGCCCGTGGTCGTACACCCGCGGCCGCCGGCGCTCCTGCTCACGGTCCCGTGGCCGCTCATCGCCGTGCTCGTCGTGGGGCTGCCGCTGCTGGCCGCGCTCGGCGGCGCCGTGTTCACCCGGTCGCGCCTGCCGCTCCCCCGGCGCAGGGTGACGTGACCCGGCGCCGGGGCCGTCGCACCGCTACGCGCGTGGCGCGCCGGGGGTGAGCGCGTCGCGTACGGCGGCGAGACAGCGTTCGACGACGGGGCGGGGGGCGAAGGCGTAGGTGCCGTCGCCGAACAGCTCGAATGTCATGTGGCCGTCGTACCCCCGGCGCTCGAACGCGGCGAGGTAGTCGGCGAGCGGCAGCTCGCCGTCGCCCCACGCGAGGTGCCCGGCCGGGCGGCCGTCGATGAGGTGGACGTGGCGGACGCGGCCGCCGAGCGCGTCGAAGTAGTCGTCGACGCTCTCCCCCGCGACCGCCATGCCGACCGTGTCGAGCACGGCGCCCAGGTTCGGCGCGCCGACCTCGTCCAGCATGCGGGCGAGCGCGCGGGAGTCGTTGAGGAGGTTCGACTCCACCCGCTGCAGCGGTTCGAGCACGCACGTCACCCCGAGACCGGCGGCGTACGCGGCGATCTCGGCGAGCGCGTCGGCGGACCGGCGCAGGCCGATCTCCACCGGCTCGTCCTCGAAGCCGCGGCCAGGCGTCAGCAGCAGCAGTCCGGCGCCGAGTTCGGCGCACAGCTCGGCGGCGCGGCGGAACATCGCGATGCCGGCCGCGCGCAGCCGGGTTTCCGGCGAGGCGATGTTGACGGGGTACATCACCTGCTCGGGGGTGAGACAGCGCACCCGCAGGCCGCGTGACTCGACCCGGCGGCGTACGGCCCGGGCCTCGGCGTCGCTCACCCACGGCACGTGGAAGTGCGGGGCGACGCCCCACAGCTCCACCTCCTCGCGGCCGAGATCGGCGGCGTCGTCGAGGAACCGGTCGAACGGCAGGTGCTGGTAGGAGAAGTTCGATCCGGTGATCCGCGGGAAGGACATCGGCTCTCCTGTCGCAGGGGAAGGTCGCGAGGTCATTTTCCGACTCCGTCGGCGAGGCCCTTGACGATGTACCGCTGGCCGACGAAGAACAGCAGCACCACCGGGACGGCGGCGATCGTCATGCCGGCGAAGACGACGGGGAACTCGGTGCCGTGCTTGCTCATCAGGCTCATCAGGCCGACGGGAAGGGTCTGCACGCCGGCGCCGCTGGTGAACACCATCGCGAAGAGGTACTCGTTCCAGGCGAACAGGATGTGCAGCAGGACCGTCGAGACGAGGATCGGCTTGCACATCGGGAGGGTGATCCGCCAGAACGCGGTCCACCGCCCGCAGCCGTCCATCTCGGCCGCCTCGTCCACCTCGCGCGGCAGGTCCAGCATGTATGCCCGGATGAGGAACGTGGTGAACGGCACCCGGAAGGCTGTGTAGAGGATGAGCAGCGCCCAGAAGCTGTTGTACAACCCCATCGACTGGAACATCTTGACCAGCGGGACCAGCGCCACGCTCGGGGCGAGCATCAGCCCGCCCAGGATCAGGCCGGTGACCGCCTTGCCGAACGGGATGTCCACCCGGGTCAGCCCGTACGCCGCCCACGCGCTGACGAAGACCGTGGCGACGGTCGACGTCACCGTGACCAGGATGCTGGTGGTGAGGTAGTCGCCGACCCCGCGGTTCCACGCCTTCTGGTAGCTGTCGAAGCTCCAGTGGGAGGGCAGCGCGAAGGGGTTGCCGAAGATCTCGCTGTTGGTCTTGAACCCGTTGACCAGCATCCACAGCAGCGGATAGACCACCACCACGGCGAGGCAGAGCAGGAACGCCCACAGCAGCAGGCGGGCGATCACCCCGAGGAAGCCGGCCCGACTCACCACTCCACCCTTCTCCTGCGGGCGACCCACAGTTGTGCGACGGCGATGGCGAGCGTGACCACGAAGATGACCGTCGCGATCGCGGCCGCGTAGCCGAAGTCGTTGCGGACGAAGCCGCTGCGGTACAGCCAGGTGCCCAGCACCTGGGTCGAGTTGTCCGGCCCTCCGCCGGTCATCACCATGACCTCGTTGAACACCTGGAACGCCCCCGAGATCGTGATCATGATCATCACGCCGGTCATCTCGCGTACCAGGGGAAGGGTCACGTGGAAGAACCGGCGGACGGGCCCGGTGCCGTCGATCTCCGCGGCCTGGTAGATCTCGCGCGGGATGCGCTGGATCGCGACCGCGAACAGCAGGGTCGAGTAGCCGAAGCCCTGCCACTGGCTCATCGCGACGATCGCCGGCATGGCCGTGCTCTCCTCGCCCAGCCACGCGTGCCGGAGCCCGTCGAGGCCGACCCCCTGCAGCAGGTGGTTGAGCAGCCCGAGGTTGGGCTCGTAGATGAAGTAGAAGAGCAGGCCGGCGACGGTGAGCGAGATCGCGCTGGGGATGAAGTAGACGGCCCGCAGGGCGCGCTGCCACCGCTCGCTGCGCACACCCTCGATGAGCGCCGCGAGCACGAGAGAGCCGAACACCTGGAACGCGATCGACACCACCGCGTACAGCACGTTGTTGCCGAGCGACTTCCAGAAGACCGGGTCGTCCACGAGCTTGCCGTAGTTGGCGAGCCCGACGTACTTCTGGCTCCCGCTGAAGATGTCCCACTTGAGCGTGCTGAACCCGAAGTTCTCCACCAGCGGGAAGTACACGAACACCCCGACCAGCACGAGGGCGGGGACCGCCCACGCGAGCCCGGCGGCCCGTCTGCTCATGGCGCGCACCGGCCCGTCCTCCCGGCTACTTCGCCGACGCCGAGGCCTGGCGCACGCTGTCGAGCACCTGCTCGGGGGTCTTGCTCCCGGTGATCAGCGCCTCGCCGCCGGACAGCCACGCGTCGGCGACCTCGGGGACGGTGACCGTGTCGAGCCACGCGGCCAGCTTCGGCGACTTGTTGACGAGCTCGATGCCCTCGAAGACCGCCTTGCTGGAGGTCTCGGGCGTGACGGCTCCGACGACCGTGCTGGGCTGGCCGTACGGCGGCGACGAGAGCGTCTGCGCGTTCTTCGTGCTCGTGACGAACTTCATGAAGTCGATGGCGAGGGGGATGCGCGGCGAGGCGGCGTTGACGAGATAGCCCTCGGGAGAGCCCTCGACGATCGACGGGTCGCCGGCCGCCCCCTGCGGCGCCGGAAGCTGGAAGATCCCGAAGTCGTCTGTGGCGAGCTTGCCCTTGGCCGTCTCGTTGTCGAACTCCAGGATCTCCTGGTAGTACATCGCGGACTTGCCGTCGGCGAACGCCTCCTGGGCGGAGGTGTAGAGCACGCCGTTGGTGCCGCTCTTGGTGTCGGTGCAGGTGTCGACCAGGGTCTTGAACCGGCCGAGGGCCTTCGTGTAGCCGGGGTCGTCGAGCTTGGCCGTCGCGGGCTTGAGGTCCGCCTCGAAGGCCGCCGTCGGCACGTCGTACGCGAAGAGCTGCTGCAGGTAGTGCAGGGCGGGCCAGCCGTCCTTGTTGCCGAAGGAGATCGGCTCGTACCCGGCCTTCCGCAGCGCCGCGCAGCTTCCGACGAGTTCCTCGAACGTCTTCGGCACCTGGACGCCGGCCTTGGCGAACGCGGCCTTGTTGTAGCCCATGAACTTGCCGTTGCCGTAGAGCGGGATGCCGTAGTTCTTGCCGTCGTAGGCGAAGGCCGACAGCGCGCCGGGGCTGAAGGTCTTGCCCCAGTCCGTGCCGGGGCCGATCACGCCGGTGAGGTCGGCCGCCCGGCCGCCGCGGACGAAGTTCTCGGCCCAGTTGCCGGTCCACGTGAAGTAGACGTCGGGCAGGGCGTTCGAGGCCGTGAGCGTCTTGGTCTTGTCCTTGATGCTCTGGTCGGTCTCCTGGATGAGCTGGATCTTCACGCCGGGATGGAGCTTCTCGTACTCCGCGGCCAGGTCCTCGAAGTACGGCTCAAGGGGTTCTCCGGCGAACTTCGTGAGGATGCTCAGCGTGCCCGAGTACTCGGGGCTGGCGGCGGCGTCGGCCGCGGGAGCCTGGTCCGCCTGCCCGCCGCCGGTGCAGCCGGTCAGGACGAGCACCGACGTCCCGGCGAGCGCCGCGAACGCCGTCAGTGCACGAGGGCGCATGGGCTTCCTTTCTCTCGGGGGTCTTCTCGAGGTCCTGTCTGGATCTCTTCGGGAGAGGAGGGACCGCCGGTGCCTGGGCACCCGAGATCCGCCGGGACGCGCCGCCGGCACGACCCGTTCAATGACGGGTGACTGTACAGAGCATGTGATACCGGTACCAGACCTCAGCGGGAAGATTTTTCCTCCCGAGTGCCGACCGGCCTCTTCGATACCGACAAAACAGCAGATCACAGCCTCAACAACGATGAGAATCCACCCCGGTGTTGACTCCCGCCCAGCAGGTGTGCCAGCGTCACCTTCTGCGTGAGACCGGTATCAGGCAGGATGGCGCCCCGGTCCGCGGGCAATCCCGAAAGGACGCGAAGCATGCTCGGATTCAACGAGCCGGAATTCCTCTCCCAGATGGCGAGCGCGGTGGCGTTGCGGCCCCGGATCGAGGAACTCGTCGATCGGCTCGTGGACGAGGGATTCGACAACCTCTACCTGGTCGGCGCCGGCGGCACCTACGCGCAGATGTGGCCGTACGAGCGGCTGGCGCGGCAGCGGTCCACCTTCGACGTGCGCGCGGTCATCGCCGCGGAGCTCATCGCCGCGGGCGAGGCGGCGCTCGGCGAGCGCTCGGTGGCGGTCTTCACCTCGGCCTCCGGCACGACCGACGACACCGTGCGGGCCATCGACTACTGCAAGGCCAGGGGCGTCCGCACGGTCGGCATGACGGGCTACCCCGACTCGCCCGTCGCGCGGAACGTGGACACGGTGCTGCTCACCGAGCCCAAGGCGTGGCCGTTCGACCCGCAGATGCTGGTCTTCATGACCCGGCTGCTGTCCCGGCGGGGCGAGTTCGAGGGCTACGAGAAACTCGCCGCCGAGCTCGACAGGCTCCCGCAGATCCTGCTGGAGGTGGCGAAGCAGGCCGAGCCGGTCGCCGAGAAGTTCGCCGACGACCACAAGGACACCGGCTACTACTTCCTCGTCGGCGGCGGCAACCTGTGGGCGTACACCTACCTGTACTCCATGTGCGTCCTGGAGGAGATGCAGTGGCTGCGCACCACGCGGGTGCACAGCGCCGAGTTCTTCCACGGCTCGCTCGAACTGCTCGAAGCGGACACCAGCGTCATCGTGTTCCAGGGCGAGGACGAGGGGCGGGGGCTCACCGAGCGCGCGGCGAACTTCGCCAGGCGCATTTCCAAGGACGTCACGGTCTTCGACACCAAGGACTACCCGCTCGACGGGATCAGCCCCGAGTTCCGCGGCCTGCTCGGTCCGCTGGTCCACGACGTGGCGACGGGCCGCGTGAGCAAGCACCTGGAGAGGGTGCGCGACCACTCCCTCGAACTGCGCCGCTACTACCGCGTCATGGACTACTGACCGTCATTCCCCCGTCCCGGGCCTCCGCCGTGCGCCGTGCACGCGCGGGGGCCCGCCCCTCAGGAGCACGTCCATGAGAGTCCTCGGCTTCGGCGACAACGTCGTCGACCGGTTCGTCGACCGCGGCATCGAGTATCCCGGCGGCAACAGCGTGAACGTGGCCGTCTACGCCCATCGCCTCGGCCTCGACGCCGCCTACCTGGGCGTGTTCGGCGACGACGACTTCGGCGACTTCCTGCGCGCGTCGATCGCCGCCCAGGGCGTCGCGATCGACCGCTGCGTCGTACGGCCCGGGGAGAGCGGCGTCTCGACCCTGCGCGTGGACGACGGCGACCGGATCTTCGTCGGCTTCAACGGCGGCGGCGTCACGACCAGGGAGCCGATCGTCCTCGACGACGCCCTCCTGCGGTACGCCGCCTCCTTCGACCTGGTGCACTCCAGCGTGTACTCCGCCGCCGAGAGCGAACTGCCGAAGCTGGCCGGGCTGGACACGCTGGTGAGCTACGACCTGTCCAGCGAGGACGAGTTCCGCACCCCGGCGTACCTCGACCGGATCTGCCCGCACGCCGACCTGGTGCTGCTGTCGTGCTCGCACCTCGACGAGGCCGCCACCCGCGCCCTGCTCGCCGGCGCCGTACGGCGGGGCGCGGGGCTCGCGCTCGCCACCCGGGGCGAGGAGGGGGCGATCGCGCACGACGGCCGGGTCACGCTCGCCGCCCCCGCGCAGCGGGTGGCCGAGCCCGGCCTGATGGTCGACACCATGGGCTGCGGCGACGCCTTCCTCGCCGGGTTCGTGGTCCACCTGATGCGCGCCGGCTGGCGGGCCGGGGCCGCGCCGGGACGAAACGCGATCGCGGGCGCCCTGCGCGCCGGCGCGCGCTCGGCCCACGACCAGTGCCTGGTCGAAGGCGCCTTCGGCCACGGGCGGCCCGCCGTCGCTAGCATGTGGTCATCTGGTGATGGCGAGAAGTGAGGACTCCGGCCATGCCGACTGACCGGGGCCAGGCCGCCGGCCGGCCGACGATCTCCGAGGTGGCCGCCGAGGCCGGCGTCGGACGGGCGACCGCCGCCCGCACGCTCGGCGGTTACGGGCACGTCAGCCCCGAGTTGCGGGGGCGCGTGCTCGCGGCGGCCGACAAGCTCGGCTACCGCGCCAACGCGCTCGCCCGCAGCATGTCGACGGGCGTGAGCCACACCATCGGGGTGATCGTCGCCGACATCGGCAACCCCTTCTTCGCCGGGGTGGTGCGCGGCATCTGCGACGCCTCACGGGCCGGGGGCTTCGACACCATCGTGCTGAGCACGTACGAGGACCTCGACGAGGAGGTCGCCGCCGTGAACGTGCTGATCGACAAGCGCGTCGACGGCATGATCATCGCGTCCGCCGCCGTCGGCGGCCGGGACGTCGGCCACATCAAGGAGGCCCTGAACCGCGGCGTTCCCGTCGTCCTGGTCGACCGGGCCGTCCCGTCACTCGACCTCGACGCGGTCGTCATCGACAACCGCGACGCGGCGCGCGAGGCGGTCGAGCGGCTGATCGCGGCGGGGCACCGGCGGATCGGCTTCGTGTGGGGACCGCCCATGGAGCGGCCGCCCACGACCCGCCGCGAACTGCTGGAGGCCGCGTCCCGCAACCTGTGGACCGACGGCGAGCGCCTGCGCGGGTACCTGGACGCGCTGGACGACGCGCGGATCCCCTTCGATCCCGGCCTGGTGATGGTCGGCCGCAAGGTGGAGGAGCGGGTCACCGAGGAGGTCGCCCGCATGCTCGCCCTGCCCGACCGCATCACCGCGCTGTTCTGCACGGAGACCGAGGCGGTCACCGGGGCCCTGCGCGCGCTGCGGGCCGCCGGCCTCGCCTACCCGCGCGACGTCGCCCTGATCGGGTTCGACGACAGCGCGTGGGCGGCGGTCATGGACCCCCCGCTCACGATGATCGAGCAGCCCGTGCACGACCTCGGCGCGAAGGCGGCCCAGGTGCTCCTCGACGGCATCCGGGGCGTCGAGCCGGTCCGGGAGACGCACACGCTGCGCTCACGCCTCGTCGAGCGCGCCTCCGTCGCCCCTCCGCCGTGATCCCGCCGCCGTGATCCCGCCGCCACCGCAGGGGATCAGGCGCGGAGCAGTTCGGGGGTGCGCTGCTGGGGCAGCCCGGCGAGCCGCCGCTGGCCCTCGGTCAGCAGGGCGGCGATCGGCCCCGGCTCCCGCAGCCGGGTGAGCCGGTCGCGGTTGTACTTGCGCTGCCGCGCCGCGCGGCGCTTGCTCACCGCCGCCTTGTACGCGCCGACGTGGTCGCGGTCGGCCCTGCGCGCGCCGCTCAGCTCGTAGCCGTACGCGGTGAGCCGCTCGCCCAGCACCTCCTCGCACAGCGAGATCTCCCATGACTCCAGCCGGGCGGCCCACTTGCCGGAGTGGGCGGTGGTGACCTCCCCGTGGGTGTTGCTGTGCCACACCTTGTGCCTGGGAACGGCCAGCTCGGCCACGTGCCGGGGCTCGCACATCGCCGGGTCGTAGTCCTCGCCGAGGAACACGCACAGCTTCTTGAGCTCGGTCTCCGGGTCGGCGGTGAGGTCCTCGTAGCGCAGCTCGTAGAAGGTGCCGTCCGGCAGCTTGCGCGCGTTCCGCCGGCCGAAGTCGACGGCCTCGGCCCAGTTGGCCATCGCGTGCACGGCGTCCTCCTTGTACCAGGGCATCTGCTTCAGCGAGGCCACGCAGTCGCGGCCGTCCCGGACGAGGTGGACGAACTGCGCGTCGGGGAACATCCGCATGAGCATTTCGACGTGCCGGTAGTAGCTGGGCCGCTTGTCGCCCCAGCGCGGCTTGCCGAAGCGCTCGGCGTAGCACTTGAAGACCATGCCGATGACCGAGCCGAAGCTGCCCGGACCGAGCATCGCCGCCTGGACGAAGTCGGGCCGGCTCAGCCCGAGCTCGTGGAACTTGGTGGTCCGGCCCTCGGCGATCCAGCCCGCCAGGCGGCGCCGGTTGTCGGCCAGCCGCATGTCCCCGTACGCGCGGCGGGAGAAGTAGGCCGGGACGAGGAACCGCGTCTCCGGCGGCACGGCGACGCGCGGGTGCGAGTGCAGCATGAGCTGGAGCATGGTGGTGCCGGAGCGCGGGCAGCCGACGACGAAGACAGGCCTGTCCGAATGCATGAGATCAATCCCCCGTGAAGAAGTTGCCAGTCGTACGGCCGCCGCCCTCCCCCGGGCGGGTCCGTGACGCGGGTCCCACGGCGCGTGCCGTGCGAACGTGTGGAGCCGGCCGCCGGGGCCGGTCAGACCATGATCTTCTCGCGCTCCGCGGCGGTGGTCGGCACCTGGCGGGCCGCCAGCCAGACGCGGTAGACGAGGCTCATCTCGAAGACCAGCAGCAGCCCCCCGGCCACGACGGAGACCGGCACCAGGGCCCGGGCCCCGAGCAGCGGGCCCACGACGAAGACCGCGGCGTGGAACTCGATGCCGCTCATCACGTGGGTCCGCACCCGCCGCCGCACCAGGAAGACCCGGAACCGGTCGTACCAGGGGAAGCGGGCGTGGAACGCCTTCTGCAGGTCGACGACCGTGGCGCCGTCCCCGGACGCGGCCTCGCCGGCGGCCCGTTCGAGCTCGCTGCGCGGCCGGGCGCGCAGCACGCTCTCGGCGAGGACGCACTGGCCGTCCAGGCGCGACTCGACCAGTGCGCGGGTGGCGTCCTTGACCCGCTTGAGCTGCGGGCCGTTGATGTAGCGGAACAGGTCGAGCACGACGACGCCCACCGCGGCGAGCACGAACTCCGGGTCTCCCGAGCGGGAGTACTCCCCGAACCCCCAGCCGAAGGCGCAGCAGACCACCCGCACCCGGTCGCCGACGTAGTCGAGCCACAGCCCGAAGGGCGTCCCCGTGCCCTTCAGCCGGGCGATCTTCCCGTCCATGCAGTCGACCGTGAAGCTCAGGTAGAACAGCGCCGCCCCGGCGACGAGCATGCCCTCCGCGAAGGCGGCCGCCGAGGCGAAGCCGACCAGCATGGACAGCCTGGTCAGGCCGTTCGGCGTGACAGAGGTGTGGTTGGCCGCGAGCAGCGCGAGTCGGCAGGCGAGCGGATCGACCATGAAGACGGTCCACCACGAGTCCCTCGGCTTGCGCGTCGCGAGTATGTCGTTCAGCGTGAAGCCCCCCATGCAGGCAACAATGACTACAAGCGGTAGCCGTTCGCCTGCTCTTCTGTAACAGAGAGGGCATCTCGTTGCCACTTCTTGACCGCCACCCGAAGTAGGTAAACCATCCCCCAATCCGGTGGCCGATCCGTTACAGTGCGTGTCCGAGGGGGAGACCATGCCCGTTGTCACGTTGTACCGGCGGCTGCAGGGGCGGTTGCGCGGGCGGCTGCCGGCCGTGGAGCCCACACCGAAGACCGCGCTCATCCGGGCCGACGCGAGCCCGCTGCAGGCCCAGCGCGAGACGCTGGACGTGGTCTGCGCCCTGCTGGCCGAGGCCGCGGTGCCGTACTTCTGCGTGCGCCCGCTGCCCGACCGCCCGCCGGTGGTCGCGGTGCCCGAGGAGGACCGCGACCGCGCGCTCGCCGCGCTCGCCGCCGGGGTCCACCCGCTGTTCGCGGCGCGGCAGCCGTACGGCAGGCCGGGGGCGCGGGCTCAGGCGGACGCGGGACGGATGCGCCCGGTGCGGCGGGCCGCGCCGCTGCTCGGCGACGCCAGGGTCGTGCGGCTGGCCATGTACTTCGCCAGCCCGTCGCGGACGCTCACGCTCGGCCCCGAGAGCGGCCTCGACCTGGAGTTCTGGGCCCGTGAGGGCGACGACCTGGTCGGGCCGCGGCCCAACCCGGCGTGCGACCGCGTCCCGGCCGGCGGCCCGGTGGCGGAGGGCGGCGAGGAGCTGTTCCTGCCCCTCGCGTGCCCGGCCCGCCGCGCCCGCTCCTACCTGACGCGGCCGGAGTTCCTCCGGCGGCTGCTCGACGACATCGACTTCCCGATCGACGCCGTCTACACGTGGGTGGACGGCGCAGACCCCGCCTGGCGGGCCCGCCGCGACCAGGCGCAGCGCGAGGAGGCGCGGCGCGTCGGCGGCCCGCTCAGCGAGATGGCGACCACCGAGGCGCGGTTCACCAGCAGGGACGAGCTCCGCTACTCGCTGCGCTCCCTGCTGATGTACGCCCCCTGGATCAACCGGATATGGATCGTCACCGACGGCCAGACGCCCCCGTGGCTCGACACCACCCACCCGATGGTGTCGGTGGTCGACCACAAGGAGATCTTCACCGATCCGTCGGTGCTGCCGGTGTTCAACTCGCACGCCATCGAGACCCAGCTTCACCACATCGAGGGGCTCAGCGAGCACTTCCTGTACTTCAACGACGACTTCTTCCTGGGCCGGCCGCTGGCGCCGCGGACGTTCTTCGAGGGCAACGGGATCACCCGGTTCTTCCCCAGCACGGTCCACGTGCCCTTCGGCCTGCCGGAGACCGAGGAGTCCCCGGTCCACGCGGCCGGGATGAACAACCGGCGGATCCTGGAGGACCTCAGCGGCCGCACGATCACGCAGAAGCTGAAGCACGTGCCGTACGCGCTGCGCAGGTCGCTCATGTACGAGATCGAGGAGCGGTTCGCCGCCGAGTTCCAGGCGACGGCCCGCAGCAGGTTCCGCACGTCGCGGGACATCTCGGTGGTGTCCTCGCTGGCGCACTACTACGGCTACCTCAGCGGGCGGGCGGTTCCCGGCCAGGTCGACTACACGTACGTGGATCTCTCCCTGCCCAAGACTCCCGCCCGGCTGCGCCGCATGCTCGCCCGGCGCAGGCACGACGTGTTCTGCCTGAACGACACGTCGCCGACCGACGACGAGCAGGACGCGCTGCTGGCGCGGTTCCTGGAGGCCTACTTCCCGACCCCGGCGCCCTTCGAGCGGTGAGCCCGGCGGGCCCTGCCGCCTCTCGCCGCCGTCACCTTCCGCCCCGGCCGTCCCCGCCTCCTTCGTCACTCGCCCCGAGTCCGTTCGCCCGGGTCTCGTCGCGCGCCTCGTACCTCTCGGCGTAGAGGCCGCGGAAGGTCCGGCGCCCGGCCGGGACGAACGCGCGGGTCACCACGTCGAGCCGGCGACCGGCCAATCCCGCCTTGCCGGTGTGGCCGACGACCCAGAGCGTGCGCAGCCCCGAGATGCGGGCGGCCAGCAGCCGCGGGCCGACCTCACGGCCCGCGAAGCTGCCGTCCCGCTCCGGCGACCGGGCCAGCGCGACGTCGTCCAGCCCGCCGAAGACGGACGGGTAGACCGTGGCGTACTTCCTGACCTTCGGGGGCACGAACAGCACCCCGTCTCCCGGCCGCGCGGCGGAGGCGAGCAGCGCCAGGACCGGGCGCGGGTCGTCCTGCCTGCCGTCCGGCCCGCGCGTGGCGAGTTGCCCCGGCACCGACAACCCGATCCAGGCCGCCAGCGCGGCGACGGCCACGCCGGTGGGCAGCACGGCGATCCCCGCACCGGCCAGCAGCGCCGCCGCGGGAACGCAGCAGAAGACGTACCGGAAGACGTAGACGGGATGAGCGGCCCAGGACGCCGCCAGCAGCACCGTCGCGGGAACGAGCAGCCACGGCAGGGTCACCCGCACCAGGGCCGCGTGGGCGGCCCTGGTGGCGCGGAGGCCGCCGGCCAGGCCGAGGACGAGGCCGAGGAGTGCGAGGGCCCAGGCCAGCGGGGCGACTCCGAGCGCCGTGAGCGCGGCGGCGCCGAGCGGCGCCGGTGGGGCGAGGCCCGGCCGGGGCGGCGGGGCCGTCGTGCCGAGGTCCCCGAACATCTGGACGGCGAGCCGCCCCACGTCGGCCGCCTCGGGCCGGCGGATCCAGCTCACCTGCCCGCCCTGCCGGGAGCCGAGCCAGGCCAGCGGCGCCACGGCCACCGCCGACGCCGCAGTCGCACAGGCCCATCGCGCGAGCGGTCCCCGCGACAGGACCACGACCACGCCGTGGGCTCCCACGATCAGGAACGCGAAGAGGTTGAGGTAGGCGAGGGCGGTCAGCGCCAGCGCGTATCCGGCCAGCGCCGCCGGGGTGGGCGACCGCAGCACGCGCAGGAGCAGCAGCGTCACGCCGACGGCCGCGGCCGTCGTCATCGGGTACGGCCGCGCCTCCTGGACGTATCGGGAGAAGATCGGCATGAGGGCCAGGAGCGACCCGGCGTACAGGCCCGCCCGGGGAAGGCCGAGCGCGCGGCCGAGCGCGCCGGTCCCGGCGGCGGCCAGCGCCCCCGCGAGGACCGACGGCAGCCGCAGCGCCGCCTCGGCCGTGCCGGAGACGCCGACGACCATGTGCATCAGCCCGTAGTAGAGGCCGTGGACGGCGTCGACCGACTGCAGCAGGTGGGTCATCTGCGGGAGGGTGCGGACGGCGGCGCTCACGGTGGCCGCCTCGTCGCGCCACAGCGGCGGGCCGCCGAGGTCCCACAGCCCGGCGGCGAGCGCGAGCGCGGCCGGAATCCCGGTGACGGCATCCGGCCGTCGTACTCGCCCGTTCACGGCAGCATGCGCGCGACCACGCGCGCCGAGGCGTGGCCGTCGTCCCAGGGGCAGAACCGCTGGGCGAAATCCGCGTAACGCGCCGAGAACGGCCCGAGGTCGCCGTATCGCAGCACGTCGAGCAGGTCCGCACCGGTCCTGACGACCGGCCCGGGGGCCACGGCCTCGAAGTCGAGGTAGAAGCCGCGTACCTCGTCCCGGTAGCGCTCCAGGTCGGGGGTGAAGAACACCATCGGCCTCCCGGTGCAGGCGAAGTCGAACATCGCCGACGAGTAGTCGGTGACCAGCACGTCCGCGGCCGCCAGCAGATCGGCCATATCCGGAAATTTCGAGACGTCGCGGACCCGATGGCCGAGACCCTCGGGGATCGCCAGGTGCCGCGCCACCAGATAGTGGGCCCGTACGAGCAGCAGGTCGTCGTCGTCCAGCGCCCGGGCGGCCCGGGTGAGGTCCAGGGCGAGCCGACCGGCGCCCTCCGGCTCGTCGTCCCGCCACGTGGGCGCGTAGAGGACGACCCGCCGGTCGTCCGGCACGCCCAGCCGCCGCCGGACGGCCCGGGCGCGCACGGGGTCGAACAGCACGTCGTTGCGGGGGTAACCCGACTCCAGGACCTCCCCCGCGTAGCCGAACGCGCGGCGCAGCGCGGTGGTCGCGAACGGGCTCGGCGACAGCAGCAGGTCCCAGGTCGCCACCTGCCGGGTCAGCTCCGCCCGCGGCGCCTGCCGCGCGTACGGCATGCCCTCCAGGTCGAGCCCCAGGCGCTTGAGCGGCGTGCCGTGCCACGTCTGCACGACGGTCTGGCCACGCGGCTTGTGGTACCACCCCGGCTGCGTACGCCGGTTGGCCACGACGAAGCGGCTGGTGCTCAGCGCCTCCTCGTGCTCGCGTGAGCCGTGCAGGACCAGGCGTACGCCCGGAGGCACCGTGAACTGCCCGTCCCTGGTGACCCAGACGATCTCGACGTCGGGGTGACGGCGCGACAGTTCCTCGGAGACGGCCCGGGGGTTGCACGAGTACTGGCCGCCGCCGTAGCTGTCGAAGACGGCCGCGTTCCGCAGTTTCGCGCGTCCGCCGGTCCGGCCGCTCGCCCGGGACCGGGCCGCGGCCAGGCGCCTGCGCGTGGCGTACGGCCCTCGTTCGTGCGGGCCGAGGGCCGGGCGCACCACGAGGCTGAGCGCGCCGTCGCGGGCCGTACGGAAGGAGACCTCGTGCAGCCCGGCGACATGCGGCCGGGGCGGGTCGGCGATCAGGTCCGGGCAGAGCCGGACGCGCTCGTCCCCGGCGAGCACGCGCCAGGTGCCGCCGACCAGCGGCAGCCCGTCAGCCGTCCTGCCGATGACGGCCGTCCATCCGCCCTCGTCCTGGCGGACCGGCCAGGAGTGGTGTTCGGCGCCGCGGTCGAGGGTGATCCGGCCGCCGGGGAACCGGCCCGGCCCCTCCAGGACCGGTTCCCCCGCGTCCGTCCAGCGCACGGCGCCGACATGCACCACACCGGGGTCGGCGAGCGGGCCGTCACCCGGCACGCCCGGGCCTCCGGGCCCGCCCGCGCCGGTCCGGGCGCCCGGACCGGCGGGCCGGCCGTCATCGGCGGCCGCACCTGCCGTGAGGGTGAGGCCCCGCTCGTGCGTGAGGGAGACCCGCACGCCCGCGACGTCGAAGACGCGTTCGCCGGGGGCACCGGTCGCCCTTCCGGCCCTGGTCACGCCCCGCGCCCGGACCATGGCGTGCAACGTCCATCGACCGGTTCCGGACGCCGAGGCCGCGCGGAGCGCGTCCAGGTCGATCTCGGTGACGAAGCCGGAGTCGTCGTGGCACACGACCGACTGGCGGGAGTCGGCCGTCACGTCGGGGCGGCGGACCCGCCGTACGGGCAGGGCGATCCGCTCCTCCCCCCGCTGGAGCCACAGCTCCGTCCGGCTGTGCCCGCTGTCCAGGTGGGCGATGTACGCGTGGCCGGTCAGCAGGAGCCCGCCGCCCGACGGCCGTACGTCGTCGGCGCGGGCGGTCAGCCGCAGGTCGCAGGTCGCGTCGAACAGCGAGCGCGGCACCCGCGGATCACGGCGGAAGGGATAGTCGAGATACCAGCGGCGGCGGACCAGCCCGCGCCGGAGCACTCCCCGGTGCCTGATCTCCGACTCCGCGAACCGGTGCAGCTCCGCCAGTTCCCCGGTCATGCCGTGGGCGGCCAGGAAGATCTGCAGCCGCCTCAGAACCGGCAGCCGCTCCATCGCCTCCCGGTCGAGCCGGGCCAGCGCGTCGGCGAGCCCCGCCGGAAGCCGCCCGGGGGCCGCGCGCAGCACCGCCGCGAGGTCGGGCCCCTCCGCGAGGCGCAGGTCGTACGTCGTCCGCAGGCTCGGGGCGTGCCGGGCGAGCAGGTCGGCGACGTCCAGCATCGCCCGCAGGCGGCGCAGCGGGTCGGCCTGCGGCCGGGGCCCCCGGGTGAGGCACACCACGTCGCCGAGCACGTCGGCGGAGGAGGACAGCACGTGCGCGGGGATCGTCACCGGGAAGTCCTCACCCAGCCCCTCGGGGAAGGCGAACCGGTGCCGGTTCCAGAACTCCCTGCGGAACACCGTGCCGCCCGCCCGTGGGTCGTCCAGCAGCTTCGGGTGCCGGGTGATGTGCGTACGCAACCGCGCCGCCGACCCCGCCGCCGATCCCGCCGCCGAGAACGCCCCCGGCGCCGTCGCGCCCGTCCCCGAGCCCGTCGCGGAACCGGTCGTACGTCCCGTTTCCGGGCCTGTGGCGGCCCCGCCGGACGCGTACGGGCTCCAGCGGCGGATCCTGCCGCAGGCGAGGTCGGAGCCGGTGTGGTCGAGGGCGTCGACCAGCGTGCGGTAGGCGTCGGCGGGGACGACGGAGCCGGGGTCGGCGAAGGCGAGATAGCGGCCGGTGGCGAAGGCCGCGCCCGCGTTGCGAGCCGCGCCCGGGTCGTCGCCGCCGTCGCCGAGCGCGAGAAGCGTGAACCGCGGGCCGGGGGCCCGCAGCCCTTCCGGCCGCCCGGAGAGGATCACCTCGATGTCGTCGAGAGTCTGGTCGTGCAGGGACTTGAGGCACTCCTCGGCGTGTTCCTCCCCGCCGTGCAGCGGGACGACCACCGAGAGCCTGGGAGGCGCTGTCACGCCGTCAGGATGCCGAGGCGCGGCGAGGCGACACCCCGCCGATCTCGATTGCCTTACGGTTCCTTGGCAGATCCTTGACCATCCGGCCGATCGACGGGCGCCGGATGCCGCCACCGCCGCGCTCAGCGGAACACGAGGTCCACGAGCCGGGCGGCGGCGTGCCCGTCGATCGCGGGACGGTACCTGCGGAGGAACGCGCCGAGCGCGTCCCGGTGCTTGTCGGCGATCTCGTCCAGGCGGGTGAGCGCCTCGGCCACCTCGTCGGCGCCGCGCAGCGTCGGGCCCGGCGCCTCCGGATGGAGGCACAGGTCGTGTGGCGCGCCGGGGTGGAGGAGCATCGGACGCCCCGTGACCGCGAACTCGACCATCGCCGCGACGTCCCCGGTCACCAGGACGTCGGCGGCGAGGAACAACTCCTGCGGATCCGGATGGCCGGTGACGTCCACGACACCGGCTGCCTCTCCCCACGACCCCCGTCCGGGATCGGTGGCCCCACCGGAGGACCCGATGGGAGAGCCACCTGAGGAGCGCGCGTGAGAACGGGCGAAGGGCCGGGCGTCGGCCGGCGACGGCCCGCGGACCAGCAGTACGCAGTCGTCCGGAAGGGCGGCGGCGAGGCGGGCGTGGTCGAGCGCGACGTGCTCCCCCGGCACGTACAGCACGGCCGTACGGCCCTCCCGCAGGCCGAGACGGCACCGCACCTCGGCGGCGCGTTCGCGGGCGCCGGGGCCGGCCAGCAGGTCGTCACCCGGCAGGCCGGTCTCCAGGACCTCCCCCTCGAAGCCGGACGTCCGCCGCAGCCACGGCGTCCACCAGGGACCCGGGCTGACGAGGTAGGTCCACTGGTCCGCCCCGAAGTCACCTGCGGGGCCGTCCTCCGCACCGGGCGGCCATCCGGTCGCGTGGGCGACGCCGTCCCCCCGAGTAGCCACGGAGTCGTCGGCACAGGCCCTCCGTCCGGAGCCCGCGACGCCGTCCCCGGCGTCGGCCCCGAAAGTCACAGCGCCGGGCGGTCGCCCGGCGGCGGGCGTGGCGGGGGGCGCGGCGGGGGGCACGGCGGCGGGCGTAGCGGCGGGCGTGGCGAGAGCCAGTGCGGTCGCCGGGCCCTGCCAGGTCTGGATCACCACCTGACCCGGCCTGCGCTCGAACCAGGCGGGCAGCGGCGCGTCGGTGACGATGTAGCGGCATCGGGCGAGGGCCTCGTAGTGCTCCCGTCCCAGCGTCCGCACCGGTTCGACGTCGTCCGGGAGGGCGACCTGACCGTCCCGCACGCTCCACAGCAACGGCAGGTCCGTCCCGCGCCGCCGCAGTTCCTCGCAGACCGCCCTCGGGCTGCCGCCGAAACGCGTGCCGCCTCCCCCTTCGAACAGGACGGCCTCCCGCAGCGGCCGTCCCCGCATCTGCGGGTACGTCCGCGTGCGCAGCGTCCGCTGGGCCTTCTTTCCCCGCTCGTCGGCGGTCAGGTCGCCGCTGACCGTCAGCACGGCACGACCCGGACCCGGCACGACGATCCCGAACGTACGCCGGGCCGTCTGGTGGATCGCCGGCACGTCGGTGTCGAACTCCAGGGGCAGGTCCACCGGCTCGGCCCGCTCGATCGGCCCCAGCGGCTCCCCTGGCGCTGTCGGTTCCAGGGGCGCGATCGGCCTCAGCGGCACGACCGGCACGACCGGCGCAAGTGGCCCCAGCGGCTCCGGCGAACCCGGCCGTACGGAGGCCCCGGCCGACGCCTGGGGGTCCGGAACCGGGCGGGCGCGGACCGACAGCGCGTACCGCCCGCGTGGCAGCGGCAGCCGCCCGGCCGGGCCGGCGACCTCCTCGGGCGTGAGCCGCGCGCGGAACCGGGTTCCGGAGCCCTCGATCGGCAGCGACCACTCGCCGTACCCGGTGAGTACGGGGTCGAGCGCGGTCACCACCAGCGCGGACACCTCGTGCGGCACGGCGAACCCGCCCTCGACGAGCAGTTCGCCCCCTCCTCCTCGCCCGGCGGGCAGCCACTCGGCGAGGTCGGCGTAGGCCGCCATGGGCTGGTCGCGCAGCACCAGGCCGCCGGTCCGGTCACGGAACACGACGATCTCCCGGCCGGCCAGGCCGTACCGGCCGAGGGGCACGTCGTCGGCGACGGTCACCGGCGTCGCCTCACCTCCCGCGGCCCGCACCTCGACCTCCCAGCACGTGTACGGCACGGCGACCTCCGGCGGCACCGTGTGGCGGGACGCGGGCAGGAGGTCGCGCAGATCGACCACGGCCTCGAACGTGCGCCGGTCGACGTTCACGGGGTACATGCGGGGAACGCCTCCGGGGCGCCGGGTGACCTGGAGCTCCGGGCACGGGCCGAGGTCGTTGACGACGTGTCCCACCAGCCGCAGGCGGCCGTCGCGTACCTCGCCGGTGACCACCCGAGCGGTCTCCCGTCCGGCGCGCAGGACCAGGTCGCCCGTCTCGCCGAGCAGCGGGGCGACGTAGTGGTCGGGGCCGGCGCTCCGGTAGCCCGCCTCCTCCGCCATGGCCGCGGAGGCGCGTGGATCGGACAGCCGCCCGCGCCGGACGACGCCCCGATGGAGGACCCGGAGCTCGACGTGCCACCGTCCGAGCCTGCCGGGCCGGGCGAGCGCCGCGGGGTCGATCGTGATCCGGAAACCGCCCCAGTCCCGTTCCGCGCCCTTCGCCGACACCCGGGCCCTGGTCACGGCGGCCGGGACCCGGATCCGGCGCCCGGTCCGTTCGTGGACGAGCGCGGCGAAGACCTGCTGGTGGATGCGCCGGGTCGGACGGAGGTACGGCGGAGCCGTGCGGCCCTCGACCACGAGCGCGCCGTCCTCCCACCGGATCGCGTCGATGCGGTGCCGGGGGACGAGTTCGTCCCTGGCCCTGGTGACGGCGGCCGGGATGACGCGCGCGGAGTCCCGCACAGAGTCGCGCACAGGGTCACGCCCGGAGTCGCGCGTGAGGGGGACGTTCAGGTGGTAACCGCCCATCCTGCGGACGAGCCGCCGGTCGGGCTCCACCTCCCGGTCCCAGGCGAGGACGTCCAGCAGGTCGTCCAGGCGGCGTTCCCGCACCAGGTGCCACTCCACCCGCCGCAGGGCGGGCAGGTCGTCGAGGACGCACTGCGCCACCTCGTCGAGATAGCGGCCGGCGAGGTCGAGGAAGCGGTGCTGGAAGGCGGGGGACCCCTGGTCGAGCACGTCGAGGAAGTTCGTCAGGTCTGCGTCGAGAACGGCGTGGTCCCAGGCGTGGATGTGCGCGGTGAAGTTGTGCTCGCTGAGGAAACGGCGCACCTCGGTGACGGCGGCGAACCGGCCCTCCAGATGCCCGGCCCGGGTCTTGTCCTGCGTGATCGAAGGAGCGGTCGAAGGAGTCGCCGAGGGGCCGCCGGCCTCGCGCCGCCGCCAGAGGTAGACCGGGGCGGTCAGCACGTCGACCGACCGCGCCAGGAAGTGGGCGCGCAACGCCACCGCGATGTCCTCGTACAGCACGCCCTCGGGAAAGGCGAAGCCGTGGGCGTCCCAGAACGACCGGCGCCAGAGCTTGTTGGTGACCAGCCGGTCGCGCAGCAGCGCGTGCCTGCGCGTGATGTGGGTGGCGTCCGCCGCGTCGGCGAAGACGGGCCGGTGCATGGCCGACTGGCGGGCGCCCCGGCCGTCCAGCCGCAGCACGTTGCCGGTGGCGAGGTCGGACCCGGTCCGCTCAAGGGACGCCAGGAGGTATTCGAGGGCGTGCGCCGGCAGCAGGTCGTCGCTGTCGAGGAACATGAGGTGGTCCCCGGTCGCGTGGCGCACCCCCGTGTTGCGCGCCGCGCCGAGCCCGGCGTTGGCCTGCCGGACCAGCCGGAACCGCGCGTCCCTCGCGGCGAATCCGGCGGCGATGCCGGCGCTGCCGTCGGGCGATCCGTCGTCGACCATGACGACCTCGACGTCCTCCCAGGTCTGCGCGGCGACCGAGGCCAGGCAGGCGGCGAGGTACGGTTCCACGTCGTAGATCGGGACGATCACACTGATGCGGGGCACGGGCGGTCCTTTCGCACGAGGGCGCGCAGGCGCCGGCGCAGCAGGCGGGCGGTGCGGCGCAGCGGCCGTGCCCCGAAACGACGGGCCCCGGAACGGCCGGACCCGGAACGGCGGAGCCCGAGACGACCGGCCCAGGACCCTTCGGACCCCGGACGGCCCGACCCCGAACCGCCCGACTTGGAACGACCGGACCCGGAACGGCCGGACCCGGAACGGCGGAGCCCGAGACGACCGGCCCAGGAACCTTCGGACCCCGGACGACCGGACCCGGAACGGCGGAGCCCGAGACGACCGGTCCAGGAACCTTCGGACCCCGGACGACCGGACCCGGAAGGGCCCGGCCCGGAACGGCCGGAACTGCCCCCGGCACCCGGCGAGGCACCGGAACCACCCGTCCAGGCGCGGCCCGGACCAGGTGGGGCGGCGCCCCCGGCCTTCCCCGTGCTCCCGGCACCACCGACGCTCCCCGCATTCGCCGCGCTCTCCGCAGGCAGGAGCCCCCACTTGTCGCCGGCGTGCCACACCGTGCCGAACATCTCGTGGATGAGGTCGTCGAGGTCGTCTCCCGGCCGGGCGCAGCGGCGGGCGCGGGTGACGGCGGCCGTGCGCTCCAGCCGGGCGTGGACGACCTCGCCGTCCTCCCGTTCGTCCAGTGCGAGGGAGACGATCCCCAGCCGCTGCCGGTCGGCATGCTTGACGACCGCCCCGATGGTGCCGCGCGACGGGACCCAGCCCGGCGGGCAGTGGAAGCGGAACGGCACCGGGAAGCAGTCGTCCGGAACGGTCTCCCGGAACCGGACCCGGGGCTCGCCCTCGTAGCAGGCCAGCATCAGGCGCAGGTCGAGCGACGGGTCCCCGAGCGGGTCCCGCCGCCCGCCGCGGAGCCGGCCCCACGGCCCGGTCACGGTCACCCGCACGTCCGGCAGACGCCCCGCGAGCACGCCGTCGACCGTCGCCCTGACCTCCTCGAACGAGGCGTTCTCCGCGTCGACCACGACCTCGACGTACGGCACGAGATAGGTGCGGTGGGGATGCCTGCGCAGCCAGCGGAAGACGGGCACGCGTTCGGCCAGGTAGGGCCAGTTGTGCCGCTTCACCTCCGGCTCGCGGCGCATCACCGTCGAGCGGCCGAGGTGCCAGCACCGGGCCCGGCGGTCGGGCACGAAGACGGCTCCCGCCTGGGCGAGCCGGTAGCCCAGTTCGGTGTCCTCCCCGAGGACGAGCGACGCGTCCAGACCCCCGGCGGCCCGCAGCAGCGCCGCGGGCAGCGACGCCGTGGCCCCGACCATGACGGAGAAGGCGGTGAAGCCCGCCGCGCGCAGGTCGTCGGTCTGGTCCCAGCGCCCCTCGGTCCACTGCGGGGTGGTGTCCTCCTCAGCGAACAGCTTGTCCACCGTGCCCGCCTCGACGGCGGCGAGCACCTCGCTCGCCGGGATCTCGTCGAGGCCCGGCACGAACCTCAGGTGCCCGAGCACGACCAGGTGGTCCGCGAGGTGGTGCCAGCGCATCTGGGCCTCGACGTGCTCGGGGAACAGCACGAGGTCGGCGTCGAGATAGAGGATCACCTGGCCCTCGGCCGCCTCCGCCCCGGCCGCGCAGGCGCTCGCCCTCCCCCACGCCCCGTCGCGCGGACGGACCACCCGCAGCCGCTCCGGCACGGGCCCTGCGGAGGACACGGGCCAGGCGGAGGACACGGGCCAGGCGTCGGGCGAGGGCCCAGCGCAGGGCGCGGTGGAGGGGCCGGTGGACGGCTCAGCGGACGGGACGGATAGCGGCGGCGCGGGCCGCTCGCCGTCGTCCACCACCACGACCTCCGTCAGGTGGGCCGGGTAGGTCTGCCGGGCCAGGCTCGCCAGGGTCAGCGGCAGCGTGTGCTCCGCGCGGTGGGCGGGGATGACCACGCTCACCGTGAGCGTGGGGGTCCACTCCCCCGGCGCCGGCGGCTGCCCGAGCACCCCGTAGTCGTTGAGCGGGATGCGCACGCCCCCCGTCACGTCCTCACCTCCGCCCGCCATTGGGCACCGTCCTTCATCAGTCCGTTGAAGACCAGCCCGCGCCACTGCTCCTGGTAGGACGCGAGGAACGACTGCACAGGCTGGCGCCAGGTGTGGCCGTACGCGCTGCGGCGGCGCAGCACGTAGCCGAACCCGTGGGTGCGGTAGATGCGGCCGCCCGCCGCCTCGACGGCCTGCAGAAGCTGGCCGTCGACCGTCCTCGGCAGCGGCCGGAAGCCGCCGGCCGCCTCGAACGCGGCCCGGGTGACCAGCATCGTCCCCCCGGCCACCAGCGGCGCGAAGCGCTCGGTGCCGATGCACCGCCTGATCGTCACGTCGAGTTGCTCCAGGTAGACGAACTCCGCGGCCGACCCGACCAGGTCGGCGCCGCTGTAGAGCCGGGCGAGCAGGAGATCGGCGAGGTGGTCGGGGCCGTACCAGTCGTCGTCGTCCACCTTCGCGAGGTACGACCCGGACGCGGCGGCCGCCATCCGGTTCAGGACCTCGCCGAACGGTGTCGTCGCGGGCGCCTCGATCACGGTGACCGGCAGCGGCGTACGGGGAAGCGGCGCCTCCCGCGCGGTGAAGCCGTGGAGCCCCACGATCAGTTCGGTCGTCACGCCGCGCTGGCGCTCCATCTGCTCGAACGCGAACGGGAGCATCTCCGGGCGGCGGGTGCAGAGCAGGATCGACACCCGTGGTGCCGGCGGCACGGACAGGCCGGCGTCCGCGGCGAGCCGCCGCCAGCACGCGACCGAGCCGTGCTCGCGCAGCGCGGTCCTGCGCAGCCGGATGCTGATCTCCTCCCGGCGCAGGTCGGACGCGAGTGCCTCGGGGGTCACGGCGGCGAGGGCGGCGGCGAGCGGGGGGCCCAGCGCCTCGTCACGCGCCGGGTCGGGCTCGGCGAGCACCGGGATCCCGGCGGCCGCCAGCGCGGCCACGACGCGCGCCACGACCGGCGCGGGCCCGGCGGAAGCGGGCCCGGCAGAGGCCGGCACCGCGACCCCCCGGACGTCGCGCAGGCGGGCGACGTCCACGTCCGTGACGCGCCCGCCGGGCGGCAGCCGTACGAGAGTGGTGGGGCCGCAGGTGACGGCGAACCCGTCCCGGTGCGGCGTGAGCTCCGCGACTCCCTCCTCGGGGTGCGGCCGGAACCCGATCGGGTTGACGACGGCCTCGTCCACCGGCGGGACGCGGGACGCGCCGGCGCGCACCAGCAGGTCGCAGCCGGGGGCGTCGCGGCGGTCCGGCACCGGGCCGTCAGCGGGCGCGAGGGTGGCGTTGGCGTCGCCGGGCCGCCAGTCGGCCGCGCCCGCGCCCGCCAGCCCGGCCACGGGCGTGGTGGTCCCGGCCGCGCCGAAGAGGCCGTACGCGACGTGGGCCAGGATCTCCCCGGCGGCGACGGGCTCGGAGAAGGCGGCCTCCAGGTGCCAGCCGCGCCCGCGGCGGGCGACCCGCAGCCCGGTCAGCAGGCGCCAGCAGGGGGCCTGCCCGGCGGCCGGCAGCGGCCGGCCCGCCCAGGGCGGCACGTCCGCCACGGCGATCCGCACGCGCGGCGCCCGCGGCAGCAGGACCCGCAGCGGCACGGCCCTGCGCAGGTCGGCCGGGGACCGTGCCGCGAGCACCACGCACCCCGTCTCCCGCACGGGCCCGGTCTCCGGCACGGACACCGTCCCCCGCACGAACGCTGGCCCCCGCATGGACGCCGTCTGCTGGGAGGGCGCGGTCTCCGGCACAGGCACCGTCCCCCGCACGGACGCTGCCTCCCCCAGGGACGCCGTCTCCTGTGCGGGCACGGTCTCCTGCGCGGACGCGGGGACGGGAAGGTGCTCCAGCGGCGTCCACGGGCCGGAGAAGCCCTCGACGAGGCGGCCGAGCAGCGACGGACAGGATTCGAACCCGATCCACGTCCCCCACGCCGACCGGGTGGCGGCTCGCCTCACCCGCCCTCCTCACGCTGCGCGGTTCCTCATCCGACCGGCCCAGCATCGCGAACCGCACCCGTCCGGGTGCCGCCATAGTCCCTTCCTTGGCCGAAGGTTTAATCCTCCCGCCGGGTCCCGGCGCGGGGTTGTCACACGAGACGTAATCGGACTGCAACGGAGGAAGTGGCACGAGACGCGTTACGATGCCGCGTTGTAGATTCCCGAGGAGTACCCCATGGCCGTACGTCGTCTGATCCCCCTCGCGGTCGCGTGCGCCCTCGCGACGGCCGCCGCCCTCCCCGCCCACGCCCACGCTCGCGCGGCCCGTGAGCCGTTCTGCGCGACCCACAAGTGCATCGCCCTGACCTTCGACGATGGTCCGGGGCAGTACAACCAGACACTGCTGAAGACCCTCGCCACGTACAAGGCGAAGGCCACGTTCTTCCTGATCGGCTCCGAGGTGAAGAAGCACCCGAAGCTCACCCAGGCCATCGCCAAGGCCGGTCACGAGATCGGCAACCACTCGTGGGACGGCAGGTATCTGACCGAGCTCACGTACGCCGAGATCAACAAGAAGATCGGCGACACCCAGCGGCTGATCACGAAGACGACCGGGAAGGCGCCGGTGGTCTTCCGCGCGCCCGGCGGGCTGCGCAACGGCGGCGTGGAGGAGCTCACCGCAAAGTTCGGGCTCATCCAGATCCCGGGCACGACCGCCACGAAGGACTACATCAAGGACTACCGGAACGTGGACTTCCTCACCTCACGCGCCCTGGAGATCGCCGGCGAGGGCGAGGTCGTCCTGATGCACGAGACGGTCAAGGAGACCGTGGAGTCGATGCCGAAGGTGCTCAAGGAACTCACCGCGCAGGGCTACCACTTCGTGACCGTGTCCACCCTGCTGGAGGGCGAGGAGCTCATCCCGGGACAGGTATATCCCGACCCGACGCGTGACTCGATGACGATGACCGTCGAGTGAACCGCCGGCCCAGGCGCTGGGCCGGCGACTCCACGAAGCGGTAGGTCAGCCAGCTCAGCGTGAGCGTCCCGGCGAGGTAGCCGAGCGTGAGGGCCGCCCGGCCGGGGTCGGTCACCGACTTCAGGTCCCCGACGAGCGCGTTGAGATATCTCAGCAGCGGATGGTGCAGCAGGTACACCGAATAGCTGATCAGGCCGAGCCAGGTCAGCACGCCGGGTACGCGTCTGCCGCGCAGCGCCATGCCGATCGCGAACGTCACCCCGGCGAGCACGATCGTGGTGATCCACACGTCGGGCTGCACCCACCACCAGCCGGCCTGCACCGACCACACGGGCGCGGCGGCCACGAGGACCGCCGCGGCCACGACCGGGCCGAGCCCGGCCGTGCCCCGCTCCCAGCGGTACAGCGCGGTCCCCGTGAACATCACCGCGAGGATGGCCGCGCCGAACCACGGCACGAAGCTGCCGAACAGCAGCAGCACGAGCGCCATCAGGCCCAGCGCGTACGCCGCGGCCGTGCGGAACCGGCCGATGATCAGGCAGGCCAGGCCCGCGACGAAGACCACGCAGGCCGCGACGGCCGGCCAGTGACCGGGCAGCAGCGGCGCCGAGAGCACCAGTCCGGCGACGACCGCGACCACCCCGAAGACGATCGCCAGCGCCCCGCTGCGCCGGTGCATCCCGCCCGCGAACAACGCGGTCACCAGCAGGTAGAACACCATCTCGTACGACAGCGTCCACATCGGGTCGGCGACGGCGCCGACGTGGACGACGTCGAGCAGCATGCTCAGGTGCGCCGCCACGGCCGAGGGGTGGCGGGGCACCTCCTGGCGCACCGGCACCCAGATCGCCATGACCAGCACGACGGCGATCACCAGCAGATAGAGCGGATAGAGGCGGAAGACCCGGCTGATCCAGAACGCGCCCACGTCGCCCCTCTTCTCCAGGGACGCGGGGATGATGTACCCGCTGACCAGGAAGAAGACCAGCACGCCGTACATGCCGAGGCTGAACCAGTACGGGCGGAGCGACGGCATCACCCAGGGCAGCGCGTGCTCGGCGACCACCGCCATCGCCCCGATCCCGCGCAGCGCGTCCAGCCAGGCCAGCCGACCCGCCCCGGCGGGGCGTTCGGCGGCCTGTTCGGCAGGGCGTTGCGCAGGGTGCGGTGGCGTGGTGCCGGGCCGCGGGGTCTCGCGCTCTGTGGCAGTCACCGCGCCACACTATCCGGCCGCGCCGGATTCACACCGGTTATTACCGGTCACTCCCATTCAATGGTGCCCGGCGGCTTGCTCGTCACGTCGAGCACCACCCGGTTGACCTCCCGCACCTCGTTGGTGATCCGGGTGGAGATGCGGGCCAGCACGTCGTACGGCACCCGCGACCAGTCGGCGGTCATCGCGTCCTCGGAGGTCACCGGGCGCAGCACGACCGGATGGCCGTAGGTGCGGCCGTCGCCCTGCACGCCGACCGAGCGGACGTCGGCCAGCAGTACGACCGGGCACTGCCAGATGTCGCGGTCGAGACCGGCGCGGGTCAGCTCCTCACGGGCGATGGCGTCGGCCTCGCGCAGCAGGTCGAGGCGCTCGCGGGTGACCTCGCCGATGATCCGGATGCCGAGGCCGGGCCCGGGGAACGGCTGTCGCCAGACCATCGCCGGGGGCAGGCCGAGCTCCTCGCCGGCCCGCCGCACCTCGTCCTTGAACAGCGTGCGCAACGGCTCGACCAGCTGGAACTTCAGGTCGTCGGGGAGCCCGCCGACGTTGTGGTGGGACTTGATGTTGGCGGTTCCGGTGCCGCCGCCCGATTCCACGACGTCCGGATAGAGAGTGCCCTGGACGAGGAAGTCCACCGGCCCGTCGGCGATGATCGCGCGGGCCTCGTCCTCGAAGACCCGGATGAACTCCCGGCCGATGATCTTGCGCTTCTCCTCGGGGTCGGTCACGCCCGACAGTGCCTTGAGGAAGCGCTCGGAGGCGTCCACGACCCGCAGTTTGACGCCGGTGGCCTCGACGAAGTCGCGCTCGACCTGCTCGGCCTCGCCCTTGCGCAGCAGGCCGTGGTCGACGAAGACGCAGGTCAGCCGGTCGCCGATGGCCCGCTGGACGATCGCGGCGGCCACGGCGGAGTCGACGCCGCCCGACAGGCCGCAGACCGCCCGGCCGTCGCCCACCTGGGCGCGCACGGCCTCCACGGCGTCTTCGACGATGTTGAGCATGGTCCACGAGGGGCGGCAGCCGGCCGCCTCCAGGAAGTGCTTGAGCACCTGCTGCCCGTGCTCGGAGTGCAGCACCTCGGGGTGGAACTGCACGCCGTACAGGCCGCGGGAGGGGTCCTCCATCGCGGCGACCGGGGTGGCGGAGGTGGCGGCGGTGACGGTGAACCCGGCCGGAGCGCCGACCACCGAGTCGCCGTGCGACATCCAGACCGTCTGCGCCACGGGCAGCCCGGCGAACAGCAGGCCCTCCCTGAGCACCTCAAGTGAGGTCCCGCCGAACTCGGCTGCGCCGGTCTTGGCGACCTCGCCGCCGAGGGCCCTGGCCATGGCCTGGAAGCCGTAGCAGATGCCGAAGGTCGGCACCCCGGTCTCGAACAGGCCGTCCGGCACGGGCGGGGCGCCCTCGGCGTACACCGACGACGGGCCGCCGGACAGGATGATCGCCTTGGGCTTCCTCTCCAGCATCTCGGAGACCGGCATCGTCGAAGGGACGATCTCGGAGTAGACGTGGCACTCACGCACCCGTCGCGCGATCAGCTGCGCGTACTGCGCGCCGAAGTCCACGACGAGGACGGTGTCGAAGTCGGACACTGGAAGGGACCCCCAAGAAGGCTGCGAGGCGGTGACGCCAGTCTATCGGCGCGGTGACGCGCCCCGCCCGCGCCCGCCCCGCCCGCGCTCACCCCTCCCACGCCCGTCGTCCGCGCCGGGGGGACGCCATCCCCGGCGGGCGGCGGCATCCGGCCGCGGAGGGGTGGGTCAGGACGTGCCGTCGCGCGGGACCTCGCCGCCCTGGGTGACGCCGCCCTGGGTGACGCCGCCGTGGGTGACGCCGCCGTGGGTGACGCCGCCGTGGGTGACGCCGCCGTGGGTGACGCCGGCGATTGGCAGGCGGAGGGCGCCCGGCGCGGCGGCGGGCACCACCGGCCTGACCGGCCGCACCGGCGCGACCCGCCGGTACGGCGAGCCGAGGGCGGGACGCGGGTCGGGCTCGCCCTTGTTGGGCCACAGCGCCATCGCCCGCTCGGCCTGGGCGGTGATCGTCAGCGAGGGGTTCACGCCGAGGTTGGCCGAGACGGCCGAGCCGTCCACGACGTGCAGGCCCTCGTACCCGTAGACGCGGTGGTAGGGGTCGACGACCCCGGTCTCGGGCGAGTCGCCGATCGCGCAGCCGCCGAGGAAGTGCGCGGTCGCCGGGATGTCGAAGAGGTCGAGCCAGGAGCCGCCCGGCAGGCCGCCGATCTCCTCGGCCGCGAGACGCACGGCCCGGTGCCCCGCGGGAATCCAGGTGGGGTTGGGCTCGCCGTGGCCCGGGCCCGCCCTGAGCCTGCCGCCCCTGAGCGAGAGCGTGATCGAGTTGTCCTTGGCCTGCATCACCAGGGCGATCACCGCGCGCTCCGACCACCTGCGGTGGTTGAACAGCCGGAGCAGCAGGTGCGGGCGGCGCAGCGCCGCCCCGAGGAACCCCAGCCAGCGCGGGGCCCGGCCGCCGCCGTCGACCAGCAGCGTGCGCAGCAGGCCCATCGCGTTGGAGCCGTCGCCGTACCGGACCGGCTCGATGTGCGTCTCGGCGTCGGGGTGGATCGAGGAGGTGATCGCCACGCCCCGGTTGAGCTTCACACCCTTGGTGTCCGGCCGCTCGAACCCGAGCAGGGCCTCGGAGTTCGTCCTGGTCAGCGCGCCGAGCCGGGGGGAGATACGCGGCAGCGTGGTCGCCCTGAGCCGGTGCAGCAGGTGCTGGGTGCCGTACGTCCCGGCGGCGAAGACCACCTGCGCGGCGGTCAGGGTGCGGGTGCGCCCGAACGGGCCGGTCCGCCGCACCGTGATCGCGTACCCGCCCTCGATCGGGCGCACGCCGGTCACCGTGGTCTCCGGGTGGACCCTCGCCCCGGCCTTCTCGGCCAGGTGGAGGTAGTTCTTGGTCAGCATGTTCTTGGCGCCGTGGCGGCAGCCGGTCATGCACTCGCCGCACTCGACGCAGCCGCGGCGGCGCGGTCCCACGCCGCCGAAGTAGGGATCGTCGACCTCGGCCCCGGGCTCGCCGAAGAACACCCCGACGGGGGCGAGGCGGAAGGTGTGGCCGACGCCCATCCGCTCGGCGACCTTCCGCATGACCTCGTCGGCGGCGGTGACGGTCGGGTTCTCCACCACGCCGAGCATCCGCCTGGCCTGGTCGTAGTACGGCCCGAGCTCGGCCTTCCAGTCGGTGATGTGCGCCCACTGGGGATCACGGAAGAACGGATCGAGCGGCTGGTAGAGGGTGTTGGCGTAGACGAGCGAGCCGCCGCCGACCCCGGCGCCGGCCAGCACCATCACGCCGTTCGTCCCGCGCAGGACGTGGATGCGCTGGATGCCCCTGAGCCCGAGCGCGGGAGCCCACAAAAAGTCCCTGACCCGCCAGGAGGTCTTCGGCAGGGTCGTCTCGTCGAACCTCCGGCCGGCCTCCAGGACGCCGACCGTGTAGCCCTTCTCGCTGAGCCGCAGCGCGGCCACGCTCCCGCCGAACCCCGACCCGATCACCGCCACGTCGTAGTCCAACGCCCTGCCCTTTCTCACTTGAGGTGCAGGCGCTTCATGGTCTTGAGCAGCCCGGCGAGCGTGTCGGCGTACCTCTCGTAGGTCATGCCGAGGATCGGCTCGAAGCCCAGCCAGGTGGCCTGGCTGGCCACAGTCTGCACCTCGGTGTACTTCAGCAGGCCCTCCGAGCCGTGGCGGCGGCCGAGGCCGGACGACTTCATCCCGCCCATAGGCGCGTCGTAGGACGCGTACGCCGAGGCGTACCCCTCGTTGATGTTGACGGTGCCCGCCTTGATCCGGGCCGCGAGCCGGCGGCCCCGCGCGACGTCCCCGGTCCAGATCGACGCGTTCAGCCCGTACGCCGTGTCGTTGGCCGCGTGGACCGCCTCGTCCTCGTCCCTGAAGCGGTAGAGCGACACGACCGGCCCGAACGTCTCGTCCCGGCAGACGGCCATGTCCTCGGTGACGCCCTCCAGGATCGTCGGCTCGTAGAACAGCGGGCCGAGGTCGGGGCGGGGCCGGCCGCCGGTCAGCACGGTCGCGCCCTTGGCGACCGCGTCGGCGACGTGCGCGGAGACCGCGTCGACCTGCCGCCGGTGGGTGAGCGAGCCCATCTGGACGTCCCAGTCGAGACCGGCGCCGATCTTCATGTTCTCCGCCGCCCGGACGAACTTGTCACGGAAAGGGTCGGCGACCGACTCGTGCACGTACAGCCGCTCCATGGCGATACAGAGCTGCCCGGCATTGGTGAAGCAGGCCCTGATCGCACCCTGGGCGGCCACGTCGAGGTCGGCGTCGTCCAGCACGACCATCGGGTTCTTGCCGCCGAGCTCCAGCGAGCAGCCGATCAGCCGCCTGGCCGCCTCCTCGGCGATCCTGCGCCCGCCGCGCGTCGAGCCGGTGAACGCGACGTAGTCCGCGCCGTCCAGCAGCGGATCGCCGACGTCCTCCGGGTCGCCCAGCACGACCTGCCAGATGTCGCGCGGCATGCCCAGCTCGACCAGCAGGTCGATGGTCCACAGCGCGGACAGTGACGTCTGCGTGTCCGGCTTGTGGACGACGGCGTTGCCCGCGATCAGCGCGGGCACCACGTCGGTCACCCCCAGGGCCAGGGGGTAGTTCCACGGGCTGATCACCGCGACCACGCCCTTGGGGTGACGCAGCTCGGCCGCCCGCGTGGCGATCGGGAAGATGCCCTGCCTGCCCTGCGGCTCCAGCAGGCCGGGGGCGCGCCGCGCGAAGTAGAGCGCGCAGCCCGCCACGTCGAGGAGCTCCTCGTACGCGTGCCGGCGCGCCTTCCCGGTCTCCCACTGCACGACGTCGAGCAGCTCACTGCGGCGGTCGAGTATCGCGTCGTGCAGCCGCAGGAAGGGCTTGGTCCGCTCACGGACCGGCAGCGCCGCCCATGCCTCCTGCGCCGCCCGGGCCCTGTCGTACGCCGCGCGGACGTCCTCGGGCGCGGAGATCGGGACCTCGGCGAGGAGCTCGCCGGTGAAGGGCGCGAAGATCTCCCGCGTCTTACCCTCGGAGGAGACGTGTGTGAGAATCCGCTCGACCATGGCCGCGTCGAGCAGCCGATTCATGGCACCCATGCCGGAAGAATATTCCGGAGGACCGCCTCTGGCTACCGGTAGGTAATGACCCGCACGCTGCGGCGGAGGTCCGGCGCCCGGATCCGTCCGTACGATCACCCGCCCGTCGGCCGGCGGGTGATCGCGGAAGATTCGCGCGGGATTCAGGCGTCCAGCACCTCGCGGAGCCGCTCGCCGAACTCGGCGGGGTGGGTGCTGAGGCCGGTGTGCCCGCCGGGGAAGTGGACGAGCGGCGTGCCGAACCGCTCGGCCAGGAAGGCGGCGGGGCGGTAGGGAAGCTCGCCGTCCGAGTCCGCCCCGGCCGCGAGCACGAGCCGGTCGGACAGAGCCTCCAGGCGGTCCACGTCCGGGGTGTAGGCCATGAAGCTCGGCACGATACGCCCGAGGAAGTAGGGCATGTCCGCCATCGTCCGCTCGACCCGGGCCGCCGCCTCAGGTGGCAGCTCAGCGGGCTTCGGGGGGTCGACGGGGGCGTCCACGGCGGCTGTGTCGGCGTCGGCGGGATCGGCGGGATCGGCGGGGTCGGCACCGGGCCGCCTGAGACCGGCCGCGAACACCGCGGCCGCGGGCATCAGCCCCTCCCGCCGGAACGTGTCCCGTACGCGGGCGAGCAGCGCCCGGTGCTCGGCGGCGTCCGGCAGCACCTCCACCACCGGCGGCTCGTGCGCCACCACGCGTCCGACCCGCTCGGGATGGGTGGTCAGCAGGTGCAGCGTGACGATCGCCCCGGAACTGCAGCCGGCCACGCGGGCGGGCGCGTCCGGGGACAGCAGTTCCAGCAGCCGGAACGCGTCGTCGGCGTGCTGCGCGACCCGCTGCTCGGCCTCCGGGTCGTCGAGCGGACTGCGGGACAGGCCGCGCGGGTCGTAGGACACGACCGTGTAGCCGATGGCCAGGTCGTCGGCGACGCCGTCGAAGGAGGCCGCGCCGCCCGTGCCGCCGGGGATCAGCAGCAGGAGCGGGCCCTCGCCGCGCACCTCGTAGTGCAGGGTGGCCCCGTCCACGCGCAGGTGGCCGATGGTCGGGCTGGTCATGTGGGTCTCCTTCGTCGCGTCCGGGCCGGTGGCCAGGACGGGGGCCGGTGGCTGGGACGGGAGTGGGTGGTCAGGACGGGGGCCGGTGGTCAGGAGGGGGGCCAGTGCGTCAGAAGGGTGTGCAGGGCGTCGAGACAGCGGACCCAGGAGTCCTCCGCCGGGCGGCTGTGCGCGAACCCGCCCGCGGCCTCAAGGCTGGTGAAGCCGTGGAACGTGCTGCGCATCAGCCGGACCGCGTCGGTCAGGTCGGGTTCGTCCAGCGCGTAGGCCCGCAGCATGCTGTAGGTCAGCTCGACGGCGCGCCGCGGGCCGGAGGCCCGGGCCACGAGCTCGGGATCGATCTGTATCGGGATCTGCGTCGCCGTGTAGCGGCCCGGGTGGTCGCGGGCGTACTCGCGCCAGGCGTTCGCGTACGCCACCAGCGCGTCCTTGCCGGCCCGCCCGGCGATCGCCTCCGCGATGCGGACGGTCTTCTCGTCCGCCGCCAGCAGCGCGATCCGCCCGCGCAGGTCCTCCAGGCTGCGGACGTGCGCGTAGAGGCTGGCGTCCTTCACCCCGAGCCGCCGCGCCACGGCCGACATGGTCACGTGCTCGAGCCCGACCTCGTCCGCCAGTTCGGCGCCGGTGAGTGTCACGCGGTCCGCCGTCAGCCCGGCCCGTGCCATACGCCCGCCACCCTTCTCTTCCTAGCTGATTTCCTAATAGCCCTAGACTATAGCTTGGGGCCCAAGCCGGAGGAAGCGGTTTCGGCCCGTCGAACCGGGGCCGGACGTGATCCGTCTAGGGGACATGAGGACATCGATCCGTACGGCGGGCGTGCTCGCCGCCCTGCTCGCGACGGGAGTCACGGGCTGCGCGGGCGGCCGTACGACGCAGGACCCCCCGCCGTCTCCGGTGGACCTGACCGGGAAGGTGCGGCTCGTCTCGTACACGGACTGCGCCGAGATGACGGACGGGCTGCGCCGGGCCGCCGCGCGGAACGTGACGCCCTGGGGCTTCGGCGACGCCATGCTCTTCGCGGCCCGCGAGGACGCGAGCGCGGCGAAGCAGGCGACGCCCGAGCAGTCGTTCTCCACCACCAACACGCACGAGGCGGGCGTGGACGAGCCCGACCTGGTCAAGAGCGACGGCGACCGGGTGATCACGGTCACCGGCGGCGTGCTGCGCGTCGTGGACGCGCGGACCCGGCGAGTCACCGGGACGCTGCGGCTCGTCGCCGGCGACCAGGCGTGGGCCGAGGCCGATCTGCTGGTCCACGGCGACCGCGCGCTCGTGCTGTTCCAGGGCGGGGTGATCCCGTTCGGGGCGAAGGCCGCGGCCCGGGTCGGTCCCGGCGGCCCGAGGTACGTGCTCGTGGACCTGTCCGGCGAGCCGCGCGTCCTCGCCGCGATGACCGCGCACGGGCAGCACGTCGACGCCCGGCAGTCCGGCTCCATGGTGCGGCTCGTCGTCCGGTCCCAGCCGGAGATCGCCCTTCCGGTGCCGAAGGAGGGCGCATCGGAGCGGGAGATGCTCGACGCCAACCGCCGGGCCGTGCTGGCCGCCCCCGCCGACGCGTGGCTGCCGTCGTACGAGATCGAGACGGGCGGCGGCGAGACCGGCGGCGCGGGCCGCACCGAGCGGGTCGGCTGTGACCGGATCAGCCACCCCGACAGCTTCACCGGCACCTCGATGCTGACCGTCCACACGATCGACCTGGCCGCCGCCGCGCCGTTCGGTTCGACGTCACCGATCGCGGTCGCGGCCGACGGCGACACGGTGTACGGGACGGCGGGCAGCCTCTACGTCACCAGCAATCCGCAGTGGTGGACGGCCCGCCCGATCGACGTGGTGCCGGTCCCGGAGACCTCAGGGGCGGAAGCCTCGGAGGCCGCGCCCACGCCCACCGCGCCGCCCGAGCGTACGGAGGTGCACCGCTTCGACGTCTCCGGCCCCGGCGCGCCGCGTTACGTCACGTCGGGTTCGGTGCCGGGACGGCTGCTGAACCAGTACTCCCTGTCGGAGTACGACGGCCGTCTGCGGGTGGCGACGACCAGCGGCGCCGAGGTGTTCGGCGCGAGCCCGAGCACGAGCGAGAGCGGCGTGTACGTGCTCGACGCCGGCACGCTCGCCCCGACCGGCTCGGTGACGGGACTCGGCAGGGGCGAGCGGATCTACTCGGTGCGGTTCATGGACGATCTCGGCTACGTCGTGACCTTCCGTCAGACCGACCCGCTGTACGCGCTGGACCTGCGGGATCCGGCCGCGCCGAAGGTGACGGGCGAACTCAAGATCACCGGTTTCTCCGCCTATCTCCACCCGGCGGGCGAGGGACGGCTCATCGGCATCGGCCAGGAGGCGAGCGAGGCGGGCCGGGCGCTCGGCACCCAGATCTCGCTGTTCGACGTCGCCGACCCGGCCGCGCCCGCGGTGCTGTCCCGGTTCCACCGGAAGGACTCCGGCTCGGAGGCCGAGTGGGACCCGCACGCCTTCCTCTACTGGCCCGCCACCGGGCTGGCCGTGCTCCCGCTGCAGAGCTGGGCCGGCGGCGAGATCACGGAGACCGCCGCCCTCGCGCTGCGCGTCGGCGACCGGGCGATCACCGAGCTGGGCGTCGTGACCCATCCGAAGCCCGCCGCGAACAAGGGCTTCGCCCCCGACGGCCAGGGCATCCGCCGTTCCCTTGTCATCGGTGACGACCTGTGGACCCTCTCCGGCGCCGGCCTCAAGGTCAGCGACGCCGCCACCCTTGCCGACCGGGCGTGGATCCCCTTCGGCTGACGGCGCCCCTGTCACTGAAATACGGTTAAGCGAACCGTATTTCAGTGGCGGGGTGAACGCTTGTGGTAGCCAAACCGGGACACATCTTCGATCGGGACTGGGAGTGGGAGGCACTGACCTCCTTCGCGACCGGCACCCAGGCAGAGGTGGCCTTCGGCGTCGTCAGCGGCCGCCGCAGACAGGGAAAGACCTTCCTGCTCAGGAACCTGGCCGAGGCCCTCGGTGGTTTCTACTTCGAGGCGACGGAAGGCACGGAGATCGAGCTGCTCCGCCTGTTCGGCATGGCCTTGGCCAGACACACCGGCTCCCCGGTGGGTTACCCGTTCGCGGACTGGCGGGACGCGCTCACCTTCTTCTTCTCGCTGGCCGAAGACGGCCCGACACCACTGATCATCGACGAGTTCCCGTACCTGATGAAGGCCAACCCGGCCCTGCCGTCCCTGCTCAAGCAGGAGATCGACCTGCGTGCGAGGACTTCGACCGATGGGTGGTCCGTACGGTCCTCGACCGGAGGACGTCGATCTTCCGGGAAGGCCGCTACCTGCTGGCGGAAGAGCCCGACATCCGCGACCCCGCCCTCTACCACTCCGTTCTCTCCGCGGTCGCGGCGGGGAACAACACCTGGGGCGGCATCGCCGGCCACATCGGGTACAGGTCCTCCGACATCGCCCACCCGCTCAACGTGCTGAAGGACTGCGGGCTGCTGGTCAGGGAGAAGGACGCCTTCCGGTCGGGACGGACGCGGTACCGCATCGCGGAGCCGCTCATCACCTTCTACCAGGCGATCATGCGTCCGGAGTGGTCGGACCTCGGCCTCGGCCTCGCCGAGGAGGTCTGGCGGCGCTCCCAGCAGCGTTTCCTGTCGAAGGTGATGGGGCCGCACTTCGAGACGCTCTGCCGGGAGTACGCGTTGCGCCATGGCCGGGAGCACTTCGGTGAGGGCGGCATCGGCGAGGTCGCGGCCGGCACGGTGGCCGACCCCGTGGCCAGGACCCAGATCGACGTGGACGTGGCCGTCCTCGGCCCCGCCTATCCCGGCGAGCCCCGGACGGTCAGGTCCCTGGGCGAGGCCGAGTGGGACAAGCTCATGGGCGTGCGCCATCTGGAGCGCCTTCGCCGGGCCCGCGACCTGCTGTCGGCGAAGGGTTACGAGACCTCCGGAACAGTGCTGGCCTGCTACAGCGGCGCCGGCTTCGACGACGACCTCCGGGCCGAGGCCGCGCGGGATCCTGCCGTCCTCCTCGTGGACCTGCCGGCGCTGTACGGGCGCGCCTGATCGGCGAGGTCGGGCACTCGCCGGCGCGGCACGGGCAGGGCCGACCGGGCGTGGGTTCCCTTCTCCTGAGGAAGTCAGGCGGTCCCGGGCGCCTTCGCGAGGTCGCGCGGAGGTGCGACGGGGACGATCTCCGGCGCGCCGAGGCGGATCGCGTCGGCCTCCTGGTCGGTGTCCTGCTCCTGGGAGGCCCGCTCAGCCTCGACCCGCTTGGTGTAGTACTCGACCTCCCGCTTGACCTGATCGGCGTCCCAGCCGAGCGGGCCGGCCATGAGCTCGGCGGCCTCCTGGGCGACGGCGGTCCCCCGATGGAAGGTCTCGATCGAGATGCGGGTGCGCCGGGTCAGCGCGTCGTTGAGGTGCCCGGCGCCCTCGTGCGTGGCGGCGTACACGATCTCCGCGCGCAGGTAGTCGTCCGCGCCGTCGAGCGGGCGGCCCAGCGAGGGGTCCTGCTCGACGAGCGCCAGCACCTCGTCGATCAGCGAGCCGTACCGCTCCAGCAGGTGCTCGATCCGGGCCACGTGCAGCCCGGATGACCGCGCCAGGCGGTGGCGGGAGTTCCACAGGGCCTGGTAGCCCTCCGCCCCGGCGAGCGGCACCTGGTCGGTGCACGACGGCGGGACGCGCTGGTCGAGCCCGTGCGCGACCGCGTCCACGGCGTCCGCCGCCATGACGCGGTACGTCGTGAACTTGCCGCCCGCCACCATGACGAGCCCGGCCACGGGGTGGGTGACGACGTGCTCGCGCGAGAGCTTGCTGGTCTCCTCGGACTCCCCGGCCAGCAGCGGGCGCAGCCCGGCGTACACGCCCTCGACGTCGTCCCTGGTCAGCGGCACCGAAAGGACCGAGTTGACCCGGTCGAGCAGATAGTCGATGTCCGTGCGGGAGGCAGCCGGGTGGGCCTTGTCGAGCGTCCAGCGGGTGTCGGTGGTCCCGACGATCCAGTGCCGGCCCCACGGGATGACGAACAGCACGGACTTCTCCGTACGCATGATCAGCCCGCTGAGCGAGTGGATGCGGTCGCGCGGCACCACGAGGTGGATGCCCTTGGACGCGCGCACGTGGATCTGCCCCCGGCCGCCGACGAGCTGCTGGATGTCGTCGGTCCAGACGCCGGTGGCGTTGACGACCTGGCGGGCGCGCACGTCGAACTCCGCGCCCGTCTCCAGGTCGCACACGCGCACCCCGGTGACCCGCTCCCCCTCGCGCAGGAACCCCACGGCCTGCACCCGCGAGGCGACGTGCGCGCCGTACGTCGCGGCGGTGCGCAGCATCGTCATCACGAAGCGGGCGTCGTCGACCTGGGCGTCCCAGTACTGCACGGCCCCGGTGAACGCCGACCTGCGCAGCGAGGGGGCGACCCGCAGCGCCTGGCGCCGGGTGAGGTGACGGTGGCCGGGCACCCCCCGGGTGAGCCCGAAGGAGAGCCCCAGCGTGTCGTACAGGACGAGCCCGGCACCGATGTACGGCCGCTCCCAGCCCTGGTGCGTGAGCGGGAACAGGAACGGCACCGGCCTGACCAGGTGCGGCGCGATCCGCCTCAGCAGCAGGGACCGTTCCCTCAGTGCCTCTCTGACCAGGTCGAAGTTGAGCTGCTCCAGATAGCGGAGCCCGCCGTGGATCAGCTTGGAGGACCGCGACGACGTGCCGGAGGCGAAGTCGCGCGCCTCCACCAGCCCCACCGAGAGCCCGCGGGTCGCGGCGTCGAGCGCGACGCCCGCCCCGACCACCCCGCCGCCGATCACGACCACGTCGAGTTCCTGCGCCGCCATCCGCGCCAGGGCGGCGGTCCGTTCCTCCGGGCCGAGCCGCCCCGTCCCCATCCTCGCCGTCATAGGGCTCCCTCTGTACGCCCTTCGCCTCTGCCGTGGTAAATCTACCCGCCGGTAGTTACCCCGGAATCCCCCTATGTCCCACCCTTCTGAAGGATCTACCGAGAAGCCGGGGACCCCAGCCCATGCGGTAGACACCCCGCGCGGCGGGCGCGGGCCGTACGCGGAAGGATGGGCGGCATGAGCGTGACTCTCTCCGATGCCCGTGTCGTCACTCCCGACGGCGTCCACGACGGCTGGCTCACCATCGAGGACGGCAGGATCACCCACATCGGGCGCGGGCAGGCGCCTCGCGACGGGCACGGCCTGGGCGGGCGCACGGTCGTCCCCGGCTTCGTGGACATCCACAGCCACGGCGGCGCGGGCGGGAGCTTCCCGGACGGCGACCCGGAGACCGCCGCCGAGGCCGCCGCTCTCCACCTGAGCCGCGGCTCGACCACCCTCGTGGCCAGCCTGGTCACCGCCGCGCCCGGCACGCTCGCCCGGGCCGCGTCGGTGCTCGCCGACCTGTGCGAGCAGGGTCTCGTCGCCGGCATCCACTTCGAGGGGCCGTACATCGCGAGGTCGCGCTGCGGCGCGCACGAGCCCACGCTGCTGCGCGAGCCCGACGTGGCGGAGTTCCGGGCGCTGGTGAAGGCCGGGCGGGGCCATGTCCGGATGCTGACGATCGCGCCGGAACTGCCGAGCGCGCTCGACGTGGTGAGGGAGGCCGTCGCCGAGGGCGTCGTCGCCGCGCTCGGCCACAGCGACGCCACCTACGAGCAGACGCTCGACGGCGTCGAGGCGGGCGCGACCGTGGCGACCCACCTCTACAACGCGTTGCCGCCGCTGGGCCACCGCGCGCCCGGGCCGGTCGCGGCGCTGCTGCAGGACGAGCGGGTGACGGTCGAACTGATCAACGACGGCGTCCACGTCCATCCGGCCATGCTGCGCCTGGCCATGGACGCCGCGGGCGCGGACCGCACCGCCCTGATCACCGACGCGATGGCGGCGGCGGGCATGGGCGACGGACGCTATCCGCTCGGCCCGATGACGGTGGACGTGAAAGACGGCGTGGCCCGCCTCGTCGAGGGAGGCGCGATCGCCGGGAGCACGCTCACCATGGACGTGGCCTTCCGCCGTACGGTGCGGGAGGTCGGGCGCTCACTCGTGGACGCCGCCCGGATGGCCTCCCTCACCCCCGCCCGGGTCCTCGGCCTGGACGGCGAGACCGGCTCGATCACCGTCGGCAGATACGCCGACCTCGTCGTGCTCGACGAGGACCTGGGCGTCGTGGGTGTCATGAAGCGCGGCGTCTGGGTCCGCCGCCCCTGACCGAGCCACCCCTGAACGCGGGGCGCCGGCCCTGGTCGAGTGTGGAGAAGCCGAGGGCCGGGCCGCTCTGCGGCCCGGCCCTCCCTGGCGACGGCTCAGCGCTGGGGCGGCGCGACGACGACCTCGACGCGCTGGAACTCCTTGAGGTCGGAGTATCCGGCCGTGGCCATCGTGCGCCGCAGCGCGCCGAGCAGGTTCATCGAGCCGTCGGCCAGCGACGACGGGCCGTGCAGGATCTCCCGCAGCGTGCCGATCGTGCCGAACTCGACCCGCTTGCCGCGCGGAAGCTCGGGGTGGTGGGCCTCCGAACCCCAGTGGAAGCCGCGGCCGGGGGCCTCGCTGGCCCGGGCGAGCGGGGAGCCCACCATCACGGCGTCGGCGCCGCAGGCGATGGCCTTGGCGATGTCGCCGGAGCCGCCCATGCCGCCGTCGGCGACGACGTGGACGTACCGGCCGCCCGACTCGTCCATGTAGTCGCGGCGGGCCGCCGCGACGTCGGAGATCGCGGTGGCCATCGGCACGACCACGCCGAGCACGTTGCGGGTGGTGTGCGAGGCGCCGCCGCCGAAGCCGACCAGCACGCCGGCCGCGCCGGTCCGCATGAGGTGCAGCGCGGCGGTGTACGTCGCGCAGCCGCCCACGATCACCGGGACGTCGAGTTCGTAGATGAACTGCTTGAGGTTGAGCGGCTCGGCCCGGCCGGACACGTGCTCGGCGGAGACGGTCGTGCCGCGGATGACGAAGATGTCCACGCCCGCGTCGATGACGGCCTTGTGGTGCTGCACCGTCCGCTGGGGCGACAGCCGTACGGCGGTGGTGACGCCCCCGGCGCGGATCTCCTCGATCCGGCGGCCGATCAGCTCGTCCTTGATCGGCGCCGTGTAGATCTCCTGCAGCCGCCTGGTCGCGGCGGCCCGGTCGAGGGTGGCGACCTCCTCCAGCAGCGGCGCCGGGTCCTCGTAGCGGGTCCAGAGCCCTTCCAGGTCGAGCACGCCGAGGCCGCCCAAGCGGCCGATCTCGATCGCCGTCGCGGGCGACACGACGCTGTCCATCGGGCTCGCCACGAGCGGAGAGTCGAAGCGGTAGGCGTCGATCTGCCAGGAGATCGACACCTCCTCCGGGTCGCGGGTGCGCCGGGAGGGCACGATGCCGATCTCGTCCAGCGCGTAGCCCCGTCGCCCGCTCTTGCCGCGCCCGATCTCCTGTGTCATATCGCCTTTTCTTCCGTTTCTTCCGGTACTGGCCTATCGCCGATGGTAGTTCGGGGCCTCGACCGTCATCTGGATGTCATGCGGGTGGCTCTCCTTGAGCCCGGCCATCGTGATCGGCATGAGCTGCGCCTTCTCGTGCAGCTCCTCGATCGTCCGGGAGCCGGTGTACCACATGCCCTGCCGGAGGCCGCCGACGAGCTGGTGGGCCACCGCCGCGGCCGGGCCGCGGTAGGGCACCTGGCCCTCGATGCCCTCGGGGATGTACTTGTCCTCACCGGACACGTCGGCCTGCGCGTACCGGTCCTTGCTGAACGACGCGCCGCCGCGCTCGCGGTTGCGCACCGCGCCGAGCGAGCCCATGCCGCGGTACGACTTGAACTGCTTGCCGTTGATGAAGATCAGCTCGCCGGGTGACTCCTCGCAGCCGGCGAGCAGCGAGCCCAGCATGACCGTGTCGGCCCCGGCGGCCAGCGCCTTGGCGATGTCGCCCGAGTACTGCAGGCCGCCGTCGCCGATCACCGGGATGCCGGCCGGGCCGCAGGCCAGCGCCGCCTCGTAGATCGCGGTGAGCTGGGGCGCGCCCACACCCGCGACGACCCGGGTGGTGCAGATCGAGCCGGGCCCCACGCCCACCTTGACGGCGTCGGCGCCCGCGTCGACCAGCGCCTGCGCCCCCGCGCGGGTGGCCACGTTGCCGCCGATGACGTCGACCCGCCCGTTGTTGGCCTTGACCTTGGCGATCATGTCGCACACGCCGCGCGAGTGCCCGTGCGCCGTGTCGACGATGATGACGTCGGCGCCCGCCTCGATGAGAGCCATCGCGCGCTCCTCGGCGTCGCCCGCAACGCCCACCGCGGCGCCGACCATGAGGCGCCCGTCGGCGTCCTTGGTGGCGAGCGGGTACTGCTCGCTCTTGGTGAAGTCCTTGACCGTGATCAGGCCCTGGAGGCGGCCCGCCTCGTCCACGAGGGGGAGCTTCTCGACCTTGTTCTGCCGCAGCAGCCGGAAGGCCTCCTCGCGGTCGACGCCCACCGGAGCCGTCACCAGCGGCATCGGGGTCATGACGTCGCGCACGGCCTTGCCCTGGTCGCTCTCGAAGCGCATGTCGCGGTTGGTGACGATGCCCACGAGCACGCCGTCCGCGTCGGTGACCGGGACGCCGGAGATCCGGTAGGTCGCGCACAGCCGTTCGACGTCGGCGAGGGTGTCCTCGGGGGAGCAGGTGACGGGGTTGGTCACCATTCCCGCCTCCGACCGCTTGACCAGGTCGACCTGCTGCGCCTGCTCCTCGATGGAGAGGTTGCGGTGCAGTATGCCGATCCCGCCCTGCCGCGCCATGGCGACCGCCATGCGCGCCTCGGTGACCGTGTCCATCGCGGCCGAGACCAGCGGGATGCGCAGCGTGACGTTCCGGGACAGCCGGGTCGTCGTGTCGGCCTCGCCCGGCTGCAGGTCCGAATAGGCGGGAACGAGGAGCACGTCGTCGAACGTGAGTCCCGGTTCGGTGAACTTGGCCATCTGACTGCACCCTCCTGCCCTGGATCCCTCGCCAGACCCGAGGTCAGTCTAGTGGCCGCCCCAAACCGCACCGGGCACACCTGTCAAGGGGGACGGCACAAAAAGTGGGGGGACCGGATCCCGGTCCCCCCACTCAGGGCGCGTCCCGCCCGCCGCACTCGTCGAGCCCCCCTCCGCGCCCGGCCGAGGCGGCGTTCCGGTTAACGCTGCGTTAAGGATGCGTCACGCAGCGTCCATGCGCAATGTCGCAAGTTGCAACTGCACAAAGATGCATTCCCCGCTATTTCGAAGATCCACCCGGAACAAATACAAACCATCGCATTCATACATAAACAATCGGGCGCGGTGATGCCGAATGTGCGAACGGAACGGACAACACGAAAAGGCCGGGCTATTCTCACGGCCCGAGGCGTGACGGGGATGTGAGCGGGGGGTTCGCGCTTCCGGCCAGTGCGACCACCGACGGAGCGAGCATGAGTACGACGGGAAACGCCACCCCGCGGACCGGCCCATTCGAAAGCCTCGGGCTCTCCCCCGGCCAGGCGGCCCTCTACGCGGCCGCGCTCCGCCTCCACCGGGCCACCCCGGCCGAGCTCGCCGAGGCCGTCGACCGGCCCGCCGCCGACGTGCTCGACGCCCTCGACGCCCTCGTACGGCTCGGCGCGGTCGACCGGTGGCGGGAGGAGGTCGTCGCGCGGCATCCCGCCGCCGTGATCGGGCGGCTGGTCACCGAGCGGCTGGACCGCATGGCGCGGGAGAGCCGGCGGCTCGACGAGATGATCGCGGCGGCCGGGCGCCTGACCCGCCACTACGACACCGGGCGCGACTGGCGGGGCGGGGGGTTGCCGGTCGAGCCGGTCAGCGGCGCCGACGCGCTCTACGAGAGCGTCATCGGCCACGCGCTGCAGGCGCCTCCCGCCGATCTGGTCATGGCGGTCCCGGACCACCGCACCGTGGTGCGCTTCGCCGACGCCCACAGCGCGCAGTGGATCCGGGCCGCCGCGGACGGCGTCGTGCGGCTGCGTGCGATCGTCCCGCACGCCGCTCTGTCGTCTCCCGCCGTACGGGAGATGTATGAACGGTTCACGGCGGCGGGGGCGAATCTGCGCGCGCTCGACGAGGTGCCGAGCTGGTTCCTCGCGCTCGGCGACGGCACCGTCTGGCTGCCCGCCCAGTGGGGCGTTCCCCTGCCCGACAACGCCTACAACTGCTGCGTCGTCCGCGCCCCGGCTGCTGCCGGAGCCCTGCGGGCGCTGTTCGGGGAGCTGTGGGCCCGGGCCGCCCCGATCTCCCCGCACAACGGCGCCCGGCAGGTGCTGCGACTCGCCGCGCAGGGGCTGTCCGACGACGCCGTCGCCCGCTGTCTCGGCGTGTCAGTACGCACGGTACGGGCCAGATTCGCCGAGGCGATGGCGGAGCTGGGCGCCCAGTCCCGCTTCCACGCCGGGGTCGAGGCGGCCCGCCGCGGCTGGCTGTGACCCGGCCGCGGACCCCGCCGTGAGGCACGCTGCCGGAGCGAAGGGCCTGACGAGCAGATGAGGCGCACTTTCGCTCCTGGAGGGGGCCGTGGTCATAAGGTGGGATGCGTGCTGGAAGACGTCCCCCGCGACCCGTTCGCGGATGACCCTGACGACCCCGCGGCGGAGCTCGGGTCGGCTGACGACGTGGAACCGCTGACGCTCGCCGAGCGCGACGAGGCACTGACCGATCTCGCCGACGTGGAGGTCTTCCGTTCCCTGCTCGAACCCCAGGGCGTGCTCGGGCTGGTCCTCGACTGCCCCGAGTGCGGCGAGCAGCACTACTTCGACTGGGACCTACTGCGCGGCAACCTGCGCCAGATGATCGACAACGGCCGGCCGCAGGTCCACGAGCCCGCCTTCCAGCCCGATCCGTCCGACTACGTGAGCTGGGAGTACGCCCGGGGCTACGTGGACGGCGTGATCGACACGGAGGAGAGCCGCTGACTGTCCACGTCGGCGACCAGGGCGCCGAGCAGCCGGAGGGCCGCGTCGGTCCCGCTCAGGGCCTCCCGGCGGGCGAGGGCGTCGAGGAGGGCGTCCGTCCGCGTTACGTCGCCCTCCATGTCGGCATCGCCGTACGACCCGGGAAGGCCCGCCGTACGACGACGTTTCATGGTCACGCAATCGACTCCAGCTCGGCCAGCTGCCGGAGCCTGGCGAGCGCACGATGCTGCGCGACCCGGACGGCACCAGGGGTCATGCCGAGTACATTACCCGTCTCCTCGGCGGAAAGGCCCGAGACGACCCGCAGGATGAGAAGCTCGCGCTGGGTGTCCGGAAGCCGGGCCAGCAGGTCCCGGGCGTGCTGCGCCTCGATGTAGCGCACGACGGTCTCCTCCGGCCCCGGGCCCTCGTCGGGCCCGTCCGGCAGGTCCTGCGTCGGCACCGCGGAGCGCACCGAACTGCGCAACGCGTCCGCCACCTTGTGCGAAGCGATGCCGAACACGAACGAGGCGAAGGGGCGGCCCATGTCGCGGTAGCGTGGCAGCGCCGACAGCACCGCGATGCACACCTCCTGCGCCACGTCGTCGGCGATGTGGTACTGACCGGAGACCCTCCCCAGCCGGGCCCTGCAGTACCGGACCACCATCGGGCGCAGTTGTCCCAGCAGTGATTCGATCGCGGTGCGATCTCCTTGTACGGCAAGGCTGGTCAGTTCCCTGAGGTCGGACTCATCCGATCTCGTCGCAAGCCTTACCCCAGTTGCGGCGTCGGCGACGCATCCCTCGGTCACGTTAGGCATGATGCCCGCCGCGATCGTTCATGTCGTCATGGTTAACGGCTACGGATTGGTCACATTGACGCGGCGATAACCCTTTGTAATCAATCGACCACGCGACCGTTGGAACATTCCAACCAGAATGACCAAAACGAGAGATATATACCGGATGCCTTGACAGGTAATAAGAAGTATGCGGCGTCTGCCTATTGCCGCGCGGCGCCTCCGGCGCGTACGTCACCGGTATGGACCGCACCGGCCGGGCGCGCCCCCGCCGGGGAGCCGGCGCGTACGCCGCCGGTATAGACCGCGCCCCCGCTCGGGCGCGGCCCTCATCGGAGGGTGGAGGAGACCACCCTGGGCGCGCGGCCGGCGCCGAGGTAGAAGACGCCGGGGAAGCCGCGCGTCTCGAACTGCCCGCTGACGTTGCGGCGCAGCGTCGAGTGCTCGATGCGCAGCGTGCCGCTGCGGTCGTTGCTGACGAAGAACACCGCCCCGCCGCCCTCGTTGGCGTGGTTGCCGGTCATCAGCGAGCCGGCGATCCGGATGGTGTACCTGTTGCCGTCCGCGTACACGGCCCCGCCGTTGCCGCCACCGGGGGTTCCGGCCTTGGCCGGGTTGGCGCCGCGTCCGACCGCCCGGTTCCCGATGAAGACGCTGTTGAGGATCTGCCAGGACACGCCGATGCCGCTCAGCGCTCCCCCGTTCGAGCACACCCCGTTCTCGAAGCTGCTGCCCGCGACGTACACCGGCAGGTCGTGCCACTGGTCGAGCACGCGGATCGCCGCGCCGCCGAGGTCGGGGCCGGTGCGGTCGCAGCGGTTGCGGACGAACCGCGAGTTGACCACCGTGAGCCTGCCGCCGCGGGCGAAGATCGCGCCGCCACCGCCGCCGTCGGTCCTCTCGCCGGTGGAGTCGCCGTCGGCGAACGTCAGGTTCTGCAGGGTCAGCGCGGGTGTCCGCTGGTCGTCGCAGTGCGAGGTCGTCCACACCTGGGCCCGGTCACAGGTGTTCATGTAGAGGATGCGCCGTCTGCCCGCGCCGCTGAGCGTCACCTTCCCGCCGCCGTCGACGACGACGCGGGCGCTGGTGTTGCGGACCTTCGCCGTGGCGGTGAGCCTGATGGTCATCGGGCGGGGGCCGCAGGAGAAGGTGATGACGCCGCCGCGGGCGACGGCCCTGACGAAGGCCTGGGAGGTGCAGCTCGCGGGCGTGCCCCGGCCGACGACGGTGGTGGGGCGCGAGACGTCCGCGGGCCGCGCCTCGGGCGGCACGGGCACCTTTCCCTTAAGGCTCCCCGCCTGCGTTCCCCCGAGACTCGCCGCCTGCGCCGGTACGGATTCCGCGACGGCGGGCGGAGCCGTCACCCCGGCCAGTGTCAGCCCGGCCAGCGTCACCCCGGCCAACGTCGCCCCGCGAATGGAGAGACCGGCACCCGGCACCAGCGCGGCGGCAAGAGTCCTGCGTCCGAATCGCACGCCGACGATCGTATTGACCCAGATTCGGCAGATAGGTGGTTTCGGGGAAACTCCCGGAGAAAGCGCGCGCCCCGCGGTCCACCCGTGAGGGCGGCGCGGGGCGCGGTTGCCGATTCGATCGGTCGACTCTGCCGAGCGGCTCCCGATCGATCGCCTTCGATCAGCGACCGTCGATCAGGCCGTCGATCAGTGGCCGTGACCGTGGCCGTGACCGTGGCCGCCGCCGGCGGCCGGAGCCTCCTCCTCGGGCTTGTCCACGACGAGGGCCTCGGTGGTCAGCAGCATGCCGGCGATGGACGCGGCGTTCTGCACGGCCGAGCGGGTCACCTTGACGGGGTCGATGACGCCCTGGGCCACCAGGTCGCCGTACTCGCCGGTGGCGGCGTTCAGACCCTCGCCGGCGTTCAGCGCGGCGATCTTCGTCGTGACGACGTACCCCTCCAGGCCCGCGTTCTCGGCGATCCAGCGCGCCGGCTCGACCAGGGCCTTGCGGACGATCGAGACGCCGGTGGCCTCGTCGCCGGTCAGGCCGAGGTTGTCGAGCTCCTTGGACACGTGCACGAGCGCGGAGCCGCCACCGGAGACGATGCCCTCCTCGATCGCGGCGCGGGTCGCGGAGATCGCGTCCTCAAGGCGGTGCTTCTTCTCCTTCAGCTCCACCTCGGTCGCGGCGCCGACACGCAGCACGCAGACACCGCCGGCGAGCTTGGCGAGGCGCTCCTGGAGCTTCTCGCGGTCCCAGTCGGAGTCGGACTGCTCGATCGCGATCTTGATCTCGCGGATGCGGTCCTCGATCGCCTGGGCGTCACCGGCGCCGTCGACGACCGTGGTGGTGTCCTTGTTGACCACGACGCGGCGGGCCGTGCCGAGGACCTCCAGGCCCACGTGCTCCAGCTTCAGGCCGATCTCCTCGCTGACGACCTGGCCGCCCGTGAGGGTGGCGATGTCCTGCAGCATGGCCTTGCGGCGGTCGCCGAAGCCCGGAGCCTTGACGGCGACGGAGGTGAAGGTGCCGCGGATCTTGTTGGTCACCAGGACGGCCAGGGCCTCGCCCTCGACGTCCTCGGCGATGACCAGAAGCTGCCGCTTGGTCTGGGCGACCTTCTCCAGCAGCGGGAGGAAGTCCGCGATGGAGGAGATCTTGCCCTGGTGGATCAGGACGTACGGCTCCTCGAGCACCGACTCCATGCGCTCGGGGTCGGTGACCATGTAGTGCGACAGGTAGCCCTTGTCGAACTGGAGACCCTCGGTGAACTCCAGCTCCAGGCCCATCGCGTTGGACTCCTCGACGGTGATGACACCGTCCTTGCCCACCTTGTCGAAGGCCTCGGCGATCAGGCCGCCGATCTTCGCGTCCTGCGCGGAGATCGTCGCGACGTTGGCGATCTCCTTCTTGTCCTCGACGTGGCGGGCGCTGCCGAGCAGCCGCTCGCTGACGGCCTGCGCGGCCTTGTCGATGCCGCGCTTGAGCGACAGCGGCTGCGCGCCGGCCGCCACGTTGCGCAGGCCCTCGCGGACCATGGCCTGGGCCAGGACGGTCGCGGTGGTGGTGCCGTCACCCGCGATGTCGTTGGTCTTGGTCGCCACCTCCTTGGCGAGCTGGGCGCCCAGGTTCTCGTACGGCTTCTCCAGCTCGACCTCGCGAGCGATGGTGACACCGTCGTTCGTGATCGTCGGGGCACCGAACTTCTTGTCGATGACGACGTTGCGGCCGCGCGGGCCGAGGGTCACCTTGACGGCGTCGGCGAGAGCGTTCACACCACGCTCGAGAGCGCGCCGCGCGTCCTCTTCGAACTCCAGGATCTTCGGCATTCAGGTCTCCTTGTGAGCACGTCGGAGCCCCGGGTACGTGGACCCGGGGCTCCTCATGGCTTGCGCGGCCTACTACTTCTCGATGATGGCGAGCACGTCGCGAGCCGAGAGCACCAGGTACTCCTCGCCGCCGTACTTGACCTCGGTGCCGCCGTACTTGCTGTAGAGGACGACGTCGCCCTCCTTGACGTCGAGCGGAATGCGCTTCTCGCCGTCCTCGTCCCAGTTGCCCGGGCCCACGGCGAGCACGCGGCCCTCCTGCGGCTTCTCCTTGGCGGTGTCCGGGATGACCAGGCCGGAGGCGGTGGTCTGCTCGGCCTCAAGCGGCTGGACCACGATGCGGTCGCCGAGCGGCTTAACGGGAACCTTGGTGGCGGTCGTCACGATCGGACCTCCCCTTCAGATTGCGATGAATGAGCTGAAGAGGCGACCAGCGGCCTGCCGTCGCGGGTGTCAGACCTGTCTCGTCGCTGTTGGCACTCTCAATGGCAGAGTGCCAACACGAAACAGTATGCAAGTGGCGCGTGACAGTCAACACGAACCCGCCCCGCAGGTCAGACCCACCTCCCGGCAACGCGTCCGAGAGCCCCCGTTCAGCCCTCCGCCGCCTGCGCGTCACCACCGCGACTCCCGGGCCCTACGGTGGCGACTCCGGCCCGCGGGCCGGTCAGGCGCGGGTGGCGTACGAACCGGAGCGGACTTCGTCGACGAGGCCGGGCCTGCTGGGGCTCCAGCCGAGGTCCTTCCTCGCGAGGTCGCCGCTCACCACCTGGCTCAGGGCGAGGCCCTCGGCGAACGGGCGGCCGAGCACCTCGCTCGCCTCGTCGATCGGCCACGGCACGGCCTTCCCGCTGCGGCCGGCGGCCGCGGCGGCGTCGGCGACGCTCACCGCCTCCTCGGCGACCGCGTGGAAGAGGCTGCCCGGCGCGGCCTTCTCGATCGCGAGCACGATCAGGTCCGCCAGGTCGTCCACGTGCACGGTCGACCAGGTCGGCGCCGGGCCGCCCGCGTGGACGTACCTGCCGTCCTCCCCGCCGGGGGCGGCGAGCAGGGCGGGGATTCCCGCGCCCCGGCCGTAGACGACGCCGGGCCGGACGACGACTCCGCCCCCGTCAAGCACGAGCCTCTCCACCCGCGGCCGGTAGCCGGACAGGGCGATCGGGTCCACCGGGGCGTTCTCGTCCGCCGCCTCGGTGGTGGCGCCGAGCACCCACACGCCGCTGATGTAGACCAGTCGCGCGCCGCCGCCGGCCAGCGCCTCGATCGCGGCGACGTCCACCGCCTCGTCCCCGACGGGGTTCGCGGCGTGGACGACGACGTCGATGTCGGAGGTCACCGCCTTCGCGAGCGTCTCGGGCTCATGGAGGTCGCCGTGGCGCACCTCGCCGGGCAGGGCGGCCTCGCGCGGCTTCGGCCGGACCAGCGCCACCACGTCGTGCCCGTGCTCGGAGAGTCGCTCCGCGAGCGCCGACCCGATGTACCCCGTCGCGCCGAGAACCAGAACCTTCATCGTTTCACCTCTAAAATTTCGACGTCTGACTTTTCGATCGGAGGTTAGCTTAGGAGGGGTCGACATTTCAACGTCGAAGTAAGCGTTACGATGAGACGAGGAGGAGCGGCGGGTGGACCTTCGGCCGCGCGCATCATGGACGACAACCTCATGAACGGCACCACCAGGAACGACACTGTGAACGACGCCGTCGACCAGATCCTCAGCGGCTGGGCCCGGGTGCGTCCGGACGTGGACTGTTCGGCGATGGGCGTCGCCGGGCGGATCTCCCGGGCGTCCCGCCTGCTGGAGAAGGGCGTCAAGGAGCACTTCGCCCGGTACGACCTGGAGCCGTGGGAGTTCGACGTGCTCGCCACCCTTTTCCGCGCCAACTTCGAGCACCGGCTCTGCATGGGCGACCTCGCCGCAGCCGCGATGGTGAGCTCGGCGGCCCTCACCAACCGGGTGGACCGCCTCACCGCCAAGGGCCTGGTGCATCGGGAGGTCTCGCCGTCGAACCGCCGCATGGTCCTGATCACCCTCACGGACCGGGGCCACGCGATGGTCGACGAGTTGCTGGAGGGCCACGTGGCCAACGAGGACCGGCTGCTCGCCGGTCTCACTCCGGAGGACCGGGAGCAACTGTCCGGCCTGCTCTGCAAGCTGCTCGCCTCCCTCGGCGACGTACGCACCTGCTGATGAGCACCGGCCGCGGGCGATAGCGTCGCGAGCGTGGACCTGGAAGCCTTCCGCATGCTGCTCGCCCCCGCCGGACGCGGGGCCCTGGACGACGCCGTGAGAATCCTCGCCGACGGCGCGGACCCGGTGGCGGCCGCGAGCGCGCTGCGCCGATCCCACTCCCCCGAGCTCACCGCCGCGGCGCTCACCCAGGCGTCGCTGCGGCGGCGTGCCGAGGCGAAGTTCGGCGCCGACGCCGCCGTCATGTACTTCACCCCGCACGGACTCGAGCAGGCCACGCGGCCCGAGGTCGCCGCCCACCGCGCCGCCAGGATCGGCGCCGCCGGGATCGGCGCGGCCGGAGTGGGGCCGGGCGTGCTCGACGTCTGCTGCGGCATCGGCGGCGACCTGCTCGCGCTGGCCCGCGCGGGATGCGGGGTGGACGCGCTGGACCTCGACCCGCTGACCGTGGAGATCGCCCGTGCCAACGTGGCGGCGCTCGGCCTGTCCTCCCTGGTGACCTTGCGTACGGCGGACGCCGCGGCGGCCGGCCCGGCGGGGTACGACCTGCTGTTCGCCGACCCGGCCAGGAGGGGGGCGAGAGGACGGACGTTCGACCCGATGGCCTACTCCCCCGCGTGGCCGGTGGTGCTCGACCTCGTCGCCCGGGCTCGCGCCGCCTGCCTGAAGACGGCCCCCGGCATTCCGTACGAGTTCATCCCGGAGGGCGCCGAGGCCGAATGGGTGTCGTACCGGGGCGAGGTGAAGGAGGCGGCCATCTGGACCGGGATGGGCACGGGCGGCCGCCGCGCCACCCTGCTGCCCTCCGGCGCCACGCTCACGGCCTCGGGCGCGGAGGCGGAGACCGGGCCGGTGAGCCGGTATCTCTACGAGCCCGACGGCGCCGCCGTACGGGCGCACCTGGTCGCCGAGGTGGCGGCCCTCGTGTCGGGCCACCTCGTCGATCCGCGCATCGCCTACATCACCGGCGATCGCCTCGTGCCCACGCCATGGGCGGCGTGTTACGAGGTCACCGACGTGATGCCGTTCTCGCTCAAACGGCTGCGCGCCGCGCTGCGCGAGCGGGGCGTCGGCACGGCGACGATCAAGAAACGCGGATCCGCGGTCGACGTCGAACGCCTGCGGAAGGACCTGCGGCTGTCCGGGAACGAGTCCGTGGTGATAGTGCTCACCCGGATCGAGGACCGGCCCTTCGCGCTGCTTTGTCAGCCTGTGACCAGCCAGAAAGGCTGAACTCCCGGCAATTCACCGGCAATCATCGCCTTTCTCAGTCCACGCCTGACGGCTGCGGGTCAGGGCCTAAAGTTGGCCGTCGGGCAGTGCCGCCTGCTCGTTCGTCTGCGCGAGACCGGGCCGAACCCACGTTTCGGCGAGCTGAAGGAGCATTCTCGGTGGAGCATTCCAGCCACAACCTCCTCCAGGCGGGCAGCCAGACCGCCATCTCCGACCGGATGCGCGAACTGCTCGCCCGGGCGGCCCAGGACCACGTCTACGAGCAGCGGACGCAGGGCGCCGCGCTCGACGACATCCGCCAGCGGCTTGAGGGCATGGAATGGCTGCTCCGCGAGGTGCGTGAGCGTGAGCTCGGCGGCCTCGGCGCGGCGCTGGAGGCGATCACGCAACGGCTCGACGACCTGGCGGCCCGGCCGCCGGCCTGGGCCGAAGGTCTCGCCCGGCACGTGGAACTGCTGCGCGGCCACGTGGAGGAGGCCGGTGGCCGGACGCAGGGGCTGGCCGACCGGATGACGGAGTTCGCGCACCGGCTCGGCAAGTTCCAGGGCGGCATGGAGGCGGCCGCCGGGCGCTTCACCCGGCTCGACAAGGCCCTCACCTCGCTCACCGAGCGGACCGAACGGCTGGAGGCCGTGGTGATCGAGCGGCTGGACGGCGTGACCGCCACCGTGGCCGGGCTGAGCGCCGGAGTGGGAGACGTCGCGGCGGGCGTGGACGAGACGAGCACGACCCTGGCGGGCATGAACGCCGACCTCACCCTCACGGCGGGGGCGGTGGCGCCGCTCGCGGAGGCGGTGCGGAGCAGGCCCGACCGCGAGCAGATCGCCGAGACCGTCTCGGACGCGGTCACCCGCGCCATGGAGCCCGCACACGGCGACGTGGCCCGCCGGCTGGCCGCGCTGGAGGAGACCATGCTGGCGCTCGCGGAGGTCCTGCTACGCCCCGCTCACAGCTCTGCTCACGGCCCCGCCCACGGTCACACCCGCGACCGCACCGACTGACCCCGCCGTCTCTCAGACGTGGACGACGGTGATCGGGAGGGACGAGTCGGCCGGGATCCGCAGCGTCGAGGGCGAGGCTCCGGCCGCGACCAGGTCGGCGCCGAGCGCCGCCACCATCGCGCCGTTGTCCGTGCACAGGCCCGGCCGCGGCACCCGCAGGCGCACCCCCGCCGCGTCGCAGCGCTCCTGGGCCAGCGCCCGCAGCCGCGAGTTGGCCGCCACGCCACCCCCGATCAGCAGGTCCTTCACGTCGTAGCGGGCACACGCCTGCAGCGCCTTACGGGTGAGCACGTCCACGACCGCCTCCTGGAAGGACGCGGCGACGTCGGCCACCGGCACCGGCTCGCCCGACGCCTCGCGGGCCTCGACCCACCGGGCGACGGCCGTCTTCAGGCCGGAGAAGGAGAAGTCGAGCGTGCCGTCGTCGTACTTGCCACGCGGGAAGGCCATCGCCGAGCCCGAGCCCTCGCGGGCCGCCCGGTCGATGTACGGCCCGCCGGGGAACGGCAGTCCCAGCACCCGGGCCACCTTGTCGAACGCCTCGCCCGCCGCGTCGTCCACGGTCGAGCCGAGCGAGATCACGTCCTGCGCGACGTCCGGCACGAGGAGCAGCGAGGAGTGCCCGCCCGACACCAGCAGCGCGATCGCGGGCTTGGGCAGCGGTCCGTGTTCGAGCTGGTCGACGGCGACGTGCGCGGCGAGGTGGTTCACCCCGTAGAGCGGGACGCCGAGGCCCAGCGCGTACGCCTTGGCGGCGGCCACGCCGACCAGCAGCGCCCCCGCGAGACCCGGGCCCGCCGTCACGGCGACCGCGTCGATGTCGGAGAACCGCAGCCCGGCGGCGGCCAGCGCGCTCTCGACCGTCGGCGTCATCGCCTCCAGGTGCGCCCGTGAGGCCACCTCGGGCACCACCCCGCCGAACCGGGCGTGTTCGTCCATGCTGGAGGCGATGGTGTTGGCCAGCAGCGTGTGGCCGCGGACGATGCCCACGCCCGTCTCGTCGCAGGACGTCTCGATCCCCAGCACGATCGGCTCGTCGCGCCCCATAATGACCGCTCCCTTTATTTTTCCCCGCCCGCTCCGCAGTCCGGACACCGGCGCGCCTCGCCGGATCACTCGCTGGTCGCAAGGTCCTTCGTCATCGTGATGGCGTCCGTTCCGTCCTCGTAGTAGCGCCTTCGCAGGCCGAGGCGGCGGAAGCCGAACCGCTCGTACATCGCCTGTGCCGGGGGGTTGTCCGCCCGCACCTCAAGGAACACCGAGGTCGCGCCACGCCGCGCCGCCTCGGCGAGCAGCCCGTCCATCAGCGCGGCGCCGACGCCGGCGCGGCGGTGCGCGGCGAGGACGGCGATCGTCTGCACGTCCGCCTGGTCGGCCGCCACCGCGAGCCCGGCGTACCCCACGACGCGCCCGTCCACCTCGGCGACGAGGTAGTGCCGGGTGCGCGGCTGGTCGCGCAGCTCGCCCCGCATCATGGCCTCGCTCCAGGCGTCCGCCGGGAACGTGGTCCGCTCGATCTCCATGACGGCGGGCAGGTCCTCGGCGGTCATCTGACGCAGGACGGCCTCCGCCTGCCTCACGGCGTTCTCCCGGCGCGGGTCACGCCGTCACCCGCTTCGGCGCGCCGGGCACCTGCGCGTCGGGACGCCGGAGGTAGATGGGCCGCGGCGGGCCGAGCACGGAGAGCTCCCGCGCCTTCTCGACGGAGTCGACGCGCCCCTCGGGCACGCGGGCGATCTCGGCCGCCTCCTCCTCGCTCAGCGTGGCGAGGCGCCCGGCCGCCAGGGCCGCGAGCGCTCCGGCCGACGGGTGCAGCGGACCGCGTGTCCGGTCGGCGCCGATGACGTCCGCGTACATGGCGCCGCCCGCGCCGATCACCGGCAGTTCGCCGGGCAGGTCGTGCGGCCGGTCCACGCGCGGCCCGCCGAGCCGCGTGCGCGGGTCGCCGTACCGGGCCCAGAAGACCTCCTTGCGGCGCGCGTCGGTCGCGACCAGGAAGGGCCCGCTCTCCTCCACGGCGTACGCGAGGGCGTCGAGCGTGCACACCCCGAACGCCGGAACGCCCGCGGTCAGCGCCAGCGCCGTCGCCGTCATCAGGCCGACCCGCAGGCCGGTGTACGGCCCGGGCCCGGTCCCCGCGACGATGGCGGTGACGTCCCTGAGCGTCGCCCCTGACTCACTCAGGACCTGCTCGACGGCGGGCGCGAGAAGCTCCCCGTGCCGCCGCGCGTCGATCGTCGTCGACTCTGCCACCACTCGCTCGCCGTCGTGCAGCGCGGCGGTGACGGCGGGAGTGGCGGTGTCGAAGGCCAAGACAAGCACGAAGGTCAAGCGTAGTCGCTCTGCGCAGGCGCCCGGACACCCGTCAGGCGGAGCGGACCAGGGAGGCGTAGACGATGACGTTGTCGCGGTACTCGTGCTGTTTCCAGTCGAAGTCGCCGCCGCAGGTGATCAGGCGCAGGCCGTCCTCGGTGTAGACGCGCTCGGCCGGGAAGTCGTTCTTGGGCACGCGCTCCACGGAGTCCACGCGGTAGGAGGCGGTCTTGCCGTCGCTGCGCACCACCTTGACGACCGCGCCCTCACGCAGGTCGCGCAGGCGGTAGAAGACGGCGGGAGCGGTCTTGGTGTCCACATGGCCGATGATCACGGAGGCGCCGGGGTCGCCCGGCACGGCGCTGCCGGTGTACCAGCCCGCCGTGGCCGGCTTGTCGAACGGCGGCAGCTCCACGTCGCCCTCGTCGGAGAGGCCGAGCTTCATCAGCGGCGCCTTGAGGCGCAGCGCCGGGATGTCGATCCGCTTGGGGACGACGGAGGTCCTGACCTCCGCCTGGTCGCCCGTGTCCCCGCCCCCGGTGATCACGGCGAAGACGAGCCCGGTGACCACCCCGGCGACGATCACCCCCCGGGTGGACAGCGCCAACGTCAGGCTCCGGAGCGCCTGCGGGCCACCCCGACGCCGACGCCGAGCGCGGCCAGCAGCACGACGACGGTGACGCCCACCGGCGGGCCGGACGCGTCCTCGGGGCCTCCGGCGGCCGTGCCGCCGCCGCCCGCGTGCGGGGCCCTGGTGGGAATCCTCGTGTGGTCCTCGGTGCGGTCGGGCTCATCCTGCGGCGCGACGATCCGGAACGACGCCTCGCCGACGTCGTTGGTGGCCTCGCAGCGGACCTGCACGCGGTAGCCGCCCGGCTTCGCGCCGGACCGTACGGTGGCGCTGCCGGTCACCAGCGGCATGGCGGTGGCCGAGGCCGGGGTGCCGGACTTCGCCGGCGGCGGCACCAGCGTGACGAGCCCCGTGAACGCGTCGGAACGCGCGGTCGCGCGGTATTCGGGACCGCCCTCCGACAGAGGGCAGCGGGCGGTGACGCGGACGCTCCTGGTCGCGCCTCCGGTGATCCGCTTCGGCTCGATCGTCACCCGGACGTCCTGCCGCGCGATCGAGACGAGCGGCGTCGGCAGGGCCGGGGTCAGCGTCATGGTCGGTTCGGCCTGCACCGAGGCCTGCGCGGTGCAGCCCATCGCCCCGACCATGAGGGCTCCCGCGACGGCGACCTGCGTGACCCTGCTCAACGGCACACCTCTTCCACCCAGGTCCCTTACCCAGAAAATCCTGACCGATTCATGACCGAGGATCTTCCGTCGCCCCGATGATCCACAGGATCGCGGACGGGCGTCAAGGACTGCGCGGCGGACCGGTCTGAATCGTGCACGGGCGACGCCCGGCTTGTCCCCGGGCGTCCTTGTCGCACGTCAGAGTCTGGGTTGCGGTCGTTTGTGGCGAGAACGGCCGCGCTCGGCGGAGGCGGCTCAGGCGAGGGAGACGGCGGACCACCGCGGGCCCACGCCGGACAGCCGTACGAGCCGCTCCTCGCCCTCGTCGCCGCGCTCGATGTGGACCTCCAGGCGGTCCTCCGACAACCCCTCGACCAGGCCCTCGCCCCACTCGACCACGGTGACCGACTCCTCCAGCGAGGCGTCGAGATCGAGGTCGTCCACCTCGGGGAAGCCGCCGAGCCGGTAGGCGTCCACGTGCACCAGCGCCGGCCCGCCCGACAGGGACGGGTGGACCCTGGCGATCACGAAGGTGGGCGAGGTGATCGGCCCGCGCACCTTGAGGCCCTCCGCGAGGCCCTGCACCAGGGTGGTCTTCCCCGCGCCGAGCGGCCCGCTCAGCACGACCAGGTCTCCCGGCCCGAGCAGCGCGGACAGCCGCGCGCCCAGCGTCCGCGTCTCCTCGGCGGTCACGGCCCGGAACTCGGCGGGCCGGATCCCATCGGCCCGGAATCCAGCGGCCCCGGACCCAGCGGTCCGGACCTCGTCGGCCCGGGACTCACCCGTGGTCACGCGTTCCCCCTCTCTGCTCGCTTCAGCAGCTCGCGCAGCGCCTCGTTCACGGCGTCGGGCCGTTCGAGCTGCACGAGATGCGAGGTCTCCGGCACCGTGGTGAGCTGCGCGGTCGGCACGGCGGCCGCGATCGCCCTGCTGTGGTCGAGCGGCGTCAGCCAGTCGCGGTCACCGACGATTATGGCGGTCGGCACCTTGTTCAGCACGTCGAGCGCGGTCAGCTTGTCGTGCGACATGAGCGCCGGATAGAAGTCCGCGATCACCTCGGAGGGCGTGGCCCGGATCATCGACTCGACGAAGTCCACGACGGTCGGGCTGACGCTCCTGGAGTCGCCGAACGCGAGGTGGCGCAGCGCGAGGAACGACAGGTCGGTGCCGGCCTGCCGGCCGCGGTCGACGAGCGCGCCGCTCCGGCGCATGACCGAGACGGCGGGCGGCACCGCGAGGTTGACCATCTTGGAGACCAGGGCGGGCAGGCCCAGGGTGAGCTCGGCGAGCTTGCCGGCCGAGGTCGCGATCAGCGACACACCGCGGATCTTGTCGCCGAACAGCTCCGGCTGCCGCTCCGCCAAGGCCATGATCGTCATGCCGCCCATCGAGTGGCCGACCACCACGCAGGGCCCGGGGACGAGCTCGTCGAGCACCAGCGCGAGGTCCTCGCCGAGCCGCTCGATCGTGCAGTCGCTCGCGGGCGCGCGGGCCGACAGCCCGTGGCAGCGCTGGTCCCACATCACCAGGCGGTAGGAGTCGCGCAGGACGCGCCGCTGGTAGTGCCAGGAGTCGGAGGACAGGCAGTAGCCGTGGCACAGCACCACGGTCAGCGGTGCGTCCTCCACACCGTCGATCTCGGCGTGGATCTGGACGCCGTCGGAGGTGGTGAGCGTCACCGGCCGTCCGCGCAGCTCGCCGAAGGGCTCGCCCGCCTCCAGGTCGGGCCGTAGGCGGATGCGGCCCACGGCGTACCTCTTGGCGAGCGTGGCCGCCGCCACCCCCGCCGACGCCGCGCCGAAGACCGCGCCGGCGATCCCGACCTTGCGACGTGTGCTCATGCCTGCCCTCCTCGCAGCCGCATGCTCAGCGTCCGTCCGTGTGGACGCGAGGCACGCGGGATCCGATCCTCGTCACGATCTCATGAGTAATCGTGCCCAGGGAATCCGCCCACTCCTGACAAGTCGGCTCGCCGTCGTCGCCGGGGCCGAAAAGGATCACTTCGTCCCCCGATTCCGCCGCGTCGTCGCCGAGGTCGATGACGAACTGGTCCATGCACACCCGGCCGGCGATTCGCCGCCGCCGGCCCGCCGCGAGTACCTCCGCCCGGTTGGTCCCGTTTCGCAGGATGCCGTCCGCATACCCGAGAGGAACGAGGCCAAGCGTGGTCCACCGGTCGGTGACGTACAGGTGCCCGTACGACACGCCCGTCCCGGGGGTGACCCGCTTCACGCTCGCGAGCCTGGCCGTGAGGGTCATCGCGGGCCGGAGCCCGAAGTCGCCCAGCTCGGGGATCGGGCTCAGCCCGTAGATCGCGATGCCGGGGCGGACCATGTCGTACCTCGCCTGCGGCAGCGTGACGGCCGCGGCGGAGTTGGCGATGTGCCGGACGGCGTCGCCCGGCACCCCGGCCTTGTCCGCGACGGCGAGCGCCTCGTCGAACGCGGCGAGCTGGGCGTCGACGGAGGGATGGCCGGGGATGTCGGCGCACGCGAGGTGCGACCAGACGCCCGCGATCTCGACGGCGCCGCTCGCCCGCGCGGCGAGGGCGTGCTCGACCAGCCACGGCCAGTCGGCGACGGTGGCGCCGCCCCGGGAGATGCCGGTGTCGATCTTCAGGTGCACCCGGGCGGTGCGCCCCGTCCGGCGGGCGGCCGCGACGATCTCGTCCACGACCCAGGGGGCGCCGGCGGACAGGTCGACGTCCGCGAGCAGCGCCGCGTCCAGCGGCTCGCCCGGTGTGATGAGCCACGACATGACCGGCGCCGTGATCCCCGCCTCGCGCAGCGCCAGCGCCTCGCGCACGAAGGCGGTGCCGAGCCGGGCCGCGCCCGCCTCCAGGCACGCCTTCGCGACCGGCACCAGGCCGTGCCCGTACGCGTCGGCCTTGACCACGGCCATCATCTCGGCGCCGCCCGCACGCTCGGCCAGCAGCCGCACGTTGTGCCTGATCGCGGACAGATCGACCCGTGCCTCAGCCGGGGTGGCCGCACCCGCCGTCGAGAAGCTCATTTTCCCAGTGTGTCAGGTGGACCCGGGTGGATGCGCCGATGGACACCGCACGTCAGAGCATGCGCAGGGCCTCGGGGATCGCCTCGGCGACGTCGAGGGCGGCGATCGGAGCCTCCCCGCGCCTCCCGTCGCCTCCGCCGTATCCGCCCGCGGCGCCGCCCCTGGCGGCGATGCGCGCGGCCAGGCCGTGGACGTACGCGGCGCACGAGGCCGCGTCGTATCCGGACAGGCCGGCGGCGAGCAGGGCGCCCGTGATCCCGGACAGGACGTCGCCGGTGCCGCCTGTGGCGAGCCAGGGCGTCCCGGTGGTGTTGACCCGCACCGGCCGGTGCTCCTCCGCGACGAGGGTGGTGGAGCCCTTCAGCAGCACCGTCGCCCCCAGCTCCGCGGCGGCCCGCCGCACGTGGTCGAGCCGCGCGGCCTCGATGCGCTCCCTCGGCACGCCGAGCAGCCGCGACAGCTCGCCGGCGTGCGGCGTCAGCACCGTGGGGGCGGTCCTGCGCAGCAGCGTCCGGTCCTTGGCGACCAGCGTGAGCCCGTCGGCGTCCACCAGCACCGGCACGTCGGCCGCGAGCACGGCGCGGGCCACGGCGTGCGCCTCAGGGCCGGTGCCGAGCCCGGGCCCGAGCACCCACGCCTGCACCCTGCCCACCTCGTCCAGCAGGCCCTCCGGCGCCGAGGGGTCCAGCACGGTCGTGACCGCCTCGGGCCAGCGGGCCCGGACCAGCCGCACCGGCTCGGCCGTGCTCGCGAAGCGGACCATGCCCGCGCCGGCGCGCACCGCGCCGCCGGCCGAGAGCACGGCGGCTCCCGTGTACGTGTCGCTGCCCGCGGCGATCCCGACGACCCCTCGGCGGTACTTGTCGCTCTCCGCGCCCGGCCGGGGCAGCAGACCGGCCACGTCGTCGGCGGTCGGCGCGGCCACCTCGGGGTCCGGCAGGTGCGGCCCGAGGCCGATGTCCACGAGCTCGACCGATCCCGCGTGGGAGGCACCCGGATCGACGAGCAGACCGGCCTTGTAGGCCCCGAACGTCACCGTCAGGTGTGCGCGGACCGCCGGTCCCTCGACCCGTCCGCTGCTCGCGTCCACCCCGCTCGGCACGTCGACCGCCACGACGAGACCGGCGGCCCCGGCGGTCAGCTCGGCGAGCGTGCCGTACGGCTCCCGCAGCGCCCCGCCGCCCCCGATGCCGACGAGGCCGTCGAGCACGACGTCGGCCCGCGCGAGCAGGTCACCGGCCCGCGCGGCGTCGAAGGGGCGCGCCCGGCCGCCGGCCGCGAGCAGCGCGGCGAGGCCGCCCTCGTGGGCGCGTGAGCCGGCCAGCACGGCCTCCACCCGGGCTCCCCTGCTCGCCAGGCGGGCCCCGGCGTACAGGGTGTCGCCGCCGTTGTCCCCGCCGCCGGCCAGCAGCGCCACGTGGGAGCCGTACACCCGGCCGCGCACGCCCTGGAGCAGGTTGGCGCAGACCATGGCGAGCCCGGCGGCGGCCCGGCTCATGAGGGTCCCCTCGGGGAGCCCCGCCATCAGCGCCGTCTCGGCGGTCCGGATCTGGTCGGAGGTGTAGGCGGTCCGCATGCGTCCGACCGTAGCCTCCCGCGACCCCGATCGCGATCACCGGGCGAGCCACCGCACGCCCGGGACGGCGGGCACGGACAGCGGGACGGCGGGCACGGACAGGAGAACGGGCCGCCACCGCACGGGCGGCGGTCTCTCAGACGGTCAGGCCATGCCGCTCGGCCCATGCGCCGATCGCCGCGGCGATGGCCTCGGGCCGGTCCTCCGGCGCGTGATGGCCGGCCGGGCCGCAGTGCTCGACCTCCAGCCCCGCGATGTTCTCCGCACACCACGCGGCCGTCTCCGGCCCGATGAGCAGGGTCGGGGAGGAGTCGAAGGTGAGCAGCAGCTTGGGGACGTCGTGGCTGCTCGCGAGCCACCCTCCGTACTTCTCGACGCGCTCGGCGACGTCGGCCGGCTCGCCGTCGAGCGGCATCGAGCGCGCCCACTCCAGCAGCGGGCGGCGGCTCTCCCGCGTGGGATAGGGCTCCAGGTAGGGCCGCATGTCCTCCGCGCCTAGGGGCGTCAGCACTCCTCCGGTGAAGGCGGTCTCCACCAAGAAGTTCCGGTCGAGCACCAGCGACTCGCCCCCGGGGCCGCGGATGGTCTCCGCGCGGGCGCGGGGCGCCTCCCCGAGCTCGCTCCACGACATCGGCCGCACGATCGTCTCGAAGAAGGCGACGCCGCGGACGCGGCCAGGGTGGCGGGCCGCCCAGTCGAAGGCGAGCGACCCACCCCAGTCGTGCCCGACGAGGATCACGTCCTCCAGCCCCAGCCGCTCGAACCACGCGTCGAGGTAACGGGCGTGGTCCGCGAACCGGTACGGCACCGCGGGCTTGCCCGAGCGGCCCATGCCGATGAGGTCGGGGGCGAGCAGGCGGGCGCCGGCGCGGATCCGGGGCAGGACCTCGCGCCACAGGTGGGACGAGGAGGGGTTGCCGTGCAGGAAGACGACAGGAGCACCACTGCCGGTCTCCTCGAAGTACATCTCCGAATCGAGCACCTTGATCGAAGGCATGGAGATCCTCGGCTTTCGTTCGTCTGACTAACGTTAGTAACACGAACAGATTAAACCGTTAGTCGGACTAACACAATCGGTAGGATGGCCGCATGAGCAGCAGCGAGCCCGACCCGGCCTCCCCCACGGCCCCGCCCATGGACGGGAGGACCGGACCCGCCCGGTTGCGGGGTCTGCCGACCCGCCTTCTGTCGCTGGCGGCGACGCACTCGGACCGGCTCGTCAACGAAGGGCTCGCCGCCGCCGACGCCCGCAAGTGGCACTACGCCGTGCTCGCGACGCTGGAGGAGTCCGGCCCGGCCAGCCAGGCCGAACTGAGCCGCCGCACCGGCATCTACCGCAGCGACCTGGTCGCCGTCATCAACGAACTGACCGATCGGGGCCTGGTGGAGCGTGCGCCGGACCCCGGCGACCGGCGCCGCAACGTCATCACGGTGACCGAGCGGGGACGCGCCCGCTTCGCCCGGCTCGACGAGCTGATCACCGAGCTCGAAGACGTGGTGCTGGCCCCTCTCAGCCGGCCCGAACGCGACCAGCTCGCCGGGCTGCTCGCCCGTCTGGTGGACCACCACGGACGCCGGGACGGGTGACGGCGCCGCGAGAGGCCTCGGGCTCCCGCTCAGGGCTCCTGTTCAGGACCTCCGCTCGGGACCTCCGCTCGGCACAACCGCTTAGGACTTCCGGCCAGGGTTTCGTGCGCCTGGCTTCCTCGCGGCTCGCGCTCAGGACTCGGCGATCACGTAGGCGACGGCCATGCCGCCGTCGTGCGACAGGGAGACGTGCCACCGGCGCACGCCGAGGCCGCGCGCCACCTCGGCGGCCCTGCCGGTGAGCCGCACCTCGGGACGGCCGTGCGCGCCGCGCACCACCTCCGCGTCGAGGTGCCCCAGGCCCGGCGGGCCCCCGAGCGCCTTGGCGACCGCCTCCTTGGCGGCGAACCGCGCCGCCAGCGACTCCGGCGGCAGGACGGCCTCGGCCTCGGTGAACAGACGGCGCCGCAGGCCGGGCGTGCGCTCCAGCGCCGCGCGCAGACGCGCGACGTCGACCACGTCCACCCCGATGCCCACGATCACCCCGCCAGCGTACGGGGCGTCATTCCTTCCCCGTCACGCGCGAAAGTAATCCATCGATTTTTGTCCACAGCCTGTGCACGACCCCGCGCGGACGCGCTGCACGGCCGTGGCTACGCTTGCCGACGTGGCAGATGGGGACCCGTACGTCGAGCTCAGCCGGGAGCAATGGCGTGACCTGCGCAGGAACACGCCGCTCACGCTCACCGAGGCGGAGCTGCGGGAGCTGCGCGGCGTCCACGACCCGATCGACCTGTCCGAGGTCACCGACGTGTACCTGCCGCTCACCCGGCTGCTCAACCTGCACTTCACCGGTTCGCGGCAGCGCGGCGCCGCCGTCGGCGCGTTCCTCGGCGAACACGGGACGCCCCCGCCGTACGTGCTGGGCATCGCGGGCAGCGTCGCGGTCGGCAAGTCGACCACGGCGCGGCTGCTGCACGCGCTGCTCGCCCGCTGGCCCGAGCACCCCCGCGTCGACCTGATCACCACCGACAGCTTCCTCCACCCCAACAAGGTGCTGGAGGAGCGCGGCATCATGCACCGCAAGGGCTTCCCGGAGAGCTACGACCGGCGGGCACTGGTGGGCTTCGTGGCCGACGTGAAGGCGGGCCGTCCCTCGGTCGAGGCGCCCGTCTACAGCCACCTGGAGTACGACATCGTGCCCGGCGCGACCCACGTCGTCGACCGGCCGGACATCCTGATCGTGGAAGGGCTCAACGTCCTGCAGCCCGCGCCGCCGGACGCCCTCGCCGTCTACGACTACTTCGACTTCTCCATCTACGTGGACGCCCGGATGGAGGACATCCGCACCTGGTACGTCGAGCGCTTCCACAAACTGCGCCGTACGGCCTTCGCCGACCCGAAGTCCTACTTCCGGCACATCGCGGCGCTCTCGCACGAGGAGGCGACCACGTTCGCCGAGAACGTCTGGCGGGACATCAACGAGCGCAACCTGGTGGAGAACATCGCGCCGACGCGCGAGCGGGCCGGCCTGATCCTCCACAAGGGCTCCGACCACTCGGTCACCCACGTACGGCTCCGCCGTACCTGATAATCGTCCGATGCTGCATCTGCGGGTGATCGCCCCTTATGAGCGTACGGACCGGGTCGTCGAGGCGCTCGACCGCGCGCCGGGCGTCACCAACGTGGTGGTCCTGGCCAAGGCGGCCCGGCGGCCGGAGGGCGACGTGGTCCTCGCCGACGTCGCCAGGGAGGCCGCCAACGCCGTCATCGAGGACCTCAAGGCGCTCGGCCTGGAGGAGGACGGTTCGATCACGGCGGAGGAGATCGAGCTGTCGATCTCCCGTGGAGCCGTCGAGGCGGAGGAACGGGCGCCCGGCGAAGGCGACGACGCGGTGGTGTGGGACCAGTTCGAGGCGCGGGTCGCCCTCGACAGCCGCATCACCTGGGCCTTCCTGGCGTTCCTCACCATCGCCACGCAACTGGCGGCCATCGGCGTGCTCATCCCCTCGCAGATCCTCATCGTCGGCGCCATGGTCCTCGGCCCGGAGTTCGGCGCGGTGGCGGCGGTCTCCTTCGGCCTGCTCGGCCGCCACTGGCCGCTCATCGGCGCGGCGGTCCGCACGCTCGCGGTCGGTTTCGCGGTCGCGACCGCCGTCACCCTGGCCTGCGCGCTGGTCTCGCGCGGGCTCGGCATGATCACCCCGGACATGCTCCGGCACAACGACGAGGTGCACTTCATCGTCAAGCCCGACCGGTGGTCGTTCATCGTGGCGCTGCTCGCCGGGGCCGCCGGCGTGCTGTCGATCACCGCGGGCAAGTCGTCCGCCCTGGTCGGCGTCTTCATCTCGGTCACCACCGTCCCGGCGGCGGGCTACATGGCGGCGGCCCTCGCGCTGGGCCGCTGGGACGACGTCGGCGGGTCGGCGCTGCAGCTCGTCGTCAACATCGCCGGGATGGTCGTCGCCGGGACGCTGACGCTGTTCCTCCAGCGCCGCCTGTGGACCCGGTACGGCGGAAGTCGCGCGTGACAGGCATACCTGAGACGTAGATCGGCTCCTCCATCAGACGGAGGCCCGGCGGCCACCCCGCCGGATAGGGTGCCAGTCATGACAGCGAGCGCGACTCCCTGCTTCGCGACCGAGGGGCTGACCAAGCGGTTCCCCCGCGTCACGGCGCTCGACCACCTCACCGTCGCGGCCGGGACCGGCGTGACCGGCCTGGTCGGCGCCAACGGCGCGGGCAAGTCCACCCTGATCAAGATCCTGCTCGGCCTGGTGCCGCCCACCTCGGGAAGCGCCTCGGTGCTGGGCCTGGACACGGCCACCCAGGGCCTGGAGATCCGGCGGACCGTGGGCTACATGCCCGAGCACGACTGCCTGCCCCCGGACATCTCGGCGACCGAGTTCGTGGTCCACATGGCCCAGATGTCCGGCCTGCCGCGTACCGCGGCCCGCGAGCGCGCCGCGGACACGCTGCGCCACGTCGGGCTGGACGAGGAGCGCTACCGCCCGATGGGGGGTTACTCCACCGGCATGCGGCAGCGCGTCAAGCTCGCCCAGGCCCTCGTCCACGACCCTCGGCTCGTCTTCCTCGACGAGCCCACCAACGGGCTCGACCCGCAGGGCCGCGACGACATGCTGGCGCTGATCCGGCGGGTTGGCACCGAGTTCGGCATCAGCGTCCTGGTCACCTCCCACCTGCTCGGCGAGCTCGAGCGGGTGTGCGACCACGTGATCGTCATCGACGGGGGGCGGCTGCTGCGCTCCTCGGCGATCCGGGAGTTCACCCGGGCCGAGCAGACGATCGCGGTGGAGGTCGAGGAGGGCCAGCGGCGACTGGCCGACCGCCTCACGGGCGGCGGCGAGACGGTGGCGGTGCAGGGCAGGCTGCTGACGGTGCAGGTGTCGCCCGACGACCCCGGCCGCACCTACGACGCGGTCCGTGACGCCGTCAGCGACCTCGGCCTCAGCCTCCTGCGGCTGGAGCAGCGCCGGGGCCGCATCGAGGACGTCTTCAAGGAGTCCACAGCCAAGGAGCCGGTGGCATGACGATCGAGCCGACGGCGGTCATCCACGACATCGGATACCGCCACTACGACGGCGTACGGCTCGGGCGCGGCCGGGCGACGCTCGCCCTCGGCGTGCAGAGCCTGCGCGGCGTGTTCGGGCTCGGCCGCACGATCCGCGCCAAGATCATGCCGCTGCTATTGGCCGCGATCATGCTGATGCCGACGGTCGTGTCGATCGGTGTGATGGCGCTCGCCAAGCAGTTCGTCATGCCCTATTCGCAGTACGCCGTCTTCATGCAGGCGGTGATCGCCGTCTTCCTGGCCGCGCAGGCGCCGTACCTGGTCGCGCCGGACCTGCGGTTCCGCGTGCTGCCGCTGTACCTGTCCCGCCCGCTGACCGTGAACGACTACGTCGTGGCGAAGCTGGCCGCGCTGGCGGTCGCGCTGTTCTGCCTGATGGCGCTCCCGATCACGATCGAGTTCGTCGGCGAGATGCTGATCGACATGCCGATGCCGCTGCACACGGGCGACTTCCTCGGCGCGCTGGGCGGCACGGTCCTGCGCGCGGTGCTGCTGGCCGCCCTGGGCGTCGCGCTGGCGTCGTTCACCCCGCGCCGCGGCCTCGGGGTCGCCGTGGTGATCGCGTTCTACATGTTCACCGCCGCCGTCTCCGGGCTCTTCTACGCCGTGCTCGCCTCGACCGGCCGGGACGACGTGGCCCCCTGGGCCCTGCTCCTCAACCCGTTCTTCCTCGTCGACGCCGTCCAGTCGGCGCTGTTCGGCACCGATCCGGCGACCGGCGAGGGATATCCCCCGGGCGTCGCCTCGTGCCTGATCCTGCTGGCCGTGATCGCCCTGGCCGTGACGGGCGTCCTCCTGCGCTACCGGAAGGCGGCGTCGTGACCACCACGAGTCCCCCCGTGACCACCCGCCAGGGCGTGCTGGAACTCGCCCAGGTCTCCCGCTGGTACGGCAACGTCGTGGCGGTCAACGACGTCACGATGACGATCGGCCCCGGGGTCACCGGCCTGCTCGGCCCGAACGGCGCCGGCAAGTCGACGCTGCTGCACATGATGGCCGGGTTCCTCGCGCCGTCGAACGGCACGGCGACCCTCGACGGCCGACAGATCTGGCACAACCACGACATCTACCGGCAGATCGGCCTGGTGCCCGAGAAGGAGGCCGTGTACGGCTTCCTCACCGGCCGGCAGTTCGTGCTGTCGGCGGCCCGGCTGCACGGCCTGCCGTCCCCCGCGGACGCGGCCCGCCGGGCCCTCGACCTGGTGGAGATGACGGACGCCTCCGGCCGCCGCATCGAGACGTACTCCAAGGGCATGCGGCAGCGCGTGAAGGTCGCCGCGGCCCTCGTCCACGACCCGCAGGTGCTGCTGCTGGACGAGCCGTTCAACGGCATGGACCCGCGGCAGCGGCTCCACCTGATGGACCTCGTCCGCCGGATGGGCGAGGAGGGCCGGACGATCCTCTTCAGCTCGCACATCCTCGAAGAGGTCGAGCGGGTGGCCCATCACATCGAGGTCCTGGTCGCCGGACGGCACGCCGCGTCGGGGGACTACCGGGAGATCCGGCGGCGCATGGCCGACCGGCCGCACCGGTTCCGGGTCAGGTCGAGCGACGACCGGCGGCTCGCCGCCGCGCTCATCGCCGATCTGTCCTCCAGCGCCGTATCGCTGACGGAGCAGGGCATCGAGGTGCAGGTCACCGACTTCGCGCGCTTCACCGCGCTGCTGCCCCGGACCGCCCGCGACCTCGACGTCCACCTGTGGCAGGTCTCCCCCACCGACGAGGACCTGGAAAGCGTCTTCTCCTACCTCATCTCCGGGAGCGCCCGATGAACACGGTGGTGGCCGACATCACGTACCGGGCCATGCTCGGACGCAAGCGGATCTGGCTGCTGGTGCTGCTGCCGGTGGCGCTCGTCGCGATCGCCGCGCTGCTCAGGCTCCTGAACGGCGAGTCCGAGCAGACGGCGGTGACGCTGATGAAGACCTTCGCGATCGGCACGATGCTGCCGCTGCTCGGTCTGATCGGCGGGACGGGCGTCATCGCCCCCGAGATCGAGGACGGCACGATCATCCACCTGCTGTCCAAGCCGATCTCCCGCCCGGTGATCGCGGTGACGAAGTTCGTGGTCGCGGCCTCCCTCATCGCGGTCTTCGCGGCGGTCTCCACGTTCGCCGCCGCCTACCTCCTGACCGGCACGGAGTCGGGCGTCGCGACCGGGTTCACGCTCGGGGCGCTGTTCGGCGGGGTCGCGTACGCGGCGGTGTTCCTGCTGCTGGGCGTGCTCACCCGGCACGCGGTCGCGATCGGCGTGATCTACGCCCTCGTCTGGGAGGGCGTCGTCGGCGGCTACGTGCCCGGAGCGCGCAAGTTCTCCATCCAGCAGTGGGCCCAGTCGCTCGCCGACCAGATCTCCTCCTCGGCCTTCTTCTCCACCGAGGTGACGCTGGGCTTCGCCGTACCGGCCATGGTCATCGTCACCGTCGGGGCCGTCCTGTGGACCGGCCAGCGCCTGCGCTCCCTCTCCCTCACCGGCGACGACTGACCACACGGTCCACGCCGCTCTGGCATTCACTCCCGAATCGCCCTTTCAGGGTGCGGGCTGGTCGAAGCCGCGCAGCATCGCGGTGAGCCCGACGTCGAAGTGGTCGTCGACGGCGGTGGCGTCGGCGGCCTCGGCGAGCAGGTTGTAGGCGGGGCCGCCGGGCCGGGGTTTGCGGCTGCGCCGGCCGGCGCCGAGCCGGTCCACGGAGACGGCGAGCGCGTGCCCGATGGTGAACTCGCGCAGGCAGCGGATGACACGGAGGGCCTGTGGTGGGGGGATGCCGTCGTCGCGGAGCTTGGTGAGCATCCGCACGCCGGTGTCGATGGAGGCGGGTGAGCGCACAGGCCGGGTCGCGAACAGCGGCACCGCGTGGGGATGGCGCAGGAGCATGTCGCGCAGCCGCAGGCTGTAGTCGCGCGCCACGTGTTGCCAGGGACTCTCCCAGGACAGGGCGTCGACGTCGAGTTCGGCGAACATCGCCTCGGCGACGCCGTCGAAGAGCGCTTCCTGGTCGTCGTAGTGGCGGTAGGCGGCCATCGGGTCGAAGCCGACCGCGGTGCCGAGTCTGCGCATGGAGAACTTGCGCAGGCCGTGGGCGTCGATGAGGGCGAGCGCGACGGTGGCGAGGTATTCGCGGGTGAGGGTCGGCCGCATCGGCGGCTCCGGCAACCCGTCCGGCCGGTCGGGGTCGTCGGTCATGCCGCAAGGCCCTCCAGGATCTTCGTCAAGGTCGCGATGAACTCCTCCGGGTGCTGCAGGTAGGGAACGTGGCCACCGGGGAAGTCCTGGCAGGGTACACCGAGCCGTTCCGGCCGTAGTGGTCGAGGACGGTCACGGCGTCGTCGGCCCGCCGTTCGACCGCGACGGGAGCCTTCGGGTCCGGCGATGGGCCGCGGGAGCCGCCTCGCCGGTCGTAGCCGATCACGGTGTACGTCCGGGCCGGCCGCGGAACCACGTCGGCATACGCCCCGGCGTCGCCGCCGCCACCGGACACGAGCAGCAACGGGACGCCTTCGCCGGCCCGCTCGACGTGCAGCCCGCCCCCAGATACCGCGACCGCGCCGGCCACCACGATCTCCGATCTTGACTCATCGCCGAAGCTGGCTACAGTGTAGCGACAATCTACGATGTAGACATCATGGGGAGTGCCGTGTCCGACTCACAGGCCCGCTCGCGAACGCGGCTCAGGACGCTCCTGGCGTGTGGCTTCGCCCCGCTGCTGTTCCTGCTGGTGATCCTCGCCGACGGAGGGTTGCAGCCTGGCTACGATTCGACCGACAGATGGGGTAGCGAACTGAGCAACGGCGAGTGGGGTTGGGTGCAGATCGTCAACTTCGTCATCACCGGTCTGCTGACCGCAGCGTTCGCCGTCGGCGTGCGGCGCTCGCTCGGAAGCGGCCCTGGCTCGCGGGCGATACCCGTCTTCACCGGCATCCTCGGGTTCTGTCTGATCGTTGGCGGTGTGTTCGTCACCGACCCCAACCCCGGCTTTCCGCCCGGCGTCCAACCGCCCGCCGAGCCGACCCTGCACGCGTGGATCCACAACCTGAACCTGTTCCCGGCATGGGCCGCGCTGACGGTGGCCATCCTGATGGCCGCCTACCGCGCGATGTCCCGCAAGGAAGGGGCCGCGTGGACGCTGATCACCCTCGCGGCCGTAGTCCTGACGCCGCTGACGCTGTACGTCGCGGCCCGGCATTTCGACTGGGACACCCGCTCAGGACACAGCCATGGGCTGTGGCAGCGCGTCAGCCAGGGGATCGGCTTCGGCTGGTACGCCGTCTACGCGACACGGCTACTGCGGGGCACCATGTCCGGCCGCGGGCCGAGGCCGACATCGCCGCACGAGTGAATCCGGCCGAACGCTCGGAGTGCTACGCGGCGGAGTCCGGGTGCGGGACACGGGAGCCGGTCCGTACGCGTCCGGCGGGCCGTGGCCGGGACGCTCTGGCGGCGCGCGGTGCCAGGTGGAGGTGTTCTCCTGACGTGAGGAACCCCGCCGGGCGGATGCCTGGCGGGGTCCTCGGAGTGTCGTGGTGTCAGGCGCGTCAGCGCGCCGTACGCACCGGCAGGGGTCAGCCGCAGACCTCTCGGACGACCCGCGCGAGGCGGTCCGCCACGGTACTGGCCTGGTCCTGCGACGCGGCCTCGACCATGACCCGGATCATGGGCTCGGTGCCGCTCGGCCGGATGAGCACCCGGCCGGTCTCGCCGAGCCCGGCCTCCGCCTCCGCGACGGCCGCCCGCAGCTCGGGCGCCGAGGCCTTGGACTTGGCCACGTCCCGCACGTTGACGAGCACCTGCGGCAGCTTCGTCATCACCGACGCCAGTTCGCCGAGAGAGCGGCCCTGCCGTGCCACCTCCGCCATCAGGTGCAGCGAGGTGAGCAGGCCGTCGCCGGTCGTGGCGTGATCCAGCATGATCACATGACCGGACTGCTCGCCGCCGAGGTTGTAGCCGCCGTCCTGCATCGCCTCCAGGACGTACCGGTCGCCGACCGTGGTCTCCACCACGGACAGGCCGGCCTCCCGCAGAGCGATCTTGAACCCGAGGTTGGACATCACCGTGGCGACGACCGTGTCCTTGGCGAGGCGGCCGTCGGCGTGCATCGCCAGGGCCAGGATCGCCATGATCTGGTCGCCGTCGATCTCCTCGCCCTCGGCGGTCACCGCGAGGCAGCGGTCGGCGTCGCCGTCGTAGGCGATGCCGAGGTCGGCGCCGCGTTCGACGACGGCCTCCCGCAGGGGAGTCAGGTGGGTCGAGCCCACACCGTCGTTGATGTTCAGCCCGTCGGGTGCGGCGCCGATGGTCTCCACGGCCGCGCCCGCGCGCAGCAGCGCCTCCGGGGCGACCATGTGCGCCGCGCCGTGCGCGCAGTCGACGACGATCCGCAGCCCGTCGAGACGGTGGGGCAGGGTGGTCAGCAGGTGCGAGACATACCTGTCCGCCTCGCCGTACGCCTCCCGGACCCGGCCCACGGCCGGGCCCACCGGGCGGTCCCACTTCTCCCCGAGCCGCTGCTCGATCTCGTTCTCCACCGCGTCGGGCAGCTTGTAGCCGCCCCGCGTGAAGAACTTGATGCCGTTGTCGGGCGCGGGGTTGTGCGACGCCGAGAGCATGACGCCGAGGTCGGCGCCCAGGGCGTTGGTCAGGTACGCGACCGCCGGGGTGGGCAGCACACCGAGTCGCAGGACGTCCACGCCGGACGACGCGAGGCCGGCGACCACGGCGGCCTCCAGGAACTCTCCTGAAGCCCGCGGGTCCCGGCCTACGACGGCGATCGGGCGGCCGCGCCGCCCGACACTGGCGTGAAAAGCCCCGGCGTCTCCGAGCACGTGCGCGGCGGCCACGGACAGATCCATGGCCAGTTCCGCGGTGAGGTCGCGCCCGGCGACCCCACGTACCCCGTCGGTGCCGAAGAGGCGCCCCCCGGAGGAGGCGCCTACGGGCTCCCGCGACACGTTAGCGCTTGCTGTACTGCGGAGCCTTGCGGGCCTTCTTGAGGCCGTACTTCTTCCGCTCCGTGGCGCGGGCGTCACGGGTGAGGAAGCCGGCCTTCTTCAGCGGCGGGCGGTTGACCTCGGCGTCCAGGATGGCGAGCGCGCGGGACAGGCCCATGCGCAGGGCGCCGGCCTGGCCGGTCACGCCACCGCCGTCGATGCGGGCGATGACGTCGAACGCGTCCTCGGCCCCGAGGACGACGAACGGCTCGTTGACGAGCTGCTGGTGCACCTTGTTCGGGAAGTAGTTCTCCAGCGAGCGGCCGTTGATGGTCCACTTGCCGGTGCCCGGCACGATGCGGACCCGGGCGATGGCCTCCTTGCGGCGGCCGGTGCCGTACGAGTTGCCCGTGGTGACGGGCTTGCGCGCGGCGCCCTCGCCTGCGGGGGCCGACTCGGTGGTGTACTCGGAGGGGAACTCCTCCGGGGAGTAGTCTTCCGGCTCGCCCTCGACGAGCGTCTCGATACCGGTGGGCTCGGCCACGGTTCTCCTCTTAACTTTCCTGGCTCGCGATTACTGGGCGATCTGGGTGATCTGGAAGGGCACGGGCTGCTGGGCCTGGTGCGGGTGCTCGGCACCGGCGTAGACCTTCAGCTTCTTGGCCATCTTCCGGCCCAGGGAGTTCTTGGGAAGCATGCCCCGGACGGCCTTCTCGACGGCCCGGTCGGGACGCTTCTCCATCAGCTCGCCGTAGCTGACGGCGCGCAGACCGCCGGGGTAACCCGAGTGGCGGTACGCCTTCTTCTGCTCCAGCTTGTTGCCGCTGAGAGCGACCTTGCCGGCGTTGATGACGATGACGAAGTCACCCGTGTCGACATGCGGGGCGAAGATCGGCTTGTGCTTCCCGCGGAGCAGGGTCGCCACCTGACTGGCCAGCCGGCCGAGCACGACGTCGGTCGCGTCGATGACGTACCACTGACGTTCGACGTCGTTGGGCTTCGGTGAGAACGTGCGCACGGCAGTGCCTTCTGTCGGAATGTGAACTCTCGGTAGGTTGCGCAGGCACGGCGACAACCTCCGTCTCCACATGTACGGGAGAAGACGCCGGACGCGCCGTGCACCGGTCTGCGGGCAGACCGATCCACACACAACGAACTCGCAGACTACCGCCCTCGTTCCGCGTGGTCAAAACGACGGCGGGAGGGGGTGTCTGGAACGACACAATTGAACGTTCATCAAATCCATCCCCACGCGCCCCTTCTTCCCCCATACCGCAGGTCCCTATATTTGGCTGCGGCATGTGGCAGACCCCTCACAAAAGGAATACCCTTCGGGGCCCCTTCCGGGTGACTCAGATGGGTTTGCTGGCATGCGCCGTCGCCGTTCTTCTCACCGGCGTCGTCATCGGCCGGGTGACCGCCGCCGCGGACCGCGCCGGGAGCGTCTACCTTCGCGAATCGCACCCGGGGCCGCCGTCCCCCCGTGTGGAGGCCCTCGCCCCGGCGCGGCGGGACCGGCCGCCCCTCGATCACGTGCGGCGCACCGAGGCGCCCCAGGTGACCACTGAGACGACTCCGGTGCCCAGGTCCCGGCGGGACCGGCCGTCGACCATGATCGGCGGCTCCGGCGGCGGCTCGTCGTACACCACGCTCACCCCGGAGACAGGCGGGGAAGGCGGCTCCTACGGCGGGGACCCGATGCGCTTCGCCTCGATGGAGGCCGAGCTCGTGCGCCTGGTGAACGTCGAGCGCCGCAGGCACGGATGCCGGCCGCTGCGCGTGGACCCCCGCCTGGTCGGATCCGCCCGCGCGCACTCGGAGGAGATGGCGGCGGGCAACCGGTTCCGGCACACCTCGCCGGGGGGAGCCACCCCCTGGGACCGCATGGGCGCCGCGGGTTACCGCGACGGCGGGGCCGAGACGATCGCGCGCGGCTACGACACCGCCGAGCAGGTCGTACGCGGCTGGATGGCCGGGCCCACGGACCGCGCCACACTGCTCAACTGCCGCCTGGTCGCGACCGGGGTCGGCGTGAGCGCGGGCCCCGGAGGCCCCTGGTGGACCGAGGACTTCGGTTATTCCTGACCCTTCCTCATCTGTCCAGATCGCCGACTAATCTCAGCGCCATGGGTTATCCCGGCGACCAGCAACCACCTCGCCAGCCGCACTTCCCCCCCGATCCCCGCAGGCGGGACCTGCCGCCGTACGGGTCCGGGGACGACTCGCCCCGCTCCCCCTCCCGCCGCGAGGCGCCCTACGGCGGCGAGCAGCCTCCGTACGGGAACCGCGAGCAGCCCACGAGCACGGGGCGGGAGCAGCCCCCTTACGGGAACCGCGAGCAGCCTCCGTACGGAGGACGGGAGTCTTCGCCGTACTCCGGCCGCGACCAGTCGCCGTACGCCGCGCCCCGGGAGGCCGGACCGCGGGAGGCAGGTCCGCGGGAGGCAGGTCCGGGCGGGCCGGGCGGGCGGTACGACGCCGGGAGCGCGCCTTGGGCGAGCGAGATCGGCCCGGACCCGGACCAGGAGAACCGGGAGATGCGGCGTGAGGCCCCCATGCCGCGAGTGGCGCCCCCGCCGGAGCCCCAGTGGGACCCCGACGACCGCGGTCCCCTGTGGCGTCGTCCCTGGGTGCTCGGCCTCGCCCTGCTGGCCCTGATCGGCGCGCTCCTCACCGGCCTGTGGTACGCCGCCCACAACGAGGAGCCGCCTGCGCCGGACCCGGGCCCCGCGGCCCGTCCCGCACCGCTCGTGTCCGACCGTCCGATGACCAAGTACGGCTACGCGGCCTCGCGGGCGACCGACAAGAGCCCGCTGTCGCTGCGAGAGGTCTTCGGCAAGCCGAAACCGGTCAACAACAAGCGGGTGTACATCCGCACGGTGACGCGCAAGGAGAAGAAGTGCGCGGACGGCGTCACCGGCGAGAAGATCACCAAGGCGCTCAAGACGGGCGGCTGCACGCAGTTGCTGCGCGCGAGCTTCGCGGACGCCAAGGGCATGATCATCGGCACCGTGGGGGTCGCCAACCTCAGGACCTCGGCGATGGCGAAGAAGGTCGCCTCCGCCGGAGCCGGCGACGAACGCAAGGACTTCCTCAAGCCGCTCCCCGGCAAGGACGAGGCCACCAAGCACCTCGGCAGCGGCGAGGCGTCCGCGGGAGGCTGGACTTACGGGCACTACGCGGTGCTGTTGTGGTTCCAGTTCAAGGACGGCCACAAACCCACCAAGAGCGAGCTCAAAAAGCTGTACCAGGCGGCGACGGACGTCACCGACGCGTCTGTTTACCCTGCCCTCGACACGCGTGCGCTCACCGGCGGCCCCAGCTGAGACGACACGTTCACTGAGGTGAGCGCGGCGCGGGCATGGCCGGGGAGGCAGACCGAAACACCCATGGAGGCACGCCGATCGGGTCCGCGCCGTTACGCTTCCGGCTATGCGTGGCAAGGATTCCGGTTCCGAGCACGAACATGACACGGCGTGGGCGCACAGCGAGGCGGACGCCGAGGGCTCGGCGACGGCACCCGCGACGCCACCGCCGAGCTTCGGGCAGACGACGCCGCCCGGCCACGGCCGGCCGCAGCCGGACGAGGACACCGCCTGGGCGCCCGACGCCGCCCGGGCGGCGGGCGAGGCGAACCCGTGGACGCCGCCGACCGTTCCCTATCCCACCCGGTACGGCTTCCAGGGCGGCCTGCGGGCGCCGGACGGCTACGACGATGACGACCCGGAGAACACGAACAGGTTCAGGGCCATCCCGGCGCATGACGCCCCACCGGCCGAGAGTGGGGGCGTGCCCCCGCAGGGCGCCTATCCGCCCCCGCCGGGTGCTCACTCCGCCCCTCCGGGCGCTTACTCCGCCCCTCCCGGCCCGCCCGGTGCCTACTCCGCTCCTCCCGCCGGTGCTTACTCCGCTCCACCGGGCCCCCAGCCCGGCGCTCACCCCGTCCCTCCTGGTCCGCACAGCTCGCCCGGCCCCCAGCCCGCCCCGCCCGGCGCTCACCCGCTTCCGCCCGGCCCCCATCCGGGCCCGCAGCCGGGCGGACAGTCCGGCCCGTACGGTGCGCACCCTCTTCCGCCGGGGGCGCAGCCCGGCCTGCCCGGCCCACAGCCCGGCCTGCCCGGTATTCGGCATGTCCCGCCCGGTCCTCAGCCGGACGCCGGGTCTCTCCCCGCGCCGCGCCGTCCAGGCGACGCCGAAGAGGACCTGGGCCGCCCCGGTCCCGGCGGTCCGTACGCGGGCCAACACCCGGGCCCGCACCCCGGCCCACAGGCTGGCCCGCAGACGGATCCGCGGATGGGGCCGTACGCGGGCAGTCCTGCGGTGCCGCACCCGGAGCCGGACCTCGGCTGGGTCCCGCGGCAGCCCGCGCCGGGGGCGGACCTGCCGCCGTGGCAGCAGAGCGGCGGCACACCCCCGTGGCAGCCTCCCGCGCAGGGCGGGGGCACACCTCCTTGGCAACCTCCTGCCCAGGGCGGGCCACCGGCCTGGCAGCAGGCGGCCCACCCCGGTCCGGTTCCACCCCAGCAGAACCCCGGCACCCCTGAATGGCAGCCTTCGCAGGAGGCACAGCCCCCGTCGTCGTGGCAGCCGCCGCAGGAGTCCCAGGCGCCCTGGTGGCGGCAGGTGGGCCCGGACGGGACGCAGGCGTACCCGCCGGAGCCCCCGCGATCCGACGAGCCCTCACCCGGGGTGCCGTCGTTCGCCGCGTGGGCGCCGGGCCCTGCAGAGGAGCAGCCGGCGGAGGACGCGACATGGACGCCCGGAGACCCCGGTCAGCCGGGAGCCCGGAGCGCGACCTCTCATCCGGCCCACCCGGCCGACTCTCGGCAGGCGCAACCGGCGGAACCGGCGCGGGACGTCAGCGGCGGCGCCGCACCCGTCCCCTCGCCACCCCGGGACACGCCGGCCGCCCCCATGCCCACGCGTCCCGGCGACGCGCTCCCGGCACCGGACGAGCCGGGCGACGCGTACGGCGAGGCCCACGCCTCCTCCGCCGCGCCCGTCCGCCCCGGGGAGCCCGGTGACATACCCGTGTGGCCGCCGAGGCTGCCGGGTGAGCCCGATCCCCAGGGCGAGGGCCGGGCCGGGACCTCGTGGCCGCCCTCAAGCGTCTACCGCGGCTCTCATGAAAGCGGCGAAAACGACCCGTCAGGCGGCCACGACCGCGATCAAAGCGGTGACCGGAGCGGCGGGAGCGGATCGACCGGCGCCTCCGCCGTCACCGAGCGAACCGGCGGTTCGGGTGACCAGACCAGCGCTTCCGGCGAGCGGTCCGGCGGCTCTTCCGGTGAGCAGGCCGAAGTGCCCGGCGAGCTGGGCGGACGGGCCGGTCGGCACTCCGGCGGGCCGAGCGACCAGCACCACGCCGCCGGACCAGGCGACGCCCCCGGCCACTCGGACGGCTGGACAGGCGGCGCGTCCGGTCAGCTGAGCGGGCCGAGCGACCAGCACCACGCCGCCGGACCAGGCGATGCCCCCGGCCACTCGGACGGCCCGGCGGACGACGCGGCGGGTCACTCGGCGGAGGGCGCTGTCACCCTGCCCGGTGATCCGGGCTCCGCCTCGGGCGGCGGGGACGCCTCGCATCCCACGCCGTACCCCGGACGCCCCGGCGACCGGCCCTCCACTGAAGGCTCCCATGGCACCCTGCCGCCCGGAGCCTCCGACGACGGCGCGGGTGCCGCACCGGGCCCGTACGCCCTGCCGGGCGGGCCGCCCGCGGGCTTCGGCGCGGAGATCGCCCAGGCGGTGACCCCGATCGAGGGGTTCCAGGTGCCGGGCGGACCGTACGAGCCCGGCCCGCAGGTCGCGCACCCCGGGCAGCACGTCACGCACCACGACCAGGGCGTCACGAACCACGACCAGGGTGGCCCCTACGGCGGCCCGCCGCCCTCCCCGCAGGAGGGGACGTGGCCGGTGCCACCGCCGTCCCCCGAGGGCCCCTACCCCCCGCCGTCGCAGCCGCCCGGCCAGGCGCCGAACCACCTCCCGGGCCAGGTCCCCAGCCAGCTCCCGGGCCTGCCTCCGGGCTACGCACCGTCCGGAACGTCCCCTGGGGACGCTCCGCCCGCCGCGCCGGACCCCGGCACGGCACCATACGACGCGCCGCCCGCGAGCCCGTCCGAGACCGGCGACGCTCCGCGGGCGGCCTCCCCCGACACCGATTCAGGACAGATGCCAACGACCTCCCCTACAACCGGCTCCTCCACTCAGCCGAACGGCGAGACCCCGTTCGCGTTCACGCCGGTGACCCCGGCCAAGGCGGGCAGGCCCGCCCCTCCCCCCGGCTTCGGACCGGCCCCGGCCGCCCCCGGCGGCGCGCTGCCCGCGACGCTCGGGTCCACCACCTCTCCCGCCCAGGGCGGGAAGGTCAAGCGGATCCTGATGATCGCCGGCGCGGCGGTCGTCGTGGGCGCGATCGGCACCGCGGCCTACTTCGCGTACGCGGGCGAGCCGGACAGCGGCCCGCCGCCCCGCACGGCGCCAAGCGGCACCGCTCCGTCCTCCGTCGCGCCGCAGCCGAGCACGGCGGCCGCCTCCACCATCCTGGACACGGAGCAGACCGACCCCCGGACAATCAAGCCCGGCGAGGCGTTCCCCGACGAGAAGGTGACGCTGGACGGACGCACCTACCGTCGCGTCAAGATCGACGTGACCGACGACTGCGGTAAGGCGGCCACGGGCGCGTTCGCCACCGCCCTCACCGAACAGCAGTGCCGGCGGGTGCTCAGGGCCACGTACGTGGACGGCAAGCGCGACTACGCGATCACCGCGGGGATCGCGGTGCTGCCCAGCAAGGTGGCGGCGCTCACGGCGGACCGGGAGAAGAACCTCGGCGCCAACGTCTGGTTCCGCGGCCTGAACGGCACGCAGGCGAGCGGGGCCGACAAGGTGACGATCTCCGGCGGCTACGCGGCGGCGACGGTCTGGGGACGCTACATCGCCTTCAGCTACGCCACCTACGCCGACGGCCACACGCCGGACGCCAAGGACAAGGACCTCGGCCCGATCAGCGGCGCCTTCCGCGACCACATGACCAAAATCATCCAGAAGCGCGCCACCCGCTGAGCCCGGCTTCAGGCGGTCGGCGTACGTACCCGGCGCGTGGCTGCGGCGCGCCGGGCCAGCTCCCCGGGCTCCGGGTAGCGCACCTCCTCCAGCGTCAGCCCGTGCGCGGGCGCGACGTGCACCCCGGAGTCCCGCACGGCTCTCGCCAGCACCTCGCCGGGCCACCCGACGGGCCGCCTGCCCTCCCCCACAGTCAGCAGCGAGCCGACCAGCGCCCGGACCATCGAGTGGCAGAAGGCGTCGGCGACCACGGTAGCGAGCAGGATCCCGTCCTCGCCCCTGACCCAGTCGAGACGCTGCAGCTCGCGGATGGTGGTCGCGCCCTCCCGCCTCCGGCAGAACGCGGCGAAGTCGTGCTCCCCCAGCAGGCGGGCGGCGGCACCGTTCAGCAAGCCGACGTCGAGCGGCCGGGCGTACCAGAGCACCTCGCGCCGCCGCAGCGGGTCAACCCCGCCCGGCGCGTCGCCGACGCGGTAGCCGTACCGGCGGGACAGCGCGGAGAAACGGGCGTCGAAGCCCTCGGGTGCCACGCTCACGGCGTGAACCCGCACATCGGGGGGCAGGACACCGGCCAGGCGCCGCGTCAGCGCAGCGAGCAGCTCAGCGCCGCGCTCACGCCACGCCTCCTCCGGGTCCTCGGGGGCGGGCTCGCGCCCGGACGCGAACGCCACGGTCGCGGCGAGCGGCACGTCGACGTGCGCCACCTGTCCCCGCGCGTGGACGCCCGCGTCGGTGCGGCCCGCGACGGTCAGCGACGGCGCGGGGTCCAGGCGCAGGATCCGGCCGAGCGCGTCCTCGATCTCCCCCTGCACGGTCCGCCGCCCCGGCTGCCGGGCCCATCCCGAGAAATCGGTGCCGTCGTAGCCGAGGTCCAGCCTCAGCCGTAGTTCTCGCTCCACGACATCCCTCGTACCGGTCCGGAAAACGAAGAACGGGCCCAGCGTCCCCCGGAAGGGAAACTGAGCCCGCTCACGGAGCCTGTGGGATCAGGCCTCGTCCTTCTTCTCACCCTGGGCCGTCTCCTCCGACGACTCGGCGGCGGCCTCGGGAGCCTCGGCGGCCTCGTCCTGCGCCGCGGGCGTCTCCTCGGCTTCCGCCTCCACCGGAGCGGCGGCGGGCGCGGCCTGCGCGGCCGGAGCCGTACGGCTGGTCCGCACCGGGTTCAGCTGCTCGGTCACCAGCTCGATGATCGCCATGGGAGCGGCGTCGCCCTTGCGCGGGCCGAGCTTGGTGATCCGGGTGTAGCCACCGGGACGCTCGGCGAACGTCGGCGCGATCTCGGTGAAGAGGTGGTGGAGGACGCCCTTGTCGCGGACGACCGTCAGCACCTGGCGACGGTTGTGGATGTCGCCCTTCTTCGCCTTGGTGATCAGCTTCTCGGCGAGCGGGCGGAGGCGCTTCGCCTTGGCCTCGGTGGTACGCACCCGGCCGTTCTCGAACAGCGCGGTGGCGAGGTTCGCCAGGATCAGCCGCTCGTGGGCCGGGCTGCCGCCGAAGCGGGGGCCCTTGGTGGGCTTGGGCATTTCATGCTCCTCATGGATAACCCGCCCCGGCCGTGTCAGGTACCGGGGTCGGGCCGACCGGCGTGCCGGTCGTGACTGTCATCGCCGTTTCGTGCCGCCTCGCGGGGCGGCACGAAACGGTGGTGCCGCTGCTCGAAGACGAGCGATCAGTACTGCTCGGTCTCGATGAATCCGCCGTCCTCGTCGTCGTACCCGCCGCCGGCCACGGCGGAGGGGTCGAACCCGGGCGGGGAGTCCTTGAGAGCGAGGCCCATCTCGTGCAGCTTCTGCTTGACCTCTTCGATCGACTTGGCGCCGAAGTTGCGGATGTCCAGCAGGTCCTGCTCGCTGCGGGCGACGAGCTCACCCACGGTGTGGATGCCCTCGCGCTTGAGGCAGTTGTAGGAGCGAACCGTGAGGTTGAGCTCCTCGATCGGCAGCGCCAGGTCGGCCGCCAGGGCGGCGTCCGTCGGCGACGGGCCGATGTCGATGCCCTCGGCCTCGACGTTGAGCTCGCGAGCCAGGCCGAACAGCTCGACCAGGGTCTTGCCGGCCGAGGCCACCGCGTCGCGGGGCTTCATGGACGGCTTGGTCTCGACGTCGAGGATCAGGCGGTCGAAGTCCGTGCGCTGCTCGACACGGGTGGCCTCGACCTTGTAGGTGACCTTGAGGACCGGGGAGTAGATCGAGTCGATCGGAATCCGCCCGATCTCCTGGCCCGGCTGCTTGTTCTGCGCGGCGGAGACGTAGCCGCGACCGCGCTCGACGGTCAGCTCCATCTCCAGCTTCGCCTTGCCGTTCAGCGTGGCGATGTGCAGGTCGGGGTTGTGCACCTCGACACCGGCCGGCGGCGCGATGTCGGCGGCGGTCACCTCACCGGGACCCTGCTTGCGCAGGTACATCACCACGGGCTCGTCGTGCTCGGAGGAGACGACCAGCGACTTGAGGTTCAGGATGATGTCGGTGACGTCTTCCTTGACCCCGGGCACGGTCGAGAACTCGTGCAGCACGCCCTCGATGCGGATGCTGGTGACGGCCGCCCCCGGGATGGAGGACAGCAGCGTGCGCCGCAGCGAGTTGCCGATGGTGTAGCCGAAGCCCGGCTCCAGCGGCTCGATGATGAACCTGGACCGGTGCTCCTCGAGCGACTCCTCCTGGAGGCTCGGGCGCTGTGCGATGAGCATGTGGTTACTCCTGACCGGGATCCCCCGTGTCGCTCCGAACGAGGGGTCCCTCGGTTACGGCGACGCCCGCTATTTGACGCCGCTCGCCTACAACCAATGATGCCGTACGGCCGGGAATGCGCCGGGCCGTACGGCGTCACGAGGTCGCCGGGCTCTGTTACTTCGAGTAGAGCTCGACGATGAGCTGCTCCTGGACCAGCGTGTCGATCTGCTGGCGGACCGGGAGCTGGTGCACGAGGACGCGCAGGTTCTCGGCGGAGGCGCCCAGCCAGGCCGGGACGGTCTTGTCGCCGGCGGTCGCGCGGGCCACCTCGTACGGGAGCAGGTTGCGCGACTTCTCGCGGACCTCGATGATGTCGTGCTCGCGCACGCGGTACGACGGGATGTCGACCTTCTTGCCGTTCACGAGGAAGTGGCCGTGGCGCACCTGCTGGCGGGCCGCGTCCCGCGACTCGGCGAAGCCGGCGCGGTAGACCACGTTGTCGAGACGGCTCTCCAGGATCTGGAGGAGGTTCTCACCCGTCTTGCCGGCCTTGCGGTTGGCTTCCTCGTAGTAGTTGTGGAACTGCTTCTCGAGGACGCCGTAGATCCGGCGGGTCTTCTGCTTCTCACGGAGCTGGAGCTGGTACTCCGACTCCTTGGGACGGCCGCGGCCGTGCTCACCCGGCGGGTACGGGCGGATCTCGATGGGGCACTTCGCGGACTCGCACTTCTTGCCCTTGAGGAAGAGCTTCGTCTTCTCACGACGGCAGAGCTTGCAGTCCGGACCCGTGTAACGAGCCATTTCTCTCTACTCTCCTGAGCTCAGACGCGGCGGCGCTTGGGCGGACGGCAGCCGTTGTGCGGGACCGGGGTCACGTCCTGGATGGACCCGACCTCGAGGCCGGTCGCCTGCAGCGAACGGATCGCGGTCTCACGGCCGGAACCGGGGCCCTTGACGAAGACGTCGACCTTCCGCATGCCGTGCTCCATGGCGCGGCGGGCGGCGTTCTCGGCCGCCATCTGCGCGGCGAACGGGGTGGACTTGCGGGAGCCCTTGAACCCGACGTGGCCGGCGCTGGCCCAGGAGATCACGTTCCCGTTCGGGTCGGTGATCGAAACGATCGTGTTGTTGAACGTGCTCTTGATGTGGGCGTGCCCGTGAGCGACGTTCTTCTTTTCCTTGCGGCGCACCTTCTTCGGTGCGCCCTGGCGGCTCTTCGGCGGCATTTAAGCGCTGTCTCCTGGAATGTGGCTGCTTGCCCCATCCCCTGGACCTTCCAACCGGTGTCACCGGCGAGATCCTCGGGCCGGGGCCTAAGGACTACTTCTTGCCGGGCTTCTTCTTGCCGGCGACGGTCTTCTTCTTGCCCTTGCGGGTGCGCGCGTTCGTCTGCGTCCGCTGACCGTGGACGGGCAGGCCCTTGCGGTGCCGGATGCCCTGGTAACAGCCGATCTCGATCTTGCGCCGGATGTCGGCCTGGACCTCGCGCCGGAGGTCACCCTCGATCTTGTAGTTCGCCTCGATGTAGTCACGCATCGGGATGATCTCGGCGTCCGTGAGCTGGTGGACGCGCAGATCGGGGCTGATTCCGGTCGCGTCAAGGATCTCCTTGGCGCGGGTGCGGCCGATTCCGAAAATGTAGGTGAGAGCGATCTCCAGCCGCTTGTCGCGGGGGAGGTCGACGCCAACCAGGCGAGCCATGGTCGGGCATTCTCCTTCGATGTGGCGGAGGTCTTACGCCTCGCTTCCCCTCCCATGCCCGGGCGAGGGCCCCGGCCTCCGACCGGGGGTCTCCCGCGTGGTACGGCTTTCGCCGCCTGCGCGGGTGCGAGACGCGACTACAGTGTTCGGCCCTCACGCGGGTCGAGCCCGTCACGTGGACGGACTCACCTGCGGGCCTGGTGGCGACGTGTCTGAGCGGAAACTCAGCCCTGGCGCTGCTTGTGGCGCAGGTTGTCGCAGATCACCATGACGCGACCGTGCCGGCGGATCACCTTGCACTTGTCGCAGATCTTCTTGACGCTCGGCTTGACCTTCATAGTCCTTATTCGTTCCGCATACGGGCCCGTCCACAGACGGAGGGGCCTACTTGTACCGGTAGACGATCCGCCCACGGCTGAGGTCGTAGGGGCTCAGTTCCACGACCACCCGGTCATCGGGAAGGATTCGGATGTAGTGCATCCGCATCCGCCCGCTGATGTGGGCCAGGACCTTGTGACCGTTGTCGAGCTGCACCCGGAACATCGCGTTCGGGAGCGACTCAATAACAGTGCCCTCAATCTCGATGGCGCCGTCTTTCTTGGCCATGGCCCTCGCGTTTCGCTGATCGGATCGTCAGAGGCTTCGGAACACTAAGCAGCCGCGACCTTCGGGCGCTTCCAGAGAGCGGCGACCAGCCAGGTCGCCTGAGCGCGAAAGGTCATAGTGAACCGACAAAGGAGTGTACGACAACCCGGGCCGAAATGCGAAACGACGGCAGGGGTCCCGACACAACCAGATCACAGCGTACCCCGGCGAGGGCGTACGGCCAATGCCCGGCGGGACGCCGGGCGCGTATCAGCGACGCCGCCGGGGCTTCGCGGCGACGCCGATGAGGGTGCCGGCGAGGAGGACGGTCCCCCACGGGCCCATGACCCAGAGCGGCCAGGGATAGACGAAGTGCCCCGAGGTGACCCCGATGGTCAGCCAGACCATCCAGTTCACGGCGGTGATCCCCGCCCAGCCGGCCCACGCCGCCTTCAGCGCGGTCCGCGCCTTGTCGTCACGCCGGGCGGGCAGGGGCCTGTCGCTCTCCGCCGCCGCGGCGGCGGGCAGGCGGTGCAGGTCGATCTCGGGCAGGTCGGCGGTCAGCGTGGCCAGTTCGCCGTACGTGCGGCTCCGGTAGAGCTGCTCAAGCCGATCGTTGAACTCCTCGACGCTGAGCCTGCCCTCGGCCACGTGCTCCCGCAGAGCCGCGGCGACCCGGTCCCGGTCGCCGTCCGAAGCCCGCATCTCGGGCGTAGCCGCCATCACCATCTCCCGGTCATCGGAACGTTACGCCCCATTATGGTTCACGCGCCGTCCCGGCGGGCCGATCAGGGAGTGGTGTCTCCGGTCTCTGGGGTAACCCCTGCCTCCGCCCGGGGGAACCGCGAGGCGCCGCCGTCGAGCGCGGTGAGCACGAGCGGGCCGTCCTCCGTCACCGCGACGCTGTGCTCGAAGTGGGCGGAGGGCTTGCCGTCGATGGTGACGACCGTCCAGTCGTCGTCGAGCACCCGGGTCCTGTCGGTGCCGAGGTTCACCATCGGCTCGATCGCGAAGCACATGCCCGCCTCGAACTTGGGACCGCGCCCGGGACGGCCGTGGTTGGCCACCCACGGGTCCATGTGCATCTCCGTGCCGATCCCGTGCCCGCCGTACTCCTGGGGGATGCCGTAGCGGCCCTGGGAGCGCACGTAGCGCTCGACCTGGAAGCCGATGTCGGACAGGTGCCCGCCGACCCGCAGGGCGGCGATGCCGCGCCACATGGCCTCCTCGGTCACCCGCATGAGCTCGGTCAGCGCCGGGTCGACCGCTCCGATCCCCACGGTGATCGCGGAGTCGCCGTGCCACCCGTCGAGGATCGCGCCGCAGTCGATGGAGATGATGTCGCCCTCGCGGAGCTTGCGGCGGTCGGTGGGGATGCCGTGGACGACCTCGTCGTTCACCGAGGCGCAGATCGTGGCGGGAAAGCCCTGGTAGCCCTTGAACGACGGGATCGCGCCCTCGTTCCGGATGGCCTCCTCGGCGACGACGTCGAGATCCAGCGGCGTCATGCCGGGCTGCACGGTCGTCCGCAGCAGCTCGAGCGTACGGGCGACGACCAGGCCGGCCGCCCGCATCTTCTCCACCTGCGCGGCGCTCTTGAGTTGAATGCCGTGTCTGTTCTTCTTGAACACGTAACGCACCCCCTCTCGAAATTGTCCCATATAAGCCTGAACGCCACCCCATGATGTGGGGTGGCGTTCCCGGCCGTGGTAACGACTCAGTCGGCGAACCGCCGCAGCGCCGACATCGCCCGTTGCGTGATCTCCTCGACCGGGCCGGTCGCGTCGACGCCCTGGAGGATGCCCTCGTCGGCGTAGAAGGAGATCAGTGGCGCCGTCTGCTCCTGGTAGACCTCCAGGCGCCGCCTGATGGTCTCCTCGCGGTCGTCGTCCCGCTGGAAGAGCTCGCCCCCGCAGGCGTCGCAGACGCCCTCCGCGGCGGGCGGGTCGAACACCAGGTGCCACACCTTCCCGCAGGAGCGGCAGGTGCGGCGGCCCGCCAGGCGCCGTACGACCTCGTCGTCCTCGACGACCAGGTTGAGGACGACGTCCAGCGTGGTGCCGAACTCCGCCAGCATCTTCTTGAGGACCTCGGCCTGGGGCACGTTGCGGGGGAAGCCGTCGAGGAGGAAGCCCTCCTTGGCGTCGTCCTCGGAGAGCCGGTCACGGACCATGGCGACCGTCACCTCGTCGGGGACGAGGTCGCCGCGGTCCATGTACTCCTTGGCGAGCCTGCCGAGCTCCGTGCCGCCGGAGACGTTGGCACGGAAGATGTCGCCTGTCGAGATTTTCGGGATCGACAGGTGCGATGCGATGAACTGGGCCTGCGTCCCCTTACCCGCTCCGGGGGGCCCTACCAGGACGACGCGCACTATCTCAGGAAGCCCTCGTAGTTGCGCTGCTGGAGCTGGCTCTCGATCTGCTTGACCGTGTCCAGACCCACACCAACCATGATCAGAATGCTGGTCCCTCCGAACGGGAAGTTCTGGCTCGCTCCGGCCACCGCCAGCGCGATGATCGGGATGAGCGAGATGACACCCAGATACGGAGCGCCGGCGGCCGTGAGCCGCGTGAGCACGTAGTTGAGGTACTCGGCGGTCGGCCGGCCCGGACGGATGCCCGGGATGAATCCACCGTACTTCTTCATGTTGTCAGCCACTTCCGGGGGGTTGAAAGTGATGGACACGTAGAAGTACGTGAAGAAGATGATCAGCAGGAAGAACACGGTCATGTAGATCGGGTGGTCGCCCCGCACCATGTTCTGGGCCAGCCACTCGATCACCGCGTTCGGCTGGCTGCTGTTGCCGAACAGCGTCACCAGGAGCTGCGGAAGGTACAGCAGCGACGAGGCGAAGATGACCGGGATGATGCCGGCCTGGTTCACCTTGAGCGGGATGTAGGTCGAGGTGCCGCCGTACATCCTGCGGCCGACCATCCGCTTGGCGTACTGCACCGGGATGCGGCGCTGCGCCTGCTCGATGAAGACGACGACGCCGATCATCACGACACCGACGACCATCACCACGACGAACTTGAACGGGCTGAGCCGGTAGATGTTGATCAGCTCGGACGGGAAGACGGCGATGACCTGAGTGAAGATCAGGATCGACATGCCGTTGCCGACGCCCCGGTCGGTCACGAGCTCGCCCAGCCACATGATCACAGCGGTACCGGCGGTCATCGTGATGACCATGGTCACGAGGGGGAAGATCTCCTGGCTGAGGAGGACCTGCTCCTTGCAGCTCGGGAAGAGCTGCCCGCTGCGGGCCAGCGCGATGAACGCGGTCGACTGCAGCACCGCGAGCCCGATGGTCAGGTACCGCGTGTACTGCGTGATCTTCGCGGTGCCCGCCTGGCCCTCCTTCTTCAGGGCCTCGAGCCGCGGGATGACCACGGTCAGCAGTTGCAGGATGATGCTGGCGGTGATGTAGGGCATGATGCCCAGTGCGAAGACTGAAAGTTTCAGCAGGGCTCCGCCGCTGAACAGCTGCACCATCCCGTAGATGTTGCCGGCGTCCCCTGCCTGGGCCTGGTCGAGACACAGGGCGACGTTCTGGGCGTTGACGCCCGGAGTGGGAAGCACCGAGCCCAGCCGGAACAGCGCGATGATGCCCAAAGTGAAGAGCAGCTTCTTGCGCAGGTCCGGCGTCCGGAAAGCCCGGGTAATCGCGGTCAGCACGGTCCCTCCTGCGCGCCTGTGACGCGGTAACGGTCGGCGATGGCTCGCGAGGCGTCCATCGACGAAACTTCTTGCCAAAGAGCTTGTTCGGCCACGGTCGGAGCCGTGTGCCAGGCGAACTCTAACGCACTACGGGCGCGGAGGCTCATAACGAACCTCCGCGCCTCGTGCAGCCTCATGCCTACAGCTCGGAAACCGAGCCACCGGCCGCGGCGATCTTCTCCTTCGCGCTGGCGGAGAAGGCGTGCGCCTGCACGTTCACCGCCACGGAGATGTCACCGGTGCCCAGCACCTTCACGGGCTGGTTCTTGCGAACCGCGCCCTTGGCCACCAGGTCGTCGAGCGTGACGTCGCCGCCCTGGGGGAACAGCTCCCCGAGCCTGTCCAGGTTGACGACCTGGTAGGTCGTCTTGAACAGGGAGTTGGAGAAGCCCTTCAGCTTCGGCAGCCGCCGCTGGAGCGGAACCTGGCCACCCTCGAAGCCCGGCATCACGGAGGTGCGGGCCCTGGTGCCCTTGGTGCCGCGGCCGGCCGTCTTGCCCTTGGACGCCTCGCCGCGGCCCTTGCGGGTCTTGGCCTTGTTGGCGCCGGGGGCAGGACGGAGGTCGTGGATCTTGAGCGGAGCGTTCTCGGTCATGACTAGTCGACCTCCTCAACCTCGACGAGGTGCGACACCTTGGCGACCATGCCCCGGATCTCCGGGCGGTCCTCCTTGACGACGACGTCGCCGATTCGCTTCAGGCCCAGCGAACGCAGCGAGTCACGCTGGTTCTGCTGGCCACCGATCTTGGACCGGGTCTGAGTGATCCTCAGCCGTGCCATCGTCAGCTCACCGCCTTGGCGGCCGCCGCGGCCTCGGCGAGACCCTCCGCGCGGGCCTTGAGCATCGCCTTGGGAGCGACGTCCTCGATCGGCAGGCCACGGCGGGCGGCGATCTCCTCGGGCCTGCTGAGGCCCTTCAGAGCCGCCACGGTGGCGTGCACGATGTTGATCGGGTTGTCCGAGCCGAGCGACTTGGACAGCACGTCGTGGATCCCGGCGCACTCCAGGACCGCGCGCACCGGACCACCCGCGATGACACCCGTACCGGGCGAGGCCGGACGCAGGAGGACGACGCCGGCGGCGTCCTCGCCCTGCACCGGGTGCGGGATCGTGCCCTGGATCCGCGGGACCTTGAAGAAGTGCTTCTTGGCCTCCTCGACGCCCTTGGCGATCGCCGCGGGCACCTCCTTGGCCTTGCCGTAGCCGACCCCGACGAGGCCGTTGCCGTCGCCGACGATGACCAGCGCGGTGAAGCTGAAGCGCCGGCCGCCCTGGACGACCTTGGCCACACGGTTGATCTTTACGACGCGCTCGATGTACGAGACGCCCTTGTCTGCGGCGCCACCGCGGCGGTCATCACGACGGTCACGCCGCTCGCCACCGCCGCCGGCACCGCGACGCGGAGCTGCAGCCATCAGTGGTTCCTCTTCTCGTTGCTCTTGGGACGGGCCGCCGGTCGCGGCCTCCGGACCGGAGCCATCAGAACTCCAGCCCGCCTTCACGGGCGCTGTCCGCGAGAGCGGCGATGCGCCCCGCGTAGCGGTTGCCACCGCGGTCGAACACGACGGCGGTGATCCCGGCGCTCTTGGCCCGCTGAGCGAGAAGCTCGCCGACCTTCTTCGCCTTCTCGGTCTTGTCACCCTCGGACCCGCGCAGCGAGACGTCCATGGTGGACGCGCTCACCAGCGTGTGACCCTGGGTGTCGTCGACGATCTGCACGAACAGGTGACGCGTGGACCGGTTGACGACCAGACGCGGACGCTCGGTGGTGCCGAACACGTTCTTGCGGACGCGGTTGTGACGGCGGGCCCGGGAGACCGTGCGGGCGGCCGTGTGCTTGCCGAACGCAGTCTTTCCAGCCATGCCTACTTACCAGCCTTTCCGACCTTGCGGCGGACAACCTCGCCCTGGTAGCGCACGCCCTTGCCCTTGTACGGGTCCGGCTTGCGCAGCTTCCTGATGTTGGCGGCGACCTCGCCGACCTTCTGCTTGTCGATGCCGTCCACGTGGAACAGGGTCGGCCTCTCGACGCGGAAGGTGACGCCCTCGGGAGCGTCGATGATCACCGGGTGGCTGAAGCCAAGCGAGAACTCCAGCTGCGTCGGGCCCTTGGCCGCGACGCGATAACCGACGCCGACGATCTCCAGCGTCTTCGTGTAGCCCTGCGTGACACCCGCCACCATGTTGGCGATGAGCGTGCGGGACAGACCGTGCAGCGCCCGGACCCGGTTCTCGTCGTTCGGGCGGGAGACGGCGATGTTGCCGTCCTCACCGCGCGAGACCTCGATGGGCTCGGCGACCGTGTGCGTGAGCGTGCCCTTGGGTCCCTTGACCTGGACCGCCCGGCCGTCGATCGTGATGTCGACACCCGCCGGTACGGGGATGGGCAGCCGTCCGATTCGCGACATGCTGGGTTCCTCCCCTCGTTACCAGACGTAGGCGAGGACTTCCCCGCCCACTCCACGCTTGCTCGCCTGCCGGTCCGTCATGAGACCGCCGGACGTCGAGATGATCGCGACGCCCAGACCGCCCAGAACGCGGGGCAGGTTGTCCTTCTTTGCGTAGACCCGCAGACCGGGCTTCGACACCCGGCGCAGGCCGGCGATGGAGCGCTCGCGGGTGGGGCCGAACTTCAGCTCCATCACGAGGTTCTTGCCAACCTTCGCGTCCTCGACGCTCCAGCCCTGGATGTAGCCCTCCTGCTGGAGGATCTCCGCGATGTGTGCCTTGATCTTGGAGTAAGGCATGCTCACGGTGTCGTGATAGGCCGAGTTCGCGTTCCGCAGACGCGTCAGCATGTCTGCGATCGGGTCGGTCATCGTCATGGCCGGTGGCCTTCCTCACCGCGGTTTCCCCGATGGGACCTTCGGTGCGGTCGTGGGCGCTGTGGTCAGCGCCCGGTTGATAAGACTTCTGTACGGCTGGCCCGCGAGGGCTTACCAGCTGGACTTGGTGATGCCGGGCAGCTCGCCCCGGTGCGCCATCTCGCGGAAGCACACGCGGCAGAGCCCGAACTTGCGGTAGACAGCGCGGGGACGGCCGCAGCGCGAACACCGAGTGTACGCCCGGACCTCGAACTTCTGCTTGCGCGCTGCCTTGACCTTCAGCGACGTCTTCGCCATGATCAGGCCTCCTTGAAGGGGAAACCGAGGAGCTTCAGCAGCGCCCGGCCCTGCTCGTCGTTCTTCGCGGTGGTCACGACCGTGATGTCCATGCCCCGCTGCCGGTCCACCTTGTCCTGGTCGACCTCGTGGAACATGACCTGCTCCGTGAGACCGAAGGTGTAGTTGCCGTTGCCGTCGAACTGCTTCGGCGACAGGCCCCGGAAGTCCCGGATACGCGGCAGCGCCAGGGACAGCAGACGGTCGAGGAACTCCCACATGCGGTCGCCGCGCAGCGTGACGTGCGCGCCGATCGGCATACCCTCGCGCAGCTTGAACTGCGCGATGGACTTGCGGGCGCGGGCGACGGCCGGCTTCTGGCCAGTGATCGCGGTCAGGTCGCGCACGGCGCCCTCGATGAGCTTCGAGTCGCGAGCGGCCTCGCCGACGCCCATGTTCACCTTGATCTTGGTGATCGTGGGCACCAGCATGATGTTCTCGATGCCGAACTCCTCGCGCAGCTTCGCGATGATCTCTTCGCGGTAGCGCTGCTTGAGGCGCGGAACGGTGCGCTCTTCAGTCGTGGCGGTCATCAGCTGTCCTCACCCGTCGCCTCGGCGTCGCCCTTCGCGGCGGCCTTCTTCTCGGGCTTCTTCTCGTCATCCTTGAGCTTCTTGACGTTGCTCACGTGGATGGGAGCCTCCATGGTCTGCACGCCGCCTTCCTTGGCGCCGCGCGGTCCCTGGTTGGTGACCTTGGAGTGCTTCTTGATCATGTTGACGCCCTCGACCACCACGCGCTCCCTGTCGGGGTACGCGGCGATGATCCGGCCCTTGGCGCCCTTGTCCTTGCCGGCGATGACCTGGACGAGGTCGCCCTTCTTCACGTGCAGCTTCGGCATCACAGCACCTCCGGCGCGAGCGAGATGATGCGCATGAACTTCTTGTCGCGCAGTTCACGGCCCACCGGGCCGAAGATGCGGGTGCCCCGCGGGTCGCCGCTGTCCTTGATGATGACCGCGGCGTTCTCGTCGAAGCGGATGTAGGAGCCGTCGGGGCGGCGGCGCTCCTTCACGGTGCGCACCACGACAGCCTTGACAACGTCGCCTTTCTTAACGCCTCCGCCGGGAATGGCGTCCTTCACCGTGCCCACGATGATGTCGCCGATTCCCGCGTAGCGCCGACCCGAGCCGCCGAGCACGCGGATGCAGAGAATCTCCTTGGCACCCGTGTTGTCGGCGACCTTGAGCCGCGACTCCTGCTGGATCACGTCTACTCCTGTGTGTCGTGCCGGTTCTCACCCTGTGGTGAGCCTGGCCGAACCCGATGTGGTCTTTTTCCCCCGGCGACAGCCTGTGACCGCCGCCGCGGGCGGACCGGGCCGATGGACGGCCCCGCCCCTTGGACACCGTCGTGGGGGGTGGTCTCCCACCCCCCACGAGGCGCGTCTGTGTGTGTTACTTGGCCTTCTCGAGGATCTCCACGACCCGCCACCGCTTGGTGGCGGACAGCGGCCGGGTCTCCATCAGGAGGACGCGGTCGCCGACGCCGCAGACGTTCTGCTCGTCGTGGGCCTTGTACTTGGTCGTCCGACGGATGACCTTGCCGTACAGCGGGTGCTTGACGCGGTCCTCGACGGCGACGACGACGGTCTTGTCCATCTTGTCGCTGACGACCAGGCCCTCACGGGTCTTGCGGTAGTTCCGCGCCACGGTGGCGTCGGTGCTCGCGTCGGTGGTCTGGGTCTCGGTTGCTTCAGACATCGCTCGGCTCCTTCTCGACCGTGACGATGCCGAGCTCACGCTCGCGCATCACGGTGTAGATACGGGCGATCTCGCGGCGGACGGCGCGCAGCCGCCCGTGGCTCTCCAACTGCCCCGTCGCCGACTGGAAGCGGAGGTTGAACAGCTCCTCCTTGGCTTCCTTCAGCTTCTGGACCAGGACCTCCTGGTCCTCGACACGCAGCTCCGCGGCGGTCAGACCCTTAGCCATCACGCCTCACCCACTTCACGCTTGACGAAACGGCACTTCATGGGGAGCTTGTGCATCGCGCGCCGCATGGCCTCGCGGGCCACGGGCTCGGCGACGCCGGAAAGCTCGAACATGACACGGCCGGGCTTGACATTGGCGATCCACCACTCCGGAGAGCCCTTACCGGAACCCATGCGGGTCTCGGCCGGCTTCTTCGTGAGGGGGCGGTCCGGGAAGATGTTGATCCACACCTTGCCGCCACGGCGGATGTGCCGGGTCATGGCGATACGCGCGGCCTCGATCTGGCGGTTGGTCACGTAGCTGTGCTCAAGCGCCTGGATGCCGAACTCGCCGAAGACGACCCTGGTGCCGCCCTTGGCGGCGCCGCTGCGGTCGGGCCGGTGCTGCTTGCGGTGCTTGACCCTGCGCGGGATCAGCATGGTCAGCTCCCTTCAGCACCCGGCTGCTCCGCCGGGCCGGTCTCGGGGGCGGCCTGCGCGGCCGCCTCGGTCCTGGGTGCGCGGTCGGGACGACCGGCACCGCCACGACGGGGACGGTCGCCGCCACCGCGACGGGGACGGTCGCCCGCGCCACCACGACGGTCGTCGCGCTCACGACGCTGGCCCGCACGGGCGCCGGCCGCGGCCGCCTCCCGCTCGGAACGGCTGGTCGGAGCCTCGCCCTTGTAGATCCACACCTTCACGCCGATACGGCCGAAGGTGGTACGGGCCTCGTAGAAGCCGTAGTCGACGTCCGCGCGGAGCGTGTGCAGGGGCACGCGGCCCTCGCGGTAGAACTCCGAGCGGGACATCTCGGCGCCGCCCAGACGGCCGGCGCACTGCACCCGGATGCCCTTGGCGCCGCTCTTCATGGCGGACTGCATGGCCTTGCGCATGGCCCGGCGGAACGAGACGCGGCTGGACAGCTGCTCGGCCACGCCCTGCGCGACGAGCTGCGCGTCGATCTCGGGGTTCTTCACCTCGAGGATGTTCAGCTGGACCTGCTTCTTGGTCAGCTTCTCCAGGTCGCCGCGGATGCGGTCGGCCTCGGCGCCGCGGCGGCCGATGACGATGCCCGGCCGGGCGGTGTGGATGTCGACCTGGACGCGGTCGGTCGTGCGCTCGATCTCGACCTTGGAGATGCCGGCCCGCTCCATGCCCTTCTGCAGCATGCGACGGATCGCCACGTCCTCGGCGACGTACGACTTGTACAGCTTGTCGGCGTACCACCGGCTCTTGAAGTCGGTCGTGATGCCGAGGCGGAACCCGTGCGGGTTAACCTTCTGGCCCACTAGCGGGTCCTTCCCTTCGGCTCGCGGGACTCCACGATCACGGTGATGTGGCTGGTCCGCTTGTTGATCCGATAGGCACGACCCTGGGCGCGCGGGCGGAAACGCTTGAGGGTCGGCCCCTCGTCGACCCACGCGCGGCTCACGAAGAGCGTCTCCCGGTCGAGCTTGAAATTGTGCTCAGCGTTCGCGATCGCGCTCGAGAGCACCTTGTAGACGGTCTCGCTCGCCGACTGGGGAGCGAACTGCAGCACGGCCTGCGCCTCCGAAGCGGGCAGCCCGCGAATGAGGTCCACCACACGGCGGGCCTTCCGGGGCGTGTGGCGCGCGAACCGCGCCTGTGCCCTGGCTTCCATCGCTTTCTCCTCTAACTGCTGGCTTGAAGGCGCTTACCGCCGGCTGCGGCGGTCTTCCTTGACGTGGCTGCGGAACGTCCGCGTGGGGGCGAACTCACCGAGCTTGTGACCGATCATCGAGTCGGTGACGAACACCGGGACGTGCTTACGGCCGTCGTGCACGGCGATCGTGTGGCCGATCATGTCGGGCACGATCATGGAGCGCCGCGACCACGTCTTGATGACGTTCTTGGTGCCCTTCTCGTTCTGGGCGTCCACCTTCTTCTGCAGGTGGTCGTCCACGAAGGGACCCTTCTTAAGACTACGTGGCATATCGGCTGCTCCTACCGCTTCTTCCTCTTGCTCCGACGACGGATGATCAGCCGGTCGCTCGGCTTGTTCGGCTGGCGCGTGCGGCCCTCGGGCTTGCCCTTCGGGTTCACCGGGTGGCGACCACCGGAGGTCTTGCCCTCACCACCACCGTGCGGGTGGTCGACCGGGTTCATGGCGACACCGCGGACCGTGGGGCGCTTGCCCTTCCAGCGGTTACGGCCGGCCTTACCGATGTTGATGTTGGACTGCTCGGCGTTGCCCACCTGGCCCACCGAGGCCCGGCACCGCACGTCGACCTGGCGCATTTCTCCGGACGGCATACGCAGCGTGGCGTACATGCCCTCCTTGGCGAGCAGCTGGATCTGCGCGCCGGCGCTGCGACCGAGCTTGGCACCGCCACCGGGGCGAAGCTCCACCGCGTGGATGAAGGTACCGGTCGGGATGTTGCGCAGCGGCAGGCAGTTGCCCGGCTTGATGTCGGCCGTGGGGCCGTTCTCGACCTGGTCACCCTGCTTGAGGCCGGCCGGGGCGAGGATGTAGCGCTTCTCGCCGTCGGCGTAGTGCAGCAGCGCGATGCGGGAGGTGCGGTTCGGGTCGTACTCGATGTGCGCGACCTTGGCCGGGATCCCGTCCTTGTCGTGGCGGCGGAAGTCGATGATCCGGTAGGCGCGCTTGTGCCCGCCTCCCTGGTGCCGGGCGGTCACCCGGCCGTGGACGTTGCGGCCGCCCTTGCTGTGCAGTGGGGCAAGCAGCGACTTCTCCGGCGTGCTGCGCGTGATCTCGGCGAAGTCCGAGACGCTCGCGCCGCGCCGACCCGGAGTCGTCGGCTTGTACTTACGGATGCCCATCTTTTTCGTTCATCCTTCGTCGGTTCGTACCGGTCGGGGTCCGCCTCACGGCGGTCCCCCCGGTGCTCTCTTCCTCGGGGCCGGTCCCTCGCACGATGGCGAGGGGCCCCTCTCCCCGCTGCGGCAGGTGCTAGCCGATCTGACCGAAGATGTCGATCCGCTCACCCTCGGCCAGGCTCACGATCGCGCGCTTGGTGGTCGGGCGCTGGCCGTAGCCGTACTTGGTCCGCTTGCGCTTGCCCTGGCGGTTGATCGTGTTCACGCCGGTCACCTTGACGCCGAAGATCTGCTCAACGGCGATCTTCACCTGCGTCTTGTTGGCACCCTTGCGCACCAGGAACGTGTACTTGTTGTGCTCATCGATCAGGCCGTAGCTCTTCTCGGAGACGATCGGCTTGAGGATGATGTCACGCGGGTCGGCGATCTTCTGCATCAGGCCTCTTCCTTCCCGCTGTTCGCCAGACGCGCCACGACCTGGTCGTAGGCCTCACGGGTGAAGACCACGTCGTCGTGGCAGAGCACGTCGTAGGTGTTGAGCTGCCCCGAGTCCAGCAGGTGGACCTCGGGGGCGTTGCGCAGGCTGAGCCAGGTGAGCTCGTCGTTCTCGTCGACCACGACGAGAACGCTGCGGGCCTGCGTGATCTTCCGCAGCGCCTCCAGGGCGGCGCGGGTCCCGGGCGTGTCACCCGTGACCAGACCGCTCACCACGTGGACGCGGCCGCCGCCGGCGCGGTCGGACAGCGCGCCCTTCAGGGCCGCCGCCTTCATCTTCTTGGGCGTCCGCTGCTCGTACGAGCGCGGCTGCGGGCCGTGGACGACGCCGCCACCGGCGAACTGCGGAGCGCGGGTCGAACCCTGGCGCGCGCGGCCGGTGCCCTTCTGCCGGTACGGCTTCTTGCCGCCGCCGGAGACGTTGCCGCGGGTCTTGGTGGCGTGGGTGCCCTGCCGGCGCGCGGCGAGCTGGGCGACGACCACCTGGTGGATCAGCGGGACGTTGACCTTGGCGCCGAAGACCTCCTCGGGGAGGTCGACGGTCCCCGCCTTGGCGCCGCTGGCGTCGAGGACGTCGATGGTCGTGGTCACTTGGCAGCAACCCCCTTCTTGGCGGCGGTGCGGAGGAGAACCAGGCTGCCGTTGGCGCCGGGGATCGCACCCTTGATCAGGATGAGGCCCTTCTCGGCGTCCACGGCGTGCACCTTGAGGCTCTGGACCGTCGTGCGCACGTTGCCCATCCGGCCGGCCATGCGCAGGCCCTTGAAGACGCGGCCCGGGGTGGCGCATCCGCCGATGGAACCCGGGGAGCGGTGCTTGCGCTGGGTACCGTGCGAGGCGCCGAGACCGCGGAAGTTGTGGCGCTTCATGACACCGGCGAAGCCCTTGCCCTTGCTCTTGCCGGTGACGTCGACGTACTGCCCGGCCTCGAAGGCGTCGGCGAGGATCTCCTGGCCGAGCGTGTACTCGGAGGCGTCGTCGGTGCGGACCTCGGCGAAGTAGCGGCGCGGCGTGATGTCGTGCTTGCGGAGGTAGTCGCCCAGGGGCTTGTTGACCTTACGAGGGTCGATCTGCCCGTAGCCGAGCTGAACGGCGGAGTAGCCGTCCTTCTCCGGAGTGCGGACCCGGGTCACCACGCACGGACCGGCCTCGACGACGGTGACCGGGATCACCCGGTTCGTCTCGTCGAAGACCTGGGTCATGCCGAGCTTCTTGCCCAGGACGCCCTTGATCTGCTTAGCCATGTCAGTGCGTTCCTTAGAGCTTGATCGAGATGTCGACACCGGCAGGAAGGTCGAGACGCATGAGCGAGTCGACCGTCTTCGGCGTCGGGTCGATGATGTCAATCAGCCGCTTGTGCGTACGCATCTCAAAGTGCTCGCGGCTGTCCTTGTACTTGTGCGGCGACCGGATGACGCAGTACACGTTCTTCTCGGTCGGCAGCGGCACCGGGCCAGCGACCTTGGCGCCGGTCCGCGTCACCGTCTCGACGATCTTCTTGGCCGAGCTGTCGATGACCTCGTGGTCATACGCCTTGAGCCGGATGCGGATCTTCTGTCCCGCCATAATGGCCTCGGTGTCCTTCGCTGTCGTCCTATAAAGCTTCACGCGGCCTGGTGCCGCAGGTCGTTTCCACGCGACCGACGCCCCGGAATTTGCCCGGTGTTCCGTGATCTGGCAGTGGCTTCGGTCGAAGTGCGGCCGAAAGCACTGCGAGATCACGGTCTCGTCGTCCGTGGGGGGCCGTTTCCGGCCCCTCCGTGGTGCGGCGGTCAGGCCCTCACGGGCCCGACCGCCACCCAGCGGTGCTACTACTTGATGATCTTCGTCACACGGCCGGCGCCGACGGTGCGGCCACCCTCGCGGATCGCGAACTTGAGGCCCTCCTCCATCGCGATCGGCTGGATGAGCTGGACGGTCATCTCGGTGTTGTCACCGGGCATGACCATCTCGGTGCCCTCCGGCAGGTTCACGACACCGGTCACGTCCGTGGTACGGAAGTAGAACTGCGGCCGGTAGTTGTTGAAGAACGGCGTGTGGCGGCCGCCCTCGTCCTTGGACAGGATGTAGACCTGCGCCTCGAACTCGGTGTGCGGGGTCGTCGTGCCCGGCTTGATGACACACTGGCCGCGCTCGACGTCCTCGCGCTTGATGCCGCGGAGGAGCAGACCGACGTTGTCACCGGCCTGGCCCTCGTCGAGGAGCTTGCGGAACATCTCGACACCGGTGACGGTGGTCGTGGTGCTCTTCTCCTTGATGCCGATGATGTCGACGGTCTCGTTGACCTTGACGACACCGCGCTCGATACGACCGGTGACGACGGTGCCGCGACCGGTGATCGAGAACACGTCCTCGATCGGCATGAGGAACGGCTTGTCGGTGTCACGAACCGGCTCGGGGACGTTCTCGTCCACGGCGTTCATGAGCTCGATGATGGAGTCGCCCCACTTCTCATCGCCCTCGAGGGCCTTGAGAGCGGACACGCGCACGACCGGCAGGTCGTCGCCCGGGAACTCCTGGGCGGACAGCAGCTCGCGGACCTCGAGCTCGACGAGCTCCAGGATCTCCTCGTCGTCGACCATGTCGGCCTTGTTGAGGGCCACGACGATGTAGGGAACGCCGACCTGGCGGGCCAGGAGGACGTGCTCCTTCGTCTGCGGCATCGGGCCGTCGGTCGCGGCGACCACCAGGATCGCGCCGTCCATCTGGGCGGCACCGGTGATCATGTTCTTCACGTAGTCGGCGTGACCGGGGCAGTCCACGTGGGCGTAGTGGCGCTTCTCGGTCTGGTACTCGACGTGCGCGATGGAGATGGTGATTCCGCGGGCCTTCTCCTCGGGCGCCTTGTCGATCTTGTCGAACGGGGTCGCCTCGTTGAGCTGCGGAAAACGGTCGTGAAGCACCTTGGTGATCGCCGCGGTCAGAGTGGTCTTGCCGTGGTCGATGTGCCCAATGGTGCCGATGTTCACGTGCGGCTTGTTCCGCTCGAACTTGGCCTTGGCCACTGGTCTGTCTCCTTAGAGATTCTGACTTGACTTGCGTCCTGCAACTCAGGCTGTGCGCGGCGGAGGGATCGCTCCCCCCGCCGTGCACCGAGCGGAACTATTCGCCCCGAGCCTTCGCGACGATCTCCTTGGCGATGCCCGGGGGCACCTCCGAGTAGGAGTCGAACTGCATGCTGTAGCTCGCCCGCCCCTGGGTGCGGCTGCGCAGGTCGCCCACGTAGCCGAACATCTCAGACAGCGGCACAAGCGCCTTGATGACACGGGCGCCGGACCGTTCGTCCATCGCCTGGATCTGTCCGCGACGACCGTTGAGGTCGCCGATGACGTCTCCCATGTAGTCCTCGGGCGTGGTGACCTCGACGGCCATCATCGGCTCGAGAAGTACAGCGTCCGCCTTGCGCGCGGCCTCCTTGAAGGCCATCGAGCCGGCAATCTTGAACGCCATTTCCGACGAGTCGACCTCGTGGAAGGCGCCGTCCTGGAGCGTGACCTTCACGCCGACCATCGGGTAGCCGGCGAGCACGCCGAACTCGGCCGCCTCCTGCGCGCCCGCGTCCACCGACGGGATGTACTCCCGCGGGATGCGGCCACCGGTGACCTTGTTCTCGAACTCGTAGCCGTCGTTGCCCTCGCCCAGCGGCTCCAGGTTGATGATCACGCGAGCGAACTGGCCGGAACCACCGGTCTGCTTCTTGTGCGTGTACTCGACCTTCTCCACCTTGCGGCGGATGGTCTCGCGGTAGGCGACCTGCGGGCGGCCGACGTTCGCCTCGACCTTGAACTCGCGGCGCATCCGGTCGACGAGGATCTCCAGGTGGAGCTCGCCCATACCCCAGATGACCGTCTGGCCGGTCTCCTCGTCCCGGCGGACCTGGAAGGACGGGTCCTCCTCGGCCAGCCGCTGGATCGCGGTGCCCAGCTTCTCCTGGTCGCCCTTGGTCTTGGGCTCGATCGCGACGTTGATGACCGGCGCGGGGAACGTCATCGACTCGAGGACGACCTGCTTGACCGGGTCCGACAGAGTGTCGCCGGTGGTGGTGTCCTTCAGGCCCATGACGGCCACGATCTGACCAGCGGTCGCGGACGGGCGCTCCTCGCGCTTGTTCGCGTGCATCTGGTAGATCTTGCCGATCCGCTCCTTCTTGCCCTTGACCGAGTTCACCACGGTGGTGCCGGTCTCGAGCGTTCCGGAGTAGACGCGGATGTAGGTGAGCTTGCCCAGGTGCGGGTCGCTCATGATCTTGAACGCCAGCGCCGCGAAGGGCTCGTTCGGGTCCGCGTGACGCTCGACGATCTCCTCCTCCTTGCCCACCGCGTGGCCCTTGAAGGCCGGGATGTCGGTGGGGGCGGGGAGGTAGGCGACGATCGCGTCGAGCAGGGGCTGCACGCCCTTGTTCTTGAACGCGGTGCCACACAGGACCGGGTTGATCGCGCCGGCGACCGTCGCCCGGCGGATGGCCGCGACGAGCTGCTCCTCGGTGGGCTCGACACCCTCCAGGAAGAGCTCCATGAGCTCGTCGTCGTTCTCGGCGACCGTCTCGACCAGCTTGTCGCGCCACTCGCGGGCCGCGTCGGCGTGGTCGGCCGGGATGTCGACGGTGTCGTACATCTCGCCCTTGGCCGCCTCGGCGCTCCAGAGCAGGCCCTTCATCTTCACCAGGTCGATGACGCCCTTGAAGTCGGCCTCGACGCCCCAGGGAAGCTGGATGACCGCCGGGCTGGAGCCCAGCCGGCTGATCATCATGTCGACGCAGCGGTGGAACTCCGCACCGACCCGGTCCATCTTGTTCACGAAGCAGATGCGGGGCACACCGTAGCGGTCGGCCTGACGCCACACCGTCTCGGACTGCGGCTCCACGCCGGCGACGCCGTCGAACACCGCGACCGCGCCGTCGAGAACACGCAGCGACCGCTCGACCTCGATGGTGAAGTCCACGTGTCCGGGCGTGTCGATGATGTTGATCGTGTGATCAAGCCAGCTGCAGGTGGTCGCGGCGGAGGTGATGGTGATGCCGCGCTCCTGCTCCTGCTCCATCCAGTCCATGGTGGCAGCGCCCTCATGGACTTCACCGATCTTGTAGTTGATGCCGGTGTAGAACAGGATGCGCTCAGTCGTCGTGGTCTTGCCCGCGTCGATATGGGCCATGATCCCGATGTTGCGGACCCTGGCCAGGTCAAGAGCGGTCGTGGTGGCCACTTCTTCGCGTCCTTAACTCGTCGTCGGTGCTCACTACCAGCGGTAGTGGGCGAAGGCCTTGTTGGACTCGGCCATCTTGTGCGTGTCCTCGCGCCGCTTGACGCTGGCGCCGAGGCCGTTGCTCGCGTCGAGAAGCTCGTTCATGAGCCGCTCGGTCATGGTCTTCTCGCGGCGCGCCCGGGAGTACTGGACGAGCCACCGCAGGGCCAGCGTGGTGCTGCGCGAGGCCTTCACCTCGACGGGCACCTGGTAGGTGGCGCCACCGACGCGGCGGCTCTTCACCTCGAGCGTCGGCCGGACGTTGTCGAGAGCGCGCTTCAGGGTGACGACCGGGTCGTTGCCGGTCTTGTCCTTGCAGCCCTCGAGGGCGCCGTAGACGATCGACTGCGCGAGGGAGCGCTTGCCGTCCAGGAGAACCTTGTTGATGAGCGCGGTGACCAGCGGCGAGTTGTGCACCGGGTCAGCGACCAGCTGGCGGCGGCCAGGGGAACCCTTGCGCGGCATGTCAGCTCTTCTCCTTCTTCGCGCCGTAACGGCTGCGGGCCTGCTTGCGGTTGCGGACGGCCTGGGTGTCCAGCGAACCACGGATGATCTTGTAGCGAACACCCGGCAGGTCCTTCACACGACCACCACGCACGAGCACCATCGAGTGCTCCTGGAGGTTGTGACCCACCCCAGGGATGTAAGCCGTGACCTCGATGCCGTTGGTGAGCCGAACACGGGCCACCTTGCGCAGCGCCGAGTTGGGCTTCTTGGGGGTGGTCGTGTAAACGCGGGTGCAAACGCCGCGCCGCTGCGGGCTCCCCTTGAGGGCAGGAGTCTTGGTCTTGCTGACCTTGTCCTGCCGGCCCTTGCGGACCAACTGCTGAATGGTGGGCACCGCGTCTCCGTTTCGTGCCTAGCCGGTGATACGTCGTCCCGATCCTGGCGATGCCGCCCCTCACGGGTTTGCAGGTGCTGCCGGTGTCATGACCTGCGGATTTTTCATCCCCGCCGACCCACGCGCTCGGGCGTGTCGCGCTCTGCGCGCCCCACACCCGGACAGACCCGGTCGATCTGGAGGATTCACACGGCGCCCCCGCCCGCCTCTCACATGAGAGAACGGCTGTCAAGCGCACGCATGCGAGCCCACGAACCCATGGGCACGAAGGAAAAGACTACCCAGCGGTTCGCAAGTCGTCAAAACGACCGCCGCCGGATCGTCGGGTCCGTGTCATGGTTCCCGCCGCCTGCCTGGTGGCAGACAGCCAGAGGGCTCGGGAAGAGTGTACTCGCCCACCACCCCTCCCCTCGCCATTTCCGCCCACCCCACGCCACCTGAGCGGGAAACACAGAACCGCCCGGAGAGCGGGTGCTCTCCGGGCGGTTCGGCGTTCGGGACTCAGCCGTCCGGGACTCAGCGGCCGTACTGGCCGAAGTCGTACTCCTCCAGCGGGACGGCCTCGCCGCTGCCGGAGCCGAAGGTGTAGTCCGCGGCGGAGCCGTCGTAGCCGCCGACCGTGTACATCGCGGCCTTGGCCTCCTCGGTGGGCTCCACCCGGATGTTGCGGTACTGGGGCATGCCCGTACCGGCCGGGATGAGCTTACCGATGATGACGTTCTCCTTGAGGCCGAGCAGCGAGTCCGACTTGGCGTGGATCGCCGCGTCGGTGAGGACTCGCGTCGTCTCCTGGAAGGACGCCGCCGACAGCCAGGACTCGGTGGCCAGCGAGGCCTTGGTGATGCCCATCAGGACCGGACGGCCGGAGGCCGGCTGGCCGCCCTCCGCCACGGTCTGCCGGTTCATCGCCTCGAAGCGCGGCCGCTCGACCAGCTCGCCGGGCAGCAGCTCGGTGTCGCCCGACTCGAGCACGTTCACGCGCTTGAGCATCTGCCGGACGATGACCTCGATGTGCTTGTCGTGGATCGACACACCCTGCGAGCGGTAGACCTGCTGCACCTCGTCCACGAGGTGGAGCTGGACGGCCCGCGGGCCGAGGATCCGCAGGACCTCGTTCGGGTTGCGCGCACCGGCGATCAGCAGCTGACCGACGTCCACGCGCTGTCCCTCGGAGACCAGCAGCCGCGACCGCATCGAGACCGGGTACGCGATCTCCTCGGAGCCGTCGTCCGGAGTGATGACGATCTTGCGGGTCTTGTCGGTCTCGTCGATCCGCACCCGGCCCGCGACCTCGCTGATCGGGGCGACACCCTTGGGGATGCGCGCCTCGAAGAGCTCCTGGACACGCGGCAGACCATGGGTGATGTCCGCGCCCGCCACACCACCGGTGTGGAAGGTACGCATGGTCAGCTGGGTGCCGGGCTCACCGATCGACTGGGCCGCGATGATGCCGACGGCCTCGCCGACGTCCACGAGCTTGCCGGTGGCCAGCGAGCGGCCGTAGCAGGTCGCGCAGACACCGATCTTGGCCTCGCAGACCAGCGTGCTGCGGGTCCGGACCGTCTCGATGCCGGCGTTGACCAGCGCGGTGACGGTGTCGTCGTTGATGTCGACACCCGCCGCGGCGACGAGCTTGCCGTCCACCTCGACGTCCTCGGCCAGGATGCGGCCGTGCACGTTGCTCTCGGCGTTCTCGGCCTTGACTAGGGCGCCCTGGGAGTCGCGCTCGCCCACGTGCAGCGGGACGGCGCGGTCGGTGCCGCAGTCGATCTCGCGGACGATGACGTCCTGGGCGACGTCGACGAGACGACGCGTCAGGTAGCCGGAGTCGGCGGTCCGCAGGGCGGTGTCCGCCAGACCCTTCCGCTGACCGTGGGTCGAGATGAAGTACTCCAGCACCGACAGGCCCTCGCGGAAGGAGGACTTGATCGGCCGCGGGATCGTCTCGCCCTTGGTGTTGGACACCAGGCCGCGGATGCCGGCGATCTGCCGCACCTGCATGCGGTTGCCGCGGGCGCCGGAGTTGACCATCATCCAGACCGGGTTGGTCGCCGGGAACGCGTTGACCATGTCGGTCTCGACGTCCGCCGTCGCGTGGGTCCAGATCTCGATGAGCTCCTGACGGCGCTCCTCGTCGGTGATCAGACCACGGTCGTACTCCCGCTGGACCTTGTCGGCGCGCCGCTCGTACGACTCCATGATGGCGGCCTTGTTCGGCGGCGCCACGACGTCCTCGATGGAGATCGTGACACCGGCGCGGGTCGCCCAATGGAAGCCGGCGTCCTTCAGCGCGTCGAGCGCGTTGGCCACGTCCACCTTCGGGTACCGCTCGGCCAGCTCGTTGACGATCGCCGAGAGCTGCTTCTTGCCGACCTGGTAGTTCACGAAGGGGTAGTTGGCGGGCAGCGTCTGGTTGAACAGGCACCGGCCCAGCGTGGTCTCCAGCCGGATCGCGTCGCCGGCCTCCCAGCCCTCCGGGGCCTCCCAGCCGCGCGGCGGCGGAACGTCCTTGAGCCGCACCTGGATCTTGGCCTGGATGTCCAGCTCGTGCCGGTCGTGGGCCATGAGGGCCTCCGACACGGTGGTGAACACCCGGCCCTCGCCCTGGCCGCCCTCCTTCTCGGTGGTCAGCCAGTACAGACCGATGACCATGTCCTGGGTGGGCATCGTCACCGGCTTGCCGTCCGCCGGCTTGAGGATGTTGTTGGTGGACAGCATCAGGATCCGCGCCTCGGCCTGGGCCTCGGCCGACAGCGGCAGGTGCACCGCCATCTGGTCGCCGTCGAAGTCCGCGTTGAACGCGGTGCAGACGAGCGGGTGGATCTGGATGGCCTTGCCCTCGACCAGCTGCGGCTCGAAGGCCTGGATGCCCAGGCGGTGCAGCGTGGGCGCGCGGTTGAGCAGCACCGGGTGCTCGGTGATGACCTCTTCCAGCACGTCCCACACGACCGGCTTGGACCGCTCGACCATCCGCTTGGCGGACTTGATGTTCTGCGCGTGGTTGAGATCGACCAGGCGCTTCATCACGAACGGCTTGAACAGCTCCAGCGCCATCTGCTTGGGCAGGCCGCACTGGTGCAGCCTGAGCTGCGGGCCGACGACGATGACCGAACGGCCGGAGTAGTCGACGCGCTTGCCGAGCAGGTTCTGCCGGAAACGGCCCTGCTTGCCCTTCAGCATGTCGCTCAGGGACTTCAGCGGGCGGTTGCCGGGGCCGGTGACCGGACGGCCGCGGCGGCCGTTGTCGAACAGGGCGTCGACGGCCTCCTGGAGCATCCGCTTCTCGTTGTTCACGATGATCTCGGGCGCGCCGAGGTCGAGCAGACGCTTGAGCCGGTTGTTCCGGTTGATGACCCGGCGGTACAGGTCGTTCAGGTCCGAGGTGGCGAAGCGGCCACCGTCGAGCTGGACCATCGGCCGCAGGTCCGGCGGGATCACCGGGATGCAGTCGAGGACCATGCCGCTCGGCGAGTTGCGGGTGTTGAGGAACGCCGCGACGACCTTGAGCCGCTTGAGGGCGCGGGCCTTCTTCTGGCCCTTGCCGCTGCGGATGGTCTCCCGCAGGTTCTCCGCCTCGGCCTCCAGGTCGAAGCCGCCCAGCCGCTCCTGGATGGCCTGGGCGCCCATGCCGCCGCGGAAGTAGCGGCCGAACCGGTCGCGCATCTCGCGGTAGAGCAGCTCGTCGCCCTCCAGGTCCTGGACCTTGAGGTTCTTGAAGCGGCTCCAGACCTCCTCCAGCCGGTCCAGCTCGCGCTGGGCCCGGTCGCGGAGCTGGCGCATCTCACGGTCGGCGCCCTCGCGCACCTTGCGGCGGGCGTCGCCCTTGGCGCCGGAGGCCTCCAGCTCGGCCAGGTCGGCCTCGAGCTTCTTCTGGCGGGCCTCGATGTCGGCGTCACGGCGCTGCTCGACGTGCTGCCGCTCGACGGAGATCTTCGCCTCCAGCGACGGCAGGTCGCGGTCACGCATCTCGTTGTCGACATGCGTGATCATGTAGGCCGCGAAGTAGATGACCTTCTCCAGGTCCTTCGGGGCCAGGTCGAGCAGGTAACCGAGGCGCGACGGGACGCCCTTGAAGTACCAGATGTGGGTGACCGGGGCGGCCAGCTCGATGTGGCCCATCCGCTCACGGCGCACCTTGGCGCGCGTGACCTCGACGCCACAGCGCTCACAGATGATGCCCTTGAAGCGGACGCGCTTGTACTTACCGCAGTAGCACTCCCAGTCCCGGGTCGGACCGAAGATCTTCTCGCAGAAGAGCCCGTCCTTTTCCGGCTTGAGGGTGCGGTAGTTGATGGTCTCCGGCTTCTTCACCTCGCCGTGCGACCACTGCCTGATGTCGTCGGCGGTCGCGAGGCCGATGCGCAGCTCGTCGAAGAAGTTGACGTCGAGCACTAGATAATCCCCTTTTGAATCAGACCTCGTCGACGGTCATCGCGCCCTCGTGGGGACGCCGGGACAGGTCGATGCCAAGCTCTTCTGCCGCGCGGAAGACATCCTCGTCGGTGTCCCTCATCTCGATCGACATGCCGTCGCTCGAAAGGACCTCGACGTTCAGGCAGAGCGACTGCATCTCCTTGATGAGAACCTTGAAGGACTCGGGAATGCCCGCCTCTGGGATGTTCTCGCCCTTGACGATGGCCTCGTAGACCTTCACCCGGCCCAGGACGTCGTCGGACTTGATCGTCAGCAGCTCCTGCAGGGCGTACGCCGCGCCGTAGGCCTCGAGGGCCCACACCTCCATCTCGCCGAAGCGCTGGCCGCCGAACTGCGCCTTACCACCCAGCGGCTGCTGGGTGATCATCGAGTACGGGCCGGTCGAGCGAGCGTGGATCTTGTCGTCGACCAGGTGCAGCAGCTTGAGGATGTAGATGTAGCCGACCGAGATCGGGTGCGGGAACGGCTCGCCGGAGCGGCCGTCGAAGAGCCGGGCCTTGCCGTTCTCCCCCACCATGCGGGAGCCGTCCCGGTTGAGCAGTGTGCTGTCGAGCAGGCCGACGATCTCCTCCTCGTGGGCGCCGTCGAACACCGGCGTGGCGACCTTGGTCCAGGGCTCGACCCTGTCCATGTCCTTCTCGCGCAGGCGCTCGGCCCAGGCCTCCTCGATGCCGCTGACGTCCCATCCGCGGGCGGCGATCCACCCGAGGTGGGTCTCCAGCACCTGGCCGACGTTCATCCGGCCGGGCACGCCCAGCGGGTTGAGGACGATGTCGACGGGGGTGCCGTCCTCCAGGAACGGCATGTCCTCCACCGGAAGGATCTTGGAGATGACGCCCTTGTTGCCGTGGCGGCCGGCGAGCTTGTCGCCGTCGGTGATCTTGCGCTTCTGCGCCACGTACACGCGGACCAGCTCGTTCACGCCCGGAGGAAGCTCGTCGCCCTCCTCGCGGCTGAACACCCGGACGCCGATGACCTTGCCGGACTCGCCGTGCGGCACCTTCAGGGAGGTGTCGCGGACCTCGCGGGCCTTCTCACCGAAGATCGCGCGAAGCAGGCGCTCCTCGGGGGTCAGCTCCGTCTCACCCTTGGGGGTGACCTTCCCGACGAGGATGTCGCCGGTCACCACCTCGGCGCCGATGCGGATGATGCCCCGCTCGTCGAGGTCGGCCAGCGCGTCCTCGGAGGCGTTGGGGATGTCCCGCGTGATCTCCTCGGGGCCCAGCTTGGTGTCGCGGGCGTCGACCTCGTGCTCCTCGATGTGGATCGAGGAGAGCACGTCGTCCTGCACCAGGCGCTGGGACAGGATGATCGCGTCCTCGTAGTTGTGGCCCTCCCACGGCATGAACGCCACGAGCAGGTTCTTGCCGAGCGCCATCTCGCCGTTGTCGGTGCACGGACCGTCCGCGATGACCTGGCCCTGCTCGACCCGGTCGCCCTCGGCCACGATCGGCTTCTGGTTGAAGCAGGTGCCCTGGTTCGACCGCTTGAACTTCGCGACCCGGTACGTCGTACGGGTGCCGTCGTCGTTCATCACGGTGACGTAGTCGGCGGAGACCTCCTCGACCACACCGGCCTTCTCGGCGCTGATGACGTCACCGGCGTCGGTGGCGGCGCGGTACTCCATGCCGGTGCCGACCAGCGGGGCCTCGCTCTTCAGCAGGGGCACCGACTGGCGCTGCATGTTCGAGCCCATGAGCGCGCGGTTGGCGTCGTCGTGCTCGAGGAACGGGATCATGGCGGTCGCGACCGACACCATCTGGCGCGGCGAGACGTCCATGTAGTCCACCTCGGACGGGTGGACGGCCTCGAACTCGCCGCCCTTGCGGCGGGCGAGCACCCGGGACTCGGCGAAGCTGCCGTCGGCGTTCAGGACCGTGTTGGCCTGGGCGACGACGTGCCGGTCCTCCTCGTCGGCGGTGAGGTAGTCGATCTCGTAGGTGACGCGGCCGTCCACCACCCGGCGGTACGGCGTCTCGACGAAGCCGAACGAGTTGACCCGCCCGAAGGACGACAGCGAGCCGATCAGACCGATGTTCGGGCCTTCCGGCGTCTCGATCGGGCACATGCGGCCGTAGTGCGAGGGGTGCACGTCGCGGACCTCGAAGCCGGCCCGCTCACGGGACAGACCACCGGGACCGAGGGCCGACAGACGCCGCTTGTGCGTCAGGCCGGCCAGCGGGTTGGTCTGGTCCATGAACTGCGACAGCTGGGAGGTGCCGAAGAACTCCTTGATCGACGCCACGACCGGGCGGATGTTGATCAGGGTCTGCGGCGTGATCGCCTCGACGTCCTGGGTCGTCATGCGCTCGCGGACGACGCGCTCCATGCGGGCCAGGCCCAGCCGGACCTGGTTCTGGATGAGCTCGCCCACCGTGCGCAGACGGCGGTTGCCGAAGTGGTCGATGTCGTCGGTCTCGACGACGACCGACCCGTTCTCGCCCATCGTCTCCTCGCCGGCGTGCAGCCGGACGATGTACTCGATGGTCGCGACGATGTCCTCGTCGGTCAGCGTGCCCTGGGTGATGTCGGAGCCGACGCCCAGCTTCTTGTTGATCTTGTAGCGGCCGACCTTGGCGAGGTCGTAGCGCTTGTGGTTGAAGTACAGGTTCTCCAGCAGCGCCTGCGCCGACTCCTTGGTCGGCGGCTCGCCCGGCCGCAGCTTCCGGTAGATGTCGAGCAGCGCGTCGTCCTGGCCGGAGGTGTGGTCCTTCTCCAGGGTGGCCCGCATCGACTCGTACTGGCCGAAACGCTCCAGGATCTGGTCGCTGGTCCAGCCCAGCGCCTTCAGCAGCACGGTGACCGGCTGCTTGCGCTTGCGGTCGATGCGCACACCGACGCTGTCGCGCTTGTCGATCTCGAACTCGAGCCACGCGCCGCGCGACGGGATCACCCGGCAGCCGAACAGGTCCTTGTCAGAGGTCTTGTCCACAGAGCGGTCGAAGTAGACACCTGGCGACCGGACGAGCTGCGAGACCACCACGCGCTCGGTGCCGTTGATGATGAAGGTGCCCTTCGAGGTCATGAGCGGGAAGTCGCCCATGAACACCGTCTGGCTCTTGATCTCACCTGTCGTGTTATTGATGAACTCCGCCGTGACGAACATCGGGGCGGAGTAGGTCATGTCCTTGTCTTTGCACTCATCTACGGAGTACTTGGGTGGCTCGAACCTGTGATCCCGGAACGACAGGGACATGGTTCCGGAGAAGTCCTCGATCGGACTGATCTCCTCGAAGATCTCTTCGAGACCTGATTGGGCCGGAACGTCCTTGCGCCCGGCCTGGCGAGCCGCCTCGACCCGGCCCTTCCATCTCTCGTTCCCGAGCAACCAGTCGAACGACTCGGTCTGCAGGGCGAGAAGGTCGGGTACTTCGAGCGGCTCCTCGATTCGTGCGAACGACACGGTACGGGGACCGGCGGGTACGGCGGAGGCGTTGCGCGAGGCTGCCAACAGATGTCCTTCCGAGGGCTCGCGGACTGACTACACGCACGCCAGACGACCAAGATCAGAGGTTACTCAGAGAAGCGGTCGTCAAAGGGCAGCGCAAAGGGGCAGTGTAGCCGATCGGCATACACCTGTCCACTCCGCTCTCGCTCTGCGCTCCACGTTGCTGGCAGCATCACCCGTCCGCGCCGAAACGTCAAGCCCGAGAGCCGACATTTCGCCTAACCGACAGGGGTCACGCTGGGTTTTCCCGCCCTCGGGACCATAGCGAACGCCGGGGATCCAGTCCCTACCCGGGACCGGAGACGGGTAACGCTCAGTCACGCGAACGGCCCAACGCTGACCGTGGGTCTACGCTGCCGTGCCCTTGAATACCCATCTACAACCCTGGCTCAAACGCCTTCTTTGCTAACAATTTAGCCACGCGCTCAGGGGGCGGGCGTGTCCCCGAGGAGGGTGGACAGCCGGGAGGCCCGCCAGCCGTCGCCCTGCGTCACCATCACCAGACGCGCCCTGCCCTGGCTGACCTGCTGCTTCGGCTCTTCCTCGCCCCCGCCGGACCGTGTCGTGACCATGTTCACGAACAGCAGCACGCGGACCTCGTCGGGCGTCGCCGACTCCACGCCCGCGGCCGCCACGACGGTCTGCTGGACCGTCCGCCGCTCCCGCGCCTCCGGGCCCAGCGTCGCCGCGAGCGTGCGGTAGTGCTCGGCCAGCTCCCCGGTCGCGTGGCCGCCCGCCCGCGCCATGTCCCGGTCGATCGTACGGTAGTCGTACGACAGCATGTCGGGGGCGTACGACCGGGCGGCCGCGAGGGCCTCGCGGGCGGCCGTGTCGGCGGCCTGGAGACGGCGCAGGTCCAGCAGCAGCCACACGGCGGCGACAGCCAGCCCCATGGCGGCGAGCGCCGGCAGCGCCCGAAGCAGGCGCCTCACTGCACCAGCTCCGCCCGGGAGACCAGCCACAGACCCGACGCCTTGGTCACGTCCATCCGCCAGCGGAAGAAGCGCTCCTCCGGGGCGGCCTTCCTGCCGTCCTCCCAGTGGATCACCGCGTCGGCGACGACGAGGACCTGCGCCGTACGCCGGTCTCCGGCGATGGAGGCGAGCGCGGACGCCCGCAGGACGCCCGTCTGGACGGCCTTGTTCTTCAGCGTGGCGGACCTCAGGGCCGCCTGACCCGCGGCGTAGCGCGCCCTCTCCGTGCCGGTTGAGGTGGCCAGCGCGCGTTTGATGTCGTCGTCGATGCGGTGGTGGTCGATCGTCATGAGGCTCACGGCGTGCGCCATGGCGGCCCGGACCGCCATCTGCCGGTCCTGCACGGCCGCCTCGGCCTCCGTACGGGCCCCGGCGAGGCGCTGGACCACCAGAGCCAGCACGACCGCGACGAGGACGAGCCCGACGGTCAGCGCGCGCCGCATCCCCGTCCACCTCCCCCAGCACCCGACCGTCTCGGCCTGATCACGTCGCGCCGGATCCTACGTCCCGACCATAGATCAACGGGCCCGCCCTGCCCATAGGGTCTGGATTCCGTAGGGGTCCGGGCACGCGAAAGGGGCGGTCCCATCCGGCACCTGGATGGACCCGCCCCTTCGGTGAAGCGTGAGAACTACTTGACCGTGACGGTCGCGCCGGCGCCCTCCAGGGCGGCCTTCGCCTTCTCGGCCTGCTCCTTGTTGACCTTGCCGTCGAAGACGGGCTTCGGAGCGCCGTCCACGAGGTCCTTGGCCTCCTTGAGGCCCAGGCTCGTCAGGGCCCGGATCTCCTTGATGACCTGGATCTTCTTGTCGCCGGCGGCCTCGAGGATGACGTCGAACTCGTCCTGCTCCTCGGCCTCCTCGGCGGCGGCACCGGCGCCACCGGCGGCCGGGGCGGCGGCGACGGCGACCGGGGCGGCGGCCTTGACGTCGAAGGTCTCCTCGAAGACCTTCACGAAGTCGGACAGCTCAAGGAGAGTCATCTCCTTGAAGGTCTCGAGCAGCTCGTCGGTGCTGAGCTTCGCCATGATGTTCCTCCAGTGGATCTAGCAGAAAACGTGTAAGGGGACCGCGGTGCGCGCTTCCCCCGCCCGCTGCGCGGACCTACTCGCCGGCCTCTTCGCGCTTGGCGCGCAGAGCCTCGGCCAGTCGAGCCATGGTGGTGGGCAGCGCGGCGAAGGTGGCGGCAGCCTGGGACTGCTTGGCCTTCAGCGCACCGGCCAGCTTCGCGAGGAGCACCTCACGGGACTCAAGGTCGGCAAGCTTGGTGATCTCGTCGGGGGTCATCGACTTGCCGTCGACGACGCCACCCTTGATCACCAGGAGGGGGTTGGCCTTGGCGAAGTCACGCAGCCCCTTGGCCGCCTCCACCACGTCGCCCTTGACGAACGCGATGGCGGTCGGGCCCTGGAACAGATCGTCCAGAGCGGTGATCCCGGCGTTGTTGGCCGCGATCTTGGTCAGCGTGTTCTTCGCCACGGCGAACTTCGCATTCCCACCGAGAGAAACACGCAGCTGCTTGAGCTGCGCGACGGTGAGACCGCGGTATTCGGTCAGAACGGCGGCGCTGGATCCTTCGAACTCACTCTTGAGCTCGGAGATCGCGACGCTCTTCTCCGCCTTCGCCATGGGCCTCCTTCCAGATGTGCCGCCGGCGGAAGGCCCTCGGAAAACAGACAAGCCCCGGCGCAGGCGCACGGGGCTTGGGCAGACGTCATACGTCCTCAAGCGTCTCCACACCTACGCGGGCCGTCCACTCACGTGGATCCTTCAGTCATCGGGCTGCACGCCCGGTGACGACCGGCGGTCTTCGGCAGGAGACAGACTACGTTGTCAACCGTCAGGACGGCAAATCGGCGGTGGCGCGCTGCGGCAGCTCGCCCACCTGGTCGGCCGCCGGCGCCTTGATGGAGACCGGCTCGTTGAACGACTTGAACATCGCCGTGGCCTTGAACGCGCCGGCGTCCGGCTTGCCGCCGTTCAGCTCGACCTTCCGCGGCAGGCCCTGGGCGTCGATCCACGCGTCGAACTTGACGTCCTTGGCGCCGGCCAGCTCGCCGCGCAGCTGCGAGCGCTGGTCGTCGGACAGCTGCTTGACCGCCTCGTCCACCGGGAACGTGCCCGCGTAGTGGGTCGTGTCCACCCCGCCGACCTGCTCGCTGCCCACCGACTTGACGTCCTTGGACGCCGTGAGCAGCGCGGTGCTGGTCTTCAGGTCGAACTGCCGGGCCTGGGCGAGGTACTGGTCGACGTCCACGCCCGCCTGCGAGCCGAGCTGCTTCAGGTCGAGCCTGATCCACGGCTTGGTGGCGCCCAGCAGGTTCTTGAGCATGTCGACCTTGACGTACGCCACTTCGCCGTCGACGATGACCCGCACGCCGCCGGGCAGGTTCTGGCCGTTGAACGACACCTGGCTCAGGTTGATGTCCGTGGCGACCTGCGGGCTCTTCTGGTAGAGCATCGTGCCCTGCACGACCCCCGCCTGGGCACCCTTGGCGTCGGTGACGTTGACCACGAGATCCGCGGCGTACGTGTTGACGTCGTCGGCCTTCTGCGCGCTCTGCTGCAGGACCTCGGACGCCGAGAGCGTGACGTTCTCGAGAGACGGAGTCGCGGTCGTCCCGCATCCCGCGACCGTGATCGCGGCAACCGCCCCCGCGGCCACTAGTAGTCGTCGCATTTTTCCATCCCTTTCTGGGTTCCCCCTTTACCTGCCCTTGACCCTATTCGCCTAACGCCCTCCGTGCGGCGCGCCTGTCGCAACCCCCATGACATGTGCACAAAACCTCCACATGCGCATGGACAGACAGAAGCCCCCGCCCGATGTCTCGGGCGGGGGCTTCCGTCAGGCTCGGCGGCCTGTCAGGCCGTCGTGGAACGGTCAGGCGTCGATCTCGGCGGTCATCGCCCGCGTCACGTTCGGGTCGACCGGGATGCCGGGGCCCATGGACGTGGTGAAGGTGACCTTCTTGAGGTAGCGGCCCTTGGCGGCCGACGGCTTGAGACGAAGCACCTCGTCCAGCGCGGCGGCGTAGTTCTCCACCAGCTGGCGGTCGTCGAAGGACGCCTTGCCGATGATGAAGTGCAGGTTCGCGTGCCGGTCGACGCGGAACTCGATCTTGCCGCCCTTGATGTCGGTCACGGCCTTGGCCACGGCGGGCGTCACGGTGCCGGTCTTGGGGTTCGGCATGAGGCCACGGGGGCCGAGCACGCGGCCCAGGCGTCCGACCTTGCCCATCATGTCCGGCGTCGCGACGACGGCGTCGAAGTCCAGACGGCCCTTCGACACCTCGTCGATCAGCTCGTCGGAGCCGACGATGTCGGCGCCCGCCGCGCGGGCCTCCTCGGCACGGTCACCGGTCGCGAAGACCAGGACCCGGGCGGTCTTGCCGGTGCCGTGCGGGAGGTTGACGGTGCCGCGGACCATCTGGTCGGCCTTGCGCGGGTCGACGCCCAGCCGCAGGGCCACCTCGACGGTGGCGTCGAACTTCGTGGTCGCGGTCTTCTTGGCCAGCCGCACACCGTCCAGCGGGGCGTACAGGGCCGCGCGGTCGACCTCGGCCGCCGCGTTCTTCCAGCTCTTGCTGCGCTTCACTTCATACTCCTAAGGAGATCGTGGTCCGGGCCGCGCATCGGCCCTCCCACAGCGTTTGATTGCCTCGCCTCCGGCAAGGCGGCTCGGGGCGCCCGCAGTCTCGGTCGTGCTGGAGGCACGCGATAGGCGCTTCCTTCGGTGCGTGCTCGCTCGTTCCTCGCTCCGCGCGCTCCTCAGTCCAGACGCGGCCGCGCCCCTCGCGGGCTACTCGGCGATGGTGATGCCCATGGAGCGGGCGGTGCCGGCGATGATCTTCTCGGCGGCCTCGACGTCGTTGGCGTTGAGGTCCTGCATCTTGGTCTCGGCGATCTGGCGAAGCTGCTCGCGGGTCAGCTTGCCCACCTTGTCCTTGTGCGGGTTCGCGCTGCCCTTCTGCAGACCGGCGGCCTTCTTGATCAGCTCGGGCGCCGGCGGCGTCTTCGTGATGAAGGTGAAGCTGCGGTCTTCGAAGATGGTGATCTCAACGGGGATGATGTTGCCCCGCTGGGACTCCGTCGCCGCGTTGTACTGCTTGACGAAGTCCATGATGTTGACGCCGTGCGGACCGAGCGCGGTACCGACCGGCGGCGCGGGGGTGGCCTGGCCAGCGGGAAGCTGGACCTTCACCAGGGCCGCGACTTTCTTCTTTGGAGGCATTAGTCCTTCTCCGGGTCCTTGGTCCTACAAAAGCCTCACGGCACGCCGGAACACGGCGTGCGTGAGGACGGCTATCGAGTCTACGCGAGCCGGTCAGATCTTCGAGACCTGGTTGAACGACAGCTCAACCGGGGTCTCCCGGCCGAAGATGGAGACGAGGACCTTGAGCTTCTGCGACTCGGCACTGATCTCGCTCACCGTGGCCGGCAGCGTGGCGAACGGCCCGTCCATGACGGTGACCGACTCGCCGACCTCGAAGTCGACGGTCGCGGTGGTCGTCTTGGCCGCGGCCTTCTTGACTTCCTCGGACGGCTCCGGGGCGAGCAGCTTGGCGACCTCGTCGAGGTTCAGCGGGCTCGGCTTGTTGGACAGCCCGACGAAGCCGGTCACACCGGGCGTGTTGCGCACGGCGGCCCAGGACTCGTCGGACAGCTCCATCCGGACCAGCACGTAGCCGGGAAGCACCCGCTCCTTGATCGGAGTCTTCTTGCCGCCCTTGAACTCGGTGATCGTGTGGGTCGGCACCTCGACCTGGAAGATGAAGTCCTCCATGTTGAGGGACCCGATACGGCTCTCGATGTTCTGCTTCACGCGGTTCTCGTAACCGGCGTAGGAGTGGATGACGTACCACTCGCCGAACTGACCGCGAAGCTGGCGCTTGAACTCCTCGACCGGGTCGACATCGGGGAGGACGTCGCCGTCCTCGTCGACCTGCGCGGCGGCCTCGGCCGAGTCTTCGCCGCCGTCACCGCCGTCAGAGTCGGCGGCCGTGGTCTCCTCGACCTCTTCTACGGCCTCGTCCTGCTCGGTGCCCCACTCGTCATGCTCGTCATGGGAGCGGTCGGCCGGCATCGGGGACTCGGACACGGGACTCTTCCTTCTTCGCTTGGTGTCGTGGACGTGCTACGACGTCTCGGGCCGGATCAGGATCCGCCGAAGACCCACAGCACAGCCTTACCCAGCACGGTGTCGATCCCGAAAACGAGCGCAACCATAATCACGACGAAGACCAGGACGACCACCGTGTAAGAGATCAGCTCAGTGCGCCTCGGCCAGATGACCTTACGCAACTCGGCGACGACCTGCCGGTAGAACAGAGCGGGCGAGGTACGCCTTGCCTTCTTCTCGCCGGTTGGCTTACCGGGCTTTCCAGCGGTCTCGCCGCGGGTGTCGATCGCCACAGTCCTCACCTGATCCGTCGTGTCCGTCGCAGCTTGCGGCGCGCTTTCACGCCATTGTTGCGCGGACCGCACTCCGCAGGGCACGAGGGACTCGAACCCCCAACCGCCGGTTTTGGAGACCGGTGCGCTACCAATTGCGCTAGTGCCCTAGGCCGTGCACCACGATACCCGAGAAACGCGTTGACGCATCCGTCCGTTGCTCACGTGGCCCACTAGTCGGTGAAGTGTACGCGGGAATCACCACTCCGTCGAACCAGAACGCTCGCACGCCGTCCGGAGACGCCCCGGCAGCGCTCCGGTTCGGACCCAAAGTTACCGTGCGGACCCGCCCGCGGGCCGGATATGGATGCGAAACCGCGCGGCGCGTCTGGAACGATGGAGGCATGACCCGACCTCGCATCTCCGCACGCATATCCGCGATCTCCGAGTCCGCGACTCTGGCCGTGGACGCCAAGGCCAAGGCGATGAAGGCGGCCGGTCGGCCGGTCATCGGCTTCGGCGCCGGCGAGCCCGATTTCCCCACTCCCGGCTACATCGTCGAGGCGGCCGTCGAGGCGTGCCGGAACCCCAGGTTCCACAAGTACACGCCCGCCGGGGGCCTGCCCGAGCTCCGGCAGGCGATCGCCGACAAGACGCTGCGTGACAGCGGGTTCCGGGTCGAGGCCGCCCAGGTCCTGGTGACGAACGGCGGCAAGCAGGCGGTCTACGAGGCGTTCGCCACCCTGCTCGACCCCGGTGACGAGGTGCTGGTCGTGGCGCCGTACTGGACGACGTACCCGGAGGCGATCAAGCTTGCGGGCGGCGTCCAGGTCGACGTGGTCACCGACGAGACGACCGGCTACCTCGCCTCGGTCGAGCAGTTCGAGGAGAAGCTGACCGACCGCACGAAGGCGCTGCTGTTCGTGTCGCCGTCCAACCCGACGGGGGCCGTCTACTCCCCCGCCCAGGTCGAGGAGATCGGCCGCTGGGCGCTGGACAAGGGCCTGTGGGTCGTCACCGACGAGATCTACGAGCACCTGGTCTACGGCGGGACGGAGTTCTCCAGCATCGCCACCGCCGTGCCGGAGCTGCGCGACCGGGTCGTCGTGCTGAACGGCGTGGCCAAGACGTACGCGATGACCGGCTGGCGGGTGGGCTGGCTGATCGGCCCGTCCGACGTGGTCAAGGCGGCCACCAACCTGCAGTCCCACGCCACCTCGAACGTCTCCAACGTCGCGCAGGCCGCCGCGCTCGCCGCGGTCTCGGGCGACCTGTCGGCCGTCGCCGAGATGCGCACGGCCTTCGACCGGCGCCGCCAGACCATGGTCCGGATGCTCAACGAGATCCCCGGCGTGGTCTGCCCCGAGCCGTTCGGCGCGTTCTACGCGTACCCGTCGGTGAAGGCGCTGCTCGGCAAGGAGATCCGCGGCAGGCGCCCGGCGTCGTCGGCCGAGCTGGCCGAGCTCATCCTGGAGGAGGCCGAGGTCGCGCTGGTGCCCGGTGAGGCCTTCGGCACCCCGGGCTACTTCCGCCTCTCCTACGCCCTGGGCGACGACGACCTGGCCGAGGGCGTCAGCCGGCTGGCCAAGCTGCTGTCCGAGGCGCACTAGCACTTCGCCCACCCGGCACGAAGGCCCGGCCCCCACCACGCGGGACCGGGCCTTCGCCATGCCGGCGACAAGGTGAAACAACGTCTTGCGGTCGAACCGCCGTGGCCGCGTTCAGGACCAGAGGACGCAGATGGGCGCCGCGACGATTCTCTCGTCCATCTCTATGACACGCGGACCGGTGTGCAGCACGACACCGGCCACGAAGCGATCGCCCAGTTCGTCCCGCAACCACCGCAGGTGCTTCGCGTCGTCGTGCCGCGGAGCGGCGGCGGCCTTCACCTCGATCCCGATCACTCGTCCCATGCCGAGCTCCAGAATGATGTCGACCTCATGCCGTCCCTGGTCCTGCCGCAGATGGTAGATGCGGGGCCGGCTGTCGCAGACCGGCGCCTCCGCGCGCAGCTGCTGAACCACGAAGGTGTCGAGCAACCGGCCGAGCAGATCGCCGTCGCGGAGGATCGCTCGTTCGTCCACCCGCAGCAGGGCCGCGACCAGTGCAGGGTCGACGAGATAGCGCTTGGACCCGCGGATCAACCGCTTCAGGCGATCACTGAACCAGGCGGGAACCTTGTCGGCGACCAGGAGATCGCGGAGGAGGCGCTCATACGCCTCTCCCGTACGGGCGTTCACGGCGGCCGCGTCATAGAGCGTCTTGTCCGTGACCACACCGGCGGTGTTCAGAGCCAGCGCCTCCATGTAAGCCCGGAGACGGACCGGGTCGCGCCGTCCGTCGAGTGTCTCGATGTCCCGCGTCAAGGTCTGCTCGATGTAGCTGTCCAGCCACCGGGCCCGCACCGAAGGCGGCATCCACTGAGCCTCGGGGAAGCCGCTGCGCAACGCCAGATCCACATAGTCGGCCAGATCGGGCGGCTGCGCCGGTGTGGCGAGTTCCCGCACCCGTCCCTGCGCGAGCAGATCGGCGAAAGCGGGTCTCCTCGTGTTGCGCTCAAGCTCCTTGACCGCGAGTCCCATCATGTCGATGCGGACCACCCGTCCCGTGCCGGGCCAGGTCCGGCCGCCGAAGTCGGACCATACGGAGCCTGTGAGGATGAATCGGCCCGGGCGGTGGTCGCCGTCCACCGCACGCTTCACCGCTCCGAGCACGTCCGGCACGATCTGCCACTCGTCCAGCAGGACCGGCTCCGCAAGCCGTCCCAGGGCCGCATCCGGATCGGCGAGGAAGGCGGCGTTCTCCCTGTCCCGGTCGAGCCGCACCACGGTTTCGACGTGCCGGACGGCCGTGGTGGTCTTGCCCGTGGCCCGCGGGCCGACCAGCATGATCGCGGGTAGCGTCCGAAAGAGTTCGTCGATGATCGGATCCACCATGCGCGGGATGTAGGAATCACGGCTCACGCAGGCACATTACCAATTTGACCCAGTGCTCAGTACCAATCTCCCCCAGCTCTGAGTACAACTTCGACCCACGTCATGGTGCGACGACGACCCAGTCGGGGGTGGGCCACGCCTCCGGTTCGGAGAGCCGGCCGGAGGCGTCGCGGGGCGGAGTGTCAGCGGTCGAGAGCGACGCCGGCGGCGATCTTCCGCAGTTCCCGGTCGGCCGCGGCCCGGCCGATCTTCGCCTCGTAGTCGGGGCTCATCATCACCTCGATCCCGACGCCGGGAGCGAGGGTCCACGTGATCGTCCGGGTGCCCCCGTCATTGATCTCGTCGCCGCCCTCCGACAGGCTGATCAGGTACGCCTTCTTTCCGTCGACGTCGACCGGCTTGGCGCCCTGCCCGGCGTAGCCTCTCAGCCGCTTCGCGAACAGGCTCGCCGCCGCCTTCCGGTAGACGATCATCTGGACGCTGTACACGCCGGGCTCAAGCCCCGGCTCCACCCAGCTCGTGGTGTAACTCTCGGTGCCGAACCCGTCCTTGCCGGACCACTTGCCCCATTCGAGGTCCTTGGGCAGGTAACCGACGTGGACGCCGCCGAGGGTCCGGCCGTCCCCGAGGTCGCCGAGGTCCTGCGGCGTCCACGAGGTCTGCGCGTCCGGCGCGGTGTCGGACGTCGAGACGACCGTCGTCGCGATGGTGATCGTGACCGCCGCCCCGGCGGGCGCGGTCGTCCCGGGGGACGGCGTCTGCGCGATGACCGTCCCCTCCGGGGCGTCGCCGGTGACGACCTTCACCATCCGCACCGTGTATCCGGCGTCGTCCAGGAGGGTCATGACGTCCTCGGCGCTCTTGCCGACCACGTCGGGGACGACGCCCTCGGGTACGGCGACCGTGTCACCGGAGCCGGTCTCGGACGGGGCCGCCGTCTTCTTGGTGGTGACGCCGGCACCGGCCCCGCTCCCCGGTCCGGCGAGGCCGCCGGCGACCGGGTCGGTGCCGGGCTGGGCGGTCAGCGCCACGGGCACCCCCACCGCGACCGCCGCGGTGAGCACGGCGGCACCCGCCGTACGAAACCGGACGGCGGTGCGGCGGCTGCGCCGCCGCACCGACTGGCCCAGGGACGGCGGCGCTTGCACACCGGCGACCCGCGCGGCCATCGCGTCCCTCAGCGCCTCCTCGACGTTCATGCCGACACTCCTTCCAGGTTCTCCATTCGTGCCCGCACGCGGGCGAGGCCGCGGGCGGCCTGGCTCTTGACGGTGCCGACCGAGCAGCCGAGCAGCGCGGCGGTCTCGGCCTCCGACAGGTCCTCCCAGTAGCGGAGGACCAGTACGGCCCGCATCCGGGCCGGCAGTTTCCTGAGTTCGGCGACCAGCACGTCCCGCAGGCCGAGGTCGGGCGACTCCACCGGCGTCTCCGGCGGCTGGGCGAAGGTGATCTCCTTGATCACCCTGCGCCGCCTGGCCCTGCTGATCGCGCCGTTCACCACGACCCGCCGCGCGTACGCCTCCGGGTTGTCGTGACGGATGCGCGGCCAGTGGCGGTAGACCTTCTCCAGCGCGCTCTGGACCATGTCCTCGGCGTCGGTGGCGGAGGCGCCGCAGACGAGGATCGCGGTGCGCAGGAGGGCGGTGCTGCGCGCGGCCAGGAACTCGTCGAAGGCCGCCTCGTCTTCATCGGTCATGAGCTCCCCTTTCTCCCGTCCACAACGCGCGAGCCCGGCGGCGGGTTGAGAGCGGATACGGCAGGATATGGAGATGGCACGCCCACTCGAAACGCTCCCCAAGGCACACCTGCACCTGCACTTCACCGGCTCGATGCGGCACTCGACGCTCATCGAGCTCGCCCGGGATCAAGGCGTCCACCTGCCCGACGCGCTGGTGCAGGACTGGCCGCCGAAACTGCGGGCGACCGACGAGCGGGGCTGGTTCCGGTTCCAGCGACTGTACGACATCGCGCGGTCCGTGCTGCGCCGCCCGGAGGACGTGTACCGGCTGCTGCGCGAGGCCGCCGAGGACGAGGCCAGGGAAGGCTCACGCTGGCTGGAGATCCAGGTCGACCCGTCCGGGTACGCGCAGCGTTTCGGCGGGCTGACCGAGACCCTGGAGCTGATGCTCGACGCGACGGAGAAGGCGGCGCGGGCGGCGGGGATCGGGATGGCGGTGATCGTGGCCGCCAACCGCACCCGGCACATGCTCGACGCCAGGACGCTGGCCCGGCTCGCGGTGCGGTACGAGGGCCGGGGCGTGGTGGGCTTCGGGCTGTCCAACGACGAGCGGCGGGGCCGGGCCAGGGACTTCGAGCACGCCTTCCGCATCGCCAGGCGCGGGGGCCTGCTCGCCGTACCGCACGGGGGCGAACTGCTGGGGGCGGCGAGCGTCGCCGAGTGCCTCGACGAGCTGGCCGCCGACCGGATCGGGCACGGGGTGCGCGCGGCCGAGTCGCCCCGGCTGATGGAACGGCTGGCCGACCGGCAGATCACCTGTGAGGTGTGCCCGCTGTCGAACGTCGGGCTGGGGGTCGCCGAGCGGCCCGAGGACGTGCCGCTGCGGCGGCTGTTCGAGGCGGGAGTGCCGATCGCGCTCGGCGCCGACGACCCGCTGCTGTTCGGCGCCCGGCTGCTGCCGCAGTACGAGCTCGCCAGGGAGGTGTACGGCTTCGCCGACGCGGAGGTCGCCGAGCTCGCCCGGCAGTCCATCCGGTCGTCGGCCGCCCCCGAACCGGTCCGGAAGGAACTCCTGGCCGAGATCGACGCCTGGCTCGCCGCTCCCGCGTGACCTCCCCCATCCGGCCCGAGGCATCAGCGCCGCAGCAGCAGTCGCAGCACGCGCATGGCCCGGGCACGGCGGGCGGAGTCGGCGGAGAACAGGTAGACCACCGTGAGAGCGGCCGGCAGCGACAGGCCGGCGACGCCGATGGCGGTCAGCTGGGACAGGATCGTCATGGGTGGATCCCTTCGGGTAGGCGGCGTGCGCCGCGGGGACCGGCGGTCATCCCGCGGGCCCGCACGGCGACAGCCGGCCGCCGGTGATCCGGCGGTGATCCCAGGGTGAAAGACGCCGGAGGCCCGTTGACGGTTACGGCCGATCTTTGACACCACCGGACGAAGTCGTACGCCCCCTGACAGGCGCCGTACGTCCTGCGGCGGTGGCGTCACGCGAAACGCCGTGTGTTGTGCGATGGTCTGGGATGCTCGGTCCACGATGTCCGAGAACTCGTCACCCGCCTCCGGTGAGGAGGCGCTGGCCGCGCTGCGCGACCGGTTACAGGAGCTGTACCGGCGCCGGGGCAGGCCCAGCTACCGCGAGCTGGCCAGGCTGACCGGCCAGGCGCTCAGCCACACCACGGTCGGCATGGTGATCCACTGCCGGAAGCTGCCGCGCCTCGGCCAGCTCGAACTCGTCGTCGAGGCTCTGGACGGCGACCCGGAGACGTACCAGGCCCTGTGGCTCGCCGCCGACGAAGCGGACTCGGCAGCGGCGGGCACGAGCGCCCCGGCGCGACTCGGAGGGCCGTACCGGCCGACCGGCACCGCATTCCCTCATACCGAAGCGATCGGCGGCGTGGCGTTCCATCCCGACGGCCGTCTCCTGGCCACGCGCACCGAGGGCAGGAACGCGACGGTGCGACTGTGGGACGTGGCCACCGGCAGTCCTCTCGGCGACCCCCTCACCACTCGCAACGGCTGGATCCACGAGCTGGCCTTCCACCCGGACGGACACCTTCTCGCGGCCGCGGGCGACGCGGCGCTGCGTCTGTGGGACGTGACCACCGGCGAACCGGTCGGCGCCCCCCTGACCCTCCACTCCGCGGGCCACCGGACCGTTGCTTTCCACCCCGGCGGCCGACTGATCGCCGTCGGCGGAGGCGACGACACCGTGCGGCTGTGGGACGTGACCACCGGCAGACCCGCCGGCGACGTCCGTACGGGCCACAGACATCCGGTCTTCGCCATCCGGTCTCTGACCTTCCACCCGGAGGGCCGGCTGCTGGCGACCGCGGGCAACGACGCGACCGTACGGCTGTTCGATGTGATCACCGGCGAACCGGTCGGCGGACCTCTGGTCGGGCACAAGAGCGAGGTCACCGGGGTGGTCTTCCATCCGGACGGTCATCTGCTCGTGTCCACCGGCAACGACGCGACCGTGCGGCTGTGGGATGTGATGACGGGCGAACCGGTCTGCTCCCCGCTCATGGGACACATCGGCTTCGTCTCCGAACCGGCCTTCCACCCCGACGGCCGGCTGCTCGCCACCGCCGGGCTCGAGGACGGGGACGTGCGGCTGTGGGATGTGTCCGCTCACCGGCCGGTCGGCGAGCCCCTCTCCCACAGCGGCGCCGTCCGCGCGCTGGCCTTCCACCCCGACGGTCACCTGCTGGCCACCGGCGGCAACGACGCGACGCTGCGCCTGTGGCGGGGCGAGTCCACGCCCGAGCCGCACCTGTCACGCCGCCGCGCCGACCGGCTGCGCGCCCGGCTCACGGCCGTACGAGAGGATCGTGACCGGCTGGCGCGCGAGGTCGCCGCCTTGGGAGCCACGCCGGGAGCGGAGCGCGACGGGCCGTCGCGGCAGGTGCAGCGCGGCGGCGGCCGATAGCCGGCCCCCTCCGCCGCTCCCCCGCGCGTTCCGCTTCAGCGGACGGAGGAGGCGATCCGTACGGCCTCGTCGCGGCCGGGGCCCTCAAGGCGCAGCCCGACCAGGCCGTGCTGCCAGATGAGCGTGGGCCCGGCCACCCGCTCCTCCCGCGCCCGGCCCTCCGCCGAGACGTACGACACCCCGTGGTTCCGGGAGATCCACCAGCCGCCGACCGCGCCCACCTGCTCCGGCCACGGCTCGCCCAGTTCCTTGTGCCAGACGACGGCCAGCGTCCCGTCGTACTCGTCGAGCCGGATGCCCGGCCACAGCAGCGTCACGACCCGGCCGCCGTCGGCCACGCGGACGTCGGCCGGTTCGCCCAGCGCGGACGGCACGGCGACGGGGAACCGCACGGCCCGCCGCGCCTCGGCCAGCGTGACCCGGCGCTCGCCGGGGAGCGGTCCGGGCAGTCCCGTCGGCAGCGGCCCCGCACCGCCGACGTGGATCTCCACCCCGGCGAACCGGAGCACCGACACCACCGCGGCCCGTCCCTGCGGGGTCGCGCCGAGCAGGGTCGCCACCAGCACCGCCACCAGGGCGGCCGCGAGGCGCGGCGACGGCCGCCTGAGCCACCACTTGGGCCGCCAACCGATCCGGCGAGTGGGCAGGATCGGCGCGTCGTCGTTCTCCAGCCGGGCCCGGACGGCGAGCGCCACGTCGGCGGGAGGCGGCCCGGAAGCGCCCAGGTGCTCTCCGAGCGCCCGCAGCCGCTCCTCCAGCGCCTCCACGGTCATCTCCGCCGGCTCCGTCGTCTCAGGGCCGTCCAAGGCGTCGGGGGCGTCCGGCGTCTCCGGGGTGTCGGGGGTGTCGGGGTCGCCGGGACGGCCGTCATCCGAGATGCTCACGGCCCACCTCCTCCCGCAGGCGTCGCAGGGCCCGGAACGTCCGCGACTTCACCGTGCCGAGCCGTACGCCGAGGACCTCGGCCGTCTCCGCCTCGGACAACTGCAGGAAGTACCGGCACACCACCGCTTCGCGTTCCCCGTCGGGCAACCGCCGCACCGCCTCGTACAGGCGGCTCCTGCCGTCCGCGCCCATCGCCGCGCTCTCCGGGTCGTCCGCCCCGTCCGGCCCGTACGGCTCCCGCTCCCGGCCCAGCCGTACGGCGAGGTCGGAGCGGCGGCCACGCGACCGGGTGAGGTCGTGGGTCACGTTGGCCACGATCTGCAGGAACCACGGGCGGAACGACGCGTCCCTGCGGAAGCTCCGCAGATGGCGGAACGCCTTGACGAAGGCCTCCTGGACGACGTCCTCGGCCTCGTCGCCCGCGCCGAGCAGGCTCGCGGTACGGTGCGCGATCGTGCTGTAGCGGGTGACCAGCACCTCGTAGGCGCCGAGATCACCGGCCAGCGCGCGGGTCACAGCCTCGTCGTCGTCCATCGGGGGGAAATGTCACTCGGGGGGCGTCGGGAAGGTGAAGACTATGGGGGGACGGATGATCCGTCCACGAACTACGGGGAAAAGACCGTCGAGAACCCCGAAGCGTGTCCCGGCCCACCCCCGCGCGAAGCGGATACCGGCCGATAGGACGGGCACTACACTTTCCACGATCGTCAGCGCTGCAAACGAGGATTCTATGTCTGGGTATGACCGAGTAGTCCAGCCGGCCGCCGGCGACGAGGCTCTGGAGAACCACCTCGGCGGCGACGAGGCCAAGAACTACCGGCAGTACGAGTTCGACATGGTCGCGCCGCACGTCGGGCGGTCGTTGCTGGAGATCGGTTCGGGGCTCGGGCACTTCGCGGAGCAGTTCCTGCCGCGTCTCGACCGGCTCGTGGTGAGCGACTTCGATCCCTACTGCGTGGAGCAGCTGCGGAAGCGGTTCGCCGACCGCGACGACGTGTCGGTGCTGCAGTTCGGCCTGCCGACGCGGATTCCGCTGGACGAACCGGTCGACACGGTCGTGATGATGAACGTCCTCGAACACATCGAGGAGGACGCCGAGGCGCTGCGGTCCCTGGCCAGGGTGACCGCCCCCGGCGGCCGGATCGTCATCTGGGTGCCGGGCTACATGCAGCTTTACGGGGACTTCGACCGCAAGGTGGGACACGTCACCCGCTACACCCCGGCCACGCTCCGCAAGACGGTCACCGACGCCGGCCTCGGCGTCGAGGTGCTCAAGCCGATCAACTTCCTCGGCGGCATCGCCTGGTGGGCGGCTGTACGGCGGGGCGGCGTGGGCTACCCCGACCCCCGGCTCGTCAAGATCTACGACCGGACCGTGGTGCCGGTGACCCGGTTCATCGAGCGGTTCGTCACCCCGCCGTTCGGCCAGACCGTGTTCTGCGTCGCCCGCGTGCCGCGATAAGTCGCACACGTCCTGAAGGAAGTCGCTCGCGTCTCGGAATCGACCGGCGAAATGCGACCAAGGACGTAGACCTGCACAATGGGTCCCCAATGAGTGAAACCAGGATCCTCGTCGTGGAGGACGAGCCGAACATCAGAGACATCGTGGAAGTCGCGCTCCGGTTCCACGGTTTCACGGTGACGGCCGTCGGCACCGGGGCGGCCGCGATCGACGAGGTCGGCAGGGACCAGCCCGACCTGGTCGTCCTCGACGTCATGCTGCCCGACATCGACGGCTTCGAGGTGTGCCGGCGGATCCGCGTGGACGGCGTCCACCCCCCGGTGATCTTCCTCACCGCCCGCGACGCGGTCGCCGACACCGTGCGCGGGCTGGGCCTCGGCGGGGACGACTACGTGACCAAGCCCTTCTCCGTCGAGGCGCTGATCGCCCGGATCCGTGCGGTGCTGCGCCGTACGACCGTGCCCGCCGCGGCCGAGCGGGGACAGGGGCCGACCCTCCGGGTGGCCGACCTGGAGCTCGACGAGGCGCGGTGGGAGGTGCGCCGCGGCGGCGTGCCGGTGGACCTGTCGCCGACCGAGTTCCGCCTGCTGGCGTTCCTGATGGCCAACGCCGGGCTGGTGCTGACCAAGAGGCGCCTGCTGGAGGAGGTCTGGGGCTACGGCGGGAGCTCCCAGGTGCTCGAAACCTACATCTCCTACCTGCGGCGCAAGCTCGACCCGCTCGGGCCGCCGCTGATCCACACCCAGCGCGGCATCGGGTACGCGCTCCGCCCGCCCCAGGGTTCGTGATGTCGCTGCGGACGCGGCTGCTCGCCGGGCTGCTCGGCGTCAGCGCCGTCCTGCTCGTCGTGCTCTCCCTCGCCAGCGTCGTGGTCCTGCGCGGGCACCTGCGTACGCGCCTGGAGGGACAGGTGCAGGCGGCGACGGTCACGGCGGCGCGGCGGGTGGTCGAGGACGACCCGCTGGCGCAGGCGCTCACCGGCTCCACCTACGCCGTCGCGGCCTACGACATGGCCGCCGGGAGGGCCCATCTGGTCAGCGGCGACGCCGACAACGCCGCGGTGGTCCCCGGGCTGGCCGAGGCGCTGGGCAGGAGCCGGCTGCTGGCGTACGCGGCGCAGGGTGACACCTTCGACCTCGATCCCGGCGGGGAGAACGAGATGATCGCGGCGGCCGCGCTGTCCCGGAGCGGCCTGCGGCTGATGGTCGTCGCGGTGCCCCTGGACGCGGTCGACGACCCGGTGCGCCACCTTCTCGTCAGCGAACTGGCGACCGGCGGGGTGCTGATCCTGCTGCTGGCCGCCGGCGGGCGGCTGCTGATCGCCGGTGGTCTGGCTCCGCTGGGCAAGATGGCGCGGACCGCCCACCTGGTGGCCGAGGGAGGCGACCTGTCGGCCCGCATGCCCGAGGGGTCGTCGGAGGTGGGCAGGCTCGGCGCCGCGATCAACCTGATGCTCGACCGGATCGCGGACGCCTTCCGGGACCGCCAGGCGTCGGAGGACCGGGTGCGCCGCTTCGCCGCCGACGCCTCCCACGAGCTGCGCACCCCGCTGTCGACCATCTCCGGGTACGCCGAGCTGTACCGGGCGGGGGCGATCCCGTCCGGGGACCTTCCGAAGATCATGGGAAGGATCGAGGCCGAGGCCAACCGCATGGGCCGCCTCGTGGGCGAGATGCTGGAGCTCGCGCGGCTCGACCGCGGCGCGGCCCTGGCCCTCGCCGAGACCGACCTGGCGCAGCTGGCCCGGGAGGTCGCGGCCGACTCGGCCGCCCTCGACCCGGCGTACCCGGTGACCGTGGACGCTCCCTCCTCGCTGGTCGCGGTCGTGGACGAGGCCAGGATCCGCCAGGTGCTGGTCAACCTGCTCGGCAACGTGCGGGCGCACACCCCCGAGGACACCAAGGCCACCGTACGGATCCTGCGCGCCCCCGGCGCGGTGACGATCCAGGTTTCGGACACCGGCCCCGGCATGAGCCCGGAGCAGGCCGAGCGCGCCTTCGACCGGTTCCAGCGGGGGGAGGACCACCTGTCGGGCGGCGCGGGGCTCGGCCTGTCGATCGTGAAGGCCATCGTGGAGGCGCACGGCGGCCGGTGCCGGATCATCTCCTCCCCCGGCGGAGGCACGGCCGTACATATCGGGCTCCCGGTGGTGCAAAAGGCTACTGGCGGGTAGTTAACGAGCACAGCTCGCTTCACCGCCGAGGAGGTCGACCATGACGACCGATTACGCCAGGGCCAGGGAGGTGGCCGAGCAGGCGCGCGAGACGGAGTGGACCCGCCCGAGCTTCGGCAGGCAGCTCTTTCTCGGGGACTTCCGGCTGGACCTGGTGCACCCCGCTCCCCGCCTGAGCGAGGAGGAGATCAAGAAGGGAGACCACTTCCTGCGCGTCCTGCGGACGTTCCTGCAGGAGAAGGTCGATCCCGCGCTCATCGAGCGCACCGCCGTGATCCCGGACGAGGTGATCAAGGGCCTGGCGGCCATCGGCGCGTTCGGGATGACCACCGAGGAGGAGTACGGCGGGCTGGGGCTGAGCCACCTGTACTACTGCCGGGCGCTGGCCCTCGTGACCTCGTGCTCCCCCGCGCTGAGCGCGCTGCTCTCGGCGCACCAGTCCATCGGGGTGCCGCAGCCGCTGCGGCTGTTCGGCACCGAGGAGCAGAAGCGGCGCTTCCTGCCCAGGTGCGCGCGCGGGGAGATCTCGGCGTTCCTGCTGACCGAGCCGGACGTCGGCTCCGACCCCGCCCGCCTGTCGACGACCGCCATACGGGACGGCGACGACTATGTGATCAACGGCGTCAAACTGTGGACGACCAACGGCGTCGTGGCCGGCCTGCTGGTCGTGATGGCGCGGACCGGCGCCAAGATCTCCGCCTTCGTGGTCGAGGCCGACTCCCCCGGCATCACCGTCGAGCACCGCAACGCGTTCATGGGGCTGCGCGGCATCGAGAACGGCGTGACCCGCTTCCACCAGGTGCGCGTGCCCGCCGAGAACCTCATCGGCCGTGAGGGCCAGGGCCTGAAGATCGCCCTGACCACGCTGAACACCGGGCGCCTCTCCCTGCCCGCCACCTGCGTCGGCGCGGCGAAATGGGCCGCCAAGATCGCCCGGGAGTGGGGCCGGGCGCGGGTCCAGTGGGGACGCCCCGTCGGCGAGCACGAGGCCGTCGCCCGGAAGGTCGCCTTCATCTCCGCCACCGCGTACGCGATGGAGTCGGTGGTCGACCTGGTCGGCCGGCTGGCCGACGACGAGCGCAACGACATCCGCATCGAGGCGGCGCTGGCCAAGCTCTACGGCTCGGAGATGGGCTGGCGGGTGATGGACGACCTGGTGCAGATGCGGGGCGGCCGCGGCTACGAGACCGCCGAGTCGCTGCACGCCCGCGGCGAGCGCGGCGTGCCGGTCGAGCAGATGCTGCGCGATCTGCGGATCAACCGCATCTTCGAGGGCTCGACCGAGATCATGCATCTGCTCATCGCCCGGGAGGCGGTGGACGCCCACCTGTCGGTCGCGGGCGAACTCATCGATCCGAAGTCCGACCTGCGGGCCAAGGGCCGGGCGGCCACCCGGGCCGGCGCCTTCTACGCCAAGTGGCTGCCGGGCCTGGTCACCGGCCCGGGCCAGATGCCCACGTCGTACGCGGAGTTCGGCCCGCTGGCCCGGCACCTGCGGTACGTGGAGCGGACCAGTCGCAAGCTGGCGAGGTCGACGTTCTACGGGATGTCCCGGTGGCAGGGACGGCTGGAGCACCGGCAGGGGTTCCTGGCGCGGATCGTGGACATCGGCGCGGAACTGCTCGCGATCACCGCGGTCTGCGTACGCGCGCAGGAGGACTCAGCCGAGTTCGGGCTCAAGCCGTACGAACTGGCCGACACCTTCTGCCATCAGGCCCGGACGCGGGCCGAGGCGCTGTTCGACCGGCTGTGGGAGAACACCGACGCCGAGGACGTACGGCTGGCCCGGCGGGTGCTCGACGGCCGGTACACGTTCATGGAGGAGGGGATCGTGGACCCGTCGCTGGAAGGGCCGTGGATCGCCTCGCAGCGCATCGGACCGGCCACGTTCGACGACGTGCACCGCCGCATCGGCTGAGCCGTTCGGCCCGTCGGAACGACTTCGCCCGGGAACGGGACGGGCCCCGCCCCGCGACACTGCGGGACGGGGCCGGGCCCGTGGAGCAAGGACGATCCGGGTGGGCTCACACGTCGAGGCAGTACATCCAGCCGTAACCCGAGATGTAGCAGCGGTACCAGCCTTCCGGCTTCTGCGCGTGCGCCGGGGAGGACAGGACGCCGAAGGTGGTGACGGCCACGGCCGTGGTGGCGAGAACGGCGGCGGCGCGCTTGATGGACTTCACTGGGATCACTCCTGGTGGGACTGTGTCTCTCTGACGGATATGAGTAGACACGACCGGACTTGGGATGATCTGGGAGTCGACTTGGACTCCGCTTGTACGCCGGCGGCCCGCAGTTGGTGATGACTAGGCGCGCGAAAAATCCTTTGTGCCCGGTTGCGCGGCCTTGTTAGGGTCACCGGCATGTGGATTCTCTACGGCGACCGCTGATCAGCCCACGCTGATCCGCTCAGCTTTCCAGCCCTGTCCATCCGACGCGGCGGCTGAGTGACGGCACCTCGGTGCCGCGTCTCGACGTACCAGGAGATCCCTTATGCGTACTCGCGTGTCCGGCAGAAGCGGTGACGGCGGCAAGCAGAACCCGCGCACCCCGCAGCCCAGGCGTTCCTTCCCGCCCCCGCCGCGTCAGATCCCGGCGCCGCCCATGAGGCCCGTACGGCAGCCTCGGCGGCTCCCGAAGGCCAAGTAGGCCGTCCACACATCGAAGGGCACTCCGGCCGGCCCGGAGTGCCCTTCTTCTCGCCGCCCGGCGGTCGCCTCAGACCGAGACGAGCACCGATGGATCAACGGTGAGCTCCACCGGCGTGCCGGCCCGTTGGGTCAGAGTCGCTCGATGATGGTGACGTTGGCCTGGCCGCCGCCCTCGCACATCGTCTGCAGGCCGTACCGGCCGCCGGTGCGCTCCAGTTCGTGCAGGAGCTTGGTCATGAGGATCGCGCCGGTGCCGCCGAGCGGGTGTCCCAGGGCGATCGCGCCGCCGTTGGGGTTGGTCCTGGCCGGGTCGGCGTCGATCTCCTTGAGCCAGGCCAGCGGCACCGGGGCGAAGGCCTCGTTGATCTCGATGACGTCCATGTCCCCGATCGACAGCCCGGCCCTGTCCAGCGCCTTGCGGGTGGCCGGGATCGGGGCCGTCAGCATGTAGACGGGGTCGTCCCCGGCCAGCGCCAGGGTGACGATCCGGGCGCGCGGGACGAGTCCGTGCTCGCGCACCGCCCGCTCGGACGCGATGAGCAGCGCGCCGGAGCCGTCGGAGATCTGCGAGGAGGTGGCCGCGGTGATCCGGCCGCCCTCACGCAGCGTCTTGAGCCCGGCCATCTTCTCCAGCGTCGTGTCGGGCCGCGGCCCCTCGTCGTCGGCCACGTCGCCGACCGGGGCGATCTGCTCCCTGAAGTGGCCGCCCGCGATCGCCTTGGCCGCCCGCTGGTGGCTCTCGTAGGCGTAGACCTCCAGGTCCTCCCGGGTAAGGCCCCACTTCTCGCACATCAGCTCGGCCCCGCGGAACTGGGAGATCTCCTGCGTGCCGTACCGCTCGACCCACTTGTCGCCGAACGGGAACGGCATGCCCTTCTCCAGGGCGGCCGTGATGCTCGACCCCATCGGGACGATCGACATCGACTCCACGCCGGCCGCCACGACCAGGTCCTGGGTGCCCGACAGCACGCCCTGCGCGGCGAAGTGGACGGCCTGCTGCGACGATCCGCACTGCCGGTCGATCGTGACGCCGGCCACCGTCTCCGGCAGTCCCGCGCTCAGCCAGGCGTTGCGCGCGATGTCCATGGACTGCGGGCCGAACTGCATCACGCAGCCCATGATCACGTCGTCGACGGCGGCGGGGTCGACCCCGGTGCGTTCGACCAGCGCGGCGAGCGTGTGCGCGGCGAGGTCGACCGGATGGACCGTGGAGAGCCCGCCCTTCTTCCTGCCGACCGGAGTGCGGACCGCCCCGACGATGTACGCCTCTGCCACAGTGCCTCCCGAGCAAAACCGAGCAATGTTCGGTTAGTGAGAGGTTACACCAGAGCTTTCGTCGGGGCAGGCGCGGTACAGGCAGGATTCAGGTGGGCAGGATTCAGGCGAGCGGGGTTCCGGCATATCCCCCGGGCAGCACGTCGGCGGGCTCGGCGAGCTGGAAGCCCCGGCTGTCGGCGGCGATCCCCTGCAGCCGCTGCGCGATCTCCAGTGCCACCGCCGCCCGCCCGACGAGCGCGTCCCGCGCGACGGCGACCGCGTCGTCGCCGGACCCGGCACCGCCTTCCGCCACCCCGGTTTCCGCAGCACCGGTCTCCACAGCACCGGCCTCCGCGGCGTCGCTCTCCAGGGCGTCCGGATCATCCACGTCCTCGGGACGCGCGGTCTCCTCGCCCGGCGCGACGGGAACCTCGCCGCCGGAGGCGACGGCGGCCGTGTCGTCGGCGTCGTCGGTGTCCTCCGTGCCTCCGGTCGCCTCGGCGGCGGGCCGCGTCTCCTCCGTACGGCCGGCCGGCGAGACTCTCGCGACGGCGATCTCGGTGAGGTACGGCCAGCGGGCCTGGGCGACGGGCGGGACGCGGTGACCCTCCTCGATCGTGATCACCAGGTCCTCGTCCGCGTACACGTCGGCCACCCTGCCCCGGCGCACGGGGACGTGGACGACGCCGTCGACGAGTTCGCCCTCCGGCCACCTGGCACCGTCCACGGCGTCCGCGTGGAGCAGCCCCGCCAGGACCGGCAGGACCTCCTCGGGTTCCGGTACGGCCGGCAGGTAGACCACCGGATCGCCGCCGTCTTCCTCGGCGGGGTCGACCGGCTCGCCCTGGCAGACCGACCAGCCGCCCAGCCGGTACGCGATGCCCTCGGCCAGGCTCTTGTCGAAGAAGTCCACCGGCAGCGGGCCGTCGGCGGCGATCCGGCACGCCCAGAGCGGCTCCTCGCCGGGGACGCCGAGCTTGGCCAGGAGGTCCGGGCCGAGCTCGATCGGTGGCTGGACGCGCGAGCCGCCCGCGAGGACGTCGTCCCCGTCCGGCCTCGCCTCCGGATCGGCGAGCTGCGCTATCGCCAGCAGTGTCTTCGGGTCCGGCCGGGCGGGCAGCAGTGCCGTGGGGCCTGTGCGCAGCCGGCCGGGGAGCAGGAGATTGGACAACCAGCCCACAAGGCCCTCCTCATGATCGGTCGAAGAGACGATAGCCCTCCTGGGGCGTTCTCCACGACCCTTTCCGGCGGGCCGCCCGGTTCAGGACTTCGACTTCGCCAGGCGGGTGCCGGTCATCAGGGCGTAGACGATGACGTTGTCGGTGTAGTGACCGGTCGTGCGGTTGTACGAGCCGCCGCAGGTGATCAGCCTGAGCTCGGCGTCCGCGGCCTGGCCGTACACCCGGTTCGTCGGGAACGTCTGCTTGTCGGCCTGCTCGATGCCGCCCACGGTGAAGACCGCGATCGTCCCGTCCATGCGGAGGACCTCGATCGTGTCGCCGTACGCGAGCTCGTGCAGGCGGCTGAACACGGCGCTGCGCGAGACGGTGTCCTTGTGGCCGAGCATGACGGCCGGACCGGCCTCTCCCACGGTCGGGCCGCCCCGGTACCAGCCGACGAGGTTGTGGTTGTTGATCGGAGGGGTCTGGATCGCGCCGGCGCGGTCCAGTCCGACCGAGCTGATCGGCGCGTTCACGCCGATCTTCCGGATGACCAGGCGCTTGGGCGTGGACGGCTGCAGGGCCGGGGCGGCCGGGAGCTTCGGCAACGGCGCCGGGGCGCCCGCGACCGCCTGCGTCAGCGGCTGCCCCACGCCGCCCGGACCCACCGACGGAGCCAGGCCGTTCTGCGGAACCACCATCTTCAGCGACGTACGGCTCGACGGGGCGTACTCGTCCGGGTGGTTCACCATGATCACCACACCCACGAGCACGGTGACCAGCCCCACGATGGCCGCAGTGATCAGCACACGGCGGGCCGTCTGCGCGGCGCCGCCCGTGGGCGGCTCCTGCCGCGGCTGCGGCTGCTGCTGTACGGGCTGCATCTGGGGGGGCAGCACGACCGGCTGGAAGACGGGCTGGCCGTAGGCCGGCTGGGGGTACCCCTGACCTCCCGGCCCGGGAGGCATGCCGTACGGCTGGCCCGGCGGGTACTGTCCAGGTGGCGGGGTCGTCATGGCACCGTCCTACTGCCGCGCCGGCCTGCGCCGGGTCCGGAGCACGAGCCCGCCGCCCGCCGCCGCCAGCATCAGCGCGGTGCCGGTGAGCACGAACAGGCGCGCGTCGGGGCCGGCGTCTCCTCCGCCGCCGGTGGCGGCGCCGCCCGCGGGCGTGTGGGGAACCTGCTCCTGCCTGGTCGTCGCCTTGTCGGTCGCGGTGTTCGCGGTGACCGTCTCGTACACGGTGCGGGTACCGCGCGGCGTGGGCGTCGCGCTCGGCGTGGCGGAGGGGCTGGGAGTGGGGGTCGCGCTGGAGGAGGCCGTCACCGCGATCGTCGCCGACGCGGGCGTCGTGTTGGTGCCCGACGCCGCGATCGCGCACGTGTAGAGCAGGGTCGGCGTCGTCGTGACGGTGCCCGTCGCGGCGGGCGCGAGCATGTTGATCGTGAAGTTCTTCGCCGTGAGGGCGACGGACGTGGCCCCGGTGGACGGGGTGACGGTCAGCGTCGCCACCGGCAGCGGGGGCATCGTCCCCTGGGCCGCCACGTTCGCGGTCACCGAGTTGGTCGGCGATGGCGTGGAGACGCCCGCGGTCGCCGTGGCGGGCAGCACCGTGGCCGCCACGCTGGGCTGCAGCTGGATCGACGCACCGCTCTCGATCGCCACCGGCGCCGGGAACGGCGACTGCGCGACCGCCGCGATGCTCAAAGTCGCCGTGTACTGGGTGCCGGTCGCCGCCGTGTTCGCCGTGAGCGACACGGTGAAGTCATGGTTGACGGGCGTGGCCCCGGTGGCCGACGGGGTGCAGGTGTAGCTGACGGTCTTCACGTCGGCCTGCGCGCCGAGCGCGGTCAGGCCGAGGAGGACGCCCGCGCTGACTACTCCGGCCGCGGCGGCCCTCCCGGCGACACGGCCCCGCGCCTTGGACTTCAGCACTGACTTCTCTCCCCTACTTGTGCTCAGGATGAACAGGCGTACCAGCATTCCAGAGTACGGTCACGACAGGGTAGAGATTTTACGGACAAAAGCCCCATCGTCGCCGCCGATTCCCCAAACCTGGTCATGTTTTCGTCATGTCCGCGTCACGCCACGCTACCGCCCGCCGTACGGACGCGCGCCCAGACCGAGCCGGCGGAGCAGCAGGCCTCCGGCCGCGGAGGCGGCCATCAGCAGCAGGCCGGTCAGCACGACGACCCGGGCGTCCGGGCCCGCGTCGCCGCCCGCGCCCGTCTGCGCGCCGCCGACCGGGGTCGTCCTGACCTGCGCGGTCACCGTGTGGGAGACGGTCGTGGTGGCCCTGGCCGTGGCGGTGTGCGTGACCGTCGCCGTCGCGGTCGCCGTCGTCGTCGTGGTCTCGGTCGGGCTGGGCGTCGTGGTCGTGTCGTCGTCATCGGTGTCCGACGGGCTCGGCGACGCGGACGAAGAGGCGGAGGGCGACGCCGAGGCGGCGACGGTGAGCGCGAGCGAGGCCCCGGCCGCGGAGGCCGGCAGGGTGCACGTGTAGAGCGCCGTTCCCGTGCCGGTCCCGGACGGCAGCAGCCGCAGCGTGAAGTCGCCGGCCTCCACGCCGACGACCCCGGTGGCCGTCGGGGTCAGGGTGACGACCAGATCGGGGATCGGCGACAGGGTGGCCTGCGCCGCCACGGGCGTCTCGGCCGTCACTCTGGCCGAAGGGCTCAGCGTGCGGCCGCCTTCCGCGGCGAGGGACCCCGTCGCCGGATCCGACTCGTCCGGGGACGGCGTCGTGTCGGTGCCTCCCTGCGGATCCGTGTCACCAGCGGGCGGGCTCGGGCTCGGAGTCGCGCTGGGACTGACGCTGGGGCTCACACTGGCACTGGCACTGGGACTCGCGCTGGCACTGGGACTCGCACTCGCGCTGGGGGACGGCGAGGGAGACCCGCTCACCACGGGGGTGCCGGTCACCTTCATCACGCCCTCCGCGGCCACGGCGTCGCCGGACGCGACGGCCGTCGGCGCGAGCATCGGCGTCTGCCCCTCGGCGGTCGTGGCGGGGGCCATCCGCCAGGTGACCGGGACGTTGCCGCCCACCGTCGGACTGTCGGGCCCGAGCAGGGTCACGCTCACCGGGTAGGTCCCCTGGCCGCCGCCCATCGCGGTGCAGGAGTAGAGGACGGTCTTGGTCTCGCTCGCCGCGAGCACCGGCCACGTCATCAGCGCGAACGCCGCCGTCGCTCCCGCCGCCACCCGCGCCGCGATTCGTCGCCGGCCACTCCGCTGCCGGACGCTCGGGTCGGCCACGCCGTCTCTCCCGCCACCTCGGTCGCGTACAGGTTGGCCATCAGTCTTCCAGGAGTTGACCACCGCCATAACCACATGCAGCGGGAAGTCAGGAAATTCTCAGGGAACCCTCACGGACTTCCGGCGGTAAGCAGGGCGGAGGTTGACTGAGATGAGACGACTGATCATGGCACTCGCCGCGCTGGCGGCGGTCCTGGTGACGGCGCCGCCCGCACACGCCCGCGCGGGGTTCTGGGCCGTCACCGAACTCGATCCGCTGCCCGCGACGATGCGGCCCGGTGTGTCCTACACGGTCGGCTACTGGGTGCTGCAGCACGGCACGCATCCGTACGACGACTACGGCGCGCTCGGGCCGACCGGCCTGCTGCTGACGGGAGAGGACGGCACGACCCTGAGCTTCGGCGGGACGCCGTTGCCGGATCCCGCCCACTACGCGACGACGATCACGGTGCCGGCCGGGCGGTGGCGGGTGCAGGGCGTGCAGGGCAAGTTCGCGCCCTACGAGGTGGGGACGCTCACCGTGCCGGGGACGCTGAAGCCGGCCCCGCCGCAGTACGCGATGCAGGCCGGATCGGAGATCACGGACTACTGGGGCCGGGTGAAACCGCCGGGGTTCCCCTGGAAGGCGGCGACCGTGATCCCCGCCCGTGCGCCGTTCGCCACCCCGTCGGGTTCCTCGCCCGAGCAGCAGGCCGGGCAGGCGACCGCGCAGGCCGCCGGGCAGGCAGGACTCGCGCCGCCGTCCTCACAACCCGCGGCGATGCGGGCGAGCGGAGCCGCGGCCGCGGACGGCGGCTCCCCGCCCTGGCGGCAGCCGTACGCGCTGGTCGTGGTGGCCCTCGCGGCGGTGGCCGGAACACTGCTGGTCCAGCGCGCCGCCCGGGCCGCGCGTGCGGCCGGACGCCGCGAGCCGTTCGACCCGCCCGAGCGCGAGGCGCGGGAGGGCGAGGAGGTGATCGGGCTGGGCTGACCACCCGCCGGAGTGAGGGGCGCGACGGCGCCCCTCACGGGCGGGCGGACTCGGGGTTACCTGCCCTTGCCCTTGGTCGCCGTCAGCGTGGCGTAGACGACGATGTTGTCGGTGTAGCTGTGCTGCTTGGCGTTGAAGACGCCGCCGCAGGTGATCAGCCGCAGCGAGGACGTGATCGTGTTGCCGTAGACCCGCTTGGTCGGGAACGCCGACTTGCTGACCTGCTCGATCCCGTCCACCGTGAAGATCGCCGTCTTGCCGTCCGCGCGCAGTACGGCGATCTTGTTGCCGCGCTTGAGCTCGCGCAGGCGGCTGAACACCGCCGCGCCCTTACGGGTGTTGACGTGCCCGAGGATGATCGCCGGCCCCTGGTCGCCGGGGGCGGGCCCGAAGCGGTACCACCCGGTGAGGCTCGGCCTGCTCAGCGGCGGCGCCTGGATGGCGCCGGACTTCTGCACTCCCACGGAGCCGACGGCGGCCTTCACGCCGATCGACGGAATGCTGATCTTCAGCGGCCTGCCGGTGACCTTCTTCGCCGTCGCCGTCTTCGCCGTGCTCGTCTTCGCCGTGTTCGAGGACGAGGACACCGGCGAGGAGGACGACGAGGCCGTGGTGGTGGTGAGGGTCAGCGGGCCGATCGGCTGGATGGCGGGCTGCGGCGGCGGCGCGGTCGCGTTCGCCGCCGTCAGCGGCACGCCCGGCCCGCCCGGGCCTACGGTCGGAGGCAGCAACGCCACGCTTCCGGCGTCCTGCACGTTCAACTGCACGCCCGGCGTCTGACCGGCGTCCTGGGAGCCGCCGGGCGACAGCACGGCGAGCATGCCCGCCATCACGGCGGCGATGCCGCCGAACGACCCGGCCACGAGCAGCGTCGCGAGAACCGGCTGCGGAAGGCCCCTACGCTTCCCCGCCGCGTCCCCCTGGACGCTCTGCGGGCCCGTACCGCCCTGCGCGTCCGGCACGCTCTGGAAGCTCTGCGCGGCTTGGCCGCTCTGCGCTTTCTGCGCGGCTTGGCCGCTCTGTGGGTCCTGGGCGGGGGTGCCGCCCTCAGGAGTCGGGTTCATCGTCATCCTCCTCAGCCCCGCTCGCCCGCGTGCGCCGCCCTGCGCCGCAGCAGTGCCACGCCGCTTAGCACGCCGATCATCAGTAGCGCGCCGCCGGAGCCGAGCAGGAGCGGGCCCGATGCGGCCATCCGCTCCGGAGCCTCACCGGTCTGCGCGCCGCCCTGCGGAGTGACCGCCACCTGCGCCACCGTCGGCGTCGCGGTCAGCGTCACGGTACGCGTCGCCGTCGGCGACGGGGTGCCCTTCACGATCACGCTCGTCAGATAGCTCTGCGTCGCCGCCGCCGACGGAGAAGAACTCGGCGTCTTGCTCGGCGACACCGACGGAGACGGCGACGGGCTGTTGCCGTCAGGCGTGCCGCTCGGCGACGTCGACGGCGAGGTGTCCGGCGAAACGGACGGAGACGTGTCAGGCGACGTAGACGGACTCCCCGGCGTGTCACCGCCGCCGATGGTCACCTGCACGGCGACCGGAGCGCTGATGAGCGTGCACGTGGCGCGGTACTGCGGCGGCGGGCCGGGCAGCTCACCGGTGATGACGCGGAAGGCGTCCAGCAGCGTCCGCTTGTCCTCGACGTTCTTGATGGTGATCGTGTGCTGGCCGTAGTCGAGCCCCTTGAAGCTCCACAGGGTCTGGCCACCGACGTTCGAGTCGTTCACCATCGTGTCGTCGTCGTTGCGGGAGGGGTTGACCCGCGGCGGCGTCCCCAACTGGTTGTCGACCCAGAACTCGACCGGTCCCGCGCGCCGGTCCCGCTGCGTGACGTACTCGATCCCGGTGCCGGTGAAGGTGAGCGACGCCCACGCGCCGGCCTTGGTGGTCCGGTGGAAGTCCAGGTGGTAGTCGTTGTCCCCGCTCGGCCGGTCGTCGACGTTGTTCCAGTCGCCCGGGCTGTAGGTGATAGAGGGGTCGTCGTCGTTGACCATGATCTCTGAGGCGGGAGGCCGGAAGTCCACATAGAGGTTGCCCGGCTTGACCGTCACCGTGCCGGCCCTCGTGGTGTACGCGAAGTCCGAGATCGTGGTCGGCAGGGTGAGGGGGGTGCCCTTCTTCATCGCCTCGGTCTGGTCGATGCTCCCCACCGGCTGCAGCTGTCCCTGCCAGCCGTCGCTGAGGTTGACCTCTCCGGTCACGTAGATCCTGCCGCCGTTGGGCAGCAGGGTGGGCGCCCCGAAACGCGTCGCGTCCCGGTACGCCAGGTTCCAGGCGACGTTGAGGGGATCCTTGACGTTCAGCGTCGTGGGAACAGTGAGCTTCGTCCGGAGATAGACCGTGCCCGATCCCGTCCCCGCGATGCCCTGGTTACAGGCGTAGTCGACGACGAGGTCGGCGGTACTGGCCGTGGCCGTCACCGCCGGTACGACGATCGCCGCCGTGCCGGCCAGGCCGAGGGCCAAGGCGGCCATGGTCCTAGGGAGACCCGCTCTCCACCGTTTCACCACATACTCCGATCAAAGGTCCGCGCCCTGGCGGGCCTACAGCAAACGCGAGCTAGATCTTAGAGGTACGGAAGTGGTCAAAGGGGTCGTTATGGCGATGGTGTCGGAGTTGTGACCCGCCATACGAGAAAGAGCGGATCGACCGGGGCGGGACCAGAATCGTATTCTGGTGGCGCTGACCGATCCTGCCCCGGAGGCGTACCTGATGCGGCGAGACCTCTTCGACGAGGAGCACGACCTCTTCCGTGAGACCGTCCGTGAGTTCATGGCCCGTGAGGTCGTCCCCCACCACGCACAGTGGGAGAAGGACGGCATCGTCCCCCGCGAGGTGTGGAAGAAGGCCGGTGAGCTGGGCATGTTCGGCTTCTCCGTGCCGGAGGAGTACGGCGGCTCGGGCATCTCCGACTTCCGCTACAACACGGTGATCGTCGAGGAGATCATCCGTGTCGGCGCGACGGGCCTGGGCTTCGGCCTGCACAACGACATCATGGCGCCGTACCTGGTCGACCTCACGAACGACGAGCAGAAGCAGCGGTGGCTGCCGGGCTTCGCGTCCGGCGAGCTGATCACGGCGATCGGGATGACCGAGCCGGGGGCCGGCAGCGACCTGCAGGGCATCCGGACCACCGCCGTCCGCGAGGGCGACCACTACGTGGTGAACGGGCAGAAGACCTTCATCACCAACGGGATCAACTCCGATCTCGTCGTGGTCGTCGTCAAGACCGACCCCTCGGCGGGCGCCCGCGGCACGTCGCTGCTGATGGTGGAGCGCGGCATGGAGGGCTTCACCCGCGGCCGCAACCTGGAGAAGGTCGGCATGCACGCCCAGGACACGGCCGAGTTGTTCTTCCAGAACGTCCGGGTGCCGGTGGCCAACCTCCTCGGCGACGAGGAGGGCCAGGGGTTCTTCCAGCTGATGAACAACCTCCCGCAGGAGCGGTTGTCGATCGCGGTCGCGGCCGTGGCGGCGGCGGAGACCGTCCTGGAGGAGACGATCGAGTACTGCCGCAGCCGCACCGCCTTCGGCCGGAACATCGGCAAGTTCCAGAACACCCGGTTCGTGCTGGCCGAGCTGGCCACCGAGGTCGACATCGCCCGCCACTATCTGGACAAGTGCGTGCGCGCGCTCAACGCCGGGGAACTGACGGCGGTGGACGCGGCCAAGGCCAAGTGGTGGACGACCGAGCTGCAGAACAAGGTCGTCGACCGGTGCGTCCAGCTGCACGGCGGCTACGGCTACATGCTGGAGTATCCGGTCGCCAAGGCCTGGCTGGACAGCCGGGTCCAGACGATCTACGGCGGTACCACCGAGATCATGAAGGAGATCATCGGCAGGTCGTTCGACTTCTAGCCGTCCCGCCCGCGGGCCAGCAGGCGGTCGAGCACGCCGCCGAGCCGTTCGGGGCCGCCCTCCGCCCGCCAGGCGACGTACCCGTCGGGGCGCACCAGCAGCGCGCCGCCCGGCGGGATCTCGGCCAGATCGACGGCGTGGGCGTTCAGGCCGAGCCTGGCCGCCTCGGCCGGCCAGGCGGCGCCGCCCGCCTCGTCGCGGTCTCCGCCGGGCCGCCTGATGAAAACGGTGAACCGCGACCGTACGAGGTCGAGAGTGGACACGCCCTCGGACACCCAGGCATGCGGCATCCGGGAGCCGGGGGAACCGTCGAGGCAGGCGACCACGTCCTCGGCCGAGGGCAGTTCGGGCCGCGGGTCGATCACGGCCGCGGAGACGTACCGCTGGCCGAGGTGCACGACCGGGGCGTTGAGAGCGCCCGCCGCCGCCCGCGCCTCCGCCGCGGCGGGGCCGTGGCCCCAGTGCAGGGCGGGGTCGGACATCCGCACCAGCGCCTGCTCCATGGTGAGCGACGCCACCGGCCGGCGTTCGGCGTCGTAGGTGCCGAGCAGCGCGGGGCCGGCCTCGCCGCGGAGCACGAGGGCCAGCTTCCAGGCCAGGTTGTGCCCGTCGGCGACACCCGTGTTGAGGCCGAAGGCGCCGAGCGGCGGCACGGCGTGCGCGGCGTCTCCGGCCAGGAACACCCGCCCCTGGGCGAACCGCTCCGCGACCTGGGCCCGCACCCGCCAGACCAGCGTGCTGAGGATCTCCACGTCCAGATCCGGCACGCCGGTCGCGGCGCGGATCAGCGCGGGGGCCGGTTCCCGGTCGAGTCCGGTGAGGAACACCCACTCCTTCTCGCCGTCGATCGTGATGAGCATGCCCGGCGCGGCCGGATCGGTGATCTCACAGGCGACGAAGTGGCGTCCGCGGACCAGCTCCCGCAGGTCGGCGCGGAACAGGATGTTCTGCCCCGGTTCCGTGAGCGCGCCCGGACCGGTCAGGCCGATGCCCAGCGCGGCCCGGACCTCACTGCGGACGCCGTCGGCCGCCACCAGGTAGCGGGCCCGCACCCGCTCTCCCGTGGACAGCACGGCCGTGACGCCCTCCTCGTCCTGGGTGAACGAGACCAGCCCGGTGCCGTACGACACGGTCGCGCCATTCTCGCGGGCGGCGGCGAGCAGTACGGGATCCAGCCGGTTCTGCGGGCAGGGGCCGCGTAACGCGGCGGGGCTGTAGGGCGCCTGCCGGGGGACGGCGGGCGCGGGCGGGGCGGTCTCCGCCAGGTCGGCCAGGGTCCGCGCCCGCGCCTTGCCCAGGGCTCCCGCCGACCAGTCGAGGGCGACCGCGTCCACCGCGCCGGCCAGGCCGGTCTCCCGGAGCATCTCCACCGTCCGGACGCCGATTCCCGTGGCCCGTGGGTGCGACCGCGGACCCTCGTCGCGCTCCACCAGCAGCGTCCTCACTCCGTGGTGGCTCAGGAAGACCGCCGTGGCCAGTCCCACCGAGCCGCCTCCCACGACCAGCACCTCTGTCGTACGCATAGGTCCTCCTCCAGTTTCGGGCACGGTGTTCCCGTTCTGGGAACACCGTACCCGCACCGGTACGATGGGCGCCATGGGTGCGGAGAGCTCACTTCCAGGCCGGGTGTGGGGCCGGGAACGGCCCACGCCGCGGCGGCAGGCGCCGACGGTCGGGCGCATCGTGGAGGCGTCGATCGCGCTGGCCGACGCCGAGGGGCTCGACGCGCTCTCCATGCGGCGCGTCGCCGCCGATCTCGGCTCGGGCACGACCTCGCTCTACCGGTACGTGGCCGGGCGGGACGAGCTCCTGGAGCTGATGGTCGACGCGATCGCGGGCGAGACGGAGCCCGCTCCGCTGACCGGGGACTGGCGGGCCGACCTGGCGGCGATGGCGCGCGCGCATCGGGCGACGCTTCTGCGTCATCCCTGGCTCGGCGCGGTGATGGCGACCCGGCCCGCGCTCGGCCCGAACTCCCTGCGTGGCATGGAGCACGCGCTCGCCGCCGCCGGGCAGCTCACCTCCGACATCACGCTGGCGGCCGGCGTCGTCGCCCTCGTCGGCGACTACGTGGCGGGAGCCGTCTCCCGCGAGGCGGCCGAGCAGGAGGCGCAACGCCGGACCGGCCTGACGGAGGAGCAGTGGCGGGCCGGGGTCGGCCCGTACATCCGCGAGGTGATCGAGAGCGGCGCCTACCCGCAGTTCGCCCGGCGGGTCGTCGAGGCCCGGGACCAGACCTACGGCGAGCGGTTCGAGTTCGGGCTGGCCTGCCTGCTGGAGGGGGTCGCCGCGAGGTGCGTCAGCGGTGCTGCTGGCCCCACAGGAGCAGCATGACCAGCACGAAGACGATCATCACCCCCGCGTAGGCCACCGTGCCCAGCCGGAAGAACCGGCGCACCTTGTTCAGCAGCCACGCGAACAGGAACGCCAGGAAGACCAGAAGGATGAGTCCGGGGTCCATGACGATCAGTATGCGCGTCTTTCCGCGCCGGCGCGCGCCGAGCGCGGAGGGCGACCGGCCGCCGATGCGGATCGGTCACCGGCCGCCGATGGGGATCTCGAACCAGACCGCCTTGCCCTCCCGGGTCGGACGGGAACCCCAGCGCCGCGCGAGCTGGTCCACGAGGTAGAGGCCGCGGCCGCCCTCGTCGTTCTCCCCCGCGCTGCGGATGCGCGGCAGGCGCAGGTCCTGGTCGAAGACCTCCACCCAGACGGACTCCCCGCCCCGGCGCAGCCGGAGGGTGAACTCCTTGTCGCCGGCCATCTCCTCCTCGAAGCCCGGCACGTCCCACGACTCGTCGAACGGCAGCGGCGGGCCGTCGAGCACCAGCTCGCGGCGTGGCACGCCCGCGCTCGCGGCGTGCAGGACCACGTTGGTCACGACCTCGGAGACCAGCAGGCAGGCCAGCTCCGCGCGTTCCTCGGGCACCTGCCACGCCTCGAACGCCTCGGACGCCATCCGCCGGGCCTCGCTCACCATGATCGGTTGCGCCGGGAACGTCCGCTCCTGCGACTGAAGTTCGGTGCCGGCCGCGCGGACGACGAGGATGGCCATGTCGTCGTCGATTTCGCCGGGGACCGCGCCGGTGGCGAGGTCGGCGATGCGCTCGACGGACTCCCCCGAGGACTTGGCCAGTTTCTCGCGGAGGACCGTCAGCGTCTCGTCGTCGTACGCACCCGCGGCCGCGTCGCGCGGCGGCCTGCGGTCGACCAGGCCGTCCGTGTAGAGCAGCAGGGTCGCCCCGGCCGGCAGGATCCTGGTCTCCTCCTTGTAGACCAGGTCGGCGTGCATGCCCTTGGCCCGCACCCCGAGCGGCTGGCCGACCTCGGTGATCTCCAGGTCCCTGACCTCGCCGTCCACGAGCATCAGCGGCGGCGCGTGCCCGGCGTTGGCGAACCACAGCTGCCTCGACCAGGCGTCGTACACCATGTACTGGCAGGTGACGATCGGCGGGTTGGTGATGTCGGCGCCGAAGTCGTCGTGCTCCGGCGAGGCGACCACGCGGGTCCACTCGTCCAGCCGGGCGAGGATGTCGGCGGGCGGCTTGTCGTCCTGGGCGAAGGCCCGCAGCGCGGCCCTGAGCTGGCCCATGACCGCCGCGGCCTTGGCGCCCCGGCCCTCGACGTCGCCGATCACGATGCCGACCCGGCCCGCCGACAGCGGGATCACGTCGTACCAGTCGCCGCCCACCTGGGTCTGGATGCCCTGGCCGTGGGTGGCGAGCGGGGCGGCGGGGAAGTAGCGGTGGGCGATCTCCAGCCCGTCGAACGACGGCAGCACACGCGGAAGCAGGTGCTTCTGGAACGACTCGGCGGTGTGCCGTTCCTCCTCGAACAGCAGCGCGTTGTCGACGGCGAGCGCGACGCGGGTGGCGATGGCGCCGACGAAGTCGCGGTCGAAGGTGTCGTAGTGGGGCGAGTGCCGGTTCGTGAGGTTGGACAGGAGCAGGTACATCAGCCCGAGCGTCTCGCCGCGCACGCACAGGGGGGCGACGATGGCGGAGGTCACCCCGATCTCGGCGAACAGGCGGGCCTCGCCCTCGCTCGGCGCCGGATAGCTGACCTGGGAGAAGTCCTCGACCAGGATCGTCTCCTGGCGGCGCAGCGCGGTGTCGGCGTAGTGCCCGAGGGGGTAGGCGATCTCCGCGCCCACCGGCGGCCAGGAGCCCGGCGGCGGCGTCCAGCCGCTCACGTGGGTGGAGACCTTGCGGACCAGGCGGTCGCCCTCGGCCAGTTCGATGAAGCAGTGGTCGGCGAACTGCGGGACGAGCGACTCCGCGACCCGGTTGAGCGTCTCCTCGACGTAGAGGGAGCCGGCCAGCCGTTCGCCGATCCGCTCCAGCAGGCCGAAGCGGTCCTTCTCGCGCTCGTTGCTGCGCATCGCCTCGCGCGCGGTGATCACGATGCCCGTGATCGAGCCGGAGGGATGCCGCAGCGGCACGGCCTGGGCGCGTACGTAGATCAGTGTGCCGTCGCCGCGGACCACGTCGAAGGTGCCCTCCCACACCCCGCCCCGCAGCACCTGCTTGGCGAGGTCGGCCGCGAGCGGGTGGTCGTGGTCGGAGATGCCGAGGGTACGCAGCGACTCCCGGCCCGGATTCGCGCCCACCCGGCCGAACAACCGCTCGGCGAAGGGGTTCCAGTAGAGGACGTTGCTGAACCGGTCGGTCACGACCACGGCCATCTCCGCGTGGTCCAGCACGGAGCCGGCGGTTAGGCGGTCGTCCGCGTCCTGTGACAAGTCTCCCCAGCGCCTCATGCCACGACCATCCCTTGACGAGGCGGGTTCGCTATGCCGGGCACGGGCGCTCCTGCGAAGGCTGGGTCGCGAGAAATGAAGGACTCCCTACGGGATTCAACCAGGCACAACTCTTTCCGTCATCGTCTGGTGACGAAAACGTGAGAGGCCACATCGCGCGGAAGGTCCGCGGTCGTGCTACCCACCTCACCATCACCTGTCACCCGTACACCGTTGTCGCTCGCCGCGAGCGTCACCTCGCGTCCGGGTTGTATCCCAACTTGCTTGAGTTTAAGCATCACAGCCGGGTCGCTTTGCACTTGTTCGCTGATTCGCCGCACGACGACGGGCACGGCGCTCGGACCCGCGAGGGTCACCATGGGAGACACCATCTCATCCCCGCCCGAACCGGGCTGCGGCACCCCCAGCTCGTCGAGACCGGGGATCGGATTGCCGTGGGGGCAGAACCGGGGGTTCTGCAGCAGGCCGACGAGCCGGGTCTCCACCGACTCCGACATCACGTGCTCCCACCGGCACGCCTCGATGTGGACCTCTTCCCAGGGCATGCCGATCACCTGGGTGAGCAGGCACTCAGCCAGGCGGTGCTTGCGCATCACGCGGATCGCGAGCGTACGGCCGAGATCGGTCATGCTGAGGTGTCTGTCCCCCTGCACCTTGACCAGGCCGTCGCGTTCCATCCGCGCCACCGTCTGGCTGACCGTCGGGCCGCTCTGCTGCAGGCGTTCGGCGATCCGGGCCCGGAGCGGCACGATGCCTTCTTCTTCGAGTTCGAAGATCGTGCGGAGATACATCTCCGTCGTGTCGATCAGGCCATGTGCGGTCAAGGCTCCTCCACTACTACAACGATGCTACGACCTCCCCCGCGTTCGCAGCCGACCCTATTGGGGAAGCGACCCAGGATGGGAAACATCGGAGCCCAGCGATTCCTTCCTGACGAGGTCAGTCTGCCCGCCCTCAGGGAGGCCGCGCGCCACTGCGAAGGCTGCGACCTCTACCGCGACGCCACCCAGACGGTTTTCGGCGAGGGCGTCCCGGACGCGCGGTTCATGCTGGTCGGCGAGCAGCCGGGCGACCAGGAGGACCACGAGGGCGCGCCGTTCGTCGGGCCCGCGGGCCGCGTGCTGGACCGGGCCCTGGAGGAGGCGGGCATCGACCGCGAGGCCGTGTACGTCACCAACGCGGTGAAGCACTTCAAGTTCACGCCACGCGGCAAACGCCGGATCCACCAGAAACCGACCGTCGGGGAGATCAACGCCTGCCGGCCGTGGCTGGAGGCCGAGATGCGCCTGGTGGACCCGGAGGTGACCGTGGTGCTGGGCGCCACCGCCGCCCGGGCCCTGCTGGGCCCGGACTTCCGGGTCACCCGCCACCGGGGCGAGCCGGTCCCGCGCCGGGAGGGCGCCTACTACGTCGCGACGATCCACCCCTCGGCGATCCTGCGCGCGCCCGACCGGGACGAGGCGTACGCGGGCTTCCTCGCCGACCTCACGGTCGCGGCCCGCACCGCTGCCTCCGGGGTCATGGGGCCAGGCGCTCCATGACCCAGGAGCCGCGCGCCAGCCGGTACCGGAGCCGGTCGTGCATGCGATCGGTCTGACCCTGCCAGAACTCGACCTCCGCGGGCGCCACCCGGAAGCCGCCCCAGAAGTCCGGCATCGGCGGGTCCTCGGGCCAGCGCTCGGCCAGCTCCCGGTAGCGGGCGTCGAGCCGTTCACGCGACTCCACCACGGCGGACTGGCGGGAGGCCCACGCGCCGATGCGCGACCCGTACGGCCGGGAGTGGAAGTAGGCCGCGCTGTCCTCGCGCGAGATCCGGGTGACCGGGCCCTCCACGCGGACCTGCCGCCGGATCGGATGCCAGGGGAACAACAGACAGGCCCGCGGGTTCTCGGCGAGGTCGCGGCCCTTGCGAGACTCGTAGTTGGTGAAGAAGACGAACCCGCGTTCGTCGAACCCCTTGAGGAGGACGGTGCGGGCGGAGGGACGGCCACCGGCGGAACTGGTGGCGACGACCATGGCGTTCGGTTCGGGCAGGCCCGCGGCGACGGCGTCCGCGAACCACAGCGCGAACTGCGTCACCGGGTCGTCGGCCATGCCGGTTTCGAGCAGGGGCTCACCCTCGTAGCTGTGCCGGAGCCCGGGCAGGTGCGAAGCGCTGTCCACGGAAAGGTATTGTCGCGCGCCCGGCGCACTTCTCACCCGGTGGCCCCCAACAGGGGGAACGGCGTGGGGGAGGGGCGGCGACACGACAGCGTCACACTGCGGGTTAAATTGACCCGCCGGTATCTCGACATCAAGGCTCTGGACTTCACAAGAGAGGGAGGCGGCCGAGAATGTCCGACTTCAAACCCGGGCTCGAAGGCGTGGTGGCGTTCGAGACCGAGATCGCGGAACCGGACAAAGAAGGGGGCGCCCTGCGATACCGGGGCGTCGACATCGAAGAACTCGTGGGCAACGTCTCCTTCGGGAACGTCTGGGGCCTGCTCGTCGACGACAAGTTCCAGCCGGGTCTGCCCCCGGCGGAGCCGTACCCCGTTCCCGTCCATTCCGGCGACATCCGAGTAGACGTACAGAGCGCGCTGGCCATGCTGGCGCCCGCGTACGGCTTCCGCCCGCTGCTCGACATCGACGACGACCAGGCCCGCGACGATCTCGCACGCGCCTCGGTCACGGCCCTGTCGTTCGTCGCGCAGTCGGCCCGCGGCCTGGGGCTGCCGATGGTCTCGCAGAAGCGCGTGGACGAGGCCGAGAGCATCGTTGAACGTTTCATGGTCCGCTGGCGCGGTGAGCCCGATCCCAAGCACGTCAAGGCCATCGACGCGTACTGGACGTCCGCCGCGGAGCACGGCATGAACGCCTCGACGTTCACCGCCCGCGTGATCGCCTCCACCGGCGCCGACGTCGCCGCCGCCCTGTCGGGCGCGGTCGGCGCGATGTCCGGCCCGCTGCACGGCGGCGCCCCGGCGCGGGTGCTGCACATGATCGAGGGCGTCGAGCAGATGGGCGACGCCCGCAAGTACGTCCAGAGCGAGCTGGACAAGGGCAACCGCCTGATGGGCTTCGGCCACCGGGTCTACCGGGCCGAGGACCCGCGTGCCCGCGTCCTGCGCCGTACGGCGAAGGAACTGGGCGCGCCGCGCTACGAGGTCGCCGCCGCGCTGGAGACCGCCGCGCTGGAGGAGCTGCACGCCCGCAAGCCCGACCGGGTTCTCGCCACCAACGTGGAGTACTGGGCCGCGGTCGTCCTCGACTTCGCCGAGGTGCCGTCGCACATGTTCACCTCGATGTTCACCTGCGCCCGCACCGCCGGCTGGGCCGCCCACGTCCTGGAGCAGAAGCGCACGGGCAGGCTGGTCCGCCCCAGCGCGAACTACGTGGGCCCGAAGCAGCGCTCGATCAACGACGTGCCCGGCGCCGGCGAGGTCGTCGGCAGGGTCTGAGCCGCCCGAGGGGCTGCCGAGGGCCCGCGGCTTTCCGAGAGGGCCGCGGACCCTCGGCCGTCCCCCGCGCCCGCCCCGCTCAACGTCCGGGCTCAACGTCCGGGCTCAGCGGCGGGGCTCGCCGTCCTCGCCGTACACGTCGGGGAGGTGGTCGCAGACTCCGCCGGGCGGCGCGGACTCCCGCAGGCTGAGGCGCCCGCAGCGGACCGCCACCTTCACTCCGCCACCGGCCTGCACCCGCATGATCGCGATGGTCTTGTCCACGGGGTCGTGAGCCTCCCGGCCGCCGAAGTCGATCACTCCGCTCGAACCGTTCCTGGCGAGCCGCCCCGAGACGAGCGCGAGCCGGTAGAGGAGGTCTCCCCTGCTGGGCAGCCTTCTGCCCTGGTACGCCCGGTTGGCCGAGTCGTAGAAGAGTTCGACCGCGTCGTAGCCCAGGATGAGGTTGTCCTCCGACTCGGTCGAGTTCCGGCCGAAGAGGGCCTGGATGAACCCGGTCGGCTGCGTGCCGTGGTCCCGCGACGGATCCCGCCACAGTTCCCGGCTCGCGAGCGCGGCGTAGTACACCTGCACGCGCCCGTAGTCGCCGATCTCCTTGCCGTGGTCGGTCACCACCTTGATCACGTCGTCACCCGCGATCACCTTGACCTGGCCGTCGCTGCACTTCTCGACGGCGTCGACGAAGCCGAGGAACTCGGTGGCCCGGCCCGCGTACAGGATCACGTCGGGATGGCGCCCGCAGGCGACCGACGTCGCCTCGGCGATCCCGCCGCCATCCACGGTGTAGTAGACCTCGTCACGCTCGGAGATCTCGATCCCCTGGTCGCCCGCCGCCTCCTTGTAGTCGCGGGCGAGGTTGTTGGTGTAGCTGTCGCCGGGTGACCGGTCCTGGACGATCACCGCGGTGGGCGAGGACTTCCCGGGCAGCAGCGTCCGGCGGATGAACCGGGCGACGAGCTGCGCCTCGCGCCAGTTCGTCGGGCCGATGCGGAAGTAGTAGGGGGACGGCCGCCTGGGCGCCGTCCCGATCTCGCCGGCACCGGTGACGTCGGGCACGTACCCCAGGTCGTCCGCGGTCGCGGTGGTGGAGAGCATCGGGATCTTGGCCTGGTGCAGCACGCTGATCGCCTCTTCGACGCCCTTGACACTGCGCGGGAAGCCGATGACGCCGAGCGTGTGCGGGTCCTCGGCCGCCAGCCTGCTGACCAGCCGGGCGGCCCGGCGCCCCTGGCGGAAGTCCGCCCCGGCGTTGGCGATCAGGACCTGGAGGCGGGGAACGTTCCGGACGGTGCGCTGGTACTGCTCCACGGCTTTCAGCTCCGCGAGCGCCCCGGACACCCTGCTGTCCTCCTCCGGCGCGTCCTCGCCGGGCTCGGCGGGCTCGCCGTCCGGCCGCGGGCTCCTGATCGAGTACTCCCCGAACAGGACCACGTTCACGTACGCTCCGACGTTCCGGGCGGCGGCGTTGTTCTCGTCGATCCGCTTCACGACGGCGCCGATGTTCCTGCCGAAGACGTCTTCTGGGGCCCGGCCGTCCGCGTTGACGACGCCGACGCACTCGTCGCCGACCAGCTCGGCCCAGGACAGGCCGCCACAGCGCGCCTTCTGGTCCTGGTAGATGCTCCAGGCCAGGGTCACCGGACCGACGACGAGCAGCGCGATCACGCACCAGTACCCGATCGCCCGCATCCGGCTGGGCAGCAGCCGCGGCCGGTGGTCGTCGTCGGGCGCCGGGCCGGACGTGGCGGCCAGCAGGCGCAGCGGCGGCACCTGCCGCCGCACCCGGGCCCGCCAGGCGTCGGCCAGCGCCGGCAACTCCGTCAGGCGGCCTCCCGTGACCGCCCTCGCCTCCGCGGCCTTCGACTCCGGCACCGCGGCCAGCACCAGCATGGGCGGCAGGAGGCCGGTCTCCTCGGTGGTCTCCTCCAGGACGCGAAGGAACCGCTCGTTGGCGCACCCCGGCAGGGTGGCGTCCAGGACCAGCAGGCCGTACAGGCCGCGGCCCCAGCTCGGCCACGGAATGATCCACTTCTGGTACGCCTGGTGGAGGTCCTGGCACAACGCGTGCACCAGCAACCGGTCGGCGTCCTCGTCGCTCGCGCTCGCCACCCGCAGCGCGTACTGCGACAGCCGCTCGAACGGCTTCCTGGTCAGGTAAGGCTGCCGCCGGAACCAGCCGTTGAAGAACGATCCACGGACCGACAGCAGCCCCTGGACGACCGTGCCGGCCGCGAAGACGAGCAGGCCGAGCGCCCACGGGAGCACGCCGACCAGGTCGGGCGCGCTGTCCAGCCACCAGGGCGCGTGGTCGCCGGCCACCTGGGTGCTCAGCAGCACCGCGGCCAGGGTGCCCACCGGCAGCCAGGTCGTCGCCGCGCGCCCGAAGAAGTCGGCCGCCGTCCTGCGGCCCTGGTGCCCGCCGTGCCTGCCGCCCCGCCAGAGCTTGAGCCGCTCCTTGAACTCCTCCAGGCTCCCCCGCGACTGCGGGTCGGGCCAGCGCGGGGGCGGCGTTCCGCCGCGGTCCGGCTCCGGCGGCAGGCCGCGCTGCCTGCGCGCCCACAGCACGAACTGCACCAGCGAGAAACGCGGCGGCGGCAGGAACGAGCCGCCCACCGGCCGGCCGAGCTGCCCCTGTTCCCCGGCCAGCGCGTCCACGAGTTCGTGCAGCGTGCCGTACCGGCCGGCCGCCACCGACGCGTACGGGAGGCAGTCCTCGAACGGCGCGGCGAGACGGCGCGCGGCCTCGAACGCGTCGCCGTCCCGCTCAACGACGAACACCAGGGGAAGCGGCTGGTCCGGCAGCCAGAAGAACGGCCTGCGGACGAGTTTCTCGATGACGCCGTGCACGTCGGCCACGTGGATGTCTCCCGGGAGGCGGAGTCCGTTTTCGGGGTGGTGCGTGCTTCTGAAACTCGACCGTGACTCCTCCGCTCCCCGAAGGGAGCGGCTTCTCGCTAAGCCGCTTGTACGGCGTCGCGAAGGGCAAGCCCTGCCCTGAGGATGTTGGTTGCCGCGTTCACGTCGGCGTGCGCGGTATGCCCGCAGGCCGTACAGGCGAATTCGGCTTGGGTGTGGCGGTTCTCCTTGGCGACGTGCCCGCAGCGGGCGCACGTGCGGGAGGTGTCGGCGGGGTTCACCGCGATCAGCTCGCGACCGGCGCTTTCAGCCTTGTACGCGAGCACACGCAGGAACACCCCCCAACCCGCGTCCAGGATGCTGCGGTTGAGCCCGGCTTTGGCGGCGACGTTCCGGCCAGGGGCCTCGATCGTGCCGGACGCCGACCGGGTCATGTTCACGATCCGCAGGTCCTCATGCACGATCACGCCGTAGGCTCCTACCAGCCCGAGCGCAACCTTGTGCGCGCCGTCCAGCCGCTGACGGCGAACCTTCGCATGCTGGGCGGAAACCCTGGCCACAGTCTTTCGACGGCGATGGGAGCCGCGCTTTTTACGGGCGAGATCCCGCTGAGCGGCGGCCAGCTTGTCAGCGGACGCGGCCAGATGACGCGGGTTGGCCAGATGCTCCCCGTCCGAGGTGGTGACCAGGGACGCCACACCCATATCGAGGCCCACGGCCGCGTCGGTCGCCGGCAGAGGTCCTGGGGGGACCTCATCGCACGCCACGACCACGTACCAGCGGTCGCCTTCCCGCTTCACCGCGATCGTCTTCACCCGCCCGCGCACGGGCCGGTGCCGGTGGACGCGGACGTGACCGACGCCCTGCAAGCGGACGTAGGTCGCCGTCGGGTGCTCAGGCTGGGAGTCCCACCGGCAGCCGTCGCCGTCCTTGGGCCACTCCACCGTGCCGAACCACCCGCGGCCCTTGAACCGCGGGAAGCCGGGCTTGTCACCGGCTTTGACACGGCGGAAGAACGCCGCGAACGCCCTTTCCAGTCGGCGCAGAGTGGCCTGCTGAGAGGAGAACGACCACCGGCCCTGCCCATCAGGGTCGTCAGCGCGAATGTGCTTCAGCTCCCCCGACTGGTCGCCGTACCCGACACTCACCCCCGCCATCCGATAGGCCGTACGACGGTGCTCAAGCGCCGCGTTGTAGAGCTGCCGGTGATCCTCCAGGCACGCGGCGAGCGCAATGCGCTGATGGCGGGTCGGGCGCAACAGGAACGTGAAAGACCTACGCACGGCCGCTCGCCCTACGAGCGCGCCCGTACCGCGGTGCAGTACAGCGGAATGCCGGGGGAGGTAGGCACTCGACGAGTCACACGACCAGTATCACAGCACCGGGCATCCAATGCCTGGAAGATGAGAAGACAGGAAAGGGCCCGCGGGAGACCAAAAGACAAGCCCGGTCAAGGACGGCATGCCCCCGTTGCCTCAAGCGACGGTCCGCTGCCGAGGTCGTGAGGTGTCTCATCATCCGGACCATGGTCTAGAGCATTCGCGGGTCTCACTACGCTTGAACCGTGGCTGACATCGTGATTCCCGCTGACATCAAGCCCGCCGACGGCCGTTTCGGCTGCGGGCCCTCGAAGGTACGCCCCGAGCAGCTCGCCGCCCTGGCCGGCGAAGGCGCGAAGGTGATGGGCACGTCCCACCGGCAGAAGCCCGTCAAGAACCTCGTCGCCCGCGTCCGCGCCGGCCTCACCGACCTGTTCTCCCTCCCCGAGGGCTACGAGGTCGTGCTCGGCAACGGCGGCACCACGGCGTTCTGGGACATCGCCTCCTTCGGGCTGATCCGGGAGAAGTCGCAGCACCTGAACTTCGGTGAGTTCTCCTCGAAGTTCGCGACGGTCGCGAAGAAGGCCCCCTGGCTCGCCGACCCCTCGGTGATCAAGTCGGAGCCGGGCACCCACCCGCTGCCGGTCGCCGAGGAGGGCGTGGACGTCTACGCGCTCACCCACAACGAGACCTCCACCGGCGTCGCCATGCCCATCAAGCGCGTGGGTGACGACGGGTCGCTCGTCCTCGTGGACGCCACCAGCGGCGCGGGCGGCCTGCCGGTCGCCGCCGAGGACTTCGACGTCTACTACTTCGCGCCGCAGAAGAGCTTCGCCTCCGACGGCGGCCTGTGGATCGCGCTGTTCTCGCCGAAGGCGCTGGCCCGGGTGACGGAGATCGCCGAGAGCGGCCGGTTCGTCCCCGAGTTCTTCAGCCTGCCGACCGCGATCGACAACTCGGTCAAGGACCAGACCTACAACACGCCGGCGGTCGCCACGCTGTTCCTGCTGGCCGACCAGCTCGACTGGATGAACGGCCAGGGTGGCCTCGGGTGGACCACCGCCCGCTCGGCCGACTCCGCCTCGCGCCTGTACACCTGGGCCGACAAGACGTCGTACACCTCGCCGTTCGTGGCCGACCCGGCGCAGCGCTCCAACGTCGTCGGCACGATCGACTTCGACGACTCCGTGGACGCGGCGGCGGTGGCGAAGGTGCTGCGGGCCAACGGCATCGTGGACACCGAGCCGTACCGCAAGCTCGGCCGCAACCAGCTGCGTATCGCGATGTTCCCGGCCGTCGACCCGGCCGACGTCGAGGCGCTGACCGTCTGCGTCGACTACGTGGTCGAGCGCCTCTGACGGTTCTTCCCGGCGGCCGCCTCCCGTGCGGCCGCCGTTCTCGCCGACGCCTCAGTAGGCCCGCCGGCGGCGGAGCAGCCAGGCGGCGATCACGCCGCCGATGAGGCCGAACAGGTGACCCTGCCAGGAGACGCCCGGCTGGGTGGGCAGGGCCCCCCACAGGATCGAGTAGTACAGCACGGCGACCACGACGCCGAGGACGATGTCGAGAGCCCGGCGGTCGAACAGGCCCCGGGCCACGACGTAGCCGAAGTAGCCGAAGACGAGGCCGCTCGCGCCGATCGTGAGCGTGTCGGGCGGGCTGGTGAGCCAGACGCCCATGCCGCTGACCAGGATGACGATCAGGCTCGCGGCGAGGAACCGGCCGATGCCCCGGATGGCCGCCACGAACCCCAGGATCAGCAGCGGCACCGAGTTGGCCATCAGGTGGGCGAAGCCCGCGTGCAGGAACGGGGCGAAGAAGATCCCGGGCAGCCCGTCCGGCTCGTGGGCGACGATGCCGTACCTGTCGAGTCTGTTGTTCTCGACGTAGTCGAGGATCTCGATCGCCCACATCGCCGACACGAGCACGATCATCAGGATCGCGCTGCCGAGGGCGCCGGTGAGCAGCTCGGACGCGCGCTCCCGCATCGACCGGCCGGACGGGGGCAGCCCGGGCTCGGATACACTCATGGATTCACCGTACGCAGTCACGCCCATGGACGAGCGGACTGCCCGGAACCACCCCGATCATGCCTGCTGGCGGCTATTCGCCCTTCCAGACGGGAGGGCGCTTCTCCGCGAAGGCCGCCGCGCCCTCCATCGCGTCGCCGGACGTGAAGACCGGGCCGATGATCTCGCCCTGTTTCCGGAACATCTCCTCCCTGGACCAGTCGGCCGACTCGACGATGACCCGCTTGGTCGCGGCGAGGGCCAGCGGCGCGTTCGCGGCGATCGTGCGGGCCAGTTCGAGCGCGCCGTGCAGGGCCTCGCCCGGGTAGGTGACCCGGTTGACCAGCCCCAGCTCGTAAAGCCGGGTGGCCGGGTAGTGCTCGCCGGTCAGCGCGATCTCCATCGCGACGTGGTACGGAATCCGGCGCGGCAGCCGCATGATCCCGCCCGCGGCGGCCACGAGCCCGCGCCTGGGCTCCGGCAGGCCGAACTTGGCGTCCTCGGACGCGACGACGATGTCGCAGGCGAGCGCCAGCTCGAACCCGCCTGCCAGCGCGTACCCCTCGACGGCCGCGATGATCGGCTTCTTCGGCGGCGCCTCGGTGATGCCGCCGAAGCCCCGGCCCTCGACCGTGGGCATGTCGCCGGTGAGGAACCCCTTCAGGTCCATGCCCGCCGAGAACGTGCCGCCGGCCCCGGTCAGGACGATCACCGACACCTCGGGGCTGGCGTCGAGCTCGTCGAGGGCGGCCGCGATGCCGCGCGCCACCGCGCCGTTCACGGCGTTCCTGACCCTCGGCCGGTTGATGGTGACGACGGCCACCCCGCCGTCGACGATCTCTACGAGCACCTCGTCCGGCGCGGCGGCCGGCCCGGAGTCAACCTCGGACAACCTGACCTCACCTGTCACTTGGGCTGGAAGCGGATGCCGCCGTCGAAGCGGATGACCTCGCCGTTCATGTAGTCGTTCTCGATCAGCGTGCGGACCAGGTGGGCGAACTCGGACGCCTTGCCCAGCCGCTTCGGGAACGCCACCGGCCCGATCAGCTTGGCCTTGAACGCCTCGGCGTCCTGGTCGCCGATCTTGCCGTAGATGGGGGTGTCGATGATGCCCGGCGCGATCGTCAGCACGCGGACGCCGACCACGGCGAGGTCGCGGGCGGCGGGCAGGGTCATGCCGATGATCCCGCCCTTGGACGCGGAGTAGGCGACCTGGCCCGTCTGGCCCTCGATGCCGGCCACCGACGCGGTGTTGACCACGACGCCGCGGGCGCCGTCCTCGTCCGCCGGCTCGGTCCTGGCCATGGCCGCCGCGCCGATGCGCATGAGGTTGAACGTGCCGATCAGGTTGACGTCGATCACCTTGCGGTAGGACGCCAGGTCGTGCGGAGAACCGTCCCGCCCGACGGTGCGCTGGGCCCAGCCGATGCCCGCGCTGCTGACCACGGCGCGCAACGGCTTCCCGGTGGCGACCGCCGTCTCCACCGCGGCCTGCACCGACGCCTCGTCCGCCACGTCGGTGTGGGCGAACACGCCGCCGATCTCGTCGGCCAGCGCCTTGCCGCGCTCCGCGTTCAGGTCGGCCACGACCACGGTCGCGCCGACACGGGCCAGCTCGCGGGCGGTCGCCTCGCCGAGGCCGCTGGCGCCGCCCGAGATGATTGCTGCTGCTCCGTTCAGATCCATAGCCGGACCCTAACGCGATAACCGAATGAAGTTCTACTCGGGGTGGCGCAAAATCGCGGTATCGACGTCCGGATAGACCTTGATCCGCCGGTCCAGCCCGGTCGTGCGCAGGATGCGGGCGACCGGCGGCTGCGGGGAGGCGAGGCTCACCCCGCCGCCCTCGCTCGTGGCCAGCCGCCAGGCCTCGATCAGCACGCTCAGGCCGCTGGAGTCCATGAACGACAGCTCGCCGAGGTCGAGCACGAGGGTCGGGTTGTCGTTCGTTATGGCATCACGCACCTCGTCGCGCAGGAACGGCGCCGTGAACAGGTCGAGCTCACCCTCTACGGCCACCACGACGGCGTTGGAGAGCGATTGGCGCGCGAGCCGCAGCTTCAACGTGTGACCTCCTCCGCTGCGCCCACTTTACTTATTCATCACCCGGGGTGAGCGGGCACGGCGAAGCCGTACGGCAGTTCGAGCCGATGGTCGGCGAGCAGCCGCCCGTCGGCGAGGAGCGTGTGTGTCGGCCCGTCCGCGGCGATCACCCCATCGGACATGACGAGCGACCGCTCGCACAGCTCCAGCGCGTACGGCAGGTCGTGGGTGACCATCAGCACGGTCACGTCCAGGCTTCTGAGGATCTCGGCGAGCTCCCGGCGCGAGGCGGGGTCGAGGTTGGAGGAGGGCTCGTCGAGCACGAGGATCTCCGGCTCCATCGCCAGCACGGTCGCCACGGCCACCCTGCGCCGCTGACCGAAGGACAGGTGGTGCGGCGGCCGGTCGAGGGCGTCGAGCATGCCGACCCGCTCCAGGGCGGCACGGACGCGGCGGTCGAGTTCGGCGCCGCGCAGGCCGAGGTTGGCCGGCCCGAACGCGACGTCCTCGCGGACGGTCGGCATGAAGAGCTGGTCGTCGGGATCCTGGAACACCAGCCCGACGCGGCGGCGGATCTCCCGCAGCGTGTCGGCGCGCACCGGAAGGCCGCCCACCTCCACCGTGCCGTGCCCGGCGGTGAGGATGCCGTTGAGATGCATGACCAGCGTGGTCTTGCCCGCGCCGTTCGGGCCGAGGAGGGCCACCCGCTCCCCCCGCCGGATCGTCAGGTCCACGCCGTACAGCGCCTGCGTCCCGTCGGGATAGGCGTACGCGAGCCTGCTCACCACGAGCGAGGGGCTGCCGGAGGTCATGTGGTGCTCCACGCCAGTAGGGCCGTCGCCGCGGCGAGGCAGGGAAGGATAGCCGCCGTCCCCCAGTCTCGCCCAGACGCCGATATATCCCTAATCGTCGGCATCTCGCCGGTGTAGCCCCGGCTCAGCATCGCGAGGTGGACCCGCTCCCCCCGCTCGTACGCCCGGATGAACAGGGCGCCGGCCGACTTCGCCAGCACCGGGGCCTGCCGCAGGTCCCGGGCGACGAATCCGCGCGACTCGCGGGCGACCCGCATGCGCCGCATCTGGTCGAGGATCACGTCGAGGTAGCGCAGCATGAACGTCGCGATCTGCACGAGCAGCCGGGGCAGCCGTAGCCGTTCGGCGCCGAGCAGCGTCATCCGGGGCTCGGTCGTGGCCGCGAGCAGGATCGAGGCGACCACGCCCAGCGTCGCCTTGGCCAGGATGTTCCAGGCGGCCCACAGGCCGGGGAGGCTGAGCGACACCCCGAGCACCTGGACCCGCTCACCGGTGCCGATCACCGGGATCGCCAGGGCGAACAGCACGAACGGCACCTCGATCACCATCCGCCGCGCGATCGCCCCCGCGGGCACCCGCGCGACCACCGCGACCGCGGCCAGCAGCAGCGCGTGGACGGCGAACGCCCAGAAACGCTCGCGCGGCGTGGCGACCACGCACACCGCGAACGCGACGACCGCCACCAGCTTGCACTGGGGCGGCAGCCGGTGGACGGGCGTGTCGGCGGGCCGGTAGATCGGATGATGGTGCCCGGCGCTCATCCGGCGCCCGTCACTTCGCCACCGTCACTTCGCGCCCATCACTTCTCTTATCACTTCGCACTCACACCGCCATCATGGCCGACCCGCCGCCGCCCGCCGCGCGTGAGGGCCGGCAGGGCTCGCGGAGAGGCTCACGCGGGTGCTCGCGAGGCGTGGAAGAGCGTCACGGGACACTCGGAAAGGGCTCACGGAGCGCCCGCGGGCGACACCCCGCCGGTCGGGCGCCTGCGTCGCCGGACGGCGTAGAACACCCCGCCGCCGGCCGCCACGGTCAGCGCGACGCCCGCGACCCCGGCCAGTCCGCCGGAGAGCCGCTGGTCGCTCAGGCCCCTCACGGAGTATCCGGCCAGCGGGGCGTCCTCCGCCGCGTGCGGCTTCTCCTGCGCGCTCAGCCCCTTGTCGGACGCCACCTTCTCCAGCCCGTCGGGGGCGCTGGAGGCGTAGAACGACACGACGCCGGCCAGCAGCACGGCCACGATCGCGCCACCCGCCAGGACCGGACGCAGCCCGATCCCCGCCGAGGGCTTCTCGGCGGGCCGCCCGCCGACCTCGACCTCCCCCTCGGCCGTACGCAGCACCAGCGGCCCGGCCGTCCCGCGCGCGCCGTAGACGAGGTCGGGCCGTACGGCCAGCACGCTGCTCACGGTGAGCGCGGTGATGAGGCCCTCCCCCAGCCCGATGAGCACGTGTACGCCGCCCATCGCGGCGGCCACCGCGCCCAGGTCGATCGGCGCGGTGCCGCCGAGCCGGAACAGGACCGTGAAGACGAGCGCCGCGGCGGGCACCGAGACCAGCGCGGCGAGGAACGACGCGGCCACCAGCGTGCCGCGCCGGCGCGGGCCGGTCCGGGTGACCAGCCGGAACACCGCCCAGCCGACGACCGAGGTGACGATCGCCATGAGCGTGATGTTGACCCCGAGGGCGGTCAGCCCGCCGTCGGCGAAGAAGAACCCCTGGACGAGCAGCACGACCGCGACGCACAGCACGGCGGTGTACGGCCCGACGAGTATCGCGGCCAGCGCCCCGCCGAGCAGGTGCCCGCTGGTGCCCGCGGCGACGGGGAAGTTGAGCATCTGCGCCGCGAAGACGAACGCGGCCACCAGGCCCGCCATGGGAGCGGTGCGGTCGTCGAGCTCCCGGCGGGCGCCCCGCAGGCACACGGCCACGCCGGCCGCCGCGAAGACTCCGGCGCCGACGGACACGGGAACGTCGAAAAACCCATCGGGTACGTGCACGATCAAACCCCTCTGAAACGGGCAGTCCTCAAGCCCACTTTAGAGCACGGGGTTGTAGTTGCAACTAATTCGCAATTAGCGCCGGCGCACGGCCCGGATCACCCGCTTGACCAGGGTCAGCGGGGTGTCCACGCGTACCGACAGGCTGAGCCGCCGGTTGACCGCCGTCGCGTACGGCCTGGCCGTCAACCGCAGGGGGCCACGCCACCACCGCATCGTCCGGGCAGGCGCGTCCATCGTGGCCTCCACCTTGACCGGGAGGCGCACCGGCGGCCCGCCGAGGTCGAGTTCGAGGTAGGCGTCCCAGGTGCCGGGCGGTGGAACGTCCGTCTCGGCCGCGAACCCCTCTGATGAGAGGGCCACCGCTCGCTCCCGGTACTCCCGTCCCGGCCCGCGCTCACGCCACACCAGGTGCCGTACGGCCGGGGCGGCGGGCTCCTCGCCGACCCGCACGTGCCCCTCGACCAGCAGCCGCCGGGCCCGCCTGCGGGCCCGGGTCAGCCGTGCCGCGGCCGGGACGCCGGCCGCGTGCCCTCCGGCGTCGATCGACAGGTGGCCGTGCGACCGGGTGAGGAAGGGCACCACGGCGACGCCGTTCACCAGACGGGGACCCGGGACGCCCGCCCCCGGGTCGCGGCTGGAGCCGAACCGGGCCGGCCTGCGCACGCCCTCGCACTCGACGAACACGTGGACGTCCCACACGCCCGGCGGCAACGCGGCCACGTCGATCAGGACGGTGAAGAAGCCGGTGGCGTGGAGCGCGGGAAGCGCCCGCTCCTCCCGGGAGAGGCGCTCACGCAGCAGCAGCCCCACCACCCCGCCCAAGCCGCCCTCGCCCGGTGCGGTGGCGGTGGCATCGGGGGTGGTGGCGGCGGGTGGTCCGGCCAGGCAGGCATGTCCGCCGACCAGCAGATGATCGCCGCGCCAGGAGACATCGGTCAGGCGGTGGCGCAGCGGCGCGGCCTCGACCCGCGCGAGCCGTACGAGACGGGCGGTGTCGTCGAGCGCGGCGAGCCTGGCGACGTCCATGTCGTCGAGGGCGGCCCGCACACCGGGCGTCAGCCACTGGCCGCAGATGTCGGCCACCTCGACGGCGATCTTCTCGCGGTCCGCCTCGTCGTCGTCCAGGAACGGCGCTCCCAGCCGGGCCAGCACGTCACGGCGCAGATGCCGCAGGAGCAGCCGGTCGCGCAGCGCGCCGGGCGGCACGTGCCGCGCCATCACCTCGATGGGCGTGCGGACCAGGCGCAGCCGGGTCAGGGGGTCGGCCACGCACCCCGCCTCGGCGCCTCCGGTTACCGCGCCCCCCGCTCCGGTGGCCTCGGCGTGGTAGCAGTCGTGGTCCGCCACCACGGAGACGACCCGGGCGTGACAGTAGGCGTGCACGGTGAAGGCCATGTCCTCGCCGGTCCGCTGCGTCTCGTCGAAGCGGAGGGCGTGCCGTTCCAGGAAGGCCCGGCGGAAGAGCTTGAAGCACGTCAGGTCGTCGTAGACCGCGGCTAAGGAGGCCCGGTCGGCGCTGTCCCGCAGCCCGTCGCGAGCGCCGGAGACCCTTCCGACGACGACGTCCGAGCCGTTCCGGTCGGCCGCGGCGAGCAGCGGCGTCAGCGCGTCCGGCGCGAGACGGTCCCCGGCGTCGCAGAAGAAGACGTACCGCCCGGCCGCGCGGGCGAGCCCTCTGTTGCGGGCGGCGCCCGGAGTGCAGGGGTGCCGGTCGTGGATCACGGTGATCACTCGCGGGTGACAGGCGGCGTAGAGGTCGAGCAGCTCGCGGGTCCCGTCGCGGGACCCGCCGTCCACGACGACGATCTCCTTCGCGACCCGCTGGACCAGCAGCGAGGTGAGGCAGCGGTCGAGGGACGCCCGGCAGTTGTACGCCGGGACGACGACGCTGACGTCGATCAGCCCGCGGGCCCCCCGGTCGACGCGCCGGTCACTCTCCGTGTCCATCGCCTTTCATTATGTGCCCCTGACCCTCGCGAACAGCGCCTGCGCCGCTCGCCCGGCGCGTCACGCTCCTCCGGGACGGCCACACCGGGCCCGTATGGGAACCGGCCGTCGATCTTTGGCAGGCCACGGCATAGGTTGTCTGGAGTTCCAGCCAACTGACGGCAAAGGCAGGTCACTGTGACTCACGAGCTCAGCCACGAGCGGTTCGAGACCCTGAAGCGTGAATTCGACGCGATCGACCGCGACGGCGACGGCTTCATCACCGAGGCGGAGCTGCTCTCCCACTTCCCCGGCCTGCCGCCGGAGGCGATCGCCGCGCTGGACCGGGACGCCGACGTGGACGCCGACGGCCGGTTCTCCCTGGAGGAGTTCGTCCGCCTGGCCGGCTCCCGCGACTGACCCGCCCGCGCCACTCGACGAAAATTGCATATTCCGCAAAATTACGCGCTACGCATCCTTGCGTAGCGCGCAATTAGTTGTATGGTGGTCCGTGTGAGCGGGGATGACGGGCGCCCGGGGCTGCGCGAGCGCAAGAAGCAGGAGACGCGCATCGCGCTGAGCTGGGCGGCGATCAAGCTCGTCGCGGAGCGCGGGCTGGAGAACGTTCGCGTGGAGGACATCGCGGCGGCCGCGGGGGTGGCGCCGCGGACCTTCAACAACTACTTCTCCAGCAAGGGCGAGGCGATCGCCGCCAGGCACCTCGACCGCGCCCGCCTGATCGCGCAGGAGCTGCGCCGCCGTCCGGTGTCGGAGCCCCTGTGGGAGGCCATCACGAGCGCCGTGATCACCCAGCTCGCGATGGGTGCGGACTACGACGACCGGCGGCCGGACCAGCATTGGCAGGCCGGCATCCGGCTCATGATCGACGAACCCTCGCTGCAGGGCGAGATGCTCAAGGCCAGTGCCGTCGCCGAGGAGGAACTGGCCGCCGCGATCGCCGAGCGGACCGGCACCGACATCGCCCACGACCTCTACCCACGCCTGGTGGCGGGCGCGGCGGGGGCCGCGATCAGGGTGGCGATGGACCAGTGGTTGCGGGCCGACCCGCCCGTGCCTGTCAGACCACTCGTCGAGGACGCGCTCGGCCTGCTCGCCGCCGGCCTGCCCGAACCTCGATCGTCGTAGTCGCCACCGGAGATCCGCAGGCCGCCGGATCTCACCGATCCAGTTCCAGGAGCGCCGGAACGGCCGTACTCGGGGTGAGTGACGTGCCGTGTCTCCGGCACGCCGCCCGGCCGTTCCCCATCCCCTGATCCGCGGGCACCGTCGTCCACCGGCGCCGCCCGGTCGACGCGCCATGCCCGAAATCGACAACTTCGTCATGCACGGAAAACCAGGAGGAACCACCATGACCGTCGACGTCCTGATCGCCGGAGCCGGGCCGAACGGGCTGATGCTCGCCTGCGAGCTGAGCCTGGGCGGCGTACGGCCGATCGTGCTGGAGCGTCTGCCGGATGACACCAAGGAGAACCGGGCCAACGGGCTGGTCGGCCAGGTCGTGCGGGTCCTCGACCGGCGCGGCCTGTACGAGCGCCTCAGCGGCGGCGCCGAGCCGCCCCGGCCGAGCCCGGCCTTCGTCTTCGGCGCGCTGCCCCTGGAGCTGAGCAGGCTCGACGACAACCCGATGTACGGGCTGGCGGTGCCGCAGCGCCGGGTGGAGCAGGTCCTGGAGGAGCGCGCCCGGGAACTCGGCGTGGAGATCCTCCGGGGCCACGAGCTGACGGGGCTCGCCCAGGACGAGGACGGGGTCACCGTGGAGATCGCCGGGCCCGAGGGCCCCTACACGCTGCGTACCCGGTTCCTCGTCGGCGCGGACGGCGGACACAGCCGCGTCCGCAAGCTGTGCGGCATCGGCTTTCCCGGAGTGACCAGGGACGGCTCGGTCTCCATCGGAGCGCACGTCACCGTGCCAGTGGAGCTGGTCGACGCGGCCACCGGCGGGTTGAACGTACCCGGTTACGGGCTGATCCCCCCGTTCATGCACCACCGCACCGATCACGGCCTGTTCGTGTACGCGCCGTTCCCCACCGGAACGCTCGTGAACACCACGGAGTGGAACCGGGACGGCGGCGGCGACCGGCCGCCGACGCTCGACGAACTGCGGGAGAGCGTACGCCGGGTGCTCGGCGCCGACCTGCCGTTCGGCCCGCCCGAGGGGGACGGCCCGCACCTGCTGCGCCGCCTGAGCGGCGGCAACACCCGCCTGGCGGAGCGGTTCCGGGACCGCCGCGTGCTGCTGGCCGGCGACGCCGCCCACGTGCACAGCGCGATCGGCGGCCCCGGCCTCAATCTGGGTCTCCAGGACGTGGTCAACCTGGGCTGGAAACTGGCCGCCGAGATCCGCGGGTGGGCGCCGCCCGGCCTGCTCGACACGTACGAGACCGAGCGGCGGCCGGCCGCCGAGCGCGTCGTCATGCACACGCAGGCCCAGTCGGCGCTGATCGCGCCCGGGCCGGAGGTCACCGCGCTGCGCGTGCTGTTCACCGAGCTGCTGCGGGACGAGCGCACGATCAAGCACATCGCCGACATGATGTCCGGCGCCGACATCAGGTACGACCTCGGTGGGGACCACCCTCTCGCCGGCCGGCCCGCCCCCGATCTCACGCTGGAGACGGAGACCGGCCCGGTACGGCTGGCCGAGCTGACCAGGGCGGCCCGCCCGCTGCTCCTGAACCTGACGCCGGACGCCGCGCTGGACGGAGCGCTGGACGGGTGGCGCGACCGCGTCGACCTCGTCACCGGCAAGGCGGACCGGGACGCCCCCGCCGTGCTGCTCGTGCGGCCCGACTGCTACGTGGCCTGGGCCTCCGACTCGCCCCGGCTTGGCGAGAAGGAGCGTGACGCCCTGCGCGCGGCCCTGACCGCCGCGTTCGGCGCCCCTTCCGGCACCTCTTCCGGCGCCGGGGGCCGAGAGGGGTGAACGTCAGCCCGCGGCACCGGACAGCTCGGGGTTCGGCTGCCGGATCGGGGTGAAGAACGCGGCGAGCGCGATCAGCAGGCAGGCCGCCCCCGCCAGCAGGCAGACCACCGCCACCCCGTGGCGCTGCGCGCCCCAGGTCAGCACGGCCGCCCCCGCCGGCCCGAGCGAGAAGTGGATGGTCCAGAAGGCGGAGGTGACCCTGCCGAGCAGGTGGTCGGGGGTGACCTGCTGACGCAGCGACATCGAGGCGATCCCGGCCACGCTGACACAGCCGAGGTAGACCGCGGCCGCCACCGCGGTCCCCGCGACACCGCCGGACGTGCCGAGCCCCACGACGGCGAGCCCGGCGACCGCGATCGCCCCGATCCAGGACGCGCCGAACCCCAGCCTGCGGCGTACGGGGCCGACGAGGAGCGAACCGGCGACGGTGCCGAGCGCGGCGACCGCGAGCACGGCTCCGACGGCCCCGTCCGACCGGCCGAGGTCGTGCTTGAGGTGATAGATCAGCACGTCGGTCAGCCCGAGGGTCAGGAAGATGAAGAACGACAGCAGCACGGTCAGGGCGCGCAGCACCGGCTGCCGCCACAGGAAGCGGGCCCCGGCGAGCAACTCCCGCCAGTACCCCCGGGCCTCCTGGCGCTCCCGGTCCTCGCCGGCCTCCCCCGCCGCCGACGCCTCCGGGGCCGATGGTGACGGCCGACCCCCGAACCTGATCAGCATTACGCCGAGCGCGGAGATCCCGAAACTGGCCGCGTTGACCGCGATCGCGGCCGTCGGCCCGGCCCAGCCCGCGACCACCCCGGCCAGCAGCGGCCCGCCGATCCCCGCCGCGGCGGACGTGGCGCCGAGCCGCCCGTTCGCCTCGGTGATCCGGCCCGGCTCGACCAGGTTGCGCACCACCGTGACGTACGTGACCTGGAAGACCATGCCGATCGCCTCGGCGGCCGGCAGCACCACGTAGAGCAGCCAGATCTTCGGCCCGAACGCCCAGGCAACGGGCACGATCCCGTACAACGCCATCCTGGCGAGGTCGCACCAGATCAGCAGCCGCCTGCGGTCCAGCCGGTCGGCGAGGATCCCGGCGAAGACCCCCGCCGCCACCGACGCCGCGCTCGCGAGGCCGGTCAGCAGCCCCATCCGCGCCACCGACCCGGTCACATGCAGCACGAGCAGCGGGACGGCGATCAGGGCGAACGAGTCCCCCGCCACCGACAGCGTCTGCGATCCCCAGAAGACCATGAAGTTCCGGTCACGCCAGAGCGGTGATCCTTTCCCTTCCACCTCCGTCATGCTGCCGCATTGAGCGACGCCGGCGGACCCGCGCTCGGGAACCGTACGGTCCCCGAGCGCGGGAGGAGCGACGCAGCCGCCGTTCGGGCGGCGCGACCGTCAGTCCTCCGGCGCGGCCGGCGCGCGGAACGGGGGCGCGTCGGGCACCGGCGGAAACGGGATCAGCGCCAGGACCGGGAGGAGCGACCGCTCCTCGTCGTCCAGGTGCGCCCGCAGTTCCTCCGACATACGGTCGAGTTCCGCCATGAACCGCCGGGGTTCGGCCGTGCCGATCCCGTCCAGCAGGGCGACCAGCTCCCCCTGGACGCGTGCGATCACCTGATGCTGCTCACCGAGACGGTCGAGGGCGTCGCGCAGGTGGGGATGCCGGTCCGCGAGCGTGGGAAAGACCGCGGCGTCCTCACCCCGATGATGGAGCGCCAGCCCCTGGCAGAACGCCAGGCAGTGCTGCCTGAGCCGCAACCCGAGCCCGAGGTCGCCCCGCTCCGCCCGGCTGTGTGCCTGCGCGGTGAAGTGGGCCTCGGCCTCCTCCCGTACGTGCCGGAGCTGGGCGCGCAGCCAGGCGTGGATCTCCAGCAGCTTGCCCGCCATGGTGGTGACGTCCTCGGGCACCTCGGCGGGCACCTCCGGGCGCTCCAGCACGACGACCGGCAGGGTGCGGGCCGTACGCGCCTGGTAGTCGCCGTATCCCGGGGCCACCCGCACGACGTGCTCGAACAACCGCTCGCGCGCCGCGCCCTCGGCCGGCACCGCGATCGCGTCGAAGACCTCCTCTCCCACCTCGACCCGTACGGCCGGACGTGCGAGCAGGTTGTGATACCAGGCGGGGTGGCGTGGCGCGCCACCCGCGGACGCCACGACCAGCAGCAGGTCGCCGTCGCGGACGTAACCGAGCGGAACGGTGTGCTCCTTTCCCGACTTCGCGCCGACGGTGGTCAGCAGGAGCAGGTCGCCGCCCTCGAAAGGGCCGCCGACCCTGCCGCCGTTGGCGCGGAACTCGTCGATGACGGACTGGTTGAACGATTCGGGCACTGAATGAACTCCAAGAGATCGAAAAAATGAAACACGAAGACGGGCGCGGTGACGGCGCGTACCGGCATGCCGCTCGGGGCACGCCCGCGCGCGGAAAGGCCGGCAGGCGGAGACTCCCGGACGTCAAAGGACCGGAAAAGGACCGGATCGACGGCACGGCGCTCACCGTGAGGAACGACGGCTCACGAACGACGGCACACGAACGACAGACCGGCGGACGACGGCGGACGGGCGGTCGTGGCCGACGGCGGCGTGGGAGTGCGCTCGCCCGTGGCGTACACGGGCGCGGCGGCTCAGCCGCGACGTGCGAGCACGGAGCGCGGCGTCAGGCGGGAGATGCGGAGTGTGTACTCACGGCGGAGGTCCCTTCACGAAGGTGCGGCCCGGCTGCCGATCGGCCTACCGCTGCCTCCCTGGGGCAGCGTCCATTTGATCGGCGCCACGCGGCACGCCGATCATTAGAACCGGCCCGTTCTCCCCCTGTCAATGCGGTCGGATCAGCCCCGCAGCTCCAGCGCCGGCTCGTCGTGGACGCGGAAGCGGAGAATGTTTCGATTCGGAGAAGGAGACCGCATGGCGGATCAGACCACCTCGATCCGGCTCGTCCGGGTGGACGACGCCGAGATCATCGCCGCGCATCGGGCCCGCGACAGGCGGGCGTACGCGCAGTGGGAACCCGCGCAGCCCGACGAGTTCTACACCACGGCCGGGCAGCGGGCCCGCATCGAGGGACTGCTCGCCGACCATCGCCGGGGCGACCGGTGGCCCGCCGTCATCGTGGCCGGCGGCGAGGTGATCGGCCAGGTGACCGTGAGCACGATCCTGCGCGGCCCCTTCGGCAAGGGCTTCCTCGGCTACTGGGTCGCGACGGCCGGCCAGGGCCAAGGGCATGGGACCCGAGCGGTGGGCCAGACCCTCGCGGTGATGCGCCGGGACCTCGGGCTGCGCCGCGCGGAGGCGCACACGCGGCTGGAGAACCTCGCCTCGCAGCACGTGCTGCGCGCCAACGGCTTCCGGCCCTGGGGGATCGCCCACGCGCACATCCTCGTCGACGGCGCGTGGCGAGACGAGATCTTCTGGGAACGGCTGCTCGACGAGGAGCCGCCCTTGACCCGCGCCTGACCATTTCCTGGGACACCAGTTACCTTTTCGCGGCGCGTCGCGCGTCGCCGCACGGCCACGACTTCGAAACTCACTCTCCGCAACCATCACGTGGAGGAGGAGTTCGTGGTCACAATCGACCGGCGAGGATTCGCCAAGCTGGCCGGGCTGGGCGCGGTGACGTCCGTCGTCAGTCCGTCCCTGGGCACGGCCGCCCCCGCATCGGCGGCGCGGGCGCCGTACGCGGGAGAGCGCCGGCAGACCTGTCTTCGGGTGGCGCGCGATCTCCTGCTCGTGGAGGAGAACGGCACCGACCTCAAGCACCGGTACCTTCAGGTGCTGATCGACAAGGGCCTCCCCCGGGCCCGTACGTCCAAGAGGGTGCTGGTCGTGGGGGCCGGCATCTCCGGCCTCGTGGCCGCCACGCTGCTCAAGCAGGCGGGGCACCGGGTCACCGTCATCGAGGCCAACGGGAACCGCATCGGCGGCCGGATCAAGACCTTCCGCACGGGGTTCCGCGACCGGCGCCAGTACGCCGAGGCGGGGGCGATGCGCATCCCCGACTTCCATCCGCTGACGCTGGCCCTGATCGACAAGCTGGGGATCACCCGCCGCCCCTTCTACAACGTGGACGTGACGCCCGGCGTCCCGCCCAAGGGACCGGTGCCGCCGGTCGTCTACACCTCGCGGCAGGGACAGGTGTGGCGGTCCGCCCCGCCCAAGGGCGACTTCACCGCTCCGCCGCGGATGAACCACACGTTCGTCCACGTGAACGGCGTCACCCAGCGCCGGGACGAGTACGCCGCGGACCCGCGCAGGATCAACGCCACGTTCGGGCTCAAGGACAGCCGGACCGCGGCCCGGATCCTCGACGAGGCACTCGACCCGGCGAGAGACTACTTCTCCGTGGTCCGGGGCGGCGACCGGGTCGACAAGCCGCTGCCGGAGCTGGTCGACGGCTGGGCCCGGCTGCTGCACGACTTCGACGGCTACTCGATGTACGCCTACCTGAAGGAGCACGCGAAGCTGGGCGACGAGGCGATCGACGCCATCGGCACGCTGGAGAACCTGACCTCCCGCCTGCCGCTGTCGTTCATGCACACGTTCCTCACCCGCAGCCTCGTCAACCCCGGCGTGACCTACTGGGAGATGGCAGGCGGCAGCGGATCGCTGCCGTACGCGCTGGAGCCCGGACTGCGCGACGAGATCCGCATGGACCGCAGGGCCATGCGCATCGACACCTCCGGCCGGGGCGTGCGGATCTCGACCGTCAGCGAGGCGGGCAGCACCGAGGACGAGTTCACCCGGCAGGGGCGTCACGAGACGTTCGAGGGCGACGTCGCGATCATCACGGTGCCGTTCTCCGCGTTACGCCACGTCGAGATCGCGCCGGCCCTGTCCTACGCCAAGCGCCGCTCGATCATGGAGTTGCACTACGACTCCGCGACGAAGGTGCTGCTGGAGTTCGGCAGGCGGTGGTGGGAGTTCACCGAGGAGGACTGGAAGCGCGAGCTCGGCGGCCGTTACCGCCCCGGGCCCGTCACCCACGTGACGGGCGGCGGATCGGTCTGCGACAACGCCAACCGGTTCATGTACTTCCCCTCGCACCCCGTGCCCGGCAGTGAGGGCGGGGTCGTGCTGGCCAGCTACTCGTGGGCCGACGACGCGACCCGCTGGGACTCCATGGACGACGAGGAACGGTACGGCTACGCGCTGCGCGGGCTGCAGGAGGTGCACGGCGACCGGATCGCGGAGTTCTACACCGGCCACGGCCAGACCCAGAGCTGGATGCGCAACCGCTACGCCTTCGGCGAGGCCGCGGTCTTCACCCCCGGCCAGATGACCGAGATCCACCCCGCCATCGCCGTCCCCGAAGGCCCGCTGCACTTCGCCGGGGAGCACACCTCGCTCAAGCACTCCTGGATCGAGGGCGCCCTGGAGTCGGCCGTACGCGTGGCCCTGGAGGTCAACGCCTGACCCGTACGCCTTCGGTGTCCCCGGCGGGGTGAGGGCAGCGGCAACCGGTGAAACCTGGTCGAAGGCACCGTGAAACCCGGGCCGCCGAGAGTGATGCCATGAGCATCACAGAATTCCGACCTTCCGGGGGCGGCCCGTCCGCGGCCGGGGGCACCGATCTGGCCGTACGGGTGAGAGGGCTCGTGAAGACGTTCGGCGAGCACCGCGCCGTCGACGGCATCGACCTGGACGTGCGTTCGGGTGAGATCTTCGGCGTGCTCGGCCCGAACGGCGCCGGGAAGACCACGACGCTGCGCATGCTGGCCACCCTCCTGAAGATCGACGAGGGCCGTGCCGAGATCTTCGGGGTCGACGTGGCCGGCAACCCGCACGTGATCCGGCAGTTGGTCGGCGTCACCGGGCAGTACGCGTCGGTCGACGAGAACCTGACCGCCCGCGAGAACCTCTGGCTCTTCAGCCGCCTGCAGGGCGTCGCCGCGCCCCGTGCCCGGAGCGTCTCCACCGAGTTGCTCGGCCAGTTCGGCCTGGAGGACGCTGCCGACAAACCGATCTCACAGTTCTCCGGCGGCATGCGCCGGCGTCTCGACCTGGCGGCCAGCCTGATCACGAGGCCACCGCTGATCTTCCTCGACGAGCCGACCACCGGTCTCGATCCCCGTACGCGCGGCCAGATGTGGGACACCATCCGCGGTCTGGTCGCCGACGGCTGCACGGTGCTGCTGACCACGCAGTATCTGGACGAGGCCGACCAGCTCGCCGATCGCGTGGCCGTCATCGACCACGGCCGCAAGGTCGCCGAGGGCACCCCCGACGAGCTGAAGACCGCCGTCGGCGACTCCACCCTCCAGTTGCTGCTCGCCGACCCTGGCGAGGTCCCCGCTGCCGTGGAGGTCGTACGGCGCGTCCTCGGATCCGAGCCGGTCCTCAGCCCGGAGAAGGGCCGCCTCAACGTCGCCCTCGACCAGGCCGACCTCGCCGCGGACGTACTGATCGCGCTGCGCTCCGCCGGGGTGTCGATCACCTCGGTGAGCGTGGACAAGCCCAGCCTGGACGAGGTGTTCCTGGCCCTCACCGGCCACGGGACGGACGGGGACACCGAGAACGGCAAGAAGGAGAACCGATGAGCACCGTGATCGCACCCTCCCGCGAGGTGGTCCGGGCCGCCGAGCGCGTGGCGGCAGCCCGGCCGCGTGTCTCCGTCGGGGACACGCTCAGCCAGACCCTGATGATGGCGTGGCGAGCCCTCAAGAAGATGCGCCGCAACCCGGAGCAGTTCTTCGACGTGGCGCTGCAGCCGCTCCTGTTCACGGCCATGTTCGCCTTCATCTTCGGCGGCGCCATCGCCGGCGACGTGGCGAGCTACCTTCCCCTGATGATCCCCGGCATCGTCGCCCAGACGGTGCTGACGACGTGCATGGCCACGGGCACCCAGCTCCGCGAGGACATGGAGAAGGGCGTCTTCGACCGGTTCAAGTCGCTGCCGATCGCCCGGATCGCGCCGCTCGCCGGCCCGATGGTCGCCGACCTGCTGCGCTACACGATCGCGGCCACGCTGACCTTCGCCATGGGCCTGGTGATGGGCTACCGCCCGGACGGCGGGCCGGCCGGAGTGCTCGCCGCGATCCTGCTGGCGGTCGTCACGGGCTGGTCGCTGGCGTGGGCCTTCACCTGGGTCGGCACGATCGCCCGGAGCGCCCAGGCCGTGCAGGGCATCTCGATGATGATCCTGTTTCCGCTGACGTTCCTGTCGAACGCGTTCGTCCCGGTCGAGACCCTGCCCGGCTGGCTGGCCGCGTTCGTCCGGATCAACCCGGTCTCACACCTGGTCACGGCCACCCGCGACCTCGCCAACCACGCACTCGTCAGCGGAGAGGTGGGCTGGACGCTCCTCGCGTGCGCCATCGTCATCGCGATCTTCGCGCCGCTGTCGGTACGCAGCTACAAGCGGCACATGTGACGTTCGTCCGTCGCGGCCGAAGACCTGCTCGACGAGGCTCCGCGCCTCGGGGAGCAGGTCCGCACCGCGCCGATCGCCGTACTCGGCCCGGACGGCGGCGAGCGTCCCGGGCGCGGCCCGCTCCGCGTACGGCTCTATCAGCTCGATGGCCATGCTGGGCATGCTGTTGTGGTACGTGAACCGCTCGGCCAGCACCAGCAATCCGATCGCCTCACGGGGAGCCATCGCTCCCCGCAGCAGCCCCCAGGCGCCGAGCCCGAAGAGCACCGTGCCGCACAGCGGGTAGTCGAAGGCGGGGTCGTCCACGCTCCACAGGGCAGGGCCCCAGTCGTCGGAGAAGGACCCCGCCAGGGCCAGCGGGTTGTAGCCCTGGGCGATGGAGAACAGCGTCTCGCCGTACCCGGCGTCCTCCGGCGACGCGTGGTGCGCGTACGCCGTGAGGGCGACCGACACCGCGATGATCACCCACGGCGTCTCCGCCGGCTGGTTGCTCTTCGGCAGGCGCAGGTCACGCGCCCGCTCGACGGCCAGGCGATACTCCCCGAGAGCGGCGGCCGTCTCGCCACGGGTGAGGGCGAGCTCGGCCGAGCACATCGAGGCGATCGCCGACACTCCGAGCACCGCCTCTCTGGCGTTGATCCGGGTGATCTCGGCGAGCTCGGCCTCGGCGGTGCCGAGATCGCCGCCGGCGAGGGCGGAGGCCAGCAGCACCGTACGGAGCTGGGTCTCGTCCTCGGTCGCTGCGAGCCGGTGCAGCACCGGAATGGCGGTTCGCGCGTGCTCGACCGCCCCCCGGTGGTCGCCGCGCCGCATCACCAGATGGGCGAGCGCGGCGTGCAGGATCGCGGCGAGCCACGGCCCGTCGTCCACGGGCAGCATCGTCAGGGTCTGCTCGGCGGCCTCGATCGCCCCGGTCACGTCTCCCGCGTTCTCCAGGATGTAGACGCTCATCTGCGTCGCCATGGAGGCGACGTGCCGGTCGCGGCTCCGGCGCAGCTCCATCAGCCGGCGGTGTATCTCGGCCCCGTCGCCCGTATGACACGCGAACAGCACCGTGGCCATCGCCGCCAGCCGGGGGTCGGTCGTGGGGCCGACGGGCAGCGTCTGGATGACGTCACGTACCGGGTCCACCCGCCGATCGGTGACCATGCTGTTCATGAGTGTGATCAGCATGGCGCCCCTGGTCACCTCGACGAGGTGCGGGGGCGGCGTCCAGGCGGTGACCACCTCACAGATCGCGTCCAGGTGGACGAGGAGCCGGGAGTGCTCACCGCGGATCGACCACAGCGCCCCGAGGCCGGCCAGCAACTGGACCGTCGCGACCGGATCGGCCTCGCCGAGTGCCTGCCGGAGCAGATCGGCGAGGTTGCCCTCCTCCGCCCGCATCGCGTCGACCGCCGCGAACTGCGCCGAGGTGAACATCGCGCTGCCGTTCTCGACGGCGTACGCCGTCGCCCAGGCCCGTTGCGCCGCCTGGGCGTCCGCCTCCTCGCCCGCCTCCCTCAGCCGCATCCGCCCGAACTCCCTGACGGTCTCCAGCATCCGGTAACGGAGACCGTACGTCGTCTCGGAGAGGCTCAGCATCGACTGCTCGGTCAGCGCGGCCAGGACGTGCAGGGCGTCCGGGCCGAGCACCTGCTCGGCCGTGGCCAGCGTGAAGCCGTCGCCGAACAGCGACAACCACCGGAGCGCCCGCCGTTCCGGCTCGTCCAGCAGGTTCCACGACCAGTCGATGACCGCGAGCAGCGTCTGGTGCCGGTCGGGGGCCGTACGGTTCCCGCCGCGCAGCAGGGCGAACCGGTCCGCCAGCCGCCGCGCGATCTCCTCCACCGACATCACCCGCACCCTGGCCGCGGCGAGCTCGATCGCGAGCGGCAGCCCGTCGAGGCGGGCGACGATCTCCTCGGCCACGCCTTCGTCGATCCGTACGCCGGGGCGGGCGGCGGTGGCGCGCTGGCGGAACAACTCGACGGCGTCACGCGCCGGCAGCGCGCCGAGCGGATAGACGCGCTCGGCCGGGATCGACAGGGCGGCGCGCGAGGTGGTGAGCACCCGCAGGTCGCGGGTCGTCACGGTCAGGAAACCCACCAGGTCGGCGACGGCCTCGATCACATGCTCACAGTTGTCCAGGATGAGCAGCGCCGGGGCCTGGCCGAGATGCTGGGCGATGCGGGCGCGGACGTCGGAGCGCTGCTCGGCGGTCAGGGTACGACGCCCCCTGACCGAGTCACGGACCCCGAGCGCCGAGCCGACCTCGCCCACCACGCCCTCCGGCGAGGAGACGCCGACGAGCTCGACGAAGTGCGCGACGGGCTGCGCGGCGTTCCTGCCGACGATGTGGGCCAGCCGCGTCTTGCCCAGCCCTCCGGGGCCGATGATGGAGACCACCCGGTTGGTCCGCAGCAGGGCGTGCACGGCTCGGATGTCGCCGTCGCGGCCGAGCAGCGAGGAGCCGTCGAACAGGATGCCCTCACGCACCGGCCGGTCGGCGACGAGGAGTTCGGCGTACACGCGGGTGAGCTCGGGCCCGGGTTCCGCGCCGAGCCGCTCCACCACGGCCGCGCGATACCGCTCATAGCGCTCCAGCGCGGCGGCGGCACCCCGTACGGCGGCCTCACTGCGCAGCAGGCAGGCGAGCAGTTCCTCGTCGTGCGGCCGATCGGCGGCGGCCTCCTCCAGCAGCGGCAGCGCGCCCTCGTGCGCGCCGCTCCGGCCGCGCGCGATCGCCGCCACCCGTCGCGCCTCGGCCGCCCACCCAGCCGCGGCGCCCCTGAGCTCGGCCAGCGGGCCCGTCGCGCCGTCCGATCCGCTCTTCCCGAGATCGATCGCCTCTTCGGCGCGGCTGCGCGCGAGCGCCACGTCGCCTTCGCCCAGCGCGGCGCGTGCCTGCTCCACCAGCGCGGCGAGCAGCAGCGCGTCCACCTGGTCGGCGGTGAGCCCGAGCCGGTAACCACGCGGAATCCGGACCACGACATCGGCGTGGGTCGCCGCCCTGGTCCGCGAGACGACCACCTGCAGCGCCTTCGCCGGGTTGGCCGGCGCCTCCTCAGGCCACAGCTCCTCGATCAGGCGCTCGTCACGAACCCCCGCACGCCCGTTAGTGGCGAGCACGGCCAGCAGGGTCTGCGCACGGAAGCCGACCACGCGCGCACCCCGCCAGCGGACGCCGTCGAGCAGGACGAGTTCAGGGGACACACCTTCAGCTTACGGACGAGCCCCCCTTGACGAGCGTGCCCGCGCGCATCTCGCGGCGACCTGGAGGACTTCGTCGTAGCCCTCCCCCACCATTGCCGCATATCGCGACCCCTCGGCGAACGTGCCGTCGCGACTCTGAAAGCGTGGAAGTCACTGCCGAAGAGAGGGCTCGACGAGAACCGCGTGTCATCACGAAGAGGCATCTTTTCCCCGGAAACTTCTGCAACCCGCGGGACACACCTAAGCTTGGTTTGATCGACTCAGGCCACAGATCAGGCGAGGCGCAGTGGGTAGAGCCGAGTGGTCCGCACTCGCCATTGGAATCGCCGGCGTTCTGGCGGGGATAGCCGGGGCTTTCGCAAGCAATCAACGCATGAAAGTTCTCCTCAGCCTGCTGGCCGCATTGTTCATTCCCGCCGCCATCGTGATCGCTGTCATGGGTCCCGAAGAGCCAGGCACCGCGCCACCGCCCACCCCTTCTTCGGCCACCGGCCCACTGAATGCCCTGTCGCAGACGCCACCCTCCTCGCCGCCTCGCCGCACGGCAACGGACACCCGCGTGGAAACCAGCGATCCCGCCGTCTACTACGACGGAGTGAGCAGACTGCCCGGGTCGGTGGATCTGGACCAAAGCCCGATGGTGGTTACGGGAGACCACGGCATTCTCGATCTCGATTTCACCGATCAGCGGTCTTTACACCTCGGAGACGGTGTGCGAGGCACTCCACTCATCGACATTCTGCCCAGAGAATATCCCTACCGTGAATGCGTCGACCTGCTTCGCCGAGAGGGCGCAGGACAGAGGGATTATGGAGAATACACAAATCTGTCGACTTCGTCCAAGGCCTTCTGTATTGAGACCCAGCACGGCCGCATCGCCTATGTGCTGCCGCTTCCCCATCTGTACGAGGCACCGATAGTGAAAGTGGTCACGTGGGACAAGGAGCAGGATTGAAGGCCCTGCGTCTCCACTCCATCGGGTCCTCAGAGTGCTCTCAGCGGCGTTGGCGCCCCGTGGTGTTCTGTGACCGGCCTGGCTGTGCGAGCGCCGGCGGACCGTCAGCCCCACGTTGATCCACGGAGGATTCGCAGGGAAAGTTTCAGCGCATGTTCGGTGTCGCCGCAGGTCGCCTCGCAGGGAAACTACGGCGGCGAACATGAACTGTACGAAGATCCCCCGCACTGCAATGCTTCCAGTGGAAGTCCGGCACGACATCCACTCCAAGGAGGGTAAGTGCGGAAACTCAGATCTTTGGCCGTCGCCGGCGCTTTGGTCAGTGGGCTGGTGGTCGTCGCCAACGCCACCCCCGCGCACGCCGATACGCTTCGCAACGTCTACTACTACTCCTCCGACTGCTACCGGTACGGGGACTACGGCGTCCAGAACCACATGTGGAGCTGGTACCACTGCGATTACCAGTACAACTTCTGGTTCCTCTGGAGCGTCCCGTAAAAGGTCCTCCACGGCCGCGACCGGCTCGGGTCCACTGATCGCCGGGCGGAACGAATTCCACCCGGCGATCAGCTCGTTCACGTGATGCTCATCGAACGGTGACCCGGTCGCCGGCCGGTGCGCTGACCGGCGAGTTCTTCACCAGATAGGTGGCCAGGGCCCCTCTGTCGTCCGGGCCACCGCGATAGACGTTGGTGACTCCGGGCCATCGGGGGAAACCTTCGTAGCCGCCCACCAGGACGTAGTTGGCCGCGATTCTGATGACCTGGTCGTCGGCCACCGGAACGCCGTTCAACGTCAACTCGGTGACGGCGCCGCCCTCCAACGTGTAGCGGAGCGAGGACGACGGCGTGAGCACCCAGCCCTGCGCGTTCGGGTAGGCGAGGACGGACTTCAGCGCGGCGCCGGTGATCTCCCACACATCCACCGCGAACCCGGCCGGAAGCGTCGCGAACACCTCCTCGTAGGTGACCGGGCCCGCGTCGAGGTCCAGGTGGAATCCGTACCTGCTGACCAGGGCGGCCTCCGCGCCCGACCGGGCCTGGACCGCGTCGAGGTTGGCATCGGCGACCAGTTCGGCCAGCGGGCCGCCGCTGGGCGTCCGGACGATGGGCTCGGAGGTCTCGCCGAAGGTCTCGTCCGCGCCGGCCATGCCGCACTCGAAGTAGTAGAGCTTGTTGGACACGAGACCGTCGGGCTGCCTGAGCTCGATCTGGACTGACGTCTGTCCTGACGTCTGTGTCTCGGGGTCCCATTCCCAGTCGAGCGTCGCGAGCAGGGCGGTGAAACTACCGTTGTGCTTGATGGGGGATTTGAGGTTCTTCCATTGCTCAGTGCCGACGATGCGGTATTGAATGAGTTGCAGGCCCGGAGGGAGTCCTTCGAAGGTCCCGTAGACCTTGAAGGTCACCGGACACTTCGACGCAGTGGTTCGCTCGAATGAGAGGGTGAGCTTCCGCACCGGATTTTCGGCCGATGCGAATTGGGCGGAAGCCGTACCCGAGAATGCTCGCTGGGGTGCGGCTTGTGCGGCGGGAACGAAAGCACCGGCCGACAGAACCGCGATTCCCGCCAGCCCTCCGACCCGACGCCCGGCCCTACTGGGTAATCCCACAGTCTTCCCATCTGTCGATGACGACAAGGACGAGCAGACCCTAGCCACGCCGACCGACAATTCCGCGCGCCGAATGAACCGGTAATACCGGCACGGCACCCGGCGAGACCATGGCGGGTAATCGCGTCACGGTCGACCGACCGGGCTGTCAGGGCGGCGTACCCGCGGGCGGCCGGACCGCCGGCCGACGCGGCCAGAGCCAGTTTTCGCGTAACGCCGGTGCCTGAAGGATGTCGGTCTCGCTTGCTACCGTTCGACACCTGCCGATGACGATGCCGCACGGCGTTTCTCGCCGACCCTTCATCCGGTGGTCAGAGAGAGTGAGGACCCGATGGATGACAGTGAGAAGGACACACTGCTGATGTTCCTGGAGGCGCAACGCGCCGGCGTTCTCGCCATCATCGAGGGACTGGACGACGAAGCCTTGACGACTCCTCTCCTGCCCTCGAAGTGGACGCCGCTGGGTCTCGTGGAGCATCTCGGCTACGCCGAGCGGCACTGGTTCCAGGAGATCGCGACCGGCTCCGCCGAGCCACTGCCCTGGCCCGACGGCGACGTGCCACTGACCACTCCGCGACCGCCATCCGAGGTCTTCGCGTTCTACCGCGACCAGTGCGAGCGGTCCGACGCGGTCCTTGCCTCCATGCCACTGTCGACGCCCCCGCGCGGACGTCACCCCGCTCCGCTCGGCGACGAGATCACCGACCTGCGCCGGATCGTCCTCCATATGATCGAGGAGACCGCACGCCACGCCGGCCATCTCGACATCGTCCGTGAGCTCATCGATGGAAAGACGGGGCTCGGACCTCGATAGGGTGCGGGCGATTCCCCGAGGGCTTGCCCGGGAACCTTGACGGACCCGTTCGCGCACAGCGGTTTCGGCGGAAATCCCCAGCGGGCCACCCTGACCGACCAAGCACGGCGGACACTTTCAGTCCGACAACCGGGAGATGCTCTGCTGTCCAGATCCGCTGGAGCTTTACGAGTTCTTGGACCCCGTCATCCACGTCCTCCCGACGAGGGATGCGCGCGTGCTACGCAAGAAGATCGGCGAACTCGGCGACCGCCGGCAAACGTACCTCTTGACCCAAGCCCAGTGAACCGGTCGCGATGATGCGGTGCTGGCATATGCAGGCGGAGTACGGCGGGCGGCCCGAGCTGCCGGCGGCCGAGACCGGCCCCCGGGCCGCATGCTGAGGCCATTTCCGGCGCTCTGCCGGGGCAACGGAAGCGGGTGGCTCCCAGGGTGGCTCCCAACGACGCCGAAGGGACCGGATGAGCCGCGAAAACACAAGGCCCCTGACCAGGAATTACCTGATCAGGGGCCTGTCGTACGAGAGCCGCCTTGGGGAATCGAACCCCAGACCTTCTGTTTACAAGGGAAGGGCAGACGCCTCGTCGGCAGCATTCCGGCCCGCTGAAGCGGCAGTCACGGGCCGGTGCTGTACGCCTCCGTAAGCCAGCGTTGCTGTACGAGTTGCTGTACAGCAACCGGCTCTGCACGGATCCCCCTTCGATATGAAGCCAACCAGTGACCACCTCGAGTTGCCGCATCTGGCCTACGCATCAACATCCAGCGTCACTACTGACCGACACTGTTCGCCGAGCATCGCCTTGGTTGTCACTCAGTCACTCACGTCGAGCGGGCTGAGGGCTACTTCTCTAGAGCTGCGCACGATGGGAGCATCTACGGGCGGAAACAAATAGCGGTAGAGTTATACGAGCAGAGAGAAAAGAACATTCGTCGACTGAGTATGCTCACCGGCCTCGCACGAGATACTGTTTATCGAGCTCTTGACGCCTACGGCATCCAATGGAGGGACCAAGGGGAAGCAGATAAGCCCCAGCGCCGCCGGCATAGATAGTAGTGATGAGCCTCACAGAGAGAGCAGCATCTCGTTCGTGGATGTTCGCCGGCGTTCGTGGCGGTTGTCACTCAGGTTGCCGTACGAACAGTGACCAAGCCTGGTCACTGCCCAGGCTTGGTCGTTTCAGGCGGGCTACTTAGTTTCCGACACGGTTGAGACTCGGCCGTCAACGAATGCCATGGTGCCATCCGCTAGCTCACTTACCAAGGTGGCATAAAGGCTTCCATCTTCGGCAGCCTCTCGCATCTGGTTCACAACTTCCTCGGTCGGCTTGGGGCCTAACTGAGGAGCAAGAGTAAACGGCTCCTGATGGGCAACAACTGAGCACCAACCAGCATCGTTAGCCAGTGGGATACGTCCAATTAGGACAGTCCCCATGGAAGTTCTTCCCGGCCAACTGGAAAGATTTATCTCAGGCTTCTCGATAAACACATTAAAATGCACTGGATGGGCGTGTTCTGTGATGCTAATTCGCTTCACATCATGCGTGTCGGGCAGCGTGATTGTGGCTACAGCTCCGGGCTGGATAATTAGCAATGCGCGGGTGAAACCTATCGCAATCTCGCTAGGTCGATTCCAGAGGACTCTCTGCTTCTTGTCCACTTTCAGGTGCCATTGCCCAGACTCATGTAGGCTAATGTGTGCCTGAGTGACGCTTTCACGCTCTAAGAACAGTTCGGGCCTGCGTGCACCGGATCGGACTCGCCACCAGCGCGAACGCTGGCCGGCAACCTCGATCCCGAAGTGAAGGTCAGGGCTGTGTTGGTTCATAGGATAGATAGTAGACCTTTGGAGCTGTCACCGTCGCACGGTTTTTCTTATAAGCCGGCGGGGCTCGTTATAGGCCTGGATTGAAGAGGATTGTATGAACGGTCTCCCCGATGATGTGGTCGCGGCGGTGGGCCGCATTACCATCGCAGCCGGTGATCTCGAACTGGTCCTTGCATGGATTGGTGCCAGTCAGGCTGACGGTAACGCATTTAAGATCTTGGCCAAGCCGGGCGAGCCGCTCCGGGCCGCTCGCCGCTCCATTGAGGTTGCCGCGCCGGCCTATCGGGATGCGTTCCTACCTGTTTTAGAGAAAGCCGCTGACCTCCTGGCTCGGCGCCATACTGTGGTCCATGCAATGTGGGTTAACGACGATCCGGGTCAAGGGTGGGAGTTACTTCATTACAAGAGTTATGTACGACATCCGGCTGATCCCCAGACACTGGATGAGCTGGCGCGCCAGCTCATGGAGATCAGAAACCAGCTAGTGCGGATCGTGACGGCGCAAATCAACAACCGTCCGGCACCCGCAATCACTTGATCCCTAGGACGTTCATGTAGGCCTTTCTACAGGTCAGCGGCGCTCGAAAGGGCGAGAGCAAGGTGCGCCTGTGCTGTCGCTCGGGCCGTACGCATGGCGGGGTCCCGACTGGTCCGCAGGTCTGATCAGCGACAGACCCAGTCGGTCTGCACAAGGTGGCCGGCAGACTGCTATGTCAAGCACTAGCCGTCCACCCTAAGTGCATCTATTCTCAACGGAGAGCGATGCATGAACCAAGGGATGAGGTCACATGGGACGGCAGCGCAAGTACTCAGACAGCACTCTGGCGGCGCTCTACTCTCTGGCACAAGGAACCTGCTACTGGCCGAGTCCTCCGTGTACTGAGCCAATTGTCAAGATGATTGACGGAGTACCTGAGTTAAACGTGGAAAAAGCTCATATCTATGCAGCGAACCCGGGAGGTGCACGAGAAAACGAGCAGATGACGGAAGACGAACTGGATGACTTCCCTAACATCATTCTCCTCTGTCGACCGCATCACAAGCGGATTGATGGTCGAAGACGCGACCTCTACCCCCCTGAGCTGCTCCAAGAGTGGAAGGCAAAACGGGAAGGTCCTGGTCTGTCCGCTCTAGACGGCTTGGGCAGACTGACCGAGGATCGCCTTAGAGAAATCCTCGTTGATGCTCACGAGTCGATAGCCGAACGAATGCATGAAGCAATCGAACGGTTCGAGGCAACAGACGCAGAAGCAGCGGCACTCTTACGTGCCCTGATTGATGAGCTGGCGGAAGCACGGCTTGAGGCGATGGGTTTAGATCCCGATCTGGTTACCATGCTGAGCAGTTCCTCCGACCAACTCATCACCTTGGGTGATTATGCTCCGCTGCTTGCGTCAGCCGCCGAGGATTTAAAGCACCTCCCCGACGTCGTGCCTCTTCTGGCGGAGACGTCAAGGGATCTCCACGGATTAACGGATACGGTAAGTCTGCTCTCCGACCTGGCTAAAGAGCTCCCCGGCGAGACAACGATCGCGCAACTGGCAAGCGCAGCCTACACCCTGCAAAATCTTCCCGAGACGGTTGCTCACCTAGAGAGTGTCGTAGAGCAACTGCGATGGATTCAGGGGAACATGTAGTGACCTAATATTGCTTCAACCGAAGGGGAGTGCCACCGCATGGCAGGTAGAACTTTTCGGGATATACCGGAGGATCCAGATCTAGTAGCACTTCCCGGACATTTGACCTCGCTATGCTTGAAGCTAGATCCGAAATACCATGCTCGCTGTACGGGCGAAGTTTATCTAACGAAGCCACTGGACGGGCGTAGCTATGCACGTTGTGAATGCCCGCGATGCAACCATCCTGACATCCGACCTAGGAGATTGAAAGGAGGGGAAGAGGCGCGCTTACCTGTCGACGAAGAGACGATTGAGAACGTCAGTCATCATCTCGAGGCACGGAAATTCATCAAACAGCTAGGGCACCTCGCACCGCGGGGTCGTGATGGAGTTACCCTCCTCCACCGGCCACTGCTCCTTCTGTGGCTTCTAGGAAGAGTGGCTAATGGACAGCCAAGGCTCACCCGGTGGCGAGAGGTAAGAGAAGCGTTCAAAGAACTCGCAGCCAAGTATGGCAACGGAGCGGGCCCCGACGCAGCCGTCTATCCCTTCTGGGTCCTGCACGCTACTGATCACTTGTGGGAGATTTCACCCGCAGACAAGCTGACTCTAACCTCAGGGCGCAGACGTCCCACTTTGTCGTCACTGGATGCAATTGATCCAGCAGCCGGCTTTCCACCGGTCATTCACAACCTGCTCTCCACGCAGACCGACGTCCTCGCACAAGCTGCTGCACTTGTGCTAGTCCGGTTCTTCAATCCCATTGCGGATGACTTCTTGCAAGCTACGGGACTCCACGAGATCCTTGCCGGTCGTGAGATGGAAGCGCTCCTCCCCATACCTGGAAGCGTAAACTACAGCAACCGCACAACTTTATGGGAAGCTCACGGCGGGCAGAGAGTTTCTGGCATCGGACCGCTGGAAGACGGACTGATGTGCGTCTTCGCGGATGAGGAGGGACCTCACGCAGACCGTCGCATCCCTGATACCAACTTGATTGAGTACCGAGGTGATGGCCTGGTCGGTCATCAGCGCATGACAGGCGGAAATCAGCAACTCGCTAACTACCAAGCCGAGAAACGCGCGATCCGGTACTGGCATAAACCACTCGGCGGCGATTGGGAATTTGAAAGCTGGGCGGTAATTGTGGAGCGGCGCTACGTCTGGGGAAAGGACACCAAGAAGAACTGGCGCCGAGAGTACGCCTGGGTTCTAGCGCCAGTACCCTCTCCGTTTCGCGACACTTGGCCCGCCGAGGTCCTGGCGCTCTTAGCTGAAGACACCCACCAGACACGCGATGACACGCTCGGCACAGAGGCGCCTGTTGCAGCTAATCCCTCTGATGCTCGCGAGCGCTACCAGCGCCTCTGCGCCTCGGTCGAGTCACGCGAGCGCCAGAACAGCGGACGCTCTACCCGTACTGTCACCGAGCGATACTTCCGATCAGCGCAGGCCCGTCTTGCAGTGCTTCTTCGTGCTGATGGACGATGTGAGAACCCGAAGTGCGCAGGTCAGCCTAACGACGTGACAGACAAGGGCGACCCCATTCTTGAAGTGGACCATGTTAACGAGTTAGCCCGAGGCGGGCGTGACCACCCGAGTACTATGATCGCACTCTGCCCGAACTGTCATGCAATCAAGACACGAGGCAGTACGCGGCGCGCTCTCCAAAAAGAGCTACTGGGTGTAGCTCGGGGACTGCATCTACAATTATCCACGCGAGAGGTGCTTGGCCTGTAGGCCGGGTACAAATTCAGCGTGCCCCCTACCTGCGACAACGGCGCACAAGCCATCGCCGACCTGCGGGACCGCTTCCGTTGGTTGCCATCGCTTGCCACCGGTTTCCGCTGCGATGCGCCCCCGATGTGCCCCGAGGCGCGTCCCCATGCGGGCTGTTTTCAGCGGTACCCTCAGCCTCGTGATCAAGCGGTTTCAGGACGCCATGCACCTGATGCGCCGAAGCGATCCGCAGAAGCAGGAAGACGGCTTTCACAGCCTTCGGCCCTACGCAGCGGATCACGTTGCGGAGCTGATCGAGGAGTTCCGGGCGGAGCACGAAGACCGCGGCCTGCGGTGCTGGTTGCTGGAGCTGATCGCTGAAGCTCGGTCTCCGGAAGCGCTTCCGTTGCTGACTGAGGTGGCCCAGTCCGAGGATGAGCCATTACGAGACTGCGCACTGCGAGCCTTGACCCTCCTGGGTACCAAGGAAGCCCGCCAAGTGTTATGGCGTGAGCGGGCGAATCGGCCGATGAGGTGAGCTAGAACCTCTTCCTTATCAGGGAACGGCAATGGGCCTTCGAACTGGTCTTACATGCTCTTACCTGCGGGGCACCGTCTGCTGCTGTCCACCAGCGTCCAGGGTCGTCCGTCGGCGTTGTCACGCAGTTGGTCACGCACGAGGAACCAGTCAGTAGTCTTTCTGAGATGGACTGGATGCCATTACTAAGCACGGTACTTGGTGCCGCGATTGGCGTCGGCGCGACGCTTGTCGCTGACTTGACACGGGCGAGTCGCAGCCAACGAGAAGGCGACCGTGCTAGTAAACGTCAGGCATATGGGGACTACCTTGCAGCACTGTCTCTGACGCGGCATAACCTTCGAGTCGCCGCTCGGTCTTCGGTGGCATCCGTTGACGATAGGGCTCGCCTGGCTTTTGATGCGTTCAAGGATGCCAAAGCGTATGAGATGCGGTACCAGGTTGCACTGGTCGCACCAGACCAAGTCATCGAGGCGTCCACCTCTGCATTCAATGCTCTGAGAAGCCTGCGTGATCTAGTGGAAGGCGGAGGAGGGACGCACGACGACCCGGCCTACCGTGCCGCTCAGGATCAGTGGGCGAACCGATTTGCCGAGCTGCGCCATCGCATGCGGAGCGACCTAGATCGCAAGAGACGCCGAAAGACAGTCGCGATCGACGTCCGTCAGCACACAGTGCATAGCAAAGCCGTAGGTAGAGCCCATCACAGCACCGAGGATCATACGTCGTAGATCTGATCCGCCACCTGGGCTGAACTGCAATGATCGCCAGGCTCATGGGCTGAGCTGGGCTTTCTACGTTCGACGGTTCTCATCGTTTCGCGCTGCTTTTCGCGCTCGTGGGCCCTGCTTGCGCCCTTTGCGGCTCGACGATCTAGACCGATTGGCACGTCTCTCACCCCGAAAGTGTCAGTGCCTTGCTCTAGCCTGCATCACATCAGTCTGTGCCCGGAGGGAAGTCGTGAAGCCGAGCGAGCTGCGTCGCAAGTCTCAAAAGTGCTCCTGTCGACTGTGCTTCTACTGCGACGACCCCCTGGTGTCGGCGGATCCTGAAAACTGACCCCCTGAGGTACTCCGAAAACTGACCCCCTCCGAGACCTTGGAGGGTGCTGAAGGTGGAGGACTGGGCGGAGATACGCCGTCTGCATCGGGCAGAGGGCGTGC
>NZ_JABBWY010000039.1:0-629 GCF_014161415.1 Microbispora sp. H10885 | reverse complement strand
CCGCCGAGGAGCAGCTTGAGGAAGTTCGCCTCGCTGTAGTTCTCCTTCAGGTGGCCCAGGCCGGTGTACCACGAGCGGCCACCGTCGTAGTCCTGACACCACGTGTTGGGGTGGTCGGCGCCCATCGTGCCGCCGGTGTAGGACTTCTCGTCCAGCGACGTCAGCACGTGAACCGTGTTACGCGGGTTGGTCCGGTAGTCGTACCACTCGTCGGTACGGCTCCAGGTGATCGGCAGGCCCGCGGTCGACGGGTGCGCCGGGTCCTCGACCTTGACCGTCGCCTGCTGGATCGCCGGGTGCTGCTTGAAGTACGCACCGACCAGCTTGCCGTACCACGCCCAGTCGTAGCCGCTGTCGGCCGCGGCGTGGACGCCGACGTAGCCGCCGCCCTTCTGGATGTAGCGCTGGAAGGCGTCCTTCTGGTCCTGGGTGCTGACCGGGTCACCGGTCGTGGACATGAAGATGACGGCCTGGTACTGCGCCAGGTTGGCGTCGGTGAACGCCGCGCTGTCCTCGGTCGTGTCGACCGCGAAGTTGTTCTCCTGGCCGAGCTTCTGCACCGCCGCGATCCCCTCGGGGATCGAGTCGTGCCGGAAACCGGTCGTCTTCGAGAAGACGAGCACCTTGAA
>NZ_JABBWY010000038.1:0-635 GCF_014161415.1 Microbispora sp. H10885 | reverse complement strand
ATCCCGGTGATCAACCTGGACCGGGTGTTCCCCGACAAGCTGTCGTACCGGACCTGGATCGGCGGCGACAACTACGGCATGGGCGTGGCCGCGGGTCACTTCATCGGCAAGACGCTGAAGGACAAGGGTGTGGCCGACCCGGTGATCCTGGAGATCCAGGGCATCGCGACGCTGCCGCTGACCCAGGACCGCAGCAAGGGCTTCGAGGACGCGCTGAAGACCTATGGTTTCAAGGTGACCGCGAAGCAGGACGCGAAGTTCACGGTGGAGTCGGGCACGCAGGTGGCGAGCAACCTGCTGCAGGCGCACAAGAAGATCGACGCGATCTGGAACCACGACGACGACCAGGGCATCGGTGTGCTGGCGGCGATCAAGGAGGCCGGGCGTGAGGAGTTCTTCATGGTCGGCGGTGCCGGTTCGGCGAACGCGATGCGTGACATCAAGGCCGACAGCGGTGTGCTGAAGGCGACGGTGACCTACAGCCCGACGATGGCCGCTTCGGCGATCAAGATCGCCCGGCTCATCGCGCAGGGCAAGGGCATGAGCGACCTGCTGGAGCAGCAGGTGCCGCAGTCCATCACGCTGACGTCGGAGACCGTCACCAAGGACAACGCCGACAAGTACCTGCCCACCGG
>NZ_JABBWY010000037.1:0-659 GCF_014161415.1 Microbispora sp. H10885 | reverse complement strand
TCCCAGTTCAGCCCGAACGCCGGCCGGTTGCCGATCGCCTCCAGCGTCCGCAGCGTGGTGTGGTAGTCATAGGCGATCTCGCTGGGGTGCACCTCGTGCGCGAACCGCACCCCGACCTCGTCGAACACGTCCAGGATCGGGTTGAACCGCTCGGCGAAGTCGGCGTAGCCGGCCTCGATCATCGACGGCGGCACCGGGGGGAACATGGCCAGGGTGTGCCAGATCGACGATCCGGTGAACCCGACCACGGTCTTGACCCCGAGCTTGGCGGCGGCGCGGGCGGTGTCCTTGATCTCCTCGGCGGCCCGGCGGCGGACGCCTTCGGGTTCGCCGTCGCCCCAGATGCGGGCGGGCAGGATGCCCTTGTGCCGTTCGTCGATGGGGTGGTCGCAGACGGCCTGGCCGACCAGGTGGTTGGAGATCGTCCACACCTTCAGGTCGTACTTGGCCAGGGTCTCCAGCTTGCGCTCGACGTAGGAGTCGTCGGACACGGCCTTGTCGACCTCGAAGTGGTCGCCCCAGCAGGCGATCTCAAGACCGTCGTAGCCCCACTCGGCGGCCAGCCGGCAGACCTCCTCGAACGGCAGGTCCGCCCACTGACCGGTGAACAACGTGATCGGCCTGGTCATCAAACCTCCACACTCGTGAAGCGGCTACCG
>NZ_JABBWY010000036.1:0-788 GCF_014161415.1 Microbispora sp. H10885 | reverse complement strand
GGTTGCTGTCTCTGAGATCACATAGTGAACGCGAGCATAATATGGTCAAGTCCTCGGCCTATTAGTACCGGTCAGCTCCACGCATTACTACGCTTCCACTTCCGGCCTATCAACCCCATCGTCTATAGGGAGCCTTACCCACTCTCGTGGTGGGAGACCTCATCTTGAGGCGAGCTTCCCGCTTAGATGCTTTCAGCGGTTATCCCTACCGAACGTAGCCAACCAGCCGTGCTCCTGGCGGAACAACTGGCACACCAGAGGTTCGTCCGTCCCGGTCCTCTCGTACTAGGGACAGCCCCTCGCAAGTCTCCTGCGCGCGCAGCGGATAGGGACCGAACTGTCTCGCGACGTTCTAAACCCAGCTCGCGTACCGCTTTAATGGGCGAACAGCCCAACCCTTGGGACCTACTCCAGCCCCAGGATGCGACGAGCCGACATCGAGGTGCCAAACCATCCCGTCGATATGGACTCTTGGGGAAGATCAGCCTGTTATCCCCGGGGTACCTTTTAGCCGTTGAGCGACACCGCTTCCACACGCCGATGCCGGATCACTAGTCCCAGCTTTCGCTCCTGCTCGACCCGTCAGTCTCACAGTCAAGCTCCCTTGTGCACTTACACTCGACACCTGATTGCCAACCAGGCTGAGGGAACCTTTGGGCGCCTCCGTTACCTTTTAGGAGGCAACCGCCCCAGTTAAACTACCCACCAGACACTGTCCCCCACCCGGATTCACGGGCGCGGGTTAGACGTCCAAAACGACCAGAGTGGTATTTCACCAATGACTCCAC
>NZ_JABBWY010000035.1:0-897 GCF_014161415.1 Microbispora sp. H10885 | reverse complement strand
CCGTGGCCCAACCACTTGTGGGGGGAGCGGTCGAAGGTGGGGCTGGCGATTGGGACGAAGTCGTAACAAGGTAGCCGTACCGGAAGGTGCGGCTGGATCACCTCCTTTCTAAGGAGCACCGGCCGGCCCTGGTGGGTTCACCCGTTGTGGTGAGTCTGAGGGTTTGGTCCATGCCGGGTTCAGGGACGCGTGTTCCCTGCTCGGTGAGCTCATTAGTGGAGCACTGGTTATTCGGATCGGCCGGGTTCGGCTGCCGGGGTGAGTACCGCCGCGGGTCTCCTTCACGGGAGGTCGGCGGAGTGGGGAAGCGTTCGGCGGGGCTTGGTGGGTTCGGGCACACTGTTGGGTCCTGAGGGAACGGACCGTTCGCCGGCCATCGCATCGCGGTGGCCGCTTGCGAGTGGGTTTGGTTTTCTCTTTGGGGCTGGTCTCCTGCCATACCGGTTCGGGCGTGTTGACGCTCGGGTGTTTGGTGGTGGGGTGGGCTGGTTTGCCTGGTTGTTGTTTGTGAATTGCATAGTGGACGCGAGCATCTTTGTGGCCAAGTTTTTTAGGGCACACGGTGGATGCCTTGGCATCAGGAGCCGATGAAGGACGTGGGAGGCTGCGTTAAGCCTCGGGGAGTCGCCAACCAGACGTTGATCCGGGGATGTCCGAATGGGGAAACCTAGCACCAGTCATGTGGTGTTGCCGCCGTCTGAATGTATAGGGCGGTTGGTGGTAACGCGGGGAAGTGAAACATCTCAGTACCCGTAGGAGAAGAAAACAAATAGTGATTCCGTGAGTAGTGGTGAGCGAAAGCGGAGGAGGCTAAACCGTGCGCGTGTGATAGCCGGCGGGCGTTGCGTGTGCGGGGTTGTGGGACCTTCCGGGGGAGACCGCCGTCTCTTCAGGCAG
>NZ_JABBWY010000034.1:0-1349 GCF_014161415.1 Microbispora sp. H10885 | reverse complement strand
GCTGCACCTGGGTGCCGTCGGTCTGGCTGGCGCCGGTCACGTCCACGCAGCGGCCGGAGGCCACACCCTTGATCGGCCCGCTGCCCCCGCCGGAGGTCGGGGTCGTCGACGGCGTCACCGTCGGCGTCACGGAGGGGGTGACGGTCGGTGTCGCGGACGGGGAGGTGCTCGGCGCGTCGAGGCCGAAGAACCGGATCGCGTAGATCCCCATGCCCTGGTGCGGCAGGTCGTGACCCGCGCCGGAGATGGTGTACGCCTCGACCTGACCCGAGCCGAAGCGCCGCCGGGTCCAGCCGGACTGCGGGGTGTCAGTGGAAGCGGGCGTCTGGCTGATGCCCCACACGTTCGTCCACTGGTCGACCTCCTCCTGCAGCATGCTGTAGTTCAGCACCGAGTCGTTGGTGCCGTGCCACGCCTGCACCCGCGGCCGGGGCCCGGTGTAGCCCGGGTAGGCGTTGCGGGCCAGGTCACCCCACTGCTGCGGCGTCTTGTCGCCGCACCCGGCCGGGCCGAGGCAGCCGTAGGGGACGCCCGAGAACGGCGCGCCGGCCTTGAACACGTCGGGGTAGGTGGCGAGCAGGTTGTTGGTCTCCATCGCACCCGAGGAGAAGCCGGTGGCGAACACCCGCTCCGGGTCGCCGTTGTAGCGCTGCTGGACGTAGTTCACCATCGACACGATCGAGCCCGGGTCGCTGCCGCCGCCGTGGCGCAGCGACTCGTTCGACCACACGTCGAAGCAGTTCGACATGCCGTTGGCGCTCTTGTTCGCCTGGGGATAGATGACGACGAAGCCGTACCTGTCGGCGAGCGAGGCGAACTCGGTGCCCTGGTAGAAGCCCTGCGCCCAGCCGTTGCAGCCGTGCATCGCCACCAGGATCCCCGGCCTGGCCGCCACGTTGTTGGGGACGTACAGGAACATCCGGATGTTGCCGGGGTTGGAGCCGAAGTTCGTCACCTCTGTCAGCGTCGCCGCCGACGCTCCCGGCACCGGTCCCACGAGCATGGACAGCGCCGTGACCACCGCCGTGAGCGCGGCGGCGAGGGCGGTGCCGACGAGTTTCCTGAGATGTCGTCTCATCGTTCTGCTCTTTCTGAGGGGTTCTTTCGGGGGTTCTTGCGGGAGTTTTCAGGGGTTCTTCAGGAGGTCGTCCGGGGGAGCCGTCCGAAGGGCCCCGGCGCGGCGGGCACGCCGCACCGGGGGGATCCCTTCGCATCCGGGACTATCTGCTCCAGGTCCACTTCTGGTTGGTGCCGCCGTGGCAGGAGTAGAGCTGGAGCTTGGTGCCGTTGGCGGTGGCGGCTCCGGCGGCGTCGATGCACAGGCCGGACTGGACGCCGGTGATGCTGCC
>NZ_JABBWY010000033.1:0-1419 GCF_014161415.1 Microbispora sp. H10885 | reverse complement strand
GCTAAGCGGTCCCCTTAACGTTCCGGCACCGGGCAGGCGTCAGTCCGTATACATCGTCTTACGACTTCGCACGGACCTGTGTTTTTAGTAAACAGTCGCTTCCCCCTGGCCACTGCGACCCCCACCAGCTCAAGAAGCAAGTTCCATCACCAGTAAAGGTCCCCCTTCTCCCGAAGTTACGGGGGCAATTTGCCGAGTTCCTTAACCACAGTTCACCCGACCGCCTTGGTATTCTCTACCTGACCACCTGAGTCGGTTTAGGGTACGGGCCGCCGCGACACTCACTAGAGGCTTTTCTCGGCAGCATAGGATCACCCACTTCGCCACAATCGGCTCGGCATCACACCTCAGGATCAATGAGAGACGGATTTGCCTATCTCTCTCCCTACATGCTTACCCCGGGACAACCACCGCCCGGGCTGGGCTACCTTCCTGCGTCACCCCATCGCTTACCTACTACCAGATCAGGCCAGGCGTTCACCCTGACGCCGGCTCCGAAGAGCCAACCGGCTTAAGGACCCTTAGTATCACTGGATTCGATATGGGCGCATCACAGCGGGTACGGGAATATCAACCCGTTGTCCATCGACTACGCCTGTCGGCCTCGCCTTAGGTCCCGACTTACCCTGGGCGGACGAACCTGCCCCAGGAACCCTTGGTCATTCGGCGCAGAAGATTCTCACTTCTGACTCGCTACTCATGCCTGCATTCTCACTCGTACGACCTCCACCACACGATCACTCGGCGGCTTCACCGGCTCGCACGACGCTCCCCTACCCACCACCAGCAAGCTGGCAGTGCCACGACTTCGGCGGTGTACTTGAGCCCCGCTACATTGTCGGCGCAGAATCACTTGACCAGTGAGCTATTACGCACTCTTTCAAGGGTGGCTGCTTCTAAGCCAACCTCCTGGTTGTCACTGCGACTCCACATCCTTTCCCACTTAGCACACGCTTAGGGGCCTTAGTCGGTGATCTGGGCTGTTTCCCTCTCGACCACGGAGCTTATCCCCCGCAGTCTCACTGCCACGCTCAACTTACCGGCATTCGAAGTTTGGCTGACGTCAGTAACCTTGTCGGGCCCATCAGCCAACCAGAGCCCTACCTCCGGCAAGCACCACGCAACGCTGCACCTAAATGCATTTCGGGGAGAACCAGCTATCACGGAGTTTGATTGGCCTTTCACCCCTACACACAGGTCATCCCCCAGGTTTTCAACCCTGGTGGGTTCGGTCCTCCACGCGGTCTTACCCGCGCTTCAACCTGCCCATGCGTAGATCACCCCGCTTCGGGTCTACAGCATGCGACTACAAACGCCCTATTCAGACTCGCTTTCGCTACGGCTCCCCCACACGGGTTAACCTCGCCACACACCATAACTCGCAGGCTCATTCTTCAAAAGGCACGCAGTCACATCACA
>NZ_JABBWY010000032.1:0-1435 GCF_014161415.1 Microbispora sp. H10885 | reverse complement strand
CAAGACCGTCGTAGCCCCACTCGGCGGCCAGCCGGCAGACCTCCTCGAACGGCAGGTCCGCCCACTGACCGGTGAACAACGTGATCGGCCTGGTCATCAAACCTCCACACTCGTGAAGCGGCTACCGGCAGCCGCGCTCTCCTCGACGGCGGCGAGCACCCGCTGCACCTGGAGGCCGTCCTCGAAGGACGGCGTCGGGTCGGTGCCGGCGGCGATCGCCTCCAGGAAGTCCTTCACCTCGTGGACGAAGGTGTGCTCGTACCCGAGGCCGTGCCCCGGCGGCCACCAGGCCCCCACGTACGGGTGGTCCGACTCGGTGACGAGGACCCGCCGGAAGCCGGCGTCCGACTCCGCGGCGTCGTAGAACCACAGCTCGTTCATCGCCTCGAAGTCGAAGGACAGGCTGCCCGCCGACCCGTTGATCTCGATGCGCAGCGCGTTCTTGCGCCCCGTGGCGAAGCGGGTGGCCTCGAACGACGCCAGCGCGCCGCCCTCGAAGCGGCCGATGAACAGGGCCGCGTCGTCCACCGTCACCTCGCCCTTCTCACCGCCGCCGCCCTGGCCGACGAGGCCGCTCGACCCCTCGGCCAGCGGGCGCTCCTTGACGAAGGTCTCGGTGAGCGCCGTCACCCCGGTCAGGTTCCGGCCGACGATGAACTGGGCGGTGTCGATGATGTGGGCGCCGATGTCCCCGAGCGCGCCGGACCCGGCCTTGTCCTTCTGGAGCCGCCACACGAGGGGGAACTCGGGGTCGACGATCCAGTCCTGCAGGTACTGCGCCCGCACGTGCCGGATCTCGCCCAGCCTGCCCTCGGCCACGAACCTCCTGGCCAGGGCGATGGCGGGAACGCGGCGGTAGTTGAAGGCGACCATGCTGCGCACGCCGCGAGCCGCCGCCTCCTTCGCGGCGGCGGTCATCGCCTCCGCCTCCGCCACGGTGTTGGCCAGCGGCTTCTCGCAGATGACGTGCTTGCCCGCCGCCAGCGCGGCGATGGCGATCTCCGCGTGCGAGTCGCCCGGCGTGCAGATGTCCACGATCTGCACGTCGTCGCGCTCGATCAGCCGCTTCCAGTCCGTCTCGACCGCCGCCCAGCCGAGCGTGTCGGCCGCCTCGGCCGTACGCTCCGCGGACCGCCCGGACAGGACGGCCATGGCCGGCCTCGGTACGTCGAAGACCGCCGCGACGCTCCGCCACGCCTGTGAGTGCACGCGCCCCATGAACGCGTACCCCACCATGCCGACACCCAGCGCCGGCCTGCTTTCAGTCACTAGAACTCCCTCGAATCAGGGCTGGATCAGGATTCGAACCCGGTGGGCAGGTACTTGTCGGCGTTGTCCTTGGTGACGGTCTCCGACGTCAGCGTGATGGACTGCGGCACCTGCTGCTCCAGCAGGTCGCTCATGCCCTTGCCCTGCGCGATGAGCCGGGCGATCT
>NZ_JABBWY010000030.1:0-1718 GCF_014161415.1 Microbispora sp. H10885 | reverse complement strand
CCTAGAAGGCCACTGAAGATCTTGTCTCGATGACCGCCGGTGCTTGTGGTCGGCCCGTGGTTCACGCAGGTGAGTTTGGAACCAGTGTCCAGACGTTGCCGGTCCGGGTGAGTCCGAGGTTGATCAGGGTTCGCAGGTTGAGGGCGGCGGCGCGGGTGTGGAGCCAGGCGTTGTTCTTGATGGTGCCGATGTACCGTAATCGCCGGTTGCCTCGTGCGACGATCCAGGCGATGGCGCGTTCGACGGGTGGCCGCCAGCGCCGGTAGTCGTTCTGCCAGATCGGATCGGTGGCGGCTTGCCGGCGGGCGGCGGCAAGCTCGTCGTGGTGCGGGCGGATGGCGAGGATGCGCCCGGCTTTGGCTTTGGTGCAGCGCGGGCGTAGTGGGCAGCCGGCGCACTGGCTGGTGAAGAAGGCCTTGCGCTGCTGGTTGCGGCCCGACGGTGCCGACAACGGGACTTGGTGCCCGGCCGGGCAGGTCACGGTGCTGCCTGCGGTGTCGATGGCGAAGTCGTCCAGGTCGAATCCGCCGGGCACGGCCGGGCGCAGGGGTGCGGGTTTGATCACGGCACGATGCCCGGCGTCGGTGAGCGCGTGGCGGCAGGCCCCGGTGGAGTAGGCGGCATCGCCGAAGACCTCCACCGGGCTGGTCTCCTCGGCGAGCAGGTCGGCGGCGAGGGCGGCCTCGTGATGAGCGGCACCGGATCCGGGCCGTAATGCCACGGCGGTGAACAGGCCGGTTTCGGGTTCGACCGCCACGTGGGCCTTGAATCCGTCCTGGCGGTGGGTGCGGGTCTTGTGCACGTGCCGGGATTCGGGATCGACGGTGGAGATCACCCGGTCGGGGACGGTGCGCTGGGCGATGCGCCAGCGCCCGTCCCGGCCGTCGGAGTCTTCGGCCGGTTCCACGTCCTGGCCGGTGACCAGGGCCAGCAGTCCCACGGCGGTGGCCGCCTGCTCGTCCAGGGGCTGGGCGGGCAGGCCGGCCAGCAGCCGGATGGCGTCGGTGACCAGGGCGTCCACCAGCACGGCCCGGGCCTGCTCGTCATCCCAGGCGATGCGCGGCTTGCCCGGATCGGCGTAGTCATGAGCGGTGCAACCCTCGGCGGCGACTTGGGCGGCGCCGGGCACGTGACGGATCACCCGCCGGATTGCGGCGATCAATTGGGTGACGGTGTCCTGGGTTGCGACCGCGTCGTCGAGCACCGCCGAGTCCAGCGCCCGCCGCTGCCTGCCCGCCAGGACCCCGGTCGCCGCGACCACCTCACCCACGGCCTCAAACAGGCGGTTCGGCCTGCGGGAGCGCGCCAGCCGCCGCCGGAAGTAGGTCAGCAGCGACGGATCGAAGGCGGTGTCATACAGTCCCAGCCCGCAGGCCGCTTTCCAGCGCAGGTCACACCGCAACGCCTGCACGGTGTCGGTGTCCGACAGGCCATGCAGCGTCTGCAGCACCACCGCAGCCGCCAGGACCTGCGGCGGCATGCTCGGCCGCCCGTTGCGTGAGGGATACATGTCCGCGAACATCCCTGCGGGAAACAGGGCTTGGCGATGCTCGGCCAAGAACGCGAACACGCTGCCTGCCGGGATCAGCTCCCTGCAGGTCTGCCACACATCCGGCCCGACCAGTTCCCCAGCCCACTCACCCTGCACAGCACCCACTGTGGCCTCATCCCAGAAAGAACGAGGCCAGAACGCAAGATCTTCAGTGGCCTTCTAGGGC